>JAISJN010000014.1 GCA_031261505.1 Clostridioides sp. | reverse complement strand
TATAGCAAAGAGGATACACCTGTTCCCATTCCGAACACAGAAGTTAAGCTCTTTAGCGCTGAAGGTACTTGGGGGGAGACCCCCTGGGAGATTAGGACGTAGCCACTTAATCTTTTTTTATGTACAAAAATTAAATCCAAGTTGATTCTAGCGTATAAGATATAACTTGAGCTAAATATCCCCCACCTACAGAGGTGGGGGATATTTATTTTTGAACAATAGTTTTTGGATTAGTCTAGAGATAGTAATCTAGATATGTCGATTTAATTTGATATTCTAGTTTAGATCAATCCCTGTATTCTAATTTTCCATCGGCTATAGAATCTATGATTGCCAAAGATTCCAACCTAACACCGCTATCTCTTAGGATTTGACCTCCATCCTGGAAGCCCTTCTCGATTACTATACCAAGACCAACTACATTGGCATTTGCCTGTTTCACGATATCCATCAGACCGACGGCAGCCCTACCATTTGCAAGGAAGTCATCTAGTATAAGTATATTTTCACCTTCGCTGAGATACTTTTTAGACACTTTTACAGCGTAATCTCTATCCTTTGTAAAGGAATAAACCTTAGTTTCGTATACGTCGCTGTCAAGGTTCTTAGATTCGGATTTTTTGGCGAATACAACGGGCACATTCCCGAAATACTGAGCAGTTATAGAAGCTATAGCGATTCCCGAGGCTTCTATAGTAAGTATCTTATCGACTTTTACGTCTTTGAATCTATTTTTAAACTCTTTGCCTATCTCATTTAAAAAGCCAACATCAATTTGATGATTTAAAAAACTATCGACTTTTAATATATCCCCACCTAAAACTATACCTTCACTCATTATCTTATTTTTTAACGATTCCATTTTATCCTCCAGATTTTTCAATGATGATTCTTTGGTATTTCTAACTAAAGTCAAATGAGAAATATCACGACAACCTATAGAGGTGAGGGAAGTATTTATCATTTGATTTTAAAACCATATCTTCTATAGTATAAAAGATTAGGGATTTTGTCTATAAGTTGATAGAATTAATGTTTAAAAAAGGCGGATAATGTCAATACTAGTCATATACTATTATTTTTTGGAGGGGATAATTTGAATATGATTGAACTCTTAGGAGAAGCGACGAAAAGATCTGCCAGCGATCTTCATATTGTGGTTGGGGTTAGGCCAGTACTCAGGGTCAACGGAAAATTTATCTACATAGGTGATGAAGAGGTCAGCGATGATATAGCAAAAAATTTACTTGTAGAAATTTCAAGTATTATTGTATACAATCATACAGAGGAAATGGGAGAGTCGGATTTTTCATTTGAGGGAACTGGGGAGTACAGATTTAGAGTAAATGCATATAAAGAGAGTGGACATTTGGCAATGGCTATTAGGATTATAAATAATAATATAAAAAAATTAAAAGAATTAGGAATACCAGAGATTATAGTAGATATATTAAATTATAAATCGGGTTTAATCCTAGTTACAGGATCGACAGGGAGCGGGAAGAGCACTACATTGGCTAGTATGATAGACTATATAAATGAAAACGAGGAAAAACATATAATAACAATAGAAGAGCCAATTGAGTACTTACATAAACATAAAAAGAGTCTAGTAAATCAGCGAGAAATTGGGGTAGATACAAAAAGTTTTTATTCAGGAGTACTGTCATCACTAAGACAGAGCCCAGATATTATAATGATAGGTGAGATTAGGGATGTTAAAACCATGGAGACTGCACTCAGGGCGGCGGAGACAGGTCATCTTGTACTATCGACCCTTCACACGTTGGGTGCGGTAGAATCATTGGATAGGATTGTAGATATGTTTAAGCCAGAAGAGAAACACAATATTAGAGCGCAATTGGCATCAGTGTGTAGGGCAATAGTTTCCCAACAGCTAATTCTAGCGAGGAATGAAAAAATCATCTTGGCTTCAGAGGTAATGGTTGTAACGACAGCTATAAGAAATTTAATTAGGGAAGGAAAAAATCATCAGATCAAAAATTTAATTCAGACGGGTTCACAGTATGGTATGTACACAATGGATCAATTTTTAACAGAGTTATTTATTTCCGGGGAAATATCAAAAGAAGCATTAATCAGCAGAATATCAGATGAAAAAATTGTAAGCGAGTTATTGAATGGATCGGATACTAAATTCAGTGGCTAAGATATTATAACCTATGTATCAATAAAATATATCTTCAAATGCAAGAAATTGGGTATGATTTTCATTCGCGGTGGAATGCCAACAACACAATTATCGTTTAAATTGACAATAATAAATCAAGTATATATAGAGGTTCAAGAAGTCTTGAATTTGATGTATACACAATACTAGGGAAAAAATATTGAATCGTTATTGAGCAATGAAGGATAAGCTACTTAAATCAGATCTAGGAAAAGTGAGGGATGCGACTTGATCTACATAAAAAATCCAATTGAAATAATAATTGTATACATAATATGTCTGATATTAAGCTATTTTGTAGACAATAGAATCAAATCGAGTTATAATAAAGTAAATCTAAAAAAATATACCACAATCGCTATATATTTCATCATCTTGATTTCCGACAATTTACTCTATGCAAAATACGGTATGGAGCCAAAAACTTTTAGATATATGTTATTAATAGCAATAATGGTAGAATTATCAGTAATTGATTGTTATACACAAAACGTGTATGATATCGATGTACTTAGTGGTATACTATTAGAAGGAATATTATTATTTATCACGACCAAAATTGGTTATCAAATTTCAGTGACAGACCATCTTGTAGGATTGCTAGTTGGATTTTCTGTCCCTTATCTAATAGCTGTATTGACTAAGTCTCTAGGATTGGGAGATGTAGGTGTATACAGCTTATGTTCGTTGACATTGGGATTGAACTACAGTATATATTTAATAGGTTTGTCATTTGTACTGGCTGGGATATTTACAATCTCGGCATCAGCTATGAGGGGACGGTTATTGAGAGGTGCGATTCCATTTGTTCCATTTATATCAGTAGCTACATTTTTGATAATGATGTCAGAGTTCAAATTATTAAATATTTATATTTACACAGTGAAGAGTCTAATCTAGGATTAAATTGTGTACAAAATAAATAAATATACGCTCAAGAGGGTAAGAATAGATAGAAATATAGATCCGATATACAAGAATTGACGGGGAAAGGGAACAAAACAAATGTACGTAGTAGTAGGACTGGGAAACCCAGACAAAGAATACGAAAAAACTAGACATAATGTAGGTTTTAGTGTTATAGATATTTTAGCGAAGGAATACGGCGCTAATGTAACGAAGATAAAACATAAGGCGCTTACAGGGGAGTGCAGAATAGGAAATGAGAAGGTACTACTCGTTAAACCACTGACATATATGAATCTCAGTGGAGAGACGTTGATAGATATATATCAATACTATAAAATGGACCTTGAAAACATAATAGTGATATACGATGATATTGATCTCGACACAGGTAAGGTAAGAATTAGAAAAAAAGGAAGTGGTGGAAGCCACAATGGAATGAAATCAATAATCAATTGTCTTGGTTCAGGAGAATTTCCTAGAGTCAGAGTTGGAATATCAAAGCCACCTAAGGGTCAGGACTTAGCAAATTACGTCCTCTCGAGATTTAGAAAAGAGGAGCAAGAAGATATTGATAAAGGATTTGAAACAGCAGCTAAGGCCGTGGACTGCATAATAAGGGAAAATATAGATGTTTCTATGAACAAATACAACAAACACGAGTAAGTCATTTGGACATTTGATGAAAGGGAGATAGGAATGAATGATATTTTTGTATATCCTCTAAAGAATTCAGGGGAGTATAAGGATGTACTAGACTATGCCAATGCGCAGAATCAAGGAGCACTGTTGGTCAATGGTTTACTACCGGTGCAAAAACCACATATAGCGTATTCGTTGTTCAATGACTTGAAAAAGCAAATTCTGTATATTGCAACAAGCGATTTAGAGGCAAAGAACGTCTACGAAGATTTGAGTTTTTACACGAAAGGCAATGTAGAATACCTCTCTACAGAAGATATATACTTCTATAGGTTGGAGGCAAAGGATAGAAACGAAGAGGCAAAGAAATTAAAAGTTCTTACTGAACTAGCAAATGGCGAGAATTTAATCTTGGTAACTTCGATAGAAGCAATACTTAGAAAATATACACCTAAGGAAGTGCTCTTAGATAATATTTCATCATATGAGGTTGGAGATGTAGTAAATCTCGATGAATTGACACAGAAATTGGTTGAATTAGGATATGAGAGGGTTTCGAGAATAGAAGGATTTGGACAGTTCAGTATAAGAGGGGGAATAGTTGATATATTTTCACTTGAATACAAGGAGCCAATACGTATGGAGTTATTCGACGACGAGATAGATTCTATAAGAACGTTTGATGTTATCTCACAAAAGTCGGTGGAGAAACTCGATTCATTCAAGCTAACACCATCTAGGGAGTTTATATATCCAAAGGATGTAAGCAAGGCTGTTGCAAGGTTGAAGAAGGATACAACAGGCAATACCGACGAAGATGTATTTGCAAACATAGATATGATATCAAATAGAAATTACTTTGAGGGAACCGAAAATTACATCGATTATATATATAGTGAGACAGATACGAGTATATTCTCGTATTTCAAGAAGGATGCATTTTTCTTTATAAGTGATATTACTAGATTCAATGAGAGATGCGAAAATATAATGCATCAATTCAAGGATAATTATAGGATGAACTTAGAGAGGGGACTTGCACTCAAAAAGCAGGCAGAGCTTTTATACACAGAACACGATGTAGAGCATCTTTTAAAAGATAGAAAGGTTATAGTCAACACCTTGTTAACTAAATCTGTGAATAGATTTGAGGTCAGAAAGATAGTTAACTTTGACTGCAGAGAAGTTCCGACGTTTAACGCGAAACTAGACGACCTAGCAGAAGAGTTGAATAACCTAAAATACAACGGACATAAGATAATTTTGTCCACAAACACATTTGAGAGGGCGGAAAAGCTTAAGGATAGCTTGCTTGAAAGAGGAGTCGAAACAAGTGTAGCGAAAGACAGAGAAGCAGAGATAAAATCCTCTCAGATAGTAATTACGCAGGGGAACATAAGTAGAGGGTTCCAGTACAAAAACATCAAGTTTACTGTAATAACAGACAACGACATGGTTGGAGTGTACAGAAGGTCGAGCAAAAAACAGAAAAAAGTGAAGAAGGGCCAAAATATAGAGTCGTTCTTGGACCTAAAAATAGGAGACTACGTAGTACATGAAAACAGTGGTATAGGTAAGTACTCGGGCATAGACCAGATCACAGTAAACGGTATAAAAAAGGACTACTTGAAGATAATATACAGGGGTGGAGACAATCTATACGTACCGATAGACCAGATGGACAAGGTCCAAAAATATATAGGTGCAGAGGTAGAGAAGGTAAAGCTCAACAAACTTGGATCTAGCGACTGGACTAAGGCAAAGACGAAGGTCAAAAAAGAAATCGAGGATATGACCAAGGAACTCGTAGAACTATACGCAAAACGTGAAAAAATAAAGGGATATAAGTATGCAAAAGATACAGTTTGGCAGAACGAGTTCGAATCTCTATTCCCTTATCAAGAGACAGATGACCAGCTAAAGGCCATCGAGGATACTAAGAGGGATATGGAATCTGACAGTGTTATGGATAGACTTGTGTGTGGGGATGTTGGATACGGTAAGACGGAGGTGGCGATAAGAGCTATCTTCAAGGCTTGTATGGAGCAAAAGCAAATAGCAGTACTAGTTCCTACTACGATTCTAGCTCAACAGCATTATAATACATTTACGGAACGATTTAAAGATTACCCTATAAGGGTGGAAGTATTGAGTAGGTTTAAAACAGCAAAGCAGCAGAAACAAATAGTAGAAGATGCAAAAAAAGGACTTGTTGATATTTTAATCGGTACACATAGGATAATATCAAAGGATATAGACCTTCCAAATCTGGGACTAGTCGTAATTGATGAGGAGCAGAGATTTGGAGTAAAACATAAAGAGGCACTTAAAAAACTTAAGTCGACAGTCGACGTTCTCACTCTTTCTGCAACACCTATACCTAGGACTTTGCATATGTCGTTAAGTGGAATCAGGGACATGAGTGTTATCGAGGAGCCTCCACAAGAGAGACATCCAGTTATAACATATGTCACTGAGAATAAAGAAAGTATAATCCAGGACGAGATAGAGAAAGAATTGGGTAGAGGAGGCCAGGTCTTCTTCGTGTTCAACAGAGTAGAACATATTGAAGAAATGGCAAGCATGGTAAAAAGACTTGTGCCACAGGCCAGAGTTGCAGTAGCACATGGCAGGATGACCTCAAAGGCACTTGAAAATATAATCCTTGGATTCTTGGATAAGGAATTTGACGTACTAGTCTGCACTACTATCATAGAGACGGGAATGGATATTTCAAACGCCAACACTATGATAATATACGATGCAGATAAGATGGGATTAGCCCAGCTATACCAGCTGAGAGGCAGGGTAGGAAGAAGTACAAGGCAGGGATACGCTTATCTAATGTACGAAAAGGATAAATCACTTAGCGAGGTGGCTGAAAAGCGTCTAAAGGCTATTAAAGAGTTTACAGAATTTGGTGCAGGATTTAAAATAGCTATGAGAGACCTTGAGATAAGAGGTGCTGGTAACATACTAGGATCGCAACAGCACGGTCATATGGCAGTGATAGGGTACGACCTATACGTTAAGATGCTAAACGACGCAATCAGAAAAATCAAGGGAGGTACTGTCGAAGAGGATGTGATAGATGTGGAAATAGAATTAAATGTAAACGCATATATCCCAGATACTTATATAGACAGCGAGCTTACAAAAATCGAAATGTACAAAAAAATTGCATCAATATCTAACAAACAGGATGTTTACGATGTAGAAGAGGAAATGGAAGACAGATTCTCAGATATTCCGGATCCAGTTAAGTCGCTCGTAAAAATTGCTTACATAAAGACATTGTGTAAGCAGATGAACATAGAAAAAATAAGACACATAGATGACGAGATTATACTAGAGCCTATCACTAGGTATAAATCTAGGGAAAAGATAGGATTTAATATAGTGAAAGAATTGGAAGAACTCTTAGAAAAGATGTGCGAAATGAAAAAGGGCACTTCAAACACTAAGAAATAAGAACTCTATGGAGTGAGGGGTATAAGGAGAATTTAAAATGAAGAAATTGCTTACGTTTTTAATGTCTCTTATTGTAGTGGTATCAATGGTTGGATGTTCTAGTTCCAATACTGTAGCCACTGTTGGCGATACGGAGATAACAAAAGATTACTACGAAAAACTCTTAAAGGCAAACAAACTCGACGTCGAAGCACAATATGGAAAAGATGTATGGACACAGGAAGTCGAAAAGGGCGTAACATTTAAAGACAAATTTAAAGAGAGCATAATTCAACAATTAGTTGAAAATCAAGTTGTCTACGATCAGGCAAAAAAAGATAAATTAACGCCTACAGACAAGGAAATAAAAGAAGCAGTAGCTGCGATGAAGAAGAATATGGAGTCTAACAAAGAATATAAGAAACAACTTACAGATATAGGTATAGACGAGGAATTCTTAAAGACACAGATAACTGAAAACCTAGCGTTACAAAAGTTCCAAGAGGATTTCAGCAAGAAGACTAAGATTTCTGATGAAGAGATCAAAAAGTACTACGATACACACAAGGATGAATTTAAAAAAGACGAGGTTAAAGCATCTCACATTTTATTAAAAACTGTGGATGATAACAATAAACCATTACCAAAGGAAAAAATAGAAAAAGCTAAGAAAAAAGCAGAAGAAGCTCTTAAAAAGGTAAAAGCAGGAGAAGACTTCGCAAAGGTAGCAAAAGAATATTCACAGGATTCTTCAGCACAGAGCGGAGGAGATTTAGGTACTTTTGGAAGGGGTCAAATGGTAGCGGAATTCGAGAAGGCTGCATTTTCGATGAAGGTCGGCGATATCTCAGACTTAGTAAAAACTCAATACGGTTATCATATTATAAAATTGACGGACAAAGACAACGAACAGACTTCGTTGGAGGATGCTAAGGAAACGATAAAAGCCAACCTTATGAAAGAAAAATATATACAAAAGGTTGACGAACTTAAGAAGGCCGAGAAGAGCAAAATAAATGAGGAATTAATAAAGAAAATCAATTTCTAAAAAAATTGACGTTTCCTCTGCATATATTAATTTTCTTTGGTAAAAATATACTTAAAGTTTTTTATGGAGGTATTTGACAATATGAAAGCAACAGGGATAGTTAGAAGAATAGATGATTTAGGAAGGGTAGTAGTTCCTAAAGAAATCAGGAAGACTCTAAGAATTAAAGAAGGAGACCCATTAGAAATATTTACAGCTAGGGATGGAGAAGTCATACTGAAGAAATACTCTCCTATGGGAGAACTCAATGAATTCGCCCAAACTTATGCTGAATCTCTATCAGAGGTTTTCAGTTATGGAGTAATAATCACAGATTCAGACTCTGTGATTGCAGTATCAAAATTGTCTAAGAAAGACTACAAAGACAAGAACATCAGTGCAGATTTAGAAGATATAATCTCAAAGAGAAGTACAAAGTATTTCGAAGGAGACGACGTAGTCACTATTTGCAGAGATGACGCAAAAGACTATTTCGCTCAATACGTAGTACCAGTTATAAGTGATTCAGGAGATTGCATAGGACTTATAATGCTGATCTCAAAAGATAACGATGGAGCACTTGTCAATGAAGAAAAATCATTAAAAGTTGCAGCACATTTTTTAGGAAAACAAGTTCAGTAAGTACGAGAAACACGATAAAAAATGGTTGATCGTTTAGTTAAAATTAAATGAATCAACCATTTTTTTCGGATTTTTGTGCTTTTATATCCTGAACTTCTTGTATATTCCAACGAAAGTGTGGTATATTAGTTTTTGTTAAATGGTGATTCAAGTATCTATTTTCGAGAATAAACGGCTAGTAGCTAGTAATTTATTCAAATCATCATATAACGCTCAGAAACAATTTGGAGGTTTAATATGGACACAAACAAAAATAAGGACTCTTTTCTCAAGGGTGCACTTATATTGGGAGTGGCAGGAGTAATTATAAAAATACTTGGGGCGTTTTTTAGAATTCCACTCGCGAACATGATCGGTTCAAGTGGGATGGGATACTACCAAGCTGCCTATCCCGTTTACACCTTGTTTTTTACCTTGGCTACGGCAGGATTCCCGACAGCGGTTGCAAAACTAGTATCGGAAAAAGTAGCGATAAAGGACAATAGGGGAGCTGTTAAAATATTCAAGGTATCTAGAAGCATACTTCTCATGACGGGAATTATAGCGTTTCTGATACTGTTCTTTGGATCTAGTGTAATAGTAAACGATATTATGAAAAATCCAAATGCCTACTATTCGATGAAGGCAATAGCACCAGCCTTGCTATTCGTACCAGTGATGTCTGCGTACAGAGGATTCTTCCAGGGTAAAAGGGATATGACGAAGGTAGCTTTGTCACAAATCGTAGAACAGATTGTAAGGGTCTTCCTAGGATTGTACCTTGCATATATACTATACAAGGCGTCAGGAGCCGAATACGGGGCTGCTGGAGCCATTTCAGGAGCTACGATAGGTTCGGCTGCATCATTGATATTCCTGATACTTATATACGCACTCGGAACTAAGAACAGGAAACGCGAATCTCTTGAAGGAGCAAAATTCAAAGAGGAGAGTTTCTCGACAATACTTAAGAACCTACTGGTTGTTACAATTCCAATAACAATTGGAGCATGTGTCATGCCACTTGTGAATATGATGGATACTGTAATAGTAGTTAGAAGGCTTCAGGCGGCAGGGTTTACATACATGATGGCAAACTCTATGCTAGGACAGCTTACAGGTATGGCGATGACTATAGTCAATATGCCTTCTGTCATTACGACAGCTCTAAGCATGAGCCTAGTGCCAGCAATAGCAGCCTCATACGCACTTGGAAATAAAGCTAAGGCTAGAAAAGATACTAAGACAGCTATAAAGGTAACATTGATGATAGTACTACCCTGTGCATTTGGGATGGCGGCACTTGCTACTCCGATAATGCATCTACTGTATCCTAGAGAGCCAGCTGGACTGGGGGTAATCTTGTTTACAGTTGCACCTTGTTGTATTTTCCTAGGACTTATACAGACTACAAATGGGATACTACAGGGTATGGGTAAACCGATAGTTCCAGTAGTGTCTTTAATAATCGGTATGATGTGTAAAATAATAATAAGCTATACATTAACTGGAATTCATGATATAAATATACTAGGGTCAGGTCTTGGAACGGTCACAGCTTATTTAGTGGCTGCTAGTATAAATATCGTATACATTATGAGAAAAATGAATTTAAAACTCTCAAAGATGGAGTTTATAATCAAGCCTCTAATCACAGTGATCACCATGTACATAATGGCGAAATTGAGTTATGGTGTCGTTTCAAATGTGCTTGGAAACAGTTTATCTACAGTAGTGGCAATCTGTGTAGGCGGACTTGTCTACGTGTTGGTTGTACTGGGAATAGGTGCGATAAGCGAAGACGAGATACACGCTATGCCTAAGGGCGACAAAATATATAAAATTTTGAAAAGAACTAAACTTGTGAGAAGATAGAGGTGATAAAATGGGCGAGATCTACATTGTGGGTCTGGGACCTGGAGATATTTCTTTGATAAGCAAAGGAGCTATGGACCTGCTTAAGTCTAGCTCGAGAATATTTCTTCGAACTGAAAAACACCCGATAATTGAAAAATTACGAGGCGAAATAAATTATACCTCGCTCGACGATTTTTACGAGAGAGAAAAGAATTTCGAAGGTGTATACGAAAGTATAGCTGAATTTATCGTCAAAGAATCAAAAAATGGAGATCTAGTCTACGCAGTGCCAGGGCATCCTCGAGTAGCTGAGAAGACAGTTGGGCTAATAGAAGCACTAGCACTACAAAATGGGGTCAAAACGTCTACAGTGGCGTCTATGTCCTTTGTAGATGCTATGTTTGAATACCTAGCCTTAGATCCTTCTAACGGTTTTTCGTTGATAGATGCCTTTGAAATGAATGAAACGTACCTAGATGTTCACAAAGACCTCATCATAACCCAGACATACGATAGTTTCATCGCATCTGAGGTCAAATTGAAGTTAAGTGAATATTATCCCTACGATAAGTCAATAGTTATAGTTAAAGGTGCTGGTATCAAAGGGTTGGAGAGTAAGAAGGAAGTAAAACTATTTGAGCTCGACAGAAGCGAAAATGAATTTGACTACCTTACTAGTCTATACGTTTCCAAATCCGAAGAGAGGCAATATAATAACATTGCAGATCTAGAGAGAGTTGTATCGGCGCTCAGGGCGCCAGACGGATGTGAATGGGACAAGGCTCAGACACACGAGTCGTTAAAACCATTTATCATAGAAGAGGCGTACGAGCTGAACAATGCTGTAGACAACGAGGATGATGAAGAGATGGTAGAAGAACTTGGAGATGTGCTTTTACAGGTGGTTCTTCATGCGCAGATAGGTAAGGAAGAAGGGTACTTCGACCTTAGAGATGTGGTGAAATCCGTTTGTAAAAAGATGATTCACAGGCATCCACATGTGTTTAATGTGGAACTCGGACTAAAATCTTCACCACAAACGTGGGAAAAACTCAAAAAAGATGAAAAGGGAGAGTCAACGGTCACCGACGGACTCATCAGGATTCCAAAGAGTCTACCCGCCCTCATGAAGGCTGAAAAAGTACAGAGAAAAGCTGCTCTAGTCGGCTTTGATTGGGACGAGATAAATGATATTTTAGAAAAAATAAAAGAAGAATATCGAGAACTACTTGACGAAATAAAGCCTGGGAATATAAAATACATAAGAGAAGAGTTGGGAGATTTGATATTTTCTGTAGTAAATCTCGCAAGGTTCTTAAATGTAGATCCAGAGGAAGCAGTCAACCTAACGACTGATAAATTCGTCAGAAGATTTGCCTACGTTGAGAAAAAGACCATCGAGTCCGGACGTAAACTAGAGGAGATGTCTCTAGAAGAAATGGACAAGTACTGGGATGAGGCAAAAAAAAGAGAAATAAAGCAAATAAAAAAGGATATTTTGTCAGATATATAGAACTTTTATCTTACGGCTATTTAGAGGACTATCGTCAATATCTAGATTTCATGTAGGTTGAGGTTTAAAATAATAGTAACAACTAATTAAATTAGAAAAGAAAAAATTTTAGGAGGTAAGTATCGTGAATAAAGCAGAATTAGTATCAAAAATGTCTGAAAAGAGTGGACTAACAAAAAAAGAAGCAGAGGTTGCATTAAATGCATTCATGAACTCTGTTGAAGAAGCATTAGTTAAGAACGAAAAAGTACAATTAGTAGGATTTGGAACTTTCGAAACAAGAGAAAGAGCAGCTAGACAAGGAAGAAACCCAAGAGATCCAGAACAAGTAATAGATATACCAGCTTCAAAAGCTCCAGTATTCAAAGCTGGAAAAGGTCTTAAAGATATGATAAATAAATAATAACTTCAGAAAGATTGTCACCCACCTATATGGGTGGGCGGCAAGTTTTTTATTTAGTGGAGAATGAGTTTATCAGTGTAGAATAATTTTTCACTAAAATACTCGGGTTGGCATTTGAAATAGTCAATTCAACGTTAAGGTATTAAAATTTATAAGAATCGCGTATGCTGTGGACTGTCTCATTTAGGAGCAGTCCTTTTGCGTATAACTTGAGATAAATGTCCCCACATTTATAGGTGGCGGGCATAAAGCCAACTTAAAGCGTTGAATCACCATTTAATTTGCGAAAGCTAAACTTATACGCTTTTGAAATAAGCTATAGGGCAATCAGCCTATAGAGGTAGTAGCAGAAGGAGGTTATAATGAGAATAGATAAATACCTAAAGGTATCTAGAATAATCAAGAGAAGAACAGTGGCTAAGGATGCCTGCGACAAGGGGATCGTTCAGATAAATGGAAAAGTCGTAAAATCTTCAGTAGAAGTAAAGGCAGGGGATATCATCGAGATACGATTTGGCGAGAAACTCATAAAATACGAGGTTCTAGATATCAAGGAACACGTACTAAAAAACGACGCCAAAGAAATGTACAGGATAATAGAGTAGTCTGTACAGTAGAAAGTTGAGAACAGGTCGCGGAATTATTATCTAGGCGGGATTAATACAGTAGAAAAAGTCGAGGTATGCAAATTGATAAGCTACATGTATAAATAAATAGAAAAAAATAATTAAAGTTAGAATAAAATTGGCTTGCCCTCAGTATATTTAAAGTAGTATCAATGAAAATGTACTGGGGGGATTTTTATGGAGCAAAACATAAGTATGAAGGATAGATCTAACCTCGTCATCTCCGGCGTAGAGCATATCTACTCCTTTACGGATAAGAAGGTAGAGGTAAGAACGGTTGCGGGTGAGATGGTGATCGAGGGAGAGGAAATGGATATGAGCAAGCTCAGCCTAGATGAGAACATTATAAATATAGACGGAACTATAAACTCAATAGTCTACGCAAAGGCTAGAAAACCTCAAGAGAGCTTTTTCAAGAAGGTGTTCAAATAGATGACGCCTTTTACTCAGAGTTTGGGTATCTTCTATGTGACCATCTACGGCGGGATTGCGATAGGTTTCCTATTTGACCTGTACAGAGCTCTAAAGGCAAACTTTAAGTTTTTGAAATACTTTTCGGCGGTGTTTGATATATGTTTCTGGATCATGTCGACATTGGTGATATTTCTGACCATCAACCTGACTGAGCACTTTGATCTGAGATACTATCATTTTATCGCCTTATTTCTAGGGTTTACTATGTATTACTACACTATAAGTAGATTTATTTTGAAGCTTTTCAATTGCTTAATATCTTTTATTACAAAATCAATCAAGAAACTGGTACTGTGTATAGTCGCTTTTATAAACAATTTGTATTACGTTCTAATCTATTCATTACATCTAGTATTTGATATTATATTCTTAGTGCCAAGCATCGTCCTTAGGATTTGTAAAAGGATGAAAAAAAGACTCGAGAAACATAAGAGACCTAAGAAACTTAAGAAAGATAAAATAACTAAGAAGCATAAATGCAGCAAGAAGCATAAATCTAGCAATAAACATAAGCTTGGCAAGAATAAATAAATACTATAAGAAGGTGTAGACTTGAATTTAAACTTAAGAAAAAGATTTACAGGTCAATATATTGCAGTTATGATATTTATAGGAGCTCTATGCGTGGGAATGATAGGTGGTTTCAGATTTGAGTACCTAAAATACCGAGAATACAAAACAGAAATCTCAAAAATCAACTCGCAGATAAAGGAAACTGATGCCGAGATAGTAAGGTTGAAATCTCAATCAGGCACATCTAACTTAGAGAAGATGGCGAGACAAAAACTTGGAATGGTCAAATCGGGAGAAATAGTGTACATAGATATAGACCAAAACCAAAACCAAAACAGATAGACGTGTATAGAATAAAAGCTCTACCTCAGACGATATCGAGGTAGGGCTATTTTTAGGAGGATAAAAGATGAGAATAGGTGCAATAGATATCGGGACAAACTCTATGAGACTGTTGACTGCCGATTACGAGGATGGAAAATTAAAAAATAGAAGAAAGTTCGTAAACACGACTAGGATAGGCGAAGGGGTAGACAAGACGGGAAATATAACAGAGGGAGCAATCGATAGAAATATCGAGGCCTTAGTTGAATTTAAGGCAATCTGTGGTGAAGAAGGTTGCGAGAGGCTCTATTGCATGGGTACATCTGCGCTGAGGGATGCGAAAAACAGCAGTGAATTCATTCGAAGAGCCAAAGAAGAGGCTGGAATCGAAGTAGAGATACTGCCAGGTGAAAAAGAAGCTGACCTCGGCTTGATCGGAGTAATAGAGGGATTGGATAGTACAGGAAGTGTAAGCAGTGCAGGTAGTGTAGGCGGTATAGGAAGTGTAAGTAATGCAGGTAGTATAAGCAGTGCAGAGACTGTATTCAGTTTAAAATCCGATGAAAATAGCGAAGAATTAGTCTTAGTCCTCGACATAGGCGGAGGATCAACTGAGTTTGTAGTAGGAAACTCTCACGGAATAAGGTATAACAAGAGTGAAAACGTGGGAGCATTGAGGATGACTGAAAAATTTCTATCCAAAGACCAGGTAAACTCACAAGAATACTTAGATATGGAAGAATTCCTAAATAAACAGATACTGGGAACTGTCGAAATCGTAAAATCGATGGGGATAAAAAAACTAATAGGTATAGGTGGAACAATAACCTCTCTATCTGCAATGAATCAAAAACTCGAGGTATATTCAATGGAAAAAGTACACAACAGTAAAATATGCAAAAAAGATGTTGAGCTTATTCTACAAAACCTCAAGAAAATGTCAGTAGGCGACAAGAAAGCTCTACCTGGATTACAGGAAAAACGCGCGGATATTATAACGGCAGGTGTAGAAATTTTAAACATAACGATGAAGAAGCTAGGATTTGAAGAAATAACCGTGAGTGAGTACGATAATTTAGAGGGGATTATATGTGAAAAGGAGGGAAATCTGTAGGAATATTTTTTGATTTCGCAACCCGTTTTTGACAAAATAAAGGCATTTCTTTTGATACACTCTTTGTATATTAAGTTTAAGAAAGATGTAAGGCGGTTGTGTTTTAGGGGACGCATTTGCCGATTTATCAATCTACAAGCTAGAAAACTAGCTAGAAAACCAGTGAGTAAATTATCTAGAGAATTTCAAACTGGAGAGCAAAGGAATTTCGAACTTACGAATGAAAAAATACAAGGGGAGTTGTGAGTATGCAAAAAAGTGTAGCTGCAATTGAAAAAAGACCAGAGAGAATTAATGTATTTAGAAGTGCACTGAGGATGATGAGCTTAGCGACAGCGTGTATGATGGCGATTGCTTTCTTACTCAGCAGATCTATATTAGTAGAATCGATAGCTCCTCTGGGATTAGCGTTTTTTATCTGCACGGTAAAGTACGACAGATACAGGATTCCAGTGTTCGCATCGGCGCTCTTGGGCACAATGCTATCAGGGAATTCTGGACTTTACGTAGCGAAGTACTGTGTTTGTCTCGTGGTGATCCTGGCATTTAGCAGGCCGATCAAAAAATGCGAGAAGGTGCTCTGGTATTCGTTGTTAGGGGCGGGTAGCGTCCTGGCCATCTCTGTTGGACAGGCTTTGTTCTCCAACAAGATGACATATGACCTGATGATGGCCGGGGCAGAAGGAATCGTCACTTTTGTATCCATATATATTTTTTCATATGGAACAGACCTGCTTGCAAATGTGAAAAACCGGATGTCCGTCAGGCCGGAAGAAGCTATATCAGTCACCTTACTGGTGACATTCACGATAATGGGTATTGGGGAGATATCTATTCTAGGCGTATCGTTTAGGACAGTGCTCTCTACAGTTGTAATACTCATGACAGCTATAATAGGTGGCTCCACTATGGGTGCCAGCACAGGAGTTGTAGTCGGGATCGCATTTTTAATAAACGATGTGACTACAGCCGTATACATGGGAATCTACGCATTTGCGGGATTAATCTCGGGAGTGTTTAATAAGATAAATAAATACATCTGTATACTGGGGTATATTCTGAGTTGGGTGATAATCTACACCTACACAACTGGAATATCGAGTAATATGATGCAGATAAGGGATATATTAATAGCCAGCATGATAGTCATACTTATGCCCAATAAGGTGTTTTCAAAAATAGAAAAGCTGATAACCAGCAATATATCTTCAAATGAAAAGGTAAACGACTATATAGAAAGGAGTAGAGATTTAACAAAAAATAGGCTCGACAGTATACATAAAACATATGCAGACCTAGCTAAGACCTTTGACAGGATAAGGGAGAGAGATAAAATCTTAGACCAGAGGGATATAGCGACCGTAGTGGATATGATATACAACGACGAGTGCAAGACTTGCAGTATGAGACGAAGATGTTGGGATAGCAAGTTCAACTATACATATACAAGGATATTCGACATTATTGCCACTGTAGAAGAACTTGGAGATATAACAGTTGAGGATGTCAACACTACCTTTAGGAAGGAGTGTATGAAACCAGAGGCTGTGGTAAAGATGGCTACATACTATTACAGGATGTTTGCCTTGGACTACGAATGGAGCAATAAATTTTCCGAAAGCAGGAAATTGATAGCTAATCAGATAAGAAGTATATCCAAGTCCATAGAATCCCTATCAAAGGATTTGGAGAATAATATAATGCTGGATTTAGAAAAAGAAAAAAATATCTACGACAATCTACAGAGACATGGAGTTGATGTGGACAAGGTAAGCTATATAACAAAGGCTGGAAACGAATTTGAAATAGCAATCGACAAAAGAATCTGTGCAAACGGCAAGTTATGCGATAAAAAGATAACCTCAGCACTTTCAGAGATTATAGGAGAGGAATTGACGGCGAGAAAAATTGGCTGTAATGGAATGGGTGATAGATGTAAATGTGTATTTACCAAAGCTCAAAACTATAAGGCAATCACCGAAGTGGCGTCGATGTCACGAGAGGGAGATGTATTTTGTGGTGACAACTACACATTTATGGAAATCGATGACGGAAAATACATGATGGCTATAAGCGACGGAATGGGCAAGGACAAGAAGGCGTACGAAGAGTCCTCAGCTACAATAGATATACTAGAAAAAATGATGGATGCAAAAATTGAGGACGATATAATTATCGATACAATAAACAATATGCTCATGTTAAAATCATCAGATGAGATGTTCTCTACTCTGGATTTAGGAATAATAGACCTAAGAAGGGGAGCGCTTGACACGATTAAGATGGGAGCCTGCTCAACTTACATCAAGAGGAGCAAAGGAGATACTGACCTATTATCATCATCTTCACTGCCGGTTGGAATTTTATCCGATATAAATATAGAGAGGCGAAATGCAGATGTTGGTGACGGGGACTTCGTAATCATGGTGTCAGACGGAATAATAGATGCAGGGATAGACAACGATCTAGGAGACAATTGGTTGATATACTATTTAGACACGATAGCTACGACCAATCCAAGTTCGATAGCGAGGTCTATATTAGACAAAAGTCTAGAATTGCAACCAGATGGAATAAAAGACGACATGACTGTATTGGTGACAAAAATTTGCGCAAAGTAAATCATAACGACGATAAATGATCAAAATGAATAAGAGAATTAAATTTAAAAATGAATAGGCGAAGTAAAGCATAAAATAAATGAAAAAAATTATTTGTATTGAAATAAAAATGATATGGGCTAAAATCGATATAGCAAAGAAAAAGTTAATTATAGAGATTATTAACAGGATGTGGATTAATTGTGGATAACTGTACAAGCAAAATCAAGGGTTTCAAAAGTTATACACAATTTATCCACCAAAATTGACAAAAATTGTGGATAAGAGACTCGGAAATGATATATTCAAGAGGGAATAATTATACGAAAAGGAGACATCCTAAAATCTATAGAGGCGTATTAAATGCGACGTATTGAAACTATATAGACAGATTGGAAAGGATGACTTCGATGAGTAAAGACTTGTTCAAAAAATTAATACCGATAGTGTTATGTGCATTTTGTATGTCGCTATTTAGCATTGAAATCAACGACAAACTCAATCATATGGACGAAGATAGGATAGAGACATTGAGCAATACAGGCGAGAGTCTGCCAGATAAGCTTGAAAAACAATCGTATCAAAAATCAGAAAAAATACAAGAAGTACAAAAAGTAGAAAACGATAAGAAAGAAAGCAAAAATAGCGGTATATACGATAGTTCTCAGAGGGTCAGTTGGAAATTAGATAAGCTATTTGCAACTGACGAAGATTGGGAAAAGGAAGTCAAAAACTTCAAAGGGGACGTCAAGGAACTTAAAAACTACTTGGGCAAGGCAACCAAGTCGCCAACTCATCTTCTTTTCGCTCTAGAGGTAAAAGAAAAGTTGGATATAAGATTAGAAAAGTTGTCAGCTTACACAAAACTAAGCCAAGACGTGAACAAGAGCGACTATAAGTACTCGGACATGGGTGAAAGTATAAGCAAGGTGGCCACTGATTATACTGAAATAACATCGAAGTTGGAGTCAGAGATAGCTAAGATGCCGCTCAAGACCTATACCCAAGCGAAGCGAAATTATAAGATAAACAAGAAATACGGTAAGTATTTGACAGATGTTAGAAGGAACAAGTCGAGATACCTCGACCCACAGACTGAAAGTATATTAAATAAGGCGTCTTATATAAGCAGTCTCCCTGGGACGGTGTACGAACTCTTTAGCAATATGGACAAAGATATAGGTATGACTCCAGGTCAGTATGCCACAGACATGGAAAACAGTGATAGGGCCATTAGGAAAAAGTCGTACCAAAAGGAATACGGAACATACTACAAAAACATAAACACACTTTCAGGCCTACTTGCAGGTCAGGTTAAAAAAAATATATTCTACGCACAGGCCAGAGGATACAAGGATGCGAGAGATATGTATTTGGACTCGGATCATATAGATGAAAGGGTGTACGATAATTTAATAAACACAGTGAACAACCGACTAGATGGACTGCATAAATACACAGCGCTTAGAAAAAAAGAATTAGGAGTCGACAAGGTATGTGCTTACGACTTGAATGCGCCGATAGTAAAACCTGTTGATAAGGAGATTTCATACGATACAGCACAGGGAATAATCTACACTACTTTTGCACCTTTAGGGAAAGAATACAGCGATACACTTTATAGGGCGTTCAATGAAAATTGGATAGACGTGTACTCGGGCAAGAAAAAAGTAGGAGGAGCTTATAGCCTATCTATTTACGGAGACCATCCATATGTACTGTTAAATTACAACAACTCCTTAGACTCTGTGTCTACCCTAGCGCATGAGTTAGGGCACGCGGTATACAGCTATCTATCGGAGAACAACCAAAGCTACAGCAATGCAACTCCGTCGATATTTACTCACGAGGTAGCATCTATCACGAACGAGTCGCTGCTGTATGAAAGACTTATAAAAGAAGCGAAGAACAAGGACGAGAAGGCGTACTATATTTCTCAGTACCTAGATTTAATAAAGAGTACCTTATTCACTCAGACGATGTACGCAGAGTTTGAAAGAGAAATCCACGACAAAATAGAGAAAGGAGAGAACGTAAACGCCGCAGTGATGAACGACATCTGGGGTAACTTGCTTCAAAAATACAACGGGAAAGACTTTAAGGTGGACGAGTTTTCAAAATCGGGATGGGCGAGAATTCCACATTTCTACGATAGTTTCTACGTATACAAATACGCAACAGGGCTTAGCGCTGCCCTCACTTTCGTAGATGACATCCAAAAAAATGGAGCAGAAAACTACGTATCATTCTTAAAAGAAGGTGGGTCTGACGAACCGCTGAAATTGCTTAAGAAACACAATGTAAATCTATCCGACACAAAACCGATCGAAAAGGCTATCGATAAATTTGACAGTTTGCTAGCAGAACTTGAAAAATTGACATAGGGTGTTGTTTGAAAAATGAATACGCTCAGACGGATATTATTTTAAATATCTTGAGCATAATAAAAACCGTAGACTGACTACGGCTTTTATTATGCTCAAACTCAAAAACACTGAATATATAGTCAAAACTAATGTAAAATAGTCAACGGACTAAAAAAAGAAAGATGTAGGATAAATAAAAATAAAGAAGTAGCTATATTGAAAATAAAGACAAAATATTTCAGATAGAAGCATATTTTATTGAGTGATAAATTTATGTTAGGTTATAAATTCTAATATAATTATTTTTTCTTCTGTGAGAATCACTTTAATTCCAACTGACTCGGCTTTATACATCAGCATTTCTATAACTCTTTGATGTGGTATTCCGATAAATGATTGATTAACTTTTTCGCTCATAGTTCCAAAGACCACGCTTTTTGACGGCTGGACTATTGAAGATTTTAGAAAAAGAAATTAAATTGTCAAATGAGGAATTCGATAAATTGCAAGGTGGAATATTTAATTCAAGGGTGTAATGTTTAAATCAATGTTGAAGTGTTTAAATAGAGATTCAGAACTTTCGGTGTCGGATTTGATCCATGTAAAGGGTAAAATGGAATTGTAGGAAAAAGGCAATATAAAAATGTAGGTTTTCCTACATTTTTATATTGCCCAAAAACTACAATTTATTGTTGAATTTTACAATCGACACTGGAAGCGTTGAATCACCATTTAACTTGAGAAAGATGTAACACAATAAACCTTGCAATTTAAGCCCATTATATGTAAACTTAAGGTGTAACCAAAGAGCGGTCGTCTGTGTTAGTGGACAAGTACCGTTCTAATTTCAGTGGTGTATTTGACCTCTGAAAACGTTGAATTATCAATGAGTTTTCTGGTACAAACAGAAGCTTCATTTAAAAATAAGATTATGAGGAGAATATGTCATGCAAGTTAAAGTGAGAAAAGCTGTCATACCTGCCGCTGGATTGGGTACTAGATTTCTACCAGCGACAAAAGCACAACCGAAAGAGATGTTACCTATAGTTGACAAACCTACCCTACAATATATAATTGAAGAGGCTGTGGCATCTGGTATAGAAGAAATACTTATAATTACAGGAAGAAATAAAAAATCAATAGAGGATCATTTTGATAAATCAGTAGAACTCGAGTTAGACTTAGAGAAAAAAGGAAAAAAAGAATTGCTAGAAGTAGTACAAAATATTTCTAACATGATAAACATTCACTATATAAGACAGAAAGAGCCTAAGGGACTTGGAGATGCTATCTACTGTGCTAGATACTTCATAGGTGACGAGCCGTTTGCAGTTATGCTCGGTGACGATATCGTCGATAGTGAAGTTCCATGTCTAAAACAGTTGATGAATGCATATGATGAATATAGGACAACTATACTCGGAGTTCAAGACGTAAAACACGAGGATACAAATAAATACGGTATAATATCTGGCAAGTTCATAGAAGACAGGGTATACAAGGTTAAAGATATGGTTGAAAAACCTAATCCAGACAAGGCGCCTTCTGATATCGCAATACTTGGAAGGTACATAATTACACCAGAGATATTCGACGTCTTGGAGGACTTACCAGCTGGTAAAGGTGGAGAAATTCAACTTACAGATGCATTGAAAGTTCTATCTCAAAAAGAGGCGATGTATGCTTACAACTTTGAAGGAAGAAGATACGATGTAGGTGATAAACTAGGGTTCTTGGAAGCCACAGTGGATTACGCACTTAAAAAAGAAGATTTAAAAGAAGACTTCATCAACTACCTGAGAGGTGTATGCAAAAATTACGGTGTCGATTCAAATGTCATAGCGACGGCTGATGGAAAAATGATAAGAACAGAATCAAGAGAGCTAGAAATGGGAAAAATTAAGTCGAGTCCTAAAAAATAATTTAAGAAAGATGTCCACCACTAAATTTACAATGGAGGTAGATAATTTGGCTAAAAATAAGAAGAAAACGAAAAAACTAATAGCAGTTGGAATTGTGGGTATAATGATACTCACTAGTATAACAACGGTACTTACAGTGATAGCCGGTACATTTTAACTACTATAGAAAGATTGTTTACAAAATCATTCTTGAATCTGAGGAAGATGTGCTCCCTCTTATGGAGGTATGTCTTCCTCATTTCTATATGCATAAATCAATAATATGAATTTAACGTGAGAATTATATGTAACTTCTAGATGTGTGGTATAAATTAATGGTGTGAATTTAATGTGAAAATTACATGCCCTCTAGATATGGTATAAATCAATGGTGTGAATTTAATGTGAGAATTACGTGCCCTCTAGATATGGTATAAATTAATGGTGTGAATTTAATGTGAGAATTACGTGACCTCTAGATATGGTATAAATTAATGGTGTGAATAGGGAGTGGCACTGTCGCCGTGCAAACGAATGAAATGGGACGAGTACAGGCTTACAAATGTATATTTCATTCGACATTTAGCAACTTCTTATTGACCTGTATACATAAAAAGTGTTATTATAAGGAATAGTCATTACAACGGCTTATCTCTATACATGCCTTTAATTTCAAAAATATATGGGGGACAATAATCAAAAGTGGAAAAGGAGGATTATCTTGAGTAATCAGTATGAATTAGAATCAATGAGTTTGGCTGAATTAAGACAGATAGCCAAAGAATTAAACATAAAATCAATAACAAGATACAGGAAACACGAGCTAAGAGATCTTATTACTAAGGCTAGGGGAAATAATTCGAGCAATACAGAAGAGATTAGGGCTGAAGAAAATATAGATACAAACGATATTATGGAGATTGAAAACGGGGACCAGGTTGTAGTGGACAGAGAACCAAATGTGACAGTCGAACAACCTAGAAGTTACAATACAAATAGAAATAATTATTCACAAAACAACACGAATAGCTACGGACAGAACCATAGGGGAACTAATAGCAGCAATTATTCACAAAATAACAGTGGATATCAGAACAACAATAGCTATCAAAATAATAGATATCAAAACAATAACGGGTATAACAACAGCAATAATAGATATAATAATAGTGGATACAATAACAATAATAGATATAATAACAACAGCGGTTACAATAACAATAGCTACAACAACAATAATGGATACAATAATAACAACGGTTACAATAACAATAGCTACAACAACAATAACGGGTACAACAACTACAATAATGGGGCCAACTCGACAAACAACAGTCCAGATAAGTATGCTCAAAACAGCGTAGACAGCAGAACTCAACAAGGTGTAGACAGACAAGGTGGAAAACCCAATTATTATTCTAAACCAAGTAATTATATTCCTAAGCAGGTAGATGAATCGAAGATAGTGGATGAATTTAATACATCAAAAGAGGATGAGGTAGAAGGAGTATTAGAAATACTTCAGGATGGATTTGGTTTCCTAAGAGGATCAAATTATCTTTCAACTGAAGACGATGTATATGTATCGCCATCACAGATCAGAAGATTTAATATGAAAACTGGAGATAAGATAAAAGGTATAACTAGACATCCTAAGACTGGTGAGAAATTTAGAGCGCTTCTTTACGTACAAAAAATAAATGAAGAGCTTCCAGAAACAGCAGTGAAAAGAGTTAGCTTTGAACAGTTGACACCTATTTACCCAGAAGAAAGACTATCTCTTGAAAGAGATCAAAATGAGATAGCTACAAGACTTATAGATCTTATTTCACCGATCGGTAAGGGACAAAGAGGGCTTATAGTAGCGCCTCCAAAGGCTGGGAAGACAACTTTACTTAAAAGTGTAGCAAACAGTATATCGAGAAATTATCCAGATGTGCAGTTGATAGTATTACTTATAGATGAAAGACCAGAAGAAGTAACAGATATGAGAGAGTCGATAGATGGAGAGGTAATATACTCTACATTTGACCAGGTGTCTAACCACCATGTAAAGGTTGCAGAAATGGTGTTAAATAGAGCACAGAGACTTGTGGAGCATGGAAAAGATGTAGTGATACTACTAGATAGTATCACAAGACTTGCAAGAGCTTATAATATGACGATATCGCCTACAGGTAGGACATTGTCAGGTGGGCTTGACCCAGGGGCATTGTACGGTCCTAAGAAATTCTTTGGAGCGGCTAGAAACATAAGACAGGGCGGATCGCTTACTATACTTGGAACAGCCTTAGTAGAAACAGGATCTAGAATGGACGATGTGATTTTTGAAGAATTCAAGGGAACTGGAAATATGGAATTACATCTAGATAGAAAACTAGCTGAGAAGAGAATATTCCCAGCCGTAGACATATATAAATCAGGAACTAGAAGGGAAGAACTTCTATTGTCTGAGGATGAAAAAGCTGTTGTATGGAAATTGAGAAGAGAAATGAGCAACAATTCAGTGATGGAAATTACGGATACTCTTCTAGAAATCTTAAGAAAGACAAAAAACAGCGAAGAGTTTATAAAAGCAATAAAGACAAATTAATTATGTTAAAATAAATTATAAACAGCGAAGAAATTATCTTGATTGACATAGATGCTTGTGATATAATAATGTAGTTGTTAATATGAGAAAGATAACTTATTCTGAAAAGTTTAGATAAAAAAAGCGAGGTGAATCAAATGCAAAAAGATATACAACCAAAATATGCTCCAGTTGAAGTACGTTGTGCTTGTGGTAACACATTCATCGCCGGATCAACTAAAGATGAGATAAAAATTGAAATATGTTCAGAATGCCATCCATTCTACACTGGTAAACAGAAAACAATGGAAAAAGGTGGAAGAATCGACAAATTCAAAAAAAGATTCAATATGGAATAATAGTAAAACTGGAGTTGGAGCGTACCGACTCCTTTTTTGTATAAAAATAGATAAAAAACGTTGTAAAAGAGGTGAATCATGAAAAACTACTCTGTAGGCGGTCAAGCGGTGATAGAAGGCGTCATGATGAAATCCGCAAAACACGGTGCCATAGCTGTAAGGGACAACAACGGTAAAATAGTTGTAAAAGAAGAAAGCGTTGACAGCTGGGTAAACGGTAAGGCGGCAGGTAAGATACCAATCCTAAGAGGTGCTCTCACAATGATAGAAACAATGATTGGTGGGATAAATTCTCTGAACTACTCTTCCGATGTATTTCTAGGAGATGAAACTGAAGTAGAAAAAGATAGATTCGATAAATTTATCGATAAAATATTTAAAGACAAGGCAAACGACGCTATGGTGGTAATATCGCTCATACTAGCTACGTTTATATCAGTTGGCCTTTTCATGCTAGTACCGACTCTTTTAGGAGGCTTATTTGGCAGATGGGTGACAAATGACATCGCGCTAAATTTGATAGAGGGCGGAATAAGGATATGCATACTCTTTGCATACATAATTGTCATATCCAAGAACAAGGATATTCAGAGGGTGTTTGAGTACCACGGGGCAGAACATAAGTCTATACACTGTTTTGAAAACGAGGAAGACTTAACTCCGGAAAATGCGAGAAAGTACAAGAGATTACATCCTAGATGCGGGACTAACTTCCTATTCATAGTGATGATTACATCTATTATACTGTTCTCTTTCTTCGGATGGCCGAACCCGCTACTTAGAATTGTGGTCAGAATAATATGTGTACCAGTGGTTTCGGGTATAGCATACGAGATAATAAAACTTCTCGGAAGATACGACAATCATTTGACTAGAGCGGTTGCTTATCCAGGAATGATGCTTCAGTACCTCACTACAAAGGAACCAGATGACAGCCAGTTGGAGGTAGCGATAGCATCGCTGAAATCCGTATTGGATAGAGATGGATTTTTAGATTATAAAAGCTGTGGCGGTGAAAAAATATGACGATCAGAGAGTTGATCACAAAGTACTCGGCTGGGTTGGAAGATATATCAGACACTCCGAGGTTGGATGTGGAAATGTTGCTGTCTAGAGCGCTTGGCGATGTCGACCGCATATATATACACATGAATATCGATAAAGAACTAGAGGAAGATATTCAAAATAAATTTACAAAAATGTACGATATGAGAAAAGACGGCAGACCGATAGCCTATATATTGGGGAACAGAGAATTTATGGGACTCGATTTTCATGTAGAAGAAGGTGTATTGATACCAAGGCCGGATACAGAGCCGCTGATCGAGGAATTGATAGAAATATTCGCTGGCAGGATTCAAATAGTAGATATTGGAACTGGATCAGGAGCGATAACCGTATCCCTCGCGAAGTACCTTCCAGAAAGCAGGGTGCTTAGTCTGGATATATCAGATAAGCCACTTGAAGTAGGGGCGAGAAATGCAGAGGCAAACGGAGTGGCCGACAGGGTTCAATTCCTACAATCAAATATGTTTTCAGCAATTGAAAACAGTGGAATGGTATTTGATTTAATAGTTTCAAATCCTCCATATATAAGGAGGGAAGATATAAAAGGACTTCAAAAACAGGTCAAGGATTTTGAACCGATATTGGCTCTAGACGGAGGCACTGACGGGTTGGACTTCTACAGGGATATTACGAGAGAATCCAAGAAGTATCTTAAAAAGGGCGGAATATTAGCTTACGAAGTAGGACATGACCAGGCAGAAGAAGTCAGTGAAATATTAAAAAGCAACGGCTATAAAAAAATATACACAAAGAAGGACTTAAGTGGTATTGATAGAGTTGTTATAGGACATAATTTGTGATAAAATAAAAGACTGAGAGTAACGATTAAATGAGGTGGGCAGATGCTAAAAAAACTAGAGGTACTAGAAGGTACGTATAAAGATCTAAGTGAAAAAATTGGTGACCCAGAAATAATAAACGACCAAAAAACTTGGCAAAAATACGTGAAAGAACATGCAGAGTTAGAACCGATAATAATGAAATATAGAGAGTACAAGGAAGTACTAAACAATATAGCTGAATCAAAAGAGATACTTCAGGAAGAATCAGATGAAGAACTCAGAGAGATGGCTAAGATGGAAATAGCAGAAAATGAAGCTTTGGTAGAGCCGATAGAGAGTGAAATTAAGGTGCTTCTACTCCCTAAAGACCCAAATGACGATAAAAACGTCATAGTAGAGGTAAGAGGTGGAGCCGGCGGTGACGAAGCGGCTTTATTTGCTGGAGATTTGTTTAGAATGTACACTAGATATGCTGAAAGAAGACATTGGAAGATGGAACTTTTAAGCTCAAATGAAACAGGTGTAGGCGGATACAAAGAAGTTTCCTTCCTTATAAAGGGGAAAGGAGCTTACTCAAGACTTAAATACGAGTCAGGGGTTCATAGAGTTCAGAGAATACCATCTACAGAATCAGGCGGAAGAATTCATACATCTACAGCTACAGTAGCAGTGCTACCAGAAGTAGAGGATGTAGAAATAGAAATCAACCAAAATGACCTTAAGATCGACGTATTCCGTTCATCGGGAAACGGTGGACAGAGTGTCAACACTACAGACTCGGCAGTTAGGGTTACACATTTACCTACAGGAGAAGTAGTATCTTGCCAAGATGGTAAATCACAGCTTAAGAATAAAGAACAAGCTATAAAGGTTCTTAAAGCTAGATTGTACGACAAGGCATTGGCAGAGCAGAACAAGGACATTGCAGCAGAGAGAAAAAGTCAGGTAGGTACTGGTGATAGATCTGAGAGAATAAGAACATACAACTTCCCTCAGGGTAGGGTCAGCGACCACAGGATAAATTTAACTCTATATAAATTGGATTCATTCCTTGATGGGGATATCGATGAGATGCTAGATTCATTGATAACTGTAGACCAAACAGAAAAGATGACAGCAATATAGATAATAATATACAGTTTAATGAAAAGTTGTTTCGGTGCCTCAAATTGAGCGCCGGGACAACTTTTTTTGAAAGAGGTGAAAGCATGGATACAAAAATAGAAAAGATGAACTGTGACGAAGTAGATTTGGAAAAAATAGAAGAGTTTGCACAACTATTAAAAGAAGGAAAAACAGTGATATTCCCTACAGAAACCGTTTATGGATTGGGTGCAAATGCACTTGATGAAGAGGCGGCACAGAAAATTTACGAGGCAAAGGGGAGGCCAAACGACAACCCGTTGATCGTACATATATACGATAAAAAAGAAGTTTACAACCTTGCAAAGGAAGTTCCAGATACGGCAAAGTTGATAATTGATAAATTCTGGCCAGGTCCGATCACGATTATATTGAACAAAAAATCTATAATACCTTCAAGAACCAGTGGAGGGTTAGATACGGTAGCTATCAGGATGCCGTCAAATAAAATAGCCAGGGCTCTTATAAAGGCAGCAGGACTTCCAATAGCGGCCCCATCTGCAAATATATCTGGTAGACCATCGCCAACTAGGTCTGAACACGTGATAAACGAGATGAACGGACGCGTAAGCGGGATAATCACAGGAGGAGATTGCAACTTTGGACTTGAGTCGACGGTCTTGGATTTGACATCGGACAAGCCAATGATACTCAGACCAGGCAGTGTTACAAAAGAAGAATTGGAAGCTGTACTTGGAGAGGTTTTAGAAGATCCTACATTGAATAAAAAGACGGACAACAATGTAAAAGCAAAGGCACCGGGAATGAAATACACTCATTACTCACCAAATGCAGATGTGTACGTTGTATACGGATCAGATGAGGGTGTAATAGAAAAAATAAATTCACTAGTGTCTGAAGATAGAGAAAAAGGATTAAAATCCGGAGTGATGTGCATGAGTGAAAGAGTTGACAAATACGACGGTACTGTAGTTGACCTAGGGGAAAGCCTGGAGGAAGTAGCGAGTAATTTGTTCGACGCACTTATAGAAATGGATAAAGAAAACGTTGATGTAGTATACTCTGAAATATTCCCTATGGAGGGGGTGGGTCAGGCTATAATGAATAGACTATTAAAATCTGCTGGGTACAAGATGATAAGGGCAGAGGGCAAGAAGGACATACTCGTAGTCTGCAGTGGAAATACATGCAGGAGTGCGATTGGAGAATTTCTATTGAAAGAAGAAATAAAAAATTCGGCTAAGAGTCTAGATAATTACTACATTCACTCTGCTGGAGTCACTGCTATAGAAGGTCTAGAGGCTTCAGAAAACGCAGTATCAGTGCTAAAAGAGATAGGAATAGAGGCGAAGACACACGAAAGCACTGTACTTACTGAGAAAATGGTGGAGGACGCATCTCTGATACTTACGATGACAAATTCACATAAAAATTATTTGCTCCAAACTCTTCCCAAAAATAAAGATAAGGTGTATACTCTTAAAGGGTTTGCAGGTATGGGAGATTCGGATGTAATCGACCCATTCGGCGGTGGAATTGATATATATAGAAAAACAAGAACCGAAATAGGGGATTGCGTAAAAAAGATAGTACAAAAGATTTAAAAATATCCAGAGATAGTGTAAAAACAGGCTGTTGAGAGATTTAAAACTTGTATTTTAGGCGATAATCCAGGCATAACCATACAAATATACGGAGGATAAAATCATGAAGATAGGTTTTGGTAGCGACCATGGTGGTTACAATTTGAAGTGTGAAATAATAGAACACCTAGCTAAAAAAGGAATCGACTGTATTGACTTTGGTGCAGATGACGCTGTACAATCAGTTGACTATCCTATATACGGTCAAAGAGTAGCCGAAGCAGTAGCAGCAAAAGACGTCGACTGTGGAATCGTGTGTTGTGGTACGGGGATAGGCATATCTCTAGCAGCGAATAAGGTGCCAGGCATAAGATGTGCAGTTGTATCAGATACATTTTCAGCGAAGATGTCAAAAGCTCACAACAATGCAAACATGCTTTCACTAGGTGAGAGAGTACTTGGTAGAGGACTAGCGCTTGAAATAGTAGACGCTTGGTTAGAAACCGAGTTCGAAGGTGGAAGACATCAGAAGAGAGTCGACCTAATAAGTGCAGTAGAAGAGAAATATAACAAATAATATATAACTAAATTAATGGAGGAATTTTCATGGGAAAAGTAACAGAGGTTAAACATCCGCTAATACAACATAAGTTGACAATGATGAGACAACAGGAAACAGGATCTAAAGATTTTAGAGAACTACTTACAGAGATAACAATACTACTCGGATACGAAGTTACGAAAGATATGCAACTAGTAGACGTAGAGATAGAGACACCAGTATGCAAGACTACAGCAAAAGTCCTTGAAGGAAAAAAACTAGCTATAGTTCCAATACTTAGAGCAGGTATAGGTATGGTAGACGGAATGACTACTCTACTACCAGCAGCAAAAGTTGGACATCTAGGTCTATACAGAGATCCAGAAACATTAAAACCAGTTGAATACTACTGCAAAATGCCAGAGGATATGGAATCAAGAGACGTATTGATAATCGACCCAATGCTCGCAACAGGTGGATCTTCAGTAGCTGCAATAGATGTTATAAAGAGAATAGGAGCTAAATCAATAAAATTAGTGAACCTAGTTGCAGCTCCAGAAGGAATAGCAGAGGTACAAAAATACCACGATGACGTAGATATTTTCGTAGCTTCTATAGATGAAAAACTAAACGACCACGGTTATATAGTACCAGGTTTAGGCGATGCTGGAGACAGATTATTCGGAACAAAATAGTACACAATAATTAGAAAATTTAATAGACTAATACGGAGTGGAGCTAAATTGGATTAAATTACTATATTTAACAATAAATTGACAAATATAGGATAAAAAACTTATACCGATTTAGCTCCACGGTGTTATAATATATAAGATAACCATGCAAGATATTTAGATTAAAAAAGGAAGTGATTTCTGATGAGGCCATCATGGGATGAATACTTTATGGAAATAGCAGAAGTGGTCAAAAAAAGATCTACCTGTACAAGAAGACAGATTGGTGCAGTTATAGTCAAGGATAAACAGATACTTACTACTGGATATAACGGAGCGCCAAGAGGATTAAAGCACTGTGACGAAGTTGGATGTTTGAGAGACAAGTTGAATATACCATCAGGGCAGAGACATGAACTATGCAGGTCGATGCATGCTGAACAAAATGCAATAGTACAGGCGGCGTACCATGGAATAAGTATAAAGGATTCAGTCCTCTATGTGACAGCACAACCTTGTGCACTCTGTGCTAAGATGTGTATAAACGCTGGGATTAAAAGAATAGTCTATAGTGGAGAGTATCCAGATCAGTTTTCACTAGAGTTATTAGGTGAATCTAATATTGAACTTGTAAAATTTGGCGAGAAGATAGATGAATGAAGACCAGAGCAAAAAATACAGAGAAATAGCTAGAGCCTTTTCATTGATCACGCAGTTAGGTTTTACTGTTGTGGTATGTATAGTCGGTATGACTTACGTGGGAAAATTTTTGGATGGGAAGTTTGGAACTGCCCCGATAATTACCATAGTTTGTCTACTACTTGGAATTGGTGGAGCGTGTAGCAGCACTTACAAGACATTGACAGTACATATAAGAAGGAAGTGATGTTTTGGATGCAAATTTAAAAAAGCAAGTCACATCAATTTCTAAGGGAATTGTGATATATGATGTTGTGGTTATGGTAATACTATTTATAATATCCCAATTGAACAAACCAATGGTAATGGGATTGATATTTGGAAGTTTGATAGCTATTTTGGCGTTTAGGCTGATGGCTATCAACATAGAAAGCAGCCTTACAAAGGCGGTAGAAGGAGGAAAGTCAAAAGCAAAACTTGGAATGATGTTTGGCTTTACCTCGAGAGTGGTAATATACGCAGTAGTTCTTATAGTTTCAGTGAAAAACCCCGCAATCAATGTTCTCGGGACGGCAATTGGACTAATAAGTACTCAGCTTGTTATATTAATAAAAAAATCAGTAATTGATAAATTTGCAGAGAGGAGGAATAGAATTTGAATTATCAAGCAAGGTATATACTCCAGATTGGAAATTTCAAACTGAGTGAAACCGTAATAGTTAGTTGGTTGATAATGGCGTTCTTGGCTCTTGCATCATACTTATTGACTAGAAACCTAAAAAAAGAACCAACGAGCAAGGTGCAGATATTCCTGGAATACGCAATAACATTTTTCAACAAGTTCGTACATGATACAATGGGTGAGAATGCACTAAAAATACTTCCTGGTATTATACCCTATTTATTAGGATTGTTTTTATTCTTCTTATGTTCAAACCTAGTAGGATTAGTCGGACTTAGATCACCTACGACAGACTTAAATACTACAGTAGCGTGGGCGACAATAACAATAGTGCTGATATACTATACAGCGTTCAAGAGCAAGGGAGTCTCTTATCTAAAGGGATTTTTATCTCCGAATCCTGTATTCTTACCTATCAACTTGATCGGTGAGATTGCAAGACCGATATCGCTTAGTTTCCGTCCATTCGGTAACATATTAGGCGGTACGATAATCATGTCCTTGGTATATGCATTATTGAGTTACGTCTCGGAATTGATACCTATGGTCAAGATTCCAATTTTACAGTTGGCTATTCCAGTGCCACTACATCTATACTTCGACATCTTCGCAGGATGTCTACAAGCATTCATATTTATAATGCTTACGATGGTGTTTGTAGGTACTGAAGCAGCAGACGAGTAAATAAAAATAAATTTAAAAACAATTTTTAGGAGGAAATAAATTATGGATATGGCAGCAGCAATAGCAGTAGCAGGGGTTTCAATAGGTGCAGGTCTAGCGGTTATGACTGGTATAGGAGCAGGAATCGGTCAAGGTATCGCAGCAGCGAAAGCATCAGAAGCAGTAGCAAACCAACCAGAAGCAAAGGGAGATATAATGTCAACTTTACTACTTGGGGACGCCGTTGCAGAATCATCAGCAATATATGGTCTAGTTATAGCAATAATCTTATTATTCGCTAACCCACTTATGTCTTTAATTAAATAGTGTTAGCAAATAATCGTAGGCGAGTTGAGCAATCTCGAATCAGTGGACTTGAGGTAACTGGCTTGTCAGAGATTAATTCTGAGAAGGGAGGCCAATAATGGGACTTACACCATTAATATCATTATCATATGAATATGTGATTCAGATAATAAATACTATACTTGTATTTTTGATAATCAAGAAGCTATTATATAAGCCAGTCATGAATATTATTCAGGCTAGAGAAGACGATATAAAAGCAAACATAGAAGAAGGTAAAAAAGTAAGATCTGAAGGTATTGCTTTTAAGAAAGAGTACGAAGAAAAAGTGAGTCTTGCTAAGAGAGAAGGTCACGAGATTATTAAACAAGCTACTCTAAGAGCTGAAAGCAAGTCAGAAGAACTTTTAACTGGAGCTAAAGAAGAAGCTACGCATATAAAATCGAAAGCACATGCTCAAATAGAAAAAGAAAGAGAAGATGCGATGAACGATTTGAAGGCTACGGTTTCAGATATAGCACTTCTTGCAGCAGCTAAGGTGATCGAAAAAGATATAGATAGAAACAAACACGAGCAACTTATCAACGACTTTATCAATAAGGTGGGAGAAGCTCAATGATAAATTTAATTTCAAATAGATATGCTGTAGCTCTTTTCGAAATAGGGGAAGAAGACAATGTATCGGATAAATTATTTGAGGAGCTCACTGGAGTAATAGACGTGATAAACTCAAATGTAGAGCTGATGAAAGCTCTTAAATCTCCGTTGGTGACCGACTATGAAAAGAAGAACCTGATAAAGGCGATCTTTGCAAATGAAACCAGCAAAACAATACAGAACTTTTTATGCTTGTTAGTAGATAAAAAAAGATTTGGTTACATTTTAGACATACAAGAAGCATTTAAGGGGATGTTAAACGAGAAGAACAACGTATTAGAAGGAAATGTTATAAGTGCAATACCTATGAGCGAACTAGAAATCAAGGAATTGGAATTTAAACTTTCTACAAAATATGATAAGAACGTAGTACTAGAAAATATAGTGGACGAAACTATTCTAGGCGGCGTTCTAGTTAGACTTGGAAATGAAGAGATAGATGGTACAGTTAAGTCTAGATTAGATGGCTTAAGAGAGGAACTATCTAAAGTTATATCTTAAGAATGGCGGTGAACCAATGAATTTAAAACCTGAAGAAATTAGTTCTATAATTAAACAACAGATTAAGGACTATGAAAATAAAATCGAGATGTCAGAAACAGGTAGTGTATTGACAATCGGAGACGGTATCGCCAGTGTCTATGGTCTAGAGAAGGCAATGTCTGGTGAACTTCTGGAATTCCCAGGTGAAGTGTACGGAATGGCGCTAAACCTCGAAGAAGAAGTAGTCGGAGTCGTAATGCTAGGTGATGGCACAGGAATAAACGAAGGCGATATAGTAAAGAGAACTGGAAAAGTAGTTGAAGTTCCAGTTGGTACTGGACTTATAGGCAGGGTAGTGGACGCATTAGGTCAACCTATAGATGGTAAAGGACCGATAAACTTTAAAAGAACAAGACCAGTAGAAGCTACTGCTCCTGGTATAATAGAAAGAAAATCAGTATTTGAGCCACTTCAAACTGGTATCAAATCAATAGACTCAATGATTCCAATAGGTAGAGGACAGAGGGAACTTATAATAGGGGATAGACAAACAGGTAAATCTTCTATAGTAGTAGACACTATCCTTAACCAGAAGAATCAAGATATGATCTGCATATACGTAGCGATCGGACAAAAACGCTCAACAGTTGCGCAATTAGTTAAAACGCTTGAAAAAGGTGGAGCAATGGACTACACAATAGTAGTATCAGCTACTGCATCTGAATCAGCACCGCTACAGTACATAGCGCCATACTCAGGGGCTGCTATGGGTGAAGAGTTTATGTACAACGGAAAACACGTACTTATAATATACGATGATCTTAGTAAACAGGCGGTTGCATATAGAGAAATGTCATTGCTTCTTAGAAGACCACCAGGTCGTGAAGCATACCCAGGAGATGTTTTCTACCTTCACTCAAGATTACTTGAGAGAGCAGCAAAACTATCTGACGAATTAGGTGGAGGATCTATGACAGCTCTACCAATAATAGAAACACAGGCTGGAGACGTATCTGCGTATATACCAACCAACGTTATATCAATAACAGACGGACAGATATACCTTCAACCAGAATTGTTCTACGCAGGTGTAAGACCAGCGGTTGACCCAGGGATATCAGTATCAAGGGTCGGTGGAGCAGCTCAGATAAAAGCGATGAAGAAAGTTTCAGGAACATTAAAACTTGCTTACTCACAATATAGAGAATTGGCTTCATTCTCACAATTCGGTTCAGACCTTGACGAAGATACTAAGAGAAGACTTGCACAAGGTGAGAGAATAGTTGAGATATTAAAACAAGATGAACACAGACCTATAAAGGTAAGTGACCAGGTAATTATAATATTTGCCGTAACAAACGGATTACTTGACGATATAGCAATAGAAGAAATACCTAGATTTGAAACAGAAATATACAGATACGTAAACGAAAATCATCCAGACATAGCAAAAAAAATTATGGCGGGAGAAGACTTCGCTTCTGAATTGACAGGGGCAATAAACGACTTCAAAAAGAAATTTGTCGTTGAAGAAGATTCCTTTTCACAAAGGAGGTAAGTTGATTGGCAGGAGCAGGAATTAAAGCGATCAAGACACGTATGATCAGTGTCGAGAGTACGAAGCAGATTACCAAGGCTATGAAGCTAGTATCGACTTCTAAACTCAGAAAAGCAAAAGAAAAAGCTGAAAGTGCTGATCCTTACTTCAACGCCTTGAAAGATACAGTTCAAGACATTGCAAGGGCGACAAAAGGGGTCAACAATGTTTTCATGCAAGATAGAGAAGCTATAAACAGATGTTTCATAGTTATCGCTGGAGATAGAGGACTCGCAGGAGGATACAACTCCAACGTATTCAAAGAAGCTATGACCCAGATGCTTGGAGAGAAGGAAAGAATAATAGCTATAGGAAGTAAGTCTTACGAGTACTTCTCAAAGAGAAAATACGAGATAGTAAGACACGTCGACAACGTAGAAACATGTACGTACGACGATGTTGCAGATATAGCCGACACCGTGATGGAAATGTATAAAAACAACGAGATAGATGAGGTAAGTATAATATACACTAAGTTTAGATCGGCATTGGTACAGGAAGTGAAATGCCTAAGATTACTTCCATTACTACCACACGAGATCGAACCAAAAGAGAAAAAATCAAGCAGTAGAGTACAGTATTTACCATCGCCTGATGCAGTGCTAAGCCATATCGTTCCAAATTATTTAAGAGGAATGATATACGGCGGTGTTGTAGAATCTTTTGCATCGGAACAAGGTGCAAGGAGAACAGCGATGGAATCAGCGACAGACAATGCAGATGAAATGATATCTAAACTTGAATTAAGTTACAATAGAGCTAGACAGACAGCCGTAACTCAAGAGATAACAGAGATAGTCGGCGGAGTTGAAGCTCTAAAATAGGAGGTTAGCAAATGGCGGCAAATGTAGGTAAGATAGTACAGATAGTAGGAGCCGTACTTGATGTTAAATTTGAAGACGAAAAAAGCCTACCTAACTTATTAAACGCACTTGTTATAAAGTTAGGGGACAAAGAAATAGTAGCAGAGGTTGCACAACAAATAGGTGACGATACAGTAAGATGTATCGCCATGAACGCAACCGACGGTCTAGTAAGAGGAATGGAAGCAGTGAATACTGGAGGCCCAATAACAGTGCCAGTAGGGGACAAGACATTGGGAAGAATATTCAACTTACTAGGTCAGGCTGTAGATGGTAAGCCAGATCCAGAGGATGTACCTAGACTTCCAATACACAGACCAGCACCATCATACGAAGAATTACAGACTACAGAAGAAATACTAGAAACTGGTATAAAAGTAGTCGATCTTCTTGCGCCTTACTTAAAAGGTGGTAAGATAGGTCTATTCGGAGGAGCTGGAGTTGGTAAGACAGTTCTTATACAGGAACTTATCAACAATATAGCTAAACAACACGGTGGTATATCAGTATTCGCCGGAGTTGGAGAAAGAACAAGGGAAGGTAACGACCTTTACGGAGAAATGACAGAGTCTGGAGTTATCAACAAGACAGCCTTGGTGTTCGGACAGATGAACGAGCCACCAGGAGCAAGAATGAGGGTTGCACTTACAGGACTTACAATTGCCGAAAACTTTAGAGATGAGCAAGGACAAGACGTTCTATTATTCATAGATAATATATTCCGTTTCACACAGGCGGGATCAGAAGTGTCTGCCCTACTTGGACGTATGCCATCAGCAGTTGGTTACCAACCAACACTTGCAACAGAGATGGGTGCTCTTCAAGAGAGAATCACTTCTACAAAAAAAGGATCAATTACATCAGTTCAAGCGGTATACGTACCAGCGGACGACTTAACTGACCCAGCACCAGCGACTACATTCTCTCATCTAGATGCAAAGACAGTTTTATCTAGACAGATATCTTCACTTGGGATATACCCAGCAGTAGACCCACTTGAATCGTCATCTAGAGCACTAGATCCAAGTATTGTAGGAAAAGAACATTACAAGGTTGCCAGAGGTGTACAGGAAATACTTCAAAGATACAACGAACTTCAAGATATCATCGCCATATTAGGTATGGACGAACTATCTGACGAAGACAAGGCGACAGTTTCTCGTGCAAGAAAGATACAGAGATTCCTATCTCAACCTTTCACAGTTGCAGAACAGTTTACAGGGACACCTGGTAAATACGTTCCAGTAAAAGAAACTATAAGAGGATTTAGAGAAATCCTTGAAGGAAGACACGATAATATACCTGAATCAGCATTCTTGTTTGCAGGACCTATAGAAGAGGTAGTAGAAAAAGCTAAGGGGCGTGCATAATTATGGCTAACAAATTTTCATTAGAAGTGGTTACTCCAGAGGAGATTTTCTACAAAGATGAAGTTGATATGGTTATATTTAGGACTACAGAAGGTGACAGAGCAGTCTTAAAAAATCACATACCATTTGTTGCCGGTATCAAGGACGGCATTCTTAAAATCAAGATTGATGGTAAGTTTACGGAAGCGGACATCAAAGAGGGATTCGTGAACGTCAGCAAGGATAAAACAGTTATACTTACTCAGTACGCTGAGTGGAAATAGATTTATGTATAGCACCTACATTAGTAGGTGCTATTTTGATGTTGAGATATTGACATATCTCATAAATGCTGATAGAATTGTATAAAATGCCATTACACTATAGTTATCTAAGATGAGGTGTGTAAGGGGTAATAGGGAAAACCTTACAAAAAGAGTTGAATAATTGTCCAACAATCTAGGAAAATGTATGGCAGGATTACAGGGGGTAATATTTAAGACGTGAAAAAAATATTCAAGCCATGGTTAACAAAGGCTGTTGTAATAGCTGTAATCTTCACAACTTCGAATATTGAACTGACATTTGCACAGGGGAAAGAGATAGTGCTAGATGCTAATGTTGGAGGTTATACACAGGCTATACAAAATAAATCAATAAGAATAGAAACAAGTTTAACAAAGGCGAGCATAAATGATGAGTTTTACATTTCAATTAAGTCAGCAGGGTCAATAGATAAGCTACTGGAAGACGCTATTCGGATTAAGATCCCTAATAATATAGAGTATTTGCAGGACAAGACAGAACAAGAAAATCATACAACGATGGATAAAGATAAGGCAGATGGAGAAAGAGGGGATATCGTATTTACATACGACAATAGCTCAAGAGAACTTCGTATAAGCTCTAAAAAATCAGAGCTTAGTCCAGAGCTTAACGCAGATGAAAGAGATCATTTTAACAAAGGCGAAAACACGCCTGAAATAAATTTAGCTCAGCAAATAAGACTAGTCCTAAAAACGACTTCCAGTGGACCAGCAGTGCTAAATCTAATGTCAAACGAGCGCAAGGTGATATCAAATGATATAAAAATAGATGTAGTAAAACCTACATCTACATCAGTGGGCAAAGATAATAATATAAATATACCGAGCACCTCATCAATACGATCAGCTCTTGGAGCAGGTACTAAATCAGATCCTAGAAATGTAAGAACTTGGGATGAATTTAGAGATGCATACAACGATGAAACGGTAGGGTATATAAAAGTAACTGCGGATATCAATGCTTCATATAGCGATGGAGGGGAAAACTTAAAACCGAGAACTAGATCTATCGACATAGATGGTTTTGAGGATAAATCTACTAAATATAATACCTTGACAGTGCCAAAAAAATTCTGCCTAGGAATGTCAGACAAGGAACCGACAGGCGTAGATGGAAACATCGGAATGGCAGCGATACCTGTATCGAAGAACAGTTCGTACGCCTCTACTGGTGTTGCAAATACCTTCAACGTGCACGATATTACTATTAAAACATCAACTAAAGTTAAAAATAATGCTATTGAGGAGTCGGAATACGGTAGGAGTAATGAATGGGGATTTGCGAATTGGATGAGTCGAGATAACTACAGGTACGCCTTATTCGGCGGCGATAGTGAAGAAGCAACCAACGGATGGAACTATAAGTTTAAAAACATCGAACTTGTAAATAGTCCACCGAGATTTTTATACTGTAATAGCAAGGTGAGTATAGGAGGAAAAACTAATATATCTGCACTTCACGACTGCATGACTCTAGGAAGTGTCGAGTTTGAAAATGGAACTGATGGAAATTTTTCTATGTCGAGTACTGTATTGAGTTCGGGATTTTACTATAAAAATCCCGATACTGTTGGCGAAGTTGCTACAGGCTCAGAACATGAATTTAGACTTAAAAACACAGCAAAGGTAAAGATAACCTCTCTTGGTGACGTGATAACACCAGCAGCTGAGGGTATGAAGTACCTCATAGAAGAAAACGCTGAACTTACAGCGCTTAGTGGAGCGGAAAAACCTGCAGGAATTGCGATTCCAAGATCGACTATTTCCATACCTAAAGATTCTGAATTTATTGCAAGACGGGGATCTATTGTATATTTGAAGTCATATTCAAGTTCATCAAGTTTATCAGCGGCTGCAGTCTATTTAAATGGAAGGAATGCCAAATGCGAAATACAGGAGGGAGCGACTTTTAAGGCTGAAACCGGAAATAAAGATGCGGAAAACAAGGGAGATGGACATGGCGCTATATCATTTGGAGCGGATACGGATGAGACGACAGAGTTTATTTTAAATAGACCCTTATACTATAATATAATTAATGGCGACCTAAATGGAATCTGGCTCCAGAAAATGACGGACGCTTCGGTGGTAAGGATAAATGATGTCTCCGATATGGATTATTGGCATCAGGGTTCACCTGTTAAGGGTGCCCCAAATGGAATGTTTACTGAGATACCAGACAATGAGATAACGGGGACGGAACTTGGATATAAAGATTCGCATAATTTAAAGATCAATTATCCTAACTCGCCTTGGTCTGAGCAAGCTATGGAAGAAGAATACGATAAAGCCTTGACTGGTTATGCTACAGGAGCCTCGGGTAGCGTGAAGGATGTAGGAACGGCGTCTAAGATAAGTAGCGTAGTAGAAGATGGAGACTTGATGTTGTTTGCCCCGTCGATATTAGACTTTGGATCGGTTAGGTATTTAGATGACAAAGGGCTTGTGGTGGCACCAAAATCTCTTGAAGACGATCCATTATTAGTAAAGGATACTAGAAAAGTTAAGCATGGATGGAAGTTAGAAGTCAAAATATCAAAACAGCTGCAAAATAGCAAGGGTGAGTATATAGATAATGCGTTCTCATACTACGATACATCAGGAAAGTCTAATCGTCTAAGTGTGGATAGCAAATTACAAATTGATAAAGATAAGATTAGCGATCAGTACAAAAATATTTCATCGAACTGGTATAAATCTGACACAAGCCTTACAGGAATATACCTCGACTGCGAAAAGGGGTTAAAAATATCGAAGGGTATTTATACTGGAGCCTTAGAGTGGACATTAGAAGATACGCCATAAGCTTAAATCTGAATGAAATATAGATTAAATACAGATATAGACAAAAAAAGCAGAGCTAACTCGTAGATGGCCCTGTTTTTTTATGCATCAAAATAGAAGAGAGATAAATTGACTAAATAATAAATGTATTATGAATACTAAAATACCATACATTTACAATATTGGCTAACAGCGATATAATGTAACTTAAGATAAATATTCGTAACCTATATAAGGAGCTTATTAATCTTATTTAAGTATGAGTTGAAAATCACACTTAAATCGTTGAATGAACATTTAACTTGAGAATATTGCTAGAAATTATTTGTTATTTATTGGGGGAATGGTAATGAAGATAGGAATATGTGACGATAATATCAGTCAATGCAATCGACTTGAGAAAAAAATAAAAGAATACTCTGAAGAGAGATGTATTGATAATTCAATAGAAATTTTCTATTCAGGCGAGGCAATCTGTAGTTATATTAAAAACGATATAAAAAATAATAAATTAGATCTTATTTTTTTAGATATAGAACTAGGGGATATGATGGGTATGGATGTGGCGAGGTGTATAAGAAAAGACTTAAAAGATTATTCTACAGAAATAGTTTTCATATCGTCGCATGATATATACGATAGAGAATTATTTGATTTCCAGCCGCTTAATTTCCTAAAAAAAGAAATAAAAGAAGATGGCGTTGAGTACTGTATTGATTTGGCTATTGAGAGAATAAATACAAAATTTATGGCATATAGCTATTATGTTTCAAAGGTTGAATACAAGGAATACGTGAAGGATATATTGTATTTTGAGAGCAGTAGAAAAAAGGTTAAAATAGTAACTGAAAATGGGGTTGATGAATACTATGCGAAAATTTCTGATGTATGCAATCAATTGCCAGGGGAATTTTTTGTGCGAGTGAGCAAGTCATTCATAGTGAATATTAGCAGAATTAAATCTGTAGGAAGAGAAAATGTAGTACTGGACAATGGATACGAGATTTCTATAGGACGAGGGTTTAGAGATGATCTCATAAGGCATATGTAGTAAGGATGAATCGGTAAGATATATATCGTTTAGATATATTGTTTAGGAATATTATTTAGAAATCGGGTAAGTTCAGAAAGATGTAGTAAGGGGGAAGCTATGGATATTTTGTTCAATAACTGGTTTGATATAATATGTAATATTTTTCATACATACATAATGTATAAATTAATCAAATTATTTTATAAAGAGTCTAAGGTAAGCAGAAAAACAGAGTTTATATTATATTTTGCTTATTACGTAATAAACACAATTATATGTGTCGGCGTGCGTATACCAGCGTTTACAGGTGTGATTAGCTTAATTATGGTGAATATTCTCTGTTTGTTAAATAAAGGTGATATTAAAAAACTTCTAGGAACAGTCGCATTGATACAGTCTTCACTCGTTTTGATAGAATTGATTACATATGTGGGGTCTAAGGATACAGATATATTTATTAGATATAACAATGAAAGATACGCATATCTGATAGCGTGTTCATTATCGTATATTCTATATTTGCTACTTGGAAAATTAAAAAATTTAAATAAGACAATTAAAATGCCAGTCCTCTACTGTGTAAATATTATAGTCATACCTCTTTCTGTAGTAGCTATAATTATGATACTCCTAAAATACGCTAGTATAGATAAGAAGTATCTAGGTTTAGTCGTAGTGCTATTGATATGTATAAATACTGTTGGAATCTATATATACGATATTATGTATAAAACGATAGAAGATGAATTAGAGAAGTCAGCCTTAAGTCAGGAAAGAGATTCGTATAAGAAAGAATTAGAATATAAACGAGAATCAGTACAAGTGGTATCGAGTTGTAAACACGATATGAGAAATCATCTACTTGCCATCTGGGGCATCATAGAAGAAAACGATATAGATGAGGTTAAGTTGTATATTTCAAAACTCCTGAAAATAGTAGAAGGTAAAAAAATATACAGTAAGTCTGGAAATATAACTATAGACAGTATAGTAAACTACAAATGTGCATACTTAGAGGAGTTAGGTGTAAATATATATACAGATATAAGAGTACCAAAGAAGGTTAAAATTAGTTCTGAGGTGTTGGTTTCAGTAATTGGAAATCTAATGGATAATGCAATATTTGGTGTGAGTACGATCTCTGATGACAGGTATACCAGTTTAAAAATAATCTATGAGAGAAATATACTTACAATTAATATTGCTAATAGATATGATGGGGTTGTGATAGAAAAGAATGGAGTATTGATCAGCAGAAAGAAGGATATAAGCAATCACGGTATAGGCTTAGGGACTCTGAAGATCATAGCTAAAAATTGTGGTGGATTATTAGAGTGTACATACAATGAGTATATTGAAGGTTGAAAATGTAAATAAAATATATGGAAAGAGAGAGACGGAAGAAGAGGTGATAAGATTGCTAATGAGTTCTAAGGAGAAATACAATCAAACAATTGTAATGATAACTCACAAGAATAATATAGCGGAATATGCTGATAGGGTAATAAATATTAAATATGGTTTCTTAAAGGAGCATGATGGGGAATGAGCTTAATAGATCTAGATGTTAAATAACAAATTAAACTCGATTATGATTATATTAAGTATAATAATTTCAACATCTATGTTTTGACTATGAATATAAGTGTTTGAATGACAGGTGGAATTTTTTAATTCATTTCAGTAAGATAAGGGTAATTTCATGTAAGTTATACCATGTTACGTGTAACTTGTACCATTTCACAGATTTTGATTGATTTTAGTGGTATGGTGAGTGTGTAATTAAATATAAAAAAATTTATTAAGCAGGTTATAACTTGAGATAGATGTCCCCCAACTTTATAGGTGGGGGCATAAATCTCATTTCAGTGGGGGTTGAAATACCCCACTGAAAGCGTTGAATCATCATTTAAAACATGGGAAAGTCTGTTATTTAAATTAATATAAAAATATATTACAAGGGGGTATAAGTATGTTAGTAAGAAAAAAAGCAAAAAGTATTCTATGTTTAGCATTAACAGGAACTATATTAGTTGGAAGTTTATTAAACGTATCAGCTGCAGAATCTGGGAAAATTCCGGTAAGAATGCAGCCAAAAACAGTAATTCGTTATGAAGCTGACGGAAGTTATACCGTACTTGAAGGTGGAGTATTGGATGATCAGAACGGAGATGTATTGACAAAAGAAGAACAAGAAGTAGCTGATAAAAATCTAGAAGACGCAATTAAAGAAGCTGGATCGCAAGAGATAATAGAAGTACCTGATTATAAGCCACAAAGGGGTATGGTAGTTGAATATGCGGATGATGGATTTATAGCACATATAAGTGGAAGTTTATTAAAGTATAAACCACTTAAACCAGGAACTACATCTCCAAATGGAACTTATAAATGGGGAGCACATAATAATACGTTAACGGTTACAAGTAATAAGGTAAACGGGAAAGGAAGAGCGACAACATTTGTTGATACAATAGGTGAAAGTGATAATACCTTAAAGAAAAATGATATTGCAACTAGGGGTGATAAGGATAATCCGAAATATGGAAAAGCAATTAGCGTAACTGCAGCTAAAAAATCTGGTGGAAATGTAACTGTAACAATGTACAAACGCGATAATGGAGCATTACCAGACGCAATTGTAGACATATGGAGAACAGGGGTAGAAAATTGGGGGTACACATACAATAGCTCGCTATCAATAGAAAATGCATCGTACACATATGATAGATAGATGGTGAAATTTGGATGAAAAAAATTACTATAACAACAGTTGTTTTTATAAGCATACTTCTAGTTGGAATATCGCTAGTAGTATTCAGGGAAAATAACATCGGCAAAAATCAATTAAACAGTAAATGTATGGTTGGTGATTTCGACCCAACTAAAACGAGATTGTCCACATCTGTAGAGGGTGGGGGACATCTCTCTAACTTATATCTTTCAATTACAGCGACAAGTTATGATAATGGTAAAGATCCAGACGGTGGTATGACAACATCAACATACATATATGATTTAGAAACAAAGAAACTGGAGAATAAAAGAGCTGGTGCGGTCGAATATACATCTCAATATCCGTTATCAGTATACGATAAATCAAACAATACAATATATTATACTGCCTCAGATGAAAGTGGCAAAAGAGATGAAGTATTTAGTTATAATCTTGGTACAATGGAGAGAAAACAACTAACTACAGAACTGTTTGCAGTAAACTACATCCTGCCATATAAAGATAATATATTAATAGTTGGAGTAAAAAGGTTTGAAAGAGAATTAAAACCTTTTTTACTGGATAAATCGACAAATAAGCTAAATTCTCTTAAAACACCAGAAGGATTTGACTGTTGGACAGCACATTATAATCCTATAACCAAAAAAACAATCCTACAAGGTTGGATACAATCAGAGCGTGAAAGATTGACAAGCGAGTTTGGATACGATAAGAAAAAACTTAAGGACTCAGGATACAAGCTACCAAAGACATATTTTTATGAATTAGTAGATAATGAGTTAAAACTATATTTTGAAGATATATACAGGGAAACTGAAAATATATCGACCGATTTATCAGGGAATATAATATATGCAGATTATTCTTATAAAGACATACACAAGATTCCAGATGGACATATAAGGACCTGGTATACATGGAGAAAGGGAAGTGATAAAGTTCCTGCAAAAACAGATCTATTTAGTGAGGGTAGCACTAGTGATTATCCAAGCGAAGAAATAACCTATGTTTCTAAAGAATTTTATTATCTGAATGAAAATACAATTATATTTTTAGGATATCCTAGGGATAAAAATGAGGATAGCTATGGAATATATGCTTATGACATAAAGAAAAATGAATATAAAACGATTATTGAGTCTGAAGAAGAATTAGGTGGATATATAAACAACTTTACGCTGTTATCTAAAGACTCATTGTAAAATGAAATTGAACCAATAAAAAAAGTCCACAGTGGATTACTCTATGTTATGATTTAATTGACAAAAAGAAAATTATAACTGGCAGAATACTTTCTTACAAAACGCCGGAAGAACTCTTCGAGGAAGAATTAGATCTGATTTATTCAATAAATTAATGGTAAATTAAAACATAACGTAAAATAGTTCAATTTGATATTGCAATTAGTCAAACTAAATAGGAACTAAAAATTGATTTTTAAAAGAATAAAAACCAATAGAGGACTCACAACCATTGATTGTGAATCCTCCTCATCATTTTATCATATTGGGGAAATAGTGAAATTATCAAAATTCTTGCTGACGATTATTCTTGAACAAATGAGATATCGTTGTTGCCATCTTTAAATTCGAAATTACCACCGTCTACTGCGTTTGCTTTTTCTTCTTCAGTTATTTTGTCACCTTGTTCTATTGTCTGAGCTGTTCCTTCTGTGCTAATTTCTAAGTTTTTATCCTCATCTACGTCGGTTACTTCAGTTGCGTTAAGATCGTCTATACCCTGTACTTGAACCTGAGCCTTAGGATCGTTAGTTGCATCTGCGTTGTTGTTAGATAATGCAGATACTCCAAGAGCTGAAGTCATTACAACTCCACAAGCTGCCAATGCTGTTATTTTACCTTTTAATGTATTTTTCATATATTCTTCCTCCTCTTATTTCGATTTAAGTTACCTAAGTTCTCGACTTGTTTAACTTATGTCTTTATTATAATGCGTGAACCTTGATTAAACCTTTAGTTAGGCTTAATTTAACCTTAACTGGAAAAACTTTTTTAAATTCATTTGTATATATTTGAAATGAGTAGATAATTAGTATAAAAAGTATAAACAAGGTGAAATAGGATAAAATAATGTGGGTAGATATACAACCCTGATTATTTTGTCATACCTATATATGCTCCATAGAAAAAACCTATAGTAAGTATAAATTATATATGTTGGATTATAATGACATTTTGTGTTATCATAATAAAAAATGTGTCAAAATAAAGGCTTATTTCGTAGTGGATTTCAAAGGCTATAACTGAAATAGGCACTTCTATGGTTTTGCGAGACTATTAGAAAGTCGAGACAAGAGGGATGGAAAATGATTAAAATTGAAAATCTAAGCAAAAGCTACGGAGATGTGAATGTTCTCCACGATATCGACCTAAGCATCGAGACGGGGCAGATATACGGCTTAGTCGGTACCAGTGGCGTTGGTAAATCGACCTTATTAGGATGTATAAATGGATTAGAAGAATACCAAAAAGGTTCGATAAGGGTAGATGACGTAAAGGTCGAGACCTTAAATGAAAAAAACATGAGAGAATTTAGAAAGAACATGGGGATGATATTTCAACATTCAGCGCTCGTAAATAGAAAAACAGTGTTTAAAAACATAGCGCTTCCACTTGAGTGCTGGGGATACGACAGGATAGATATAAAAAAGAGGGTATACCGACTTGCAGAGATGGTAGGACTTGAGGATAAACTAGAGTCAAAGCCAGAAGAACTTAGTGGAGGACAGAAACAAAGAGTTGCTATAGCAAGAGCATTGACGCTCGAGCCCAAATACCTCCTTTCAGATGAGTCGACATCGGCTCTAGATCCAAACACGACTATATCTATACTTAAATTAATGGACGAGATAAGAAAGGAAATGGGTCTCACAGTAATAGTTGTGACCCACGAAATGCAGGTAGTTCAAAATATCTGTGAGAGAATGGCTATCTTAGAAGGCGGTATGGTGTCAGCTGAGGGAAGTGTGACCGACTTATTCGTGGACAAACCAGAATCTCTCATAAGGCTTCTGGGTGAAGGAGAGAAGAAACTTCCGAGTATTGGAGTAAATATATCTCTAAGTCTCGTGACAGATAGTGTAGAAAACCCAGTGGTATTTGAGTTGTCGAGAATGGCCAAGAAGGAAATATCCTTAGTGGATGCGAGTTTCTTTAATTCTGGAATGAAGAAAAGCTGTAATATGACTCTAAATATAAGATCTAAAGACGATGTAAAAATGGCGATAGATTATATGCAAAAGAGGGGAATAAACTATAAAGTCTTAAATAGTGGAGGTGATTCGAGTGTTCAGTAACACTAGATTATTCGATTACATTCCTACTATTATAGTGCCTGCGATATGGGTAACTATTAAGATAATGATATTTGCATCCTTATTTTCTATAGTGTTCGGTGTTATTTTAGGAACAGTACTTGTTGTGACGGCAAAGGACGGGCTTCATCCAAATAGATTTATAAATATAGTTTTGGACAAGGTGACAGATATTATCAGGTCATTCCCAGTGCTTATACTTATAGTGTCGCTTAATCCGATCACAAGGAAGGTTGTCGGCACAACTATAGGGCCGACTGCCGCAATTTTTGCTATATCAATAGCCTGTATACCGTACGCCATGAGAATGACTGAGAATTCACTTCAGGTGGTGGACAAACAGGTAATAAGGGCTGCGAAATCTTTTGGGGCATCAAAGTTCCAAATTATTTATAAAGTTATGTTTGTGGAGGCATTTCCTACGCTTATTTCAAATATGACAGTATTGGTAATAAACTTACTAAATACGACTGCATTAGCGGGTGCCGTTGGTGCAGGTGGACTTGGAGCGGTAGCCTTGGCTTATGGATACCAGAGGTTCGACGACGCCATAATGTACTTTATAGTGTTCATACTCCTGATATTCGTAATATTTATCCAAGGATTCGGCAAAAAGCTAAGCAAGATGCTTAAGTAGAATTAGACAATAGGCTTAAGCAGAATCAAACAAGATACTTAAGCAGAATCAAGCAAGATACTTAAGTAGAACTAAAATTAAACTCGGGAGGAAAAATCCAAGGATGAAAAAAGCAAAAAGACTTATTGCAATTATGGCTACATTGATGATGGTATTCACGATGACAGCGTGCTCAAGTAAGACGACAGGTGATGCAGAGAAGAAAGAAACAGAAAAAACAGAAGCTACTGACAAGGTAATAAAAGTAGGCGGAACAGAAATATCAAAGGTATACTACGACGCAATGCAGTCAGAGTACGAAAAAATGGGATATAAGACAGAATTCGTGCTATTTGATTCAAATCCAGTAATACTAGAAGCTTGTAACAGTGGGCAAGTAGATGTAGCATTAGGACAACATGCTAAATTTGTTGAAAGTTTCAATGAAACAAAGGGTGGAAAACTTGCTATGGTGAAACCATACGGATTCTATACAGGAATAGGTCTATACTCTGAAAAATACAAAAAGGCAGAGGAGTTCCCAGACGGATCTACTATAGCTATAATGAACGACCCTATGAACATGGATATAGGTCTTAGAACTCTACAGAAGGCGGGACTTATTAAATTAGGCGAAGATAAGGGCACATACTCAATAGTTGATGTCAAAGAAAACCCTAAAAACCTTAAGATAATGGATATGGACCAAGCTCAGACAGTTAGAAGTCTATCTGATATGGACGGAGCATTGGTATTCTTTACTCACATGAACAATGCAGGCAAAGATCCAGCATCTTATATAGTTAGAGATGATGTATCAGTAAATGCGCCTATGGGTGTTATAGTTAAGAAAGAGTCAGCAGATAAAAAATGGGCTACTGACTACGCTAGTACTTTGAGAAATGAATCAGTTCAAAAAACTATAACTGACAAATTCCCTAAGGTATTCACATTCTATAAAGACGATTCAGAAGTAAAGGCTACATTTAAATAGGTGATAGATTAAATATTAAATTGGAATACAACCTAAACGATCAGAGAGTATTCAAGTATATAGTTTGAATTTAATTTAAGAGGGTATTTAAATATAAGTAAAGCTTGAGAAGATGTCACCAGCCTTTTTAGGTCAGTGGCATCTTTATTTATTTAAAAAAAGGAAACTAATTAGATGAACTCAAGTATAGGAACTCAAGTGTAGAAATCGAGGGTGAGTATCGAACAGCAAAAGTCTTATTGAATAGAAAAAGTATAAATATTAGAAGAGGTGATAAATTGAAAAGTATGAAAGAACTTTCTATCGTTTTGAACAATTGTCTAGAGCTTAAGAGACATATAATCGGCGTTAGATTTGTTGAAGACGAAGAAGAGTATAAAAAATCGAGAGCAATGGCTCCAAAGAATCCAATGAACTACTGTGGTATGGTGAAAAGTGCAAGTGTAGGCCATTCGTTGAAATCAGATGAAGGACTTATGAAATGCAAGAGTGCAGTGAAGACATTGGGAATAAACTCAGAAGACGTCGTGAATTCAAAGGGAGAGAACTGGACTAGACTTGGAATATACAAAGACCAAGACGTGAGCCAAGATGTAAGAAGCACATTGACTTATAGGCAGGTACCTACTTATGGGGTAATCGTGAAACCACTTGAAGAGTACACCGAAGACGAACCGAATCCTCATGTAGTGTTAGTCATAGGAAATCCATATAATGTCATGAGATTGACTCAAGGATACGCCTATCACTACGGTATGCCACAAAATATAAACTTCATAGGGAATCAGGGTATATGTCTTGAATCTACTGCTAGACCGTATGAGATGGACGATATAAATATGTCGATGTTATGCATTGGAACAAGGCATAGGGCTGGGTGGCAGGAAGATGAGATGTCGGTAGGTATACCTATTACGAAGCTTGAGAACATAGTCGACGGGATATTAAAAACAATCGATCAGATGGAAAGCAATGAGAAGAAGAAAAAAATAGAAGAAAAATTTAAATCGAGCGAAAGTGATATAGATATAAGGTACGACTACAATTACTACAAGGATTGTTAATAATGAATTAAATTACCATGAAAAATTTTAGTTAAAATTATTAGCTAAAATTACCGTGCTAAATTAAATTAAATTATCTTAAATTTGACTCTAATCTGTAATTTTTGTAGTATAATGTAATAAACTTGCAATTAGAAAAAGGTAAATATTGAGGTAATAAAATGCACATACTAAACATAGGCACTGACATAGTTGAAATATGCAGGGTAAAAGAAGCAGTTGAGAGAAATCCTAGATTTCTAGAAAGAAATTTTACAGAGTTGGAAATTGAATACTTCAAGTCAAAAGATATGAAGGCAAATAGCATAGCGGGGAATTTTTCGGCAAAAGAGGCTGTAGCAAAGTCGCTTGGAACTGGTGTCAGGGGATTTAATCTAAAAGACATCGAGGTATTGAGGGACGAGATTGGGATGCCGTTTGTCAATACACATGGAAAACTGAGCGCTATATGTGAAGACTATGGAATTTTGGAGATAAAGGTCTCGATTTCTCATTGTAGAGAATACGCTGTAGCAAATGCAATCGCAATAGTTTGAGAATTATGCCCATCGACGATTAGGTTGGTGGCATAGTCCTCGTTTAAATGGGGATAATCCCATGTAGAGAGCGTTGATCAATCATTTAAGAAAAAGCTAGGGGTGAGTTTATGGATAAGTTTGCGAGAGATATAATGACCAGTGATGTAGTAGTAGCTAACTACAATGATAAAGTAGAAGACGTCGCAAAATTGTTGATAGAAAAGAAAATTGGTGGAATGCCCGTCCTAGACTCAGAGGATAGGGTGATAGGCATAATTTCAGAGACTGATATATTAAAAAAGGAAAAGTACGTGGCTACACCTCCTTTTATAAATATAATCGAGGGAGTTTTTTATCTTGAGGATTTTAGAAAATTAGAGGAAGATATCAAGGAAATAGCAGCATACCAGATAAAAGACCTTATGTCTAAAAAAATAGTGACTGTACATGAAAACGATACTTTCGACGATGTTGCAAATATAATGATAAAGAAATCTATTAACAGAGTTCCTGTTGTAGATGATGAAAATAGATTAAAGGGTATTATTTGCAGATATGATATAATAAAAGCCTTGTACGATGAATAGAATGTAGTATATCCAATTAAATTTTAGGAGGAATTTTGTGACAAAGAAGTGGACTGTTATAGGAGTTGTCTTCTTGACCATCGTACTTATGACGATAGGTTGCCAAAAGAAGGAGTCCACTAAAGAAGAAGTTTACCAAGATTTCCAAAAGAAGATATACAAAATGAAGGGATACACATGCAAGGCTAAGGTTACAGTGGCAGGAAACAAAAGCCCTCAAGTTTATGAGTTTTCACATAGCTACAATAGGCCGGATAATTATAGACTAGAGGCTATTTCCCCAGAGTATATCAGGGGGAAGATGATTGAGTACAAGGGTGATAAGGTTTTTGTTAAGAATCCTAAGATAAACGACGTAGTTGAATTGCCAAATGAGGGGAAGAAAGATCAGTACCTTTTCATCGGCGATTTTATCAAAAACTATCTACAAAATGAAGAAGTCAAAGTGAACTTGTCACATGGCAATCTGGTACTCGAAACGAAGATACCAGGTGATACAAAATATTTTAATACACAGGTTCTATATGTTAACTCAGAGACAAGAAATCCCGTTAAGCTGGAAATTAAAGACGACCAAGGTAAATCTAGATTTGTAGTTGATTATAGCGAGTTTAAGATTCATTGATTTAAATTGGGAGGGATTTGTAATGAAACAAAGGAAGTCACCGTGTTGGGCAGAAGTTGATCTAGACAATTTAAGATTCAACATCAACGAGATTAAAAAACTACTGAAAAAAGATACAAAGCTGTGCTGTGTCTTAAAAGCAGATGCTTATGGACACGGGGCAGTTGAGCTGGCAAAGGCTCTTGAAAAAGAAAATGTCGACTATTTTGCCGTTGCTAGGATAGAAGAGGGATTTGAACTGAGACGCGGTGGAGTAACTGCACCTATACTGGTTTTGGCGTCGACCTGCCCTTTTAAAGTTGAAGAGGCAATTGAGCAGGACATTACGATGACGGTTGATAGTCTAGAAATGGCGAAGGACATCGACTGTAAAGCCAAGGCTTTGGGTGAAGAGGCAAAAATTCATATCAAGATAGACACTGGTATGAACAGGATAGGATTTAAATCAAACGAAGAGTCCATCAAGGAAATACTTGAGATAAATAAATTTAAGAACTTAGATATCGAGGGTATATTTACCCATTTTGCAACTGCTGATGAGGGGGATAAACATCCTTCTGAAAAACAGATAGCAAACTACAGGTACATAACAGATGAACTTGAGAAACAAGGCATGACGTTTAGGATAAAACACGTGTCAAACAGTGCTGCTGTGATAGACCTACCTGATTTAAATTTAAATATGGTTAGGCCTGGAATAATACAGTACGGACATTATCCATCTGATGAAGTATTAAGTGATAGGCTAGAGTTAAAACCTCTTATGAAGTTGAAATCGACAGTGACCAACGTAAAGACCATTGAAAAAGGGGCTAGGATCAGCTATGGACTGACTTACGTAGCGGACAGCGAGCAAAGAATAGCAACTATTGCGATAGGTTATGGAGATGGTTACACAAGACTTCAAAAGAACCCTAAGGTATTTATAAAGGGAAAGATGTACGATGTGGTAGGAAGAATATGCATGGATCAATGCATGGTCAAATTGGATTGTGATAGCGAGGTAAATATTGGAGATGAGGTTGTAATTTTCGGAGAAGGAGAAGCTACAGTCGAAAGAATCGCCAAAGACCTTGGAACCATAAATTACGAAGTACTCTGTATGGTATCTAGAAGGGTAGATCGTGTATATATGGAAAATAATAAAATTGCAAAAGTAAAGAGCTATTTGTTAGAATAGAGTATAATGATATTCTGGAGGCGAATTTTTGTGTATAATGATTGTGAAGACAAAAATAGATTCGTTATCCCCGACTCTATAATTGATGATGTCGAGGTACTGGCGAATGAGGAGAGAATGAGAAGGAAAGACTTTGCAAAAGAAGCCTTTCAGTTTTATATAGACCAGAAGAAGAGATTCTTCAGTAGAGATACGATTATTAGTGGGTACAGGGAAATGGCACAAATCAATTTGACTTTAGCAGAATTAGGCATGACGATTGACGACTATCCATCAGATGATAATAGTGAAGGGGAGATTGCTAAAGGTGAGTAATAATAACGAAATTAAGCGTGGTGACCTGTACTACGCGGATTTAAGCCCAGTAGTAGGGTCAGAACAAGGCGGAGTCAGGCCTGTTCTGATCGTACAAAATGATGTGGGCAACAAGTATAGCCCTACTGTGATTGTTTCAGCGATCACATCCCAGATAAACAAGGCTAAATTGCCAACCCATGTTGAAATAAGTGCGTATGAATACGGGCTTAATAAAGACTCTGTTATTTTGCTCGAGCAGATTAGAACAATTGACAAAAAAAGGCTCAGAGAAAAAATTGGTTTTTTAGACAAGGACATGATGATGAAGGTAGAGGCGGGACTTTTGGTGAGTCTTGGACTTTTGGATTTGGAAAAGTAAATCGCCCTACCTCTACATATGGAAACTGTTACTAATGGACAATCGGAATACAATCAGAATACATAATGGTTTCAAACTTGAGAGAGGCATCACCTGAAATTTCCTAGGGTGGTGTCTTTCTCTAAGTCTATTAATTAACTGGATTATGTGATACTTAAGTGATATAATGATATGGATTGAAATTATTTTTTATTATTTAAGGAGGGAATCAAATGAGAGACCATAAAGGATTAAATGAGCGCGCTTGTGCCATAAGAAAAGATATAGTCACTATGGTTCATGACGCTAAATCAGGACATCCAGGGGGGTCGCTATCAGCTGTTGAGATGCTAACTGCACTGTACTTCGACGAGATGAATATAGATTCTTCTAATCCTAAGATGGAAGACAGAGATAGATTCGTATTGTCTAAAGGACATGCTGCTCCTGCTTTATACGCTGTTTTGGCAGAAAGAGGATACTTTGACAAGGAAGAGTTGAAGGGTCTTAGAAAAACGGGAAGAATGCTACAAGGACATCCTGACATGAAGGGAGTTCCTGGAGTTGAAATGTCTACAGGTTCACTTGGACAAGGGTTCTCAGCTGCATGTGGTATGGCAATGGCATCGAAGTTAGACAACGCACCATGGAGCGTGTACGCACTTCTTGGAGATGGAGAAATACAAGAGGGAATCGTATGGGAAGCGGCTATGAGTGCAGCTAACTACAAATTAGATAATATTGTTGCATTCCTTGATAACAACGGACTTCAAATAGATGGCAAGACAGAAGATGTCATGGATCTCGGTTCTATAGTAAATAAATTCAAAGCGTTCGGATGGAATGTGATTGAAATAGATGGTCACGACTTCGATCAGATATTTGCAGCACTTGATATGGCTAGATCGACAGTTGAAAAACCAACAATGATAGTTGCAAAGACAGTTAAGGGCAAGGGAGTTTCATTTATGGAAAACCAAGCTGGATGGCATGGTTCTGCTCCAAATGACGAGCAATTAGAACAGGCCTTAGAAGAATTGGGAGGTACAGACAATGAGTAATATAGCTACAAGAGAGGCGTACGGTAAAGCTCTAGTAAAATTAGGAGAAATAAACGATGACGTAGTGGTTTTAGATGCGGATTTATCTAAATCGACTAAGACTAACGACTTCCTTAAAGCATTCCCAAATAGATTTTTCAACATGGGTATAGCTGAGCAAAACTTGATGGGTGCATCAGCTGGACTAGCGGCTGCTGGAAAGATTCCATTTGCATCTACTTTTGCGATGTTTGCTACAGGAAGAGCTTATGAGATAATAAGAAACTCTATATGCTACCCAAAATTGAATGTAAAGGTGTGTGCAACTCACGCTGGACTTACAGTTGGCGAAGACGGAGCATCTCACCAGAGTATAGAGGATATATCGCTTATGAGAACTATTCCGAATATGACTGTAATGGTTCCTGCAGATGCCTATGAGACAGAGCAGATGATCTTTGCTGCGGCAGAGTATAAAGGACCAGTATACGTTAGACTTGGAAGAAGCGGTGTACCAGAGATATTTGACGATAACTACAAGTTTGAAATAGGTAAGGGAGCTGTCCTTAGAGACGGTGGAGACGTTACTATAATAGCTTGTGGAATAATGCTAAACGAAGCCCTTATAGCTGCTGACAAGCTAGCTGAGGACGGAATAAACGCCAGAGTAATAAATATGTCGACTATCAAACCGATAGATAGAGACCTTATAATAGAGTCTGCTAAAAAGACTAAATTAATAGTAACTGCTGAGGAACACAGTGTAATCGGCGGACTAGGATCTGCGGTAAGCGAGGTCACTTCTGAAGAAGTACCTGTACTAGTTAAAAAAGTCGGAGTAAACGACAGTTTTGGTGAATCGGGAACACCTGCAGAATTGTTAAAGAAATACGGACTTACAAGCGACAATATAGTCAAGGTAGTAAAAGAATCTCTCTAGGAGTAAATAGGATAAAAGAAATTTTTTAGCGATAAAATGGGAATTATGCCACGGCACACACGGTAGCCGGCTTAATTCCCATTTTTTATTTTGTTAAATATCAAATTAACAGAATATTATAAATTGAATATTGTTTTAGGACTAAAGTTGGTATATAATTGGATTTAAGTATTTTTTATTTACTTGGACATATATTTTTATTGAGGGGGTATGAATATGAAAAAAACTAAGGCTAAATTGAATGTTGGGACCGTCATAAGTTATGCTGGGGCGTATGTAGCTACAGTTATTGGATCTGGATTTGCCACAGGTCAGGAACTACTGCAATTCTTTGGATATTTTGGTTACGGAGGATTGATAGCAGCTGCAATAGCTGTGATAATGTTTGCGTGGGTCGGTGCTACTATTATAACTAGAGGACAGGCTATGAAGATGAATGAAGATGGCAAGATTTATCAAGTATTCTGCGGGAAAGTACTCGGAACTTTCTTTGAATGGTTTGGACCGTTGTTCTTATTCGGTGTATTTATAGTCATGATATCAGGAGCGGGTACGACGCTTACCGAATATTATGGACTGAATGCGTATGCAGGCAGAGTCTTAATGGCTTTCATATCGTTTGTAGCAGTATCTATGGGGCTTGATAAATTATCAAAAATACTAGGGGCCATGGGGCCTATAATAATTGTTTTCACACTTGTCGTAGGAGGGATAAGCTTATTCCACCACATAGGTGACCTAGGAGCTAGTGTTGAATTTCTAAAAACAGTAACCGTTAATAAACCAGCTCCAAATGCGTGGGTATCGGGTGTCATATACACAAGTTTCAATGTAATTTTGGTAATAACATTTCTTACAGCATTGGGAAAATCCTCGGACAATCCAAGAAACTGTTTCTGGGGAGGAATTGTAGGTGCAGTAGCCCTTATGGCAGCAGCTACAATGATGTATCTAGCTATACTATCTAGCATGCCGAACGTCTACAACAAGGGAATCCCATCCTTGTTCCTGGCAAATGAAATACATCCATTCATAGGCGTAGTATTCTCTATAATCTTGCTCATGGGTATATTTACAACAGCGGCACCTCTACTTTGGACGGTAACAGCTAGAGTGGTGCCAGATAATTCACCTAAGTTTAAGGTGGTATGCCTAGTAGTAACAGTGGCAGGCCTTATAGGTGGATTCCTACCATTTGAGGTATTGGTAAACACCTTATACCCTTACACAGGATATATGGGAATCTTGATACTAGTATGTGCGCTAGTTAGACAGATTACGGGTAAATGGGGATATATGAATGAGCCATATCAAGCATATGAAAATGGAATAACTCCAGCTCAGAGGGCAAAAAGAAGGGTTTAAATAATAAAGAACAGTATAGTGAGTAGAGGAAATAAAATAGATAAGAGCATATAAAAATAGATAAAACACATAAAAGATATAAAGGGATAGGAATTAAATTTTTGCCCACAGGTCTAATTTTACATACAGGAGAATAATATGAATTAAGGGGTGAGACTTGTATGAAAATTAGATTCAACATGAAAGGCCTGATAATCGGGATAGTTCTGGTTGCATTTGTATTGGGTGGATTTTTAATCATACCTGGAATGTTTGTAGAAAAGACGAAAGCTGTTGACTACACTATGCTCAACCGAGAAGCAGTTCCTGTAAAACTACTCGATATGATGGACAAATACACAAATGAAGAGCGTGCTTTAGTAGCCAAGATGGGAGATAAGGTATACATAATGGTAACCAGAGGTGAAAATAGCAAGTCTGGAATCAAACTAGAAAAAATTGAAACGGTGAAACAGGATGGTAAGGAAATTGTGAGGGTGAAGGCGAAGTTTGAAGATAAACAGAAGGCTGATCCGTATATAATTGCGCTCACGAACTTAGAAAAATTGCCAGCCGAAGTAGAATTGCAAATTGCAAAGTAGAATCACGTATTGCGCAGTGAAATTGCAAATTGCAAAGTAGAATCACGTATTGTACAGTGAAATTGTAAATTGTGCAGTATAGGTTACAAATCGCGCAAGAGATAAAAACGGGCACGTACCTAGGGGTATGTGTCCGTATATTTTAATCCAACAATTGCGTCTCACATAAATAGGTGGCTGATACCTACTTATGTCAAATAAAAAAATCAATGTCGCTTACGATTAAATCGACGCTTTTGTCGTGTTCGTCTCTTGGGACTTCGTCTACGAACTGCCAGCTGTACACAGCGGATACTGTGTGAGCGTCAGGTCTGAGTTCCTCTAAAAACCTATCGTAGTATCCAGCTCCGTACCCCATTCTGTAGTTTTCTAGGTCAAAGGCAACCCCTGGCACGATAACTAGGTCTAGCAATTTAGGATCTACAGTAGGGCAGTCCTCCTTAGGTTCTCTGATTCCATAAGCACCGATCCTTATATCGCTTGTGAGATTGGTGATTTGAGCGACTATAAGTCTTCTGTCAGCTTTGACAGATATAGGTGCGTAGACGTTTTTTCCGAGAGATAGAAGTTTTAAAATCAAGCCGTCCATTATCACCTCATTTCTATAATCTAGGTAGAGCATAATATTTTGAGATGATTTTAGTTCTTCGAGAGATAGTAGTTTTTCGGTTATGATATCACATGATACTTTCACCGATTCAGGACTCATATCTTCTCTGCGTTTTATGAACTTTTGCCTTAATAGTTTCTTTGTATCAGCTATATTGCTCATTGAAAATTCCTTTCTAGACGGGCAAATACAAATAAAGACAAGAATTCTCATCAGTGGTATAATTAGATATATTTGCGAATCTCATTTGGATTTGCGTCCAAACGCATTATTTATTTAAATTATAGCATGGTTTGGAGCTTAGAGGTAATATTATGAATTATAATCTGAGACTAGGCATATAATAAATAGAGACTGGAAAAAGGGAGTTGATTCGATGTCAAAGAAAAAAGCTACGATAATGGCGATTGTTCTAGTTGTGATTACAGCATTTATCACTTCTACCTTCAATTTAGCCTTAGGAAATAAAATGTTAATATCCAAGGATACATATGAGCAATATAGAAAGTACAATAAAATGATTGCACTTGAGTCTATAATTAAAAAAGACTTCTATAAAAAAACTTCAGATGATGAATTGACAGATGGAGCGATGAAGGGGCTGTTTGCTGGTACCGAGGATAAGTATTCTACATATTATACAAAAGATGAGATGGAGAGGCTCATGGAGGAAAATGAGGGCTCTTACGTAGGAGTTGGTATGTATATAGGTGCTACTGAAGACGGAGAATTGACAGTTATACCTATGAAGGGATCGCCGGCAGAGAAAAGCGGTATAAAAGATGGCGACATACTCGTAAAGGTAGAAAAGCTATTGGTTACATCTAAAAATTCAGATGAGGCGGTTTCTATGATCAAGGGAAAGGAAGGAACTAAGGTCAACCTTGTAATCAAGAGGGACAGTAAGGAGAAAAAAATTCAGGTAACTAGGGCTAAAATAGTTGAGCACAGCGTGGAAGCGAAAATGCTTAACGACGATTTAGGCTATATCCAGATAAAACAGTTCATCAATACTACAACAGCCGATTTCAACAAGGAGATAAAGGGACTTAAGGCGAAGAATATGAAGGGGCTTGTTATAGATTTGAGGAGTAACCCAGGTGGACTTTTAGATGTATGTGCTGAGGTGGCAGATACGTTGATAGGAAAAGGAACTATAGTATACACTAAGGACAATAAGGGAAATACAGAGTACATGAAATCTGACGCAGAAAAGCTAGGACTTCCAATTGTAGTTCTTACAAATGGAGAAAGTGCATCTGCATCTGAGATATTGACAGCTTCTATACTTGAAAACAACGAGGGAATATCTATTGGAACGAAGACATTTGGAAAGGGTATAGTTCAGACTGTAAGAGGACTCAAAGACGGTACTGGGTATAAGTTGACTACAGCTCAATACTTTACCCCTAAGGGACATTACATCCACGAAAAGGGCATTAAACCTACTATCGAGGTTAAGGATGAAGAAAAACAGTTGGATAGGGCGATTAAGTACCTTGAAGATAAGATTAAATAGAAGAGGTAAAATCAAATAAAATACGACATGATTACTTAATATTTACAAAATAAATTAAGAAAATGCAAATTTTTTGAATGAATTTTATTAAATTTGTAATTTATGTAGAAGGATATTGAATTGTAGGTATTGAATATATAAATCAAATGAGTTAATAATGGTTAAATGGTGATTCGAGGCTTTCGGCGGTGGATTTCAACTCCACTGAAATGAGAAGAATACCAGCCAACTATGTGGTGGGGACGTAATTCTCAAGTTATAGGAGAAGAATATTATGAAAAAATCCAAAGTGAAAATTGTTAACTTAGATGATTATCGAGACAAGAAAAGACAATTGAGCGTTAATAGAGAAGAGTTGCTTAAGTTAATAACAAAGGCAATAATTAGTAAATAGGGAGAGATAATCTCCCTATTTAAATGCTAAAAAACAATATTTTAGAATGTTAAAAAATAGTATATTTCCGGGGAAATAAGTTTTTGATGTACGAAGATGTTGATTAGTCGGAAATTTTGTAATATCATTAAGTATAGTACAGTATTAATTAATTGGAGGATAAAAAGTGAGCCTAATACAAAGCATATCGAGAAATATATATTCAGTGGACAAGAAGGCGATGGAACAGACAAAGGCAAGGTGGGACAGTTTGATTCATCCTACTGGAAGCTTAGGGAAATTAGAGGATTTAAGCATAAAGTTGGCGGGAATCTACGGCAATGATAAATTCGATATAGACAAGAAGGTAATAATAGCCTTTGGTGGAGACCATGGAGTCCATGCTCAAGGTGTGGCATCTGATAAACAGGAGATAACAAAGATGAATTTCCCTAATTTCACAAAGGGAGTATCTGGTGTAGGAACCATATCTAAGTTTGTAGGAGCAGATGTTGTTGCAGTTGATGTAGGGATAAATACAGATGAAAAGATGGACGGGGTCTTGGATTATAAGATTAGAAAGGGTACATCAGATATGATGCTCGGACCTGCTATGACAAAGGAAGAGGCGATCAAGAGCATTGAGGTTGGGATAGAGGTAGCGGAAAGATATATTGTAAACGACTATAAGGTAATAGGTGTAGGTGAGATGGGAATAGGGAATACAACTCCAGCCACTGCGATATTAGCCGTTATATCAGGATGCGATCCAAGCGAGATAACAGATAGAGGGGCTGGGTTAGATCCAAGTAAATTAGGACATAAGGCTCAGGTTATAAGAAATGCAATAGAGCTAAACAATCCAAACCCAACAGACGGTATAGATGTATTACATAAGGTTGGAGGTTTTGAAATAGGAGCTATGGTAGGGGTTATACTAGGTTGCTCTGCAAATAGGACGCCAATTGTCTTAGATGGTTTTATTTCGTATTCGGCAGCATTGATCGCGAAGAAAATAAATCCTAAGGTTATGGATTATATAATAGCATCACACCGCTCAGCAGAGCTAGGTTCTAAAAAGGCTATTGAAACTTTGGGTATTGAACCTTTCTTGGATATGGACATGAGGCTTGGAGAAGGAAGTGGTGCAGCGATAGCATTTAACATACTTGATATGTCGGTACATACATATAAACACATGGCTACATTCCAGGAAATCGGTATGGTGAGATAGATGGCAAAGATAATTTTAGTAACCGGTGGATCTAGGTCTGGGAAAAGCATATTTGCAGAATCTATTTGTGAATATAAAAAGGATAAAACTGCCTACATAGCAACATCAATACCCTTTGATGAGGAGATGAAGGACAGGGTAAAAAAGCATCGTGAAAATAGAAACCAAAACTGGAAGACATATGAGAGCTATAGCGATGTTCACCTATTGATTCCGGAAATAAGCTGTGATTTCAATACAGTACTTCTGGACTGTGTAACTTTAATGGTTACAAACTTGATGTTTGACTATGAAGCCAAATTAAAAGATAATAAGTATAAATCGACAAACTCTGATGATAACTTACAGAAAACCCCAGCAAATGCAATGGATTATGATACTGAATTAAATTACGGAGATGGCATAGAAGGATATAATTCCAATCAGATAGATATTCTAAAATCATATGTGGATTCACAGATAGAGTCTCTGTTGTCGGCAATCGAGGAAACAGACCTATACTGTGTATTCGTGACGAATGAATTGGGTATGGGGATAATGCCTGACAATAAATTGAGTAGAGTCTACATAGATATTGCAGGGAAGGTAAATCAGAGGATAGCGGAGCGAAGCGACGAGGTATACCTTACCGTAAGCGGAATTCCAGTCAAAATAAAAGGCTAGGAGGAAACGACATTGAAAAGATTTTTACTGACATTACAGCTCCTGACTAAGATACCGGTCAAATACAACGCAGGATTTGATGAAGATTTTCACAAGGGTATAATTTATTTTCCTCTAGTAGGTTTTATAATAGGGTTAATTATGTACGTAGTAGCTATATTTATGGGCAGATTGTTCGGATTTTTCCTTGCTTCGATATTTACGGTATTGGTAGAGGTGCTATTGACAGGTGGGCTACATCTCGACGGATTAGGTGACACCTTCGACTCGATATACAGCTATAGAGACAGGGATAAGATGCTAGAGATAATGAAGGATTCAAGACTGGGTACAAATGCGTTATTAGCTGTAGTGTTTACAGTCCTTATAAAAATCGCATTTATATTCAATATAATGAATTCAGATATGATGTGGATAGTTATGTTCATGCCTATTTTTTCGAGGTTGATCGTCATATGGATGACATATAAGACAGAATCGCCTAGAAAAGAGGGGATGGGGAATGTATTTATAGGAAAGACAAGTACAGAATCTCTTCTTATCGCAGTATTATATACAATACCGAGTACAATCTTGATCGGAATGGAGTTTTTTGTATTCGAAGGTAGTGAAATTATAAACCTATTATTTACGACAGCTGTCTTGTTTATATTTGTAGATGTATTCAAACATCATATTTATTCTAAGATAGGTGGTATAACTGGGGATGTACTTGGATGTACTATCGAGCTATCGGAACTTGTATATCTATTTTTCATAACTGCATTTGGATATATATTTTAATTATTGAGCTAGGCTGTTTCCAGATGCAGAGTATTAATTCTCTGCATCTTCGTTCGAAACAGTAGTAGCTCGTTATTTATATATATAATGTTTGAAATCGTTTAACCAAGACTTAATAGGGAATATATGTAGTAATTAGAAAAGTAGTTAAAGAAGAAATTAAATATGTTGTTAAAAATAGATTAATGGAGGTTCGAAATGACTAGGTTTATATTAGTAAGGCATGCACAGACAGTAGAAAACAATAGCTCGAGATTTTCTGGCAGAATAGATAGCAAGGTAGACGAAGTTGGCACAAGTCAAATAGAACATCTAACAGAACATCTGATAGAGCTTTCAAAACTATATGATATAGATAGAATATACATAACGCCTACATCTAGGACGAGGACTACAATCGCAGGTATAGCTGACTATCTAGGTATGGAATTGATAGAATCAGAGGCATTTCTCGAAATAGATTTTGGAAAAATGGATTATATGACATTTGATGAAATAGTGAACTTATACCCAGAAGAATACGAGAAATTACTTAAAGAAGGCAATTTTTATAAATTTCCAGATGGGGAGAGTCTTGTCGACTCGTACAATAGGGTGGCAGAGGAAATTGATTCTATTATAGAGGAAATGGAAAATAAAAAATCAATTCAATCCTATACTGAAACTTCGAAAATTAACTCGGAGTCATCGAAGTCTTATATAGAAATATCTAAAGAAAGTATGGATAAAACAAAAACTGTTCTGATTTGTGCTCACGGTGGAAGTATTAGAAACATCATCTCCTACCTAATGTCAGATACACACGAGACGCATTGGAATTACAGGATAGACAATGCATCCACAAGTATAATAGAGGTCAAAGACGGGTTTTCTGTAATGACTATGTTAAACAATAAAGCATATTAATTAAAAAAACTTTACAAAAAGTGTTGACTTTGTTTTCTACAGGTGGTAATATAATACTTGTCCTTAAGAAAAGGGCAAACAACACAGCAACAAACGAGAAACAATTAAACAGAAGTCGAATCGAGATGAAGCAATCTTGATTACAATAAGACTTAAAGAACATTGAAAATTAAACAGTAGGTAAATTAAGTTCGTTAGGTTCAGTCGGAACTAACGAATTATAAAAGAAAACGAAACAAACCATATAAAG
>JAISJN010000005.1 GCA_031261505.1 Clostridioides sp. | reverse complement strand
TTCCATCACCTGTTAAGATTAAATCACTATCCGAATAAATTGTAGCATTTATATCTTCATCTGTATATTTAGTTCCATCGGTCAAGGTATTTGCTCCAACCAGGGTAATAGTTGAACTCTTCGCATTTTTTATATATATAGTAGCTGCTTTCGTATTCGTAATATTTACATTGTTTAAAGTTAAGTTTATATCTCCATCGCTATCTACTAAAAGCTGTGATTCTTTAGCTGTTCCGCTCACTGTATAGTTTCCAGCCTTAGTTATTTTACTTGTATTTCCATCTTTAAGGGTTATTTTCTCGCCAGCTACCGTTGATTTTTCGCTTATATTCGAAGTTTTGACGTCGGAATTTCGACCTGTGCAACCTGTGATTCCAAGTCCGATTACTACTGCCATTATACATATTGATTTAATCGCTTTATTTGATTTAGTCGTTTTTATCAACTTCATTGTTTTCGTTGATTTCATTAATTTTCCTCGCTCTCAGAATAATTGTTACTCCTCATTAAAATTCTACCTCACCTATAGTGAGTGTAATATTCATATTTCCATTTTTAGTCCTTAATTCATCTATAAACTCTTTTTCATTTGTCGCGCTCTTTGAAATAATTGCGTATTTTAGAACATAGACACTTCCTAAGTCCGCAGTCTTTATTTTTATCAACCTGTAATCTACAGTGTATTTCTGTAAAATTTCATCAAATGCGTACTGATAATCCAAATTCTCTGGTATGGTTATCTTCAATTCCTTTTGACTTTGTTTTGGAACTCCAAATTTAAGAGCTTCTATCAAAACTATCACCGAGCATAGAATGACTGCTACTATAACTCCGTATACCAGATAGCCCATACCACAGGAAAGACCTACTGCCATTGAAAACAAGACATATGTAATATCTTTCGGTTTTCCTGGGGTACTTCTAAATCGTATAATCTGAAATGCTCCAGCCAAGCTAAATGCACGAGCCACAGAATTTCCAACCAACAGAATAATAATCGTAACAACTGCTGGTAAAATAACAAGGGTTATAGCAAATCCCCTCTCTGGTGTCCTTGTATCATGTGTCTTCATGTAAACAATACTTATCATAAATCCGAGTAAGAGTGCTACTCCTAAACTCAAAGATGAATTTCCAATCGTAAAACTTGTATCCGTTGCTATTGTCCCAAATATCGTATCAAACAACTCTAACCCTCCTTGCGTAATTGATATTTTTTATTTTTGTAAATTCTCGTATTTATTGAATATATATGCGTTTCACTATTCTTTTTAAACACATACCTCCTTTTCGATATTTGTCAAATATGCCCTCCCGTATTTTGAAAAACTTGTTCTGTATATATTCTGTTCGGATAGAAGATTCGCCAAGCAGAGTGGAATGCTTTGAGAAGTTTTTATTTCCATTAAAACCTGATCTTCTCCCAATAACTTATCACCGTATACCCCCTTTTCTAAGTCTAGATCGTATGCCCTAGATGTGATATCAAAGTCAAAGGTAAGCCTTATATCGTGATCATCCTCACCTAGATAGGCTAGACGTCTATACGCGATATACATTTTAGGAGTCAACTCGTTTAGTTTTAGAAAATTTTCTACTTCCTTTGCAACCTGCTGGTTACTCGTACCCCTTGGAGCTATCCCCGATTCTAAAAACTCATACGCTCCACTCAGATCAACGCCAAGTCTTCGTTTATTTACTAACTTATCGTATTTCTTTTTAATCTCAATATATACCTCACAATCTAATTTTGGTACACCGTATGAGCGCAGACGCAATTTTTCCTTATACGGTGGATGCTCAAGCGAGGTTCTTATCAAATGGGAATCATTTGTATCGTAGTAAATATTGCAAAGTTGGTAGGTTTCATCATTTAAGCAATGGGAATCCAACTTCATGAATTCTTTTAATGGTACTTGAATGGAATCAAATATACTCTTGTCTATTAGGTATTTGTTCTCATATCTATTAAATACTTCAATTGCCATGTAATTCATCTCCTTTCTATAAATAAAGTATAGAATGTGGAGATGAAAATGGAATGTCAATCGTGTGAACTTTATGTGAAAATTATTAGATTATATTATGTTGGTCCTAATTTTCTAATTATGGAATATAATATAATTTTCTAGATCCGTCCAATTCTTGGCGCATAAAAAAACTGCCATCTGTATTATAGATGGCAGTTCATTTGAACTTATCTCAAGTTATATCTTTATTTTTGATTTTACACTTGTTTCTCGTTCTTTGTCTTTGTCTTTGTCTTTGTCTTTGTCTTTAAATAGCTTATTTCAATCTATCTGATATTTCAAACTCATCGATACTTATTCAAACTCCCGATGGGTTTTCATTTTCATAAATGCTTATCTGAAGTTTCTCTTCGCATTTTTATTTTCGCCTAGCTTATGACCCTTTGCCTTAGCTTGACTGCAACCCGGGAATTCAATTTTTGGATTCTCTAGGTTTTTCTTGTATATAGTGAATTTCGAGCCTATTGATTGAACGAATTCAGCTCTTAGTATTTCACAAATTTGGTTAGCTGTTTCCTTTGGATCTAGAGCTGCTGTTTCAAGTATAGTTACTTTGACTAATTCTCTTGACTTAAGCATATTGTCTAGTTGCTCTAAGAAACTTTCTGTAACCCCTTCTTTACCGATCTGAGTAGTCGGTTTTAGCGTATTCGCTAGTGATTTTAAATATGATCTCTGTTTACCTTTTAACATCTGTTCCTCCTGCTTCTACTCTTGAATCCTAGTTGTAGAATTCAAATTCTAACTCGTATATTTTAACTAAGTCTCCATCTTCTATTCCCATTTCTCTAAGTCTGTCAAATACACCTCTTGACTCCATTGCTTTTTGGAAATACTGGATAGATTCCATATCGTCGAAGTTTACAGAGTACAGGATTCTTCTAAGTGCTTTCCCAGTAACCACGTATACTCCATCTTCATCTATTTCTATCTCTAATTCTTCCTCTACTTGAGTTTTTTCATCTAATCTGTAGAGTTCGTCTTCTGATACTAATTCAACTTCTGGCACCTCTTTGAGAAGCGTACCTGCATAGGCTATCACCTCGTCGACACCTTCACGAGTAGCTGCTGACATTTTGAATACCTTGTATCCTCTAGCCTCTATGTTTTCTTTGAAATTCTCATATACGCTCTCGTCAAATAGCAGGTCTGATTTATTCGCTACGACTATCTGAGGTCTAGAGTAGAGTTTTTCGTTGTAGAGTCTAAGCTCTTCGTTTATCTTGTCAAAGTCTTCAATTGCATCTCTTCCTTCGATTCCAGATATGTCGACTATATGAATTAGAACCTTAGTTCTCTCTACATGTCTTAAGAATTCATGTCCAAGCCCTATTCCTTCAGACGCTCCCTCTATTATACCTGGGATATCCGCCAACACGAAGCTATCTCCGTATTTTGATTCGACCACGCCAAGGTTTGGAGTAAGGGTCGTAAAGTGATAGTTTGCTATCTTTGGTTTTGCCTTTGTTACAAGTGATAGGAAAGTTGACTTACCTACATTTGGGAAGCCTAGCAAACCTACGTCCGCTATCATTTTAAGCTCTAGTACTACCCATCGCTCTTCCCCATCTGTACCAGGTCTTGCAAAGTTTGGAGCCTGTCTAGTGGCTGTAGCGAAATTTGTATTTCCCTTTCCGCCTCTTCCACCTCTGGCCACTACTATTCTGTCGCCCTCTTCTTTGAGGTCTGCTATTACAAGTCCCGTCTCTTCATCCTTAACTATCGTACCTGCTGGAACCTTAAGTACTATATCTTCTCCGTTTTTACCCGATCTATTTCTTTTACTTCCGTGCTCGCCCGCTGGAGCCTTGTATTTTGTTTGATATTTAAAGTCCATGAGGGTTCTAATCCCTAGATCGACTTCAAATATTACACTTGCGCCATTTCCGCCGTCTCCACCGTCTGGCCCTCCTGCTGGAACGTATTTTTCTCTTCTAAATGATACGCTTCCGTCTCCACCGTTACCAGCCTTGAGGTATATCTTCGCCTTATCTATAAACAAATTAATCACCTAATTTCTTTAAAAGAAAAAGGAGTGTACCAACACTCCTTCCATATACTATTCAGCAATTGCTACTGGATATATGCTAACTTTTTTTCTTTTTTTGTCTTTTCTTTCGAATTTAACAGTACCGTCTATTAATGCGAATAAAGTGTCATCTCCACCTATACCAACATTAGTTCCTGGATGTATTTTAGTTCCTCTTTGTCTAACTATTATACTTCCAGCAGTAACAGTTTGTCCATCATATCTCTTTACACCTAATCTCTTAGATACAGAATCTCTACCATTTTTAGAAGACCCTACCCCTTTTTTAGATGAAAGTAATTGTAAGTTCATTTTTAACATTTGGAGTCACCCCCTACTTTTTATAGATTTTTATATTCTCTGGATATTCTTTTTTTATTTCATCGATTGCCAGCTGAAGATGCATCAACAATAATTGTGATTTTTCTAGACATTCATCCTTTACAAGGCATTCAATATGTCCCTCATCTGCAACTATCTTCTCAAATTCAACTTTCTGTAGCCTGTCTAAAGAGTTGATTACGGCTATCGAGTTTGACGTTACCGCCGAACACACGATATCGGAACCATGCTCTGCAAATCCAGAATGACCCTTTAGGGAAAATCCTTTAGACAAACCATCTTCACTGTAATAATATTTGACTTTAATCATATTATTATCACGTGACTAAGCGTTTATTTTTTCAACTACTAGCTTAGTATAAGATTGACGATGTCCTTGTTTTCTTCTGTAGTCTTTTTTAGCTTTGTATTTGTAAACTAAAATTTTCTTAGCTCTTCCTTGCTCAAGAACTTTTGCCTCTACAGATACACCTTCAACAACAGGAGCTCCTACTTTAAGCTCTCCGTCTTTTGAGCATACTAATACTTCGTTTAAAGTAACAGTATCTCCAGTATTAGCGTCTAATTTTTCAACGAATAATACATCTCCTTCAGAAACTTTATACTGTTTTCCTCCAGTTTTAACAACAGCGTACATATATACACCTCCTCGGTCACAAACTCGCCAGACAAAGGTACTTCAATTTAATGAAGATTTTAACCTTTACTGCGCGGCATTACAGTTATTAATTATATCATATGTCTTCGCTAAACACAATAAATTTTTTGAATAATTTTAGCTATTTACAGTGGTGTGCTTAGCTTGAGCAATACATAATATATGAACTCATATTTGGTTTTAAATGTTCTATTTAAGTTTATTATATCCATTTTTGCTCAATTATATTGCCTAGTTCATATTTGGTTAAATACTAATTTATCTCAAGTTATAAGCGGAGAGTTATCTCCACCACATCCACGGGTAGCAATCGAAATTCTCATTTCATCGCTACTGAATTTCAAACCTCGAAGTCAGAATTTAAATTAAAAAGGCTATATCACTTAAACCCCAGCCTCATACTACGAGTCGGGTTTGGAGCGATATAGCCCACTTATATCTATTATCCAATCAAATCTAAAGTGCTGTCCATCCAGCATCAGCTACGATGTCTGCTCCATTTATAAAGCTTGAGTCGTCAGATGCCAAAAATAATGCTATTTTTGCAATTTCATCAGCTGAACCAGATCTAGGAAGACTTGCCATTCCAGCTTGAGTTCTACCCATACCAAATTCACTAGGATTCTTCATACCGACACCTATTTCTGAATCTACAGCGCCTGGGCATATTGTATTACATCTTATGCCGTTCTTAGCGTACATATATGCAATATTTTTACTCAATCCTACGATTGCGTATTTAGATGCAGTGTACGCTGCCCCTGCTCTACCGCCGTTTAATCCGCCTATTGATGCTGTGTTTATTATGTTACCATGCCCCTGTGACATCATAATATTTACAGCCTTTCGACAGGCGTAGAAAGGTCCTCGTAAATTTACATCCATGACTCTGTCCCATAGTTCGTCTGTCACTTCGCCTACTGGTACCATATCGTCCATTACGCCAGCATTGTTTACTAGTATATCTAGTTTTCCATAGTCGCTCAACGCCATGTTTAACATATTGCTCACATCTTCTTTATTTGAAATATCGCCCTTGAAAGCTATTATCTGTCCTTCAAATTCATATGCTTCCTTCACGATTTCATCTAATCTTTCTTTTCTTCTCGCAACTGCTATAACTGTTGCTCCTTCTTTTGCAAATTCGAGAGCCATAGCTCTACCCATACCTGAACTTGCACCTGTTATTACTGCTATTTTACCTAGAAGTTTCATAAGCGCCTCCAAAATTTTAAATATATTTAATACCTCTTCTTAATAGATATACCCAGGTCTTTCGCTATGCAAACCACTAAGGTAAATATAAGGTAAATATATTGTCAAATGCGGTCTGATTTTTGATAAATATCGTATTTTTAAATAACGCTTATTTTATTATCTTCTATTTATTTACTTACTTCTATTTACTTTTATACTGTTGTGAGTCATGCTCAAGTTTTCCGCCAAACTTAGCCTTACCTCATATTTTTGCTGGATTTTTTCTATATAAATATAGTAGTTTTCCATTATTTCATTTCGCACCGTCGAATTCAGATCTATGCTTATATCTCTGTACACAGTGTGGTTAACTATCTTTCTTACTGATTTTTCGATTTCATCGATCATGTATTCTATTGAATAGACCCCGTTTTCAGCTCCACAGTTCTCGCAGTCCGAAAAATAAAACTCATCGATCCTGCTTTTTTCTCTTCTCCTAGTTATCTCGACTAGGCCCAACCTAGTAAACCCAAGTACCTCCGACTTCCTTCTCTCAAGCGATAACGCCATCTCTAGCTCGGAAATCACGCCTACCTTATTTTTACTCTTTCTCATATCGATGAAGTCTATCACGACTATCCCTCCGATATCCCTGAGTTTTAATTGGTTTGCTATTTCCTTAGCCGCTTCTAAATTTGTCTTGTACGAGGTCTCTTCCATTGAAGTCCCCTTGGTGAATTTACCAGAGTTGACGTCTATTACAGTCATGGCTTCGGTCTTATCAATAATTATGTACCCGCCGCTTTTTAGCCACACCTTCTTTGCAAATATCTTCCTGAGTTTTTCGTCTACCCTGTATAGTCCAAATAGATTTTCATTTTTCTCAAATGTCAATTTATCCAGGTAAGCTCTATCTATTTTCTTTAACTTGCCCTTGATATCTTCGTAAGTTTCCTCATCATCCACTTTTATAGTAGATACTTCCTCGTTTATATGTTCTGTGATGTACTTAAGTGCAGATGACTCCGTTTTATATAATAGTTTAGACCCGATTCCTAGTTTGTATTCCTTCTCAATTTCACTGTATTTCAAAATCAATTTTTCCAAATCAATTTTGAGTTCATCGTATTCTGTGTTTTTAGCCTCTGTCCTGATGATAAGACCCAATCTTTGAAATCCAAGTTCCGAAATAATATTTTTAGTTTCGCTCTTTAACCTAGATATCTCCGCCTTGTCTTTTAATTTTCCAGATACGACAACCCTAGTATTTGAAGGAATATAGACAAAATACCTTCCAGATAGGCTGACCTCTAAATTGAGTTTAGCACCCTTATTTCCAACCTCTCCCTTATTGACCTGGACCATAATTTCATCCCCAGCCTTGACACTCTGGTCATCAGAAAGTTTTAAATAGCCAAACCTCTCGATTCCGATATCGACAAAACAAGCATCTAGGCCTCCAACAGTATTCTTAACAACACCGCGGTATATATTCGAAATTATATTATCAGAACTGGACTCATCTATAAATAATTCCTCCAAACTATCCTGATTGCCATCTCCATCAAGTACTGCCGTCTTCTGAGACGTAACTAGCGTCTCAATAATAATCTTTTTCATAAAATTCCTCATTTCACTCAAAAAAAGGCTTGAACCGAAATATCAATTGCGAGTTAGGCTGTAGATTTATACAAATGACAGCGTCGTCAGCAATGACTTAAGCTGCATCGAACAAATTGTATAAATGCTATAGCCCGTCCAAGCATCTCTTATTTCAGTTCAACCCCTTTTATTAGTCTTTAAAATGGTGTTTCTATTTCTCCGTCTTTTTCAACGTAAAGATCTCGTCTAAGTATATCAACGTCAAGCGGATCCATTTCAATTCCAAATAAATCTAGTATCATAGGAATAAATATATTCGTATTTAAATTCTGTTTAGATCCAGTTGCGATAATCGTATCGAAAACTATCCTGTCTTCATTTAAATCAATGATATCGAAGTTCCTTATCAGAGGCCTTATATCCTGTTCTACCTTCTTGCCTTTTTTATTGATTTTAGAGATTATTATCTCTTTTCTATTTAAGAATTCCACTACCCTGCTCTTTACGAATTCCTTGGTAAGTGGTCTTTTTAGCTCTATTGTAAATATATACTCTCCGTAGTCTATAGTCGATGAAAGCGAAGGTGTACGAGCATCTATCTCAGCAGATTTCATAAACTCTATCCCCTCAGGAAGCTCTTTTTGTATCCTTGTTAAAAATTCATCAGCAGTTATATCGTCGGCGATTTCTATGTCCACGTACTCGCCTTGGCTCTCCGTTCCTAAAGCTAGAGCGTTGCCGTAGCTCATCTTTGGATGGGGATTAAACCCTTCAGAGTACGCTAGGTTGATTTCAGCCCTTCTAAATGCCCTTTGAAGTAGTCTTTGTAAATCCAGATGAGAAATATATATCATTTCTCCTTCTTTTTTAAATTTCGATCTAATAATCTTTCCCATTTAACACAACCCCCTTCCTATCTCACTTGTATTGATTCCACACGCCTTACAGCCATTCCTGCAATCGCTGGTAATTTCATCTAATTTAGATTTATCATTTTCTTTTATTAAGTAATTTTTGCTTACTCCTACATCTATATGGTCCCAAGGGAATACCTCTGTGTACTCTCTCACTCTGTTTGCGTAGAAGCTCATTTCTAGGCTGTTTTTCTCCATAGCTTCCTGCCATCTTTGAAGGTCGAAGTGTTCAGACCAACCGTCAAATTTCGCCCCCGCTCTAAATGCGTCTAGAAGTACTTTTCCAAGTCTTCTATCACCTCTGGCAAACACGGCTTCAAGCAGACTTGTTTCCCCATCGTGGTAGTTGTACTTTATGTTTCTATTTCTAAGCTTGCCTACTAGATGTCTTTGTTTTTCCACTACCTCAGCTGTAGTGTTTTGAGGATGCCACTGGAAAGGAGTGAATGGTTTCGGAACAAATGTAGAAGTGCTTACGGTCACACCGAAGTTTCTCTTTAGTTTTCCATTGTGTACTCTTCTGTATATATCTATAACCTCATAGGCTAGTTTTGATATTCCATCTAAATCTTCATAAGTCTCTGTAGGCAGTCCTATCATAAAATAGAGTTTTACGCTATCCCAACCCATTTCAAATGCCTTTGTCGTAGCACTTTCTAGGTCTTCTTCCGTTACACCCTTGTTTATTACATCCCTCATCCTCTGAGTTCCAGCCTCTGGTGCAAATGTAAGAGAAGATTTTCTGACCTGTTGAATCTTATCAGCTATCTCCATAGAGAAGTTGTCCAATCTAAGTGAAGGAAGGGAAATCCCTATGTTTTTGCTCGTATACTCTTCTACCAGGTAGTCTGTAAGCTCTGACAACTTAGAATAGTCACTAGTGCTTAACGATGAAAGTGATATCTCATCGTATCCAGTGTTTTTGACTAGTTTATCTAATATTTCTTTTAATCTCTCTATGCTCTTTTCCCTTATCGGTCTGTATATCATACCAGCTTGGCAGAACCTACATCCCCTCGTACATCCTCTGAATAGCTCTAGTACAATTCTATCATGGATTGTATCTATATATGGTACAATTAGTTTTTCTGGGTATTCTACCTCGTTCATATCGCTTACTATTATCTTCTTAGGTCTTTCCGGTATGCCTTCTCTATTAGGTTTTACAGATTGCACAGTTCCATCCTCATTGTACTCTACATCGTAGAAAGATGGAATATACACACCATTTATATTAGAAATTTGATATAGAAAATCCTCTCTTGTAGTCTTATTTTTCTTCCATTCCCTATAAGCGTTTATTATTTCTAGGTTTACGTACTCTCCCTCGCCCAATACCACTATGTCGACGAAATCAGCAAGCGGTTCTGAATTGTAGGCACAAGGTCCTCCTACCATTATAAATGGATCATCCAGTTTTCTTTCTTCTCTAAGCAATTCAATGCCTGCGAGGTCCATAATATTTAATATATTTGTATAAGACAATTCGTACTGTAATGTAAATCCTAGAATATCGAAATTCGCTATTGGCTCCCTAGACTCTAGCGCAAACATAGGTATGTTTTCTTCACGCATAATCTTTTCCATGTCGACTCCTGGCGAATACACCCTCTCACAGAATACATTCTCATCTCTATTGATTACATCGTAAAGTATATGACTTCCCAAATGGCTCATCCCGACCTCGTATAGGTCTGGGAAACAGTGAGCGTACCTCACTAACCCTGTATTTGTAGTATCTTTATGAATCGAATTTATTTCATTTCCGAGATATCTAGCTGGTTTTTCAACTTTTTTCAATACTCGTTTTAAGTTCACCTTTTCCATGTCATCCTCCAAGTTTCTACTATATATCATTTTTACCCCATTTTTTTAATTATACACTATCTTTGCCCATCTATACAAAATTATCTCCAATTTTTATGTTAGATAATCAAAAATAGGGGTATAATTAATGAAGTAATAGAGGTATAATTGATATGATATTAATATAATACAAATTTGTAGCAGGAGGTATTTCGATGGAAAAGACGTTCGAAATAAAAAAAGATCTTCATTATGTTGGCGTAATTGACAAAGACCTAGAAGTTTTTGACATAATAATGGACACCAAATACGGAACAACTTACAATGCTTATCTTTTAAAGGACGAAAAGACTGTTCTTTTTGATACAGTAAAAGAAAACTTCAGGGAAGGTTTTTGTGAAAACCTAAACAGTCTGACTGATGTTTCTAAAATAGACTATGTAGTTGTGCACCACACTGAACCAGATCACGCTGGTTGCTTGAAATTTTTACTAGATAAAAACCCAGATGTAGTAGTTTATTGTACGAAGGCTGCTAAACTTTATTTGGACGGACAAATAAACAAACCTTTTAACTGCCACGTAATCACAGATGGCGAAGTATTAAATGTAGGTAAAAGAAATTTAAGATTCATAACAGCTCCATTCTTACACTGGGCCGATACAATGTTCACTTATATAGAAGAAGAAAAAACTCTCCTTACTTGTGACGCTTTCGGAACTCACTACTCATCAGTAGATCCAAAAGCAGCTATTTCTAATCCAGACTACGATGAGTCTACTAGAATTTACTACGAATGCATAGTTAGACCGTTTGCGAAACACGTTCTAAATGCAATTAATAAGGTAGTTGAACTCGGGCTTGAATTTGACACAATTTTGACATCTCATGGACCTATACTCAGCGAAAACCCTATGCTTATGGTTACTAGATACGCTGGATGGGCAACTGAAGACGTCGATTTTGTAAATCAAAATAAGGCTGCTGTGTTCTACCTATCAGCTTACAACAATACTCTTCACATGGGACAAAAAATTGTCGATACATTAAATGCTGAAGGTGTGACTGCTGAACTTTACGATCTAGAAAACATGAACCTAAAAGACATACACGACGCTGTCGTTACATCTAAGGTACTTCTTTTAGGATCACCAACTATCAATAAGACTATGGTTAAACCTATGTGGGATTTATTCTCAGTAATAGATCCAGTTTTAAACCAAGGTAAGATAGCTGGAGTATTTGGATCATACGGCTGGAGCGGTGAAGGTGTAACCATAGCTCAAAATCTGATCAAATCTATGGGATTCAAATCACCTGTTGAGCCACTTAAAAAGAAGTTTACTCCAAGTGGAGTTACTTATGAGGATTGTGAAGAATTCGCAACTGGATTCGTTCAATTCCTCAAATAAAAATTCGCCCATAAATTTTTTATTGAATACGTTTGAAGTTAGGACTAATCACCTCTTCAAACGTATTTTTTTACGATACGATCCATTTACTCTAATCTTTGAATTCCATCATTATCTTCCTTTAATATGCCTGAAATTAGAAAATATTTACAACATACTATGCGAATTTTCTGAAATTAGCAAGTTTTTATCAGACTCTATTCATTACAATTTTTTCTATTTTATAAAATATCCTAAATCTGCCTATTTCGCGGTGATTTTCAACCAAATTTAAACATTATTTTCTTTTTTAAAGCACATTTAAATTTTACAGTTTGTCATTATTTTATTATTTTAATATTCATAATATTTCAAATCAAACGACTTAAATAAAAATTTAAACACTTATTGATTAACTTAATTAATAGTGGTAATATTGTAATGTCACAATAGATATTAATGTGTATTAATTGTATATATCTTTTATTTATTGTAAAATTAAATAACAATTTATTTTTTAAAGGAGAAAAAGACAATGTCAGAAACAAAAAAACTGAATTGGTATAACCTTGCCCTCATGGCCTTTGTTATGGTCTGGGGATTTGGTAACGTTGTAAACAACTTTGCCAACCAAGGACTTACCGTAGTCGTATCATGGATTCTTATATTCGCATTATACTTCGTACCATACGCTTTGATCGTTGGTGAACTCGGTTCAACTTTTAAGGATGGTGCAGGTGGAGTTAGCAGTTGGATTAAATCTACAACTACTAAAAGACTTGCTTATTTCGCAGGATGGACATACTGGGTTGTTCATATACCTTACCTAGCTCAGAAACCACAGGGTATTCTTACTGCTCTTGGATGGGTACTTAGACAAAACGGTTCATTGATGTCAGACTACAGCGCATTGACTATACAGCTCGTATGTTTGGTTATTTTCTTAGTATTCCTATGGATAGCATCTAAGGGTGTAAGCACACTTAAAGCTATAGGTACTGTAGCTGGTACTGCAATGTTTGTAATGTCTCTATTATACGTACTTCTTATGATAAGTGCACCGGCAATAAGAGGCGTACACATTGCAACACCAAACATGAGTCTAAAATCATTTGTACCTACATTTGACTTTAAGTATTTCACTACCCTTTCTATGTTGGTATTCGCTGTTGGTGGAGCTGAAAAAATATCTCCATACATACACGATACTGAAAATCCAACTAAGAACTTCCCTAAGGGGATGATAGCACTTGCAATAATGGTTGCAGCTTGTGCGATACTTGGATCTATTGCAATGGGTATGATGTTTGATGCCAACAATATCCCAGACGACCTTATGTTAAATGGAGCATACTACGCTTTCCAAAAACTTGGTCAATTCTACGGACTTGGAAACATTCTACTTATAATATACGCAATTGCAAATATGGCAGCTCAGATATCTGCCTTAGCATTCTCGATAGATGCACCGCTTAAAGTTCTTTTAAGTGATTCAGATAAAGAGTTTATACCTAGAAAACTTGCTAAGTTAAACGCAAATGGTACTCCTATAAACGGATACATCATGACAGCTGTCCTAGTTGGACTTCTAATAGTAATTCCAGCTCTAGGAATAGGAAATATGAACGAATTATTCAAATGGTTACTCAACCTTAACTCAGTTGTTATGCCAATGAGATACTTATGGGTATTCTTCGCTTATGTAATGCTTAAACAACACGCTAAGGCCCGTGGTCTAAAATCTGATTACAAGTTCTTAAAGAGCGACCTAGCTGGTAAGATAGTCGGATGGTGGTGCTTCATATTTACAGCATTCGCTTGTATCCTAGGTGTTGTTCCTAAACAAGGTGTTCCTTTCTCAAGTGGATGGAACTTCCAAATAGCACTTAATATAATCACTCCTTTCGTGTTTATAGCACTTGGACTTTTATTACCTGCTCTTGCTAAGAGAAGCAATAATAAATTAGATGCATCTGATGACAATCAAGCTATGTAGTCTATTTATTTGTAAATAGCAATGTCTAAAGGGGCTGCTGGATATTTTCCAGTGGCCTTTTTATATGTCATTTTTTAAATATATCGTTTTTTAATTTTCCAGTTCAACTTATTTCCAACAACTCTGCTTATTCCCACCCTACTCAGCTAATTTATCGATTCAATAAAAATTGTAACACTTTTATTTTTATTGAATAAGTTAAATTAGAGACTTAAATTGATTCTAGGAACAAACGCTCCTAAATATATTACGAGGTGGTGAATTTGTGGGAAATAATATCTTTTTAGAATTAATAGAAATTTTGGTGCTAGTAATCGCATTATCTATAGATGCCTTCGTCGCATGCTTCGCCTATGGGGCAAATAAGATAAGGATACCACTTAGCTCTATAAATGTACTCAATATAGTATGTACCGCCGTACTCGGCATTTCACTATTTCTAGGAGAGATCGTAGAGTCGTATATCCCAATCGGAGTTACCAAACTAATTTGTTTTTTCATGTTGTTTGCCATAGGTGTTGTTAAATTTTTCGACAGTGCAACTAGGTCATTTATAAACAAAAGAAACCACATAGACAAGGAGATAGATTTTTCTATATTCAACCTAAAATTTATACTTCATATATACGCAAAACCAGAAGCTGCCGATAAGGATTTCTCTAAGGTGCTTTCTGCTAATGAGGCTATATCTCTAGCCTTTGCACTCTCAATCGACGGAGTAGCTGCAGGATTTGGCGCAGGTGTTAGCGATATAAGCTACACCATGGTTATAATTACTTTCTTCATATTTAATTTGATAATAATGGGCGCTGGATATTTCCTTGGGAAAAAACTTTCGGAAAAATCTGAGATGAACATAGCGTGGGTGAGTGGACTTCTGCTAATGGCCCTCGCAGTAGGCAAATTGTTTTAAAATACTCGAATTGGTTGTGATTCGCATTCGTTGTAGCAACTAGACCTTATAGGCAAACGAAAGTAATAAATTGAGAAAGATGTCCCCCACCTCTACTGGTGTCGGGCATAATTCTCATTTTAGGTGCTTTAAATCCTTAGTATTAAAAAAGTTGAACTCAAATATTTTCACTATCTTCTATAAAACAACAAATTATTACAATTATGTAATAATCCTTAAATCTATTGTATGATACCTGTCTTTGTTATATTATTTTAAGTATGATATGTATATTCAATCGTAAATTTATTTGAATAAATCAATCGAAATCTAACAATGACATCTTAAGGCACCTATCACAATAGAATTTGATTTTTCGATCATATTAATATATGGGGGAAGATATGTCACAAAAAACAAAAAAAATTTCAGCTTTGCTCATAGCTGCTGTGCTTGTATTAGCATTAGTTAAAACAACCGTCACCAAGTCGCGACTCAAAAGGGCGATTAACAGTATATCTGTTTCAAGACAAACTACTTTTAAAATGTTCGATGAGGTATCTAAAAAGATTTCAAAAAATGAATACACAAAACCAGAACATTCAAAAGAAAAAATAAATCTGAATAACATCGCATATGGGAAACCAGTACTTCCGCTTAGCAATAGCGTCGGAGAAAATATAGAAAATATTACAGACGGTAAACCTTTTACATATTGGAATGCAAGGAAAAACGATGAGGTGAGAATTGACTTAGGCCTTGTCTATAATGTTCACAATTTGACTTTAAATTTCCTAAAAAATCCTATAAGTAATACAAAAGAAAACCTCTCTGTATACTACTCTGTCGATGGAAATAACTACTTTGAATGTAAGATGAGCGATGGTGAAAAAAACTCTAATCATATAAATGCTAGATATTTTAAACTAGTCGCTAAAACTAAACTTAGATTATCTTCTGTAGAAGCCACCGGAAATCCGATAAACCATGAGAGAAAAACCATTCTTATAGTATCCGCTCATCCGGATGACGAGGCGCTGTTAGGAAGTGGAATTATAAAAAGGGCATTGGACAACCATGATGAGGTTTATGTACTTCTAGCTACCTTAGGTGACTCCAACGGGATATCTGAGGGTAAGACAAGGATGACGGAAAGTATTACCGCCCTAACTAAATTAGGTTTGAATAAAAATAATATTTTATTTTTAGATTATCCAGATGACGGTGGGCTCTGGAGAATTGAGGATAGTATGCTGTACAAGTTTTATCTTGCAAGCAACCCTGATGAAGTATATACATCTAGAAATGGACAAAACCAAACATATAACGGAACTACACAGTCATATCACGAGTTGAAATTTGGAAGACAGGCTAAATACACTAGAAATAACTTCTTCACCGATGTGAGGACAGCATTAAAACAAACAGATCCTGATGAGATATACACTACATCTAGATTTGATATCCACGGTGACCACGCCTATCTCGGAATGTTTGTAAACGATGTGATAATAGATATTCAAAAAGAAGATATCAAAAAGCTTAAAGACAAAATATCTAAAAACAGAACTACTGAACAAAAAATGGGTAAAAACAGAAATGCTAATACCACAAAATACCTGAGAAAAAGGGAGGTCTTCAACCCTACTGTCTACGAAACTATGATACATTCCAGCGAGGGCGATAAAACCTGGCCACGCAGGAAAAACGGTGAAATAGAAGCTTTTTCAAAACCAAAGAATATTGAAAAAACCTTACTTGAATGGAATAAAAGAACTAGTATTACAGTTCCCGACGAGATGAAAAGGCCTGTTATACTAACTAAGTTGCTCCGCGACAACAACTTAAAAAATCAGACTTTGAAACGCTATTTCAGTAAGTACTTCGATTATATAGGTGCTTATTCAAAATTCGATGAAATATTCTGGACCAGAGATTACAGCTCTATTTCATACTCTGCAAGAGTTACGGCGTCAAGTGAAGTTACGAATAACGATAAGTCTAAAGACCAAAGTGCAGCGAAGGTCATAGATGGAATAGCAGATGGATATTCTCCTTATATACCAATCCCTAAGAGAGAGCGATTTAAACACGCTGAATGGGCTTCCACTGGAAAAGACCATCAATGGATCGAACTAAAATGGGACGAGAAAAAGGTTATTAACTCTGTAAAATTATACGACAGACCTAATTTATACGAGCATATACTTTCTGGTAAACTTGTATTCAGCGACGGAAGCGAAGTCAAGGTAGGCGAACTTCCAAACAACGGTAAGGGACTAGAGATTAAATTCGACAAAAAAGCCGTAGACTCTGTGAGATTTGTAATAGAATCAACCTCTAACACAACTCAAAAAGTTGGACTAGCTGAATTCGAAGTTTTTGGAGAAGATTATTAAAAATATTTATCTAATGATATCTGTAGCAACATATATCGCTCAATATATATCATTAGATAGATGGCATACAATGTTTACACAGAAAAACGACCGATACATAACTTAATTAAGTTACGTATAGGTCGTTTTAATTTAATATTTCACAGCACCGATGAATAAGTCAAATCCACCGGATTGCCGCTAAAAGTTGATTTTCTTTCTTCTCATATATACGTTTAGCACTAGCCCTACTTCGGCTAGAGATGTCATAACCGAACTTGCTCCTGCGCTTATAAACGGTAGAGTTACCCCAGTTACTGGTATCAGAGCCACCGTCATACCTATATTTTGTACAATCTGGTATGCAAACATACCCATGATTCCTATGACTATCAGAGTCCCGTAGAAGTCCTTAGCCTCCTTTGCGATGTATATTAGCCTCAATATAAACATGGCAAACATAAGTATCACAAATCCCATTCCAATGGCTCCCATTTCCTCGCCGATAACTGCAAATACAAAGTCACTGTCCTGGACTGGAAGGAAGTTCTCCTGATTCTGACTTCCGTTATATATACCCTTGCCTACTACACCGCCGGATCCGATAGATATAAGTGACTGCATGACCTGGTAATTACCCTTTAGGCTTACGTCCTCAGGATTCAAAAACGCCTCTATTCTATCTTTCTGATGACTAGCCATCATTAGGTACATGAGCGGCATTAATACGACGATTAATATTAGCCCGCGCTTTATCAGTTTTGCATTTAATCCTGCTATAAAAAGCATTGCTGCTATTATACACATAAACACAATCGCTCCACCTAGATCTGGTTGTGCCATCAACATCCCTAGAAACGGAGCTGCGTACAACAATACAACTCCTATTTCCTTTACGGTGTTTAATTTTCCCTTCCTGCTCTCAACTATCTTCGCATAGCTAATTACGAAGGTAAATTTAACTAGCTCTGAAGTTTGAAGGTCTATGCTTCCAAAGGATATCCACGAACTAGCTCCTCCTCTGACCGTCCCTACTCCCGGAATCAATACTACAAATAAGAGAATTAGACTTACGACGTATAATTCCTTATAATATTTCCCGAGAAAATTGTAGTCGAAGATGAGAAACAGAACCAACATTCCTACACCTAAGACCAAGGCAGCTAGCTGTTTGTATATCTTTATATAGTTTCCAGTAGCATTTGCATGCGTCGCACTCGACAATACAACCAAGCCAAACATGAATATGACCAAAACTATAGCAATCAGCTTCCAGTCTAGCTGCTTTAACAATTTCAATGTATGTTTATAGTTGATTTTAAACATTTTTCACCTTTCTACTGTCTGCTTCTGTCTTTTATGCTCTTTAGAGGAATGTTCGCAACTAAAGCAGATATTGGAGTATCTTCCTCATTCTCACCTCTGCATTTTGACATTTTTATTTCAAGACCAGATTCCTCTATCTCAGCGTAGTTAGCTATAACTTTCAAGATATCATTCTTTATCAAATCCAACAACTGAGGCGAACAATCGACTCTATCGTGAACTAAAACCAATTTCAATCTTTCTTTCGCTACAGATTTACTTTTCCTACTATCGTTTGAAAAAGCTTTGAATAAATCAAACATAGCCATACCCCCTTTATCCGCTCATAACATTCTGTATTCTGTTATTTCGCTAGCACCAATCTCTTTAATTTGCTGAAGAAACCACCCTGAGTAGCAAACTCTTGGAAAGGTACCTCTTCTCCTAGTACTCTTTTAGCGATGTTTTTATATGCCTGTCCAGCTGGAGATTTTGAATCAAGTATAGCTGGTTCACCCTTATTAGTAGAGATGATGATACTTTCGTCATCTGGAACTAGCCCTATAAGGTCGATAGCCAATATCTCTATTATATCCTGTTTATCCATCATATCCCCACGATTGACCATGTCTTGTTTTATTCTATTTATTACTAATTTTATATCTTTTATCTCATTTGCCTCTAATAAGCCGATAATTCTATCTGCATCTCTAACCGCTGATATTTCTGGGTTGGTAACAACTATAGCCCTGTCGCAACCTGCGATCGCGTTTTTAAATCCTTGCTCTATACCAGCTGGGCAGTCCATTATTACATAGTCGAAGCTTTCCTTTAACTCCTGACATAACTCCACCATCTGTTCTGATTTTATTGCATTTTTATCCCTAGTCTGTGCTGCTGGAAGTAGGAATAGATTGTCAAATCTCTTATCCTTTATAAGAGCCTGTTTTAATCTACAAGTTCCTTCAACTACGTCGACTATATCGTAAACTATTCTATTTTCTAAGCCCATTACGACATCTAGATTTCTAAGTCCGATATCGGCATCCACTATCACTGTTTTTTTATTTTCTAAACTTAGAGCAGTCCCAAGGTTCGCTGAAGTGGTTGTCTTTCCAACTCCGCCTTTGCCAGATGTTATAACTATAACTTCGCTCATTTTTATACCCCCCATTTTTACTTATTTGTCAGCCAAAGCTATACAACTTTCTATTACTATTCTATCGTCGACTACATGAGCGATTTCTGGACAAGAGCATTCGCTGCTCTCGTACTCATCGTCATCATCAGGTGCCTCCGCTATCAACTCTGCAATTTTAAGTACCTTAAGTTTCAGATTTTTTGATACGACATACGCCGACTCGTTTCCATTTGAACCCGCATGTACAAATCCAATTATACTGCCCATTACGGTTACATTTCCACCAGCTACGACCTTCGCACCCGATTGCACATCCCCCATTACAACTACGTTGAAAGTTGAGATAACTTCGCAACCTGGCTTCATACCACTTAAGACAACTATATCTCCATCGTGTTCTATATATTCTCCAGACCTCAGACCCTTTACATATTTAGTGTTAAAGCTATACAGATTTTTGCTAACTTCTTCATCTATAAACTCCACATCAAATCTAGATGTGATGCTTTCTTTCAATTGTAATAAATCTATATCGGTAAGGTAATCGCTGTTTATCTCGTATATCTTTGCCCCGTTGAAAAAACCTACATACGATTCCAACTTGTTAACCAATAACTCTTTGATCTCTTCAAAGGGCAAATTTTTCTTGATATTGACGATTATGCCCTTTTTATTACCCTTAAACTCTACTATATCTTGGCTTATATTTTCTTTCAAAGACATAACAACCTCCACAATGATATACTTTTTATATTCTGCAAATTAACTTTAAATTCCTTCAATAATTTAACTAAAATCTAAAATTAACCCCTTGTTACAAATTATCTATTAATTTGTGACGAAAATTTCATAGTATTAGAAGTTTGTTCCGCCTTATTTTCTTTAGCTTCCTGTGCTTTTTTGGCTGCGCTTGTCTTTTTGGTATCATCTTGTTTTGAGTCGTCATTTATGAATCCAAGGTATGAACCAATTATCTCTCTAGGTGCGAGCAGCGAGTAAGCACTCGAATCACCTTGAGGTATAACGCAAACAACTAGTATCTCAGGTTTATCTGCTGGAGCAAATGAAACACTCCATGCGAAAGATGCGTATTCAGATTTATATCTGTCTATCTGTTCATCTGTCAAATTAGGATTTAGCTCCTTCATCGCCCTTCTCAAATAGGCTGCATTTATCTTATCTGTATTTTCTAGTTTTACTTTTACACCGTCTTTGAGTTCTTCTTCTAATTGTACTTTTTCTTTTTCATCCAGGTCTTTTTCTTTTAATTTTTTCTTTATCTCAGCTTTTCTCGCTTCTGACAGTTCTTTTTCTCTATCCTTCATCATCTTGGCTGAAAGCTTTTTGGCATCTGCAAGTTTGACTCCGTAAGAACCTATATGCTTTATCAAGTATCCGTACTCGTCGTCTGTAGGAATCTTACCACTCTTTTCTGCAGTACCAGTCTTAGATGCAACCGGCACTGGGAACTTGCTGTATACCCTCTTAGCCGATCCATCTGTAGAAACCCTCTTCATACCCTTGATTATCTCTTTTAGATTTTCTGGATATTTAAAAGGTATTGTACTCGATTGAAGGTCTACCTCACTTGACTTTGAGTAATCGCTTGAAACTGATTTTTCGACAACTGTCAGGTCTAGGAGTTTTCCACCGTTTGCTATAGCTGCAACAGCTCTTGCCATCTGTGCTGGAGTATATGCATTTTCACCCTGGCCGATAGCTAGGTTGAATACGTCGAAAGGTCCCCATTTAGCAAAGTTCAGATAACTGTATACTATAAGGTCTGAATCAGGTTCGATCCTATCATCTTTAACCTTTAATTTCTTAAGTCTCTTCATCGCCTCTACTCTACCAGGTGTCTTTTCCTCAGCTGTCCAACCCACGATTTCGTCTATTTTCTTCTCAAACTCCTCTGGATTGCCCTTCTTTGTCACATCTGTAAAGTCGTTTGCCATCTTCTTCATCAAATCGTCTTTAAGGAGTGATTGAGTCGCCTTCAACTTATCTTCAGTATTAGGTACCCTTCCTATTCTCTCCTCTATCTGTCTACCTAGACCAGTTGGTTTATCAAGTCCAAATAACTTTGCAGTGGCTAAAAGTTTCTCCGCACCCATTTTTATTCCCGGATCTGCACCTCCTACCCAATTTTTTCCTGTGGCTATAGTTGCGAAATATATATTACAAGACTCTTGAATAGCCTTGTATAGGTTCGTAGCTCCATGGTTTCCACCTCCGTGGTTCCAAGAGTAGTCACCAAAGGTCTGTCCTCCTGCCGCCCTTATAACACCAGGGTCCTGTATTGTGTAGTTTGGATTTAATCCATTTTCAAGACCAGACATGGCTGTTATCAGCTTAAATGTAGATCCTGGCTGGAATGCACCCTGACTCACTAGGTTTAAAAGTGGACTGGCTGCAAGCAGGTCGTTTTGGTTTTCTGGTTGTAATGCCTTGTAATCCTCTAAGGTTATTCCAGTTGAGAATTTATTTGGGTCGTAGTCTGGGTAACTTGCTGATGCCAGTACCTCTCCGGTTTTTACATCTACGGCTATAAGTGCTCCTGATTTTGCATTTCCTGCGTAAGTTCCAACCGACACGTTTCCTAATTTACTTGGGAAGGTTCCTCCCTTACTAGATACCTTTATTACCTGTTTAAGTGAATCTTCAGCTACTTTTTGAAGTTTCTTGTCTATCGTTAGGTAGACTGTATCGCCTGATTCAGGCTCTTTGGATTCAAGTTCTTGGCTTATTCTACCCATTGTATCTACTTGTACCATCTTATATCCGTCTTTTCCCTTTAATTCCTTCTCGTAGCTTTTCTCCACACCGGAGATACCTATCATATCACTTGTAGAATAACCGTCTGCAACGTATTCGTCCATCTTTGTCGAAGGTATTTTTCCGACGTATCCTAGTATATGAGATGCTAGATTAGCATCTGGGTAGTACCTTACTGGCTCATTTGCAACTGATACACCAACTAAGTCGACCTTGCTCTCTTCTATCTGAGCTATAGTCTTTTCCTTTATATCCTTAGCTATTGTAACTGGGTTGTACTGCGAATACCCCTGTGATTTCACCAAATCCCTCACTAGTAGTATTTTTCTAGCGTCTTCATCGCTCACGTCCTTGCCAATAGCTATGTTCTCGTTATTTCTTATCTCTCTAAACGCCTCTTTTGCGGTAGGTATTTCATCCTTTATCTTATACCTCAAAAGCCAGTCTTCCTTATCCCTTTGATCTGCAAACATCCATTTGCTAACCAGTATAGGAGGATAGTATCCACTTTCGTTTAGTTTTTTCTGTAGCTTTGCAGGCTCCATCTTAGCTTCTGCCCTAGTAAGAGTTCCGTCGTCGACCAACCTGTTGACTAGGTAGTAAAAACTATCCTTGGCATTTAACTTAAGTGGAATCTTGTTTTCTTTTTTGTAATCCCTTATATTTCTATCAAAGGTGTAGTAGTACTTTCCATTTTCTATGTATATAGGAAAATCGTCGACGTACTTTTCTTTGTTTTTTATAAGTAAATTCATGAGCTTTAACGATGTTTTGTTAGCTTCCTCAGCAGTGCTTTTATTGATATCATCGCTTGAAATTTGAACTGTAAACAAATTTTTATTTCCAGCGATAAGCCTGCCGTATCTGTCCTTTATCTCACCTCTAGGCGCTTCTATAGACAGTTTTTTATAGGTCTTGTTTTCAGCTAGTTCGGCATAATGAGCGTGCTTGACAGTTGTCATGTACAAAATCTTTGCAAATATGACTATGAAAGCTATAATCATTACCTTTCTAATCGTAACAAGTCTATCAGTCTGTTTATTATCTTCCATTAAATCACCAACTAATCTTCTTTAAGTTTTCGCACCCATTTTCTAGTTAAAATGTAGAGTATTATACCCACAACCGCATTTACTACCGGCGCCACTGCCAGCCCCTTGACGGCAAGCGTTATAATCCCATAATGGTGGTACAGTACACTCGATGAAGCTATGTTAAGTACCGAATCAAATAGGGTCGCTATTATTATGAATACCACTATAGTGCTCTTGCTGTCCTTGTAGAGCTTTTCCCTGTTCAGGGCTATTACGTATCCAATTGTGAACAGTATAAGCGCATTTATGCCAAATACTCCTCCAACTGTTGCATCTGATATAAGCCCTAGTGCTCCTGCAATTACGCCAGCCTCTAACTCGTCCAAATACAGTGATATTACAACCACGTAAATGAGCAGTAAATTGATGCTAAACCCGAATATATCAATATAATTTAAAATGCTATTCTGTATGAGTATGCAGACTACGCCAATTGCACAAAGTAGAAATTTCTTCATAGTTACCTCCTCTACCTTAAGTTTCTCGGTTCAATAACTACGACGTCATCCACATTCTTGAAATTGACATATGGTTTTACAACCACATACTTTAGAGAATCATTCTTATCATCAATTACTTTTTTGACTTCTCCAATTGGTATGCCTTCTGGGAATATTCCCATCCCTGAGGTAACTATCACATCACCCTGAACGACATCGTAAGAGGAGTCGAACATGTATCCCTGTAGGTAACCCTTGTCGTTGTACTCTTCTCTTCCCTTTAGATAGGTATTATGTGTGATCACACCTTTTGAATTATCGTTATTTGACAACTTGAAACTTATAGACGTCTTTGAGTCGAGAAGCGATATAGCCTTGCTATATCTGCCCGATGTCTCGTACACTAGGCCGACTAATCCTCTTCCATTCACTACTATACCATTTTTTTTGACTCCGTCTTTTTTTCCAGCCCCCAGTACCATGCTGCTGTACCAGTTTCCGTCGTTTTTCTCTACCACTGATGTCGCTATAGATTTTGCCTTGTACTCTTCACTGACAAAATTTAACGACTTTTTGAGTTCTTCAAGCGAGCTCACCTTATCTAGTTTTGCATTTAAGGCAACTACCTCGCCCTTCAACTTTTCGTTTTCTTTTTCTAGACTCTTAACCTTCCCTGCATTTTGTCTAAATTTAAATATATCTCCAAATCCACCAGAAACCGCTGTATAGGCTACATTTACATTCTTACCAGCAGTCGCACCACTACTTGTCACAGCTCCGAACACAGGGAGAGCTGCTCCAGAATACTTGACTGTGGATATACCTACAATTCCAATTAAAGTGATAGCAGCCAAACCTGCTGCTATCACTTTAACATTGAATTTTCGCGTTCCCTTTTTGTATTTATTAAATCTCAAGGTCAACACCAATCCTCACTATTTCGCATTCATCATCAATACTTTTTCGAATATTTCTTGGTCTTCTACTGCCTTACCTGTACCAAGTGCCACGCAGTCAAGAGGAGCATCTGCCACTCTTACTTCCATGCCTGTTTCCTGAGCTACTAGCTTGTCTAGTCCTCTTAGAAGCGCACCACCACCTGTAAGCATTATTCCGTTTTCCATTATGTCAGAAGCTAGTTCTGGTGGAGTCTTTTCAAGAGTTACCTTTATTGCGTCCACTATAGATATGATTGGCTCTCTAAGGGCTTCTCTAACTTCTGTAGAGCATATTTCAACTGTCTTTGGAAGTCCAGTTATAAGGTCTCTTCCTCTTATTTGCATATTTATCTCTTCATCGTCTTTGAAAGTAGATCCTATAGAAATCTTAACGTTTTCTGCTGTTCTCTCACCTATCATTAGGTTGTACTCTTTTTTAACGTAATTTACTATGGCTTCGTCGAATTCGTCTCCACCTATTCTTATAGATTTAGCTGTTACTATACCGCCAAGTGATATTACCGCTATTTCAGTAGTACCTCCACCGATATCTACAACCATATTTCCTTCTGGATCTTCGACGTTTAAATTTGCACCTATAGCAGCTGCCATCGGTTCTTCTATTAGATATGCGTCTCTAGCTCCTGCATTTCTCGCAGCATCCTCTATAGCTCTTTTTTCTACTTCTGTCACTCCAAACGGAACACAGATAGCTATTCTTGTGTTTATCATTCCCTTGCCGCCTGCAGCCTTTTGTATAAAGTAGCTGAGCATTGCCTGTGTTATATCGAAGTCTGCTATTACCCCATCTTTCATAGGTCTTATAGCTACTATATTTCCAGGTGTTCTACCTATCATTTTTTTTGCTTCTTCACCAACAGCCAATACTTCTTTGCTGTCTTCTCTTATTGCCACAACAGAAGGTTCTCTTACAACTATATTCTGTCCTTTTATATATACTAAAGTATTGGCAGTCCCTAAGTCTATCCCCATATCCTTTGTTGTTCTTTTAAATCCGCCAAATAACGGTCTTCTCTCTTTTTTTTCCTTCTTTTCCTTAGCCATCTCTTAAATTACTCCTTCCTCATATATGAATCACATCAGCATATTTTCTTTAAAACTAAAATACTTTCCATCACCTATTACAATATGGTCTAAAATCTCTATTCCTATCATATCTCCACATTTTACTAATCTGCTGGTTATGTTTTTGTCCTCTGTTGAGGGCTCTACATGACCCGATGGATGATTATGTACTAAAATTATCTTGTTTGCACTTCTCTTTATCGCTTCCTTAAATACTTCTCTTGGATGTACTAGGGATGCGTTCAATGTTCCCACTGATACATCAATCTCCGCAATAACCTCGTTTTTGGTGTTTAGGAGTATACATTTAAACACTTCTTTTTCTAGAAAACGCATGGCGTCAGAGCAGTATTTGACTATATCTTTTGGTCCGTTTATCTTGTACCTGAAAATTTTATGGGAAGCCACCCTACTACCCAGTTCGAGAGCTGCCTTTATCTGCGTCGCCTTTGAAATACCTATTCCATCTATTTCACATAGCTCTTCTATTGTCATGTACTGCAGATTTCTAATTCCCCGTGCATCTATATTAATAACTTGATTTGCGAGTTCTATAGCATTCTGTTTCTTAGTTCCAGTCCTGAGCAAAACCGCCAACAATTCTGCGTTTGATAAACTCTTGACTCCACTTATGAGCATTTTTTCTCTTGGCCTCTCTTCTATTGTCATCTCCTTTACTTTAATATTAAATTCCGCTGATTCTTTCAATAAAATCACACTCCTTTAGTCTAACATTAACATGTAAAAATATCAATAGATATGTCGAACCTTTTTGCTTGTCTAGGGATTTGTATCCCTCTTATTTACGAATTATTTTCATGAGTTGAAGTAATGTTTTCACAGCACGAAAAATAGAGGTATGGAAATCTAGCCATACCTCTATTTTATCCAGATTTTATGTTTTTAATATCAATATTCACTAATTAATTTGTTCTTTAGCCAATATAGTCTTTCCTTTGATTACCTTAGTTGGGCATTTTCTTACACATGCTCCACATTGTACACATTTATCGTAGTCGATCCTAGCTAATTTATTTTCAAAAATTATAGCGTCGAACTTACATTCTTTTTCACACATACCACAGCCTATACACCCTGTAATACATTTATCTTTTACAGCCTTGCCAAATTCTGTGCTATGACATTCCACTACGATCTCTTTTGAAACTGGTTTTGTAGTTATTATCCCCTTAGGGCAAACTTCCAAACATTTACCACAGTTGACGCATTTATCCTCGTCAATTACAGCCAAACCATTCACTATAGATATAGCTCCGAATTTACACGCATTTTTGCAAGTTCCAAGTCCCAAGCATCCAAACTTACAAGACTTAGCTCCACCGTTTAACGCGTTTGCCGTTCTACAATCCGTAATTCCATCGTATTCGTATTTATTCTTAGCGTTCTCACAGTCGCCCTTACATATTACTTTGGCTACTTTCCTTTCGCCAGCCTCTGCTCGAACACCCATTATTTCCGCTACTTTTTCTGCAACAGCAGCCCCACCAACTGGACATCCGTTTACTGGAGCATTTCCTTCGACTATCGCAGTTGCTAAACCACCGCAACCTGGGAAACCACATCCACCACAGTTTGCACCAGGTAGAACTTCTAATATTGCATCTGCTCTTTCATCGGTTTCAACAGCGAACTTTTGAGATGCAAAAGCTAGTACAACTCCAAAGATCAACCCCATGACTCCTAGAACCACTACTGCTATAACCACTGTATTCATTCAATACACCTCCACAATCTATAACTTGATCAATCCTGTAAATCCTAAAAACGCCATCGCCATAAGACCTGCAGAAATCAAAGTTATTGGGAAACCTTTAAATGCCTCTGGGATATCAGCAAGCTCTAGCCTCTCTCTTATACCTGCAAATATTACTATCGCTAATGTGAACCCTATACCTGCTCCAGCGCCGTTTATCAATGTTTCTACAAGGTTATATCCCTTTTGTATATTTACTATCGCTATACCAAGTACCGCACAGTTAGTTGTTATAAGCGGTAGGAACACACCAAGTGCTTGGTATAGAGATGGACTCATCTTCTGTAATACCATTTCGACGAACTGAACTATCGACGCTATAACCAATATAAAAGCTATAGTCTGTAAGAATTCAGTATGTGTTTTTATAAGTAAAACCTGAACAAAATATGTCATAAACGACGCTAATGTCAAAACGAATGTAACCGCTAACCCCATACCAATTGCTGTGTCAGTTTTCTTAGATACACCCAAGAACGGGCAAATTCCCAAGAACTGAGACGTGATAACATTGTTTACAAGAACGACACTTAGAAATAATAGTATTAATTTCATCTATCTCACCTCACTATGCTTTCTTCTTATTCTTTAATTTATTAAATCCTGCAAATAAAAATCCTAGTGTCAAGAACGCACCTGGAGGTAGTACGAACATAAGCATCGGAACATAATGAGAACCGAAAAGCGCAAATCCAAATATACTTCCATTTCCAAGTAATTCTCTAACAGTTCCTAGAACTGTAAGTGCTAAACTGAATCCAAGTCCCATTCCTAGACCGTCTACCGCTGAAGCCATCGGTTTATTTTTGAAAGCAAAGGCCTCTGCACGAGCAAGTATTATACAGTTTACAACTATAAGTGGTATGTAAAGACCAAGTGCATTGTCTAATGCTGGGACGTAAGCCTTTAGTAGCATACCTATTATTGTGACAAATGTAGCTATAACGACTACGAAAGCCGGTATTCTTATTTTATCTGGTATTACTTTTCTAATCAATGATATCGCTAAATTTGAACAAACTAGAACGGCAGCTGTAGAAAGTCCCATTCCGAGACCATTTATCGCCGAGGTAGTTACTGCAAGAGTAGGACACATACCTATTACTTGCACAAACGTAGGGTTCTCATCTATTAGCCCGTTTTTTAATATCTTAGCTAAATTCATAATGACCTCCTATTTATTAACTAGAACGCTATTATATACTTCGATGGCTGCATTTGTACCATTTGTTACAGCCGTAGATGTTATAGTAGCCCCTGATATAGCCTGAATTTGATTGTTTGCTGAAACACTTCCCTTTACAACTTCAAGTGGTTTTGCTGTTTCCTTGCCCTTGAATTGCTCTTGGAAATCTGGTTCAGCTGCCTTAGATCCAAGTCCCGGAGTCTCAGACATATTTCCTGTGCTTATACCTGTTACTTTTCCTTCTTTAGATAAACCAATCATAACTTCCACTGCACCGCCGTATCCGCTTGGTAGCGCCTTAACTGTGTATCCAACTGTGTTTCCAGCATCGTCTATTCCTTCGTACACTTCTGCGATTATTCCACCGCCCTGACCTTTGTACTCTGAAGAATCTATCTCGTTGAATTCTTTTGCTGAAGGAAGTACTGTTTTTCTGAGTTCATTGTTTGCCTGTACCGCTCTATCAGCTATTACCGGGCTTGTTACCTTGTCCGTAACCCCTAGCGCAAGCGAGGCTATTACACATATTATAAGTAGGGTAAGGCCCAATTTGACCATATTTTTCATTATTTAGCCACCTCCCCGAAAGTTCTTCTCTTAACGTATTTGTCAAGTAATGGAGTAAGTACGTTTGCTAGTAATATGGAGTATGATACACCTTCTGGATATCCTCCGTACATTCTTATTACTGTTGCTAATACACCTGCTATCAATGCATATATTATCTGTGCCTTCGTCGTCATCGGCGAAGTAGTATAGTCAGTGAGCATGAAGAATGCTCCTAACATCAATCCACCTGCAAATAATTCGTATATTGCGAAGTTGAAGCTAAATCCGCTGAATATAAATGTGAGTACAAATATAGTAGCGATGTAGACACAAGGCATTACGTAATTTATAATTCCTTTGTACATTAGGTAAAGCCCACCGATTATTATAAGTATCGCAGATGTTTCACCTAGTGATCCACCTACATTACCTATTATAAGGTCTTTTAACGCTACCCCTGTTTGAGTAAGTTCCCCAACCCCAGCTGCACCGTGTTTTAAGAAACTAAGAGGTGTAGCAGTGCTGACTGCATCTATATTGCTTCCTATCCAGTTTATAGCACCTGGTTTAGTCCAAGCCGTCATAGCAACTGGGAATGATGCAAGTAGAAATGCTCTAGCGGCAAGTGCTGGGTTTAAGAAGTTATTTCCTATCCCACCAAATACCATCTTAACTACTACTACCGCAAATGCTCCACCTATAAGACACATCCACCATGGTAGAGAAGCTGGTACATTAAATGCTAGAAGTAAACCTGTTACTACAGCGGAGAAATCCCCTATAGTACTCTTTTTCTTTGTCAATTTTTCAAATATAAATTCAGAACCCACCGCACCCAATATGCAGAAGACCATCGCACATAGAGCACTTAGTCTGAAGAAATAAATTCCTGCGACTGTAGCTGGAATAAGTGCTATCAACACTTGTTTCATTATATACGACGTATCTTCATTACTTCTTATATGAGGTGAAGATGATACTATCAACTTATTTTCCATTGTTTTTCCTCCTGATCATCATCTATTATTTCTTAGCTGGTTGCTTTCTTCTCTTTGCTCCAATTTCATTCTTAGCAAGTCTTATAGATTGAAGTAAAGGTCTTGATGCTGGACATATGAAAGAACAAGATCCACATTCTATACAATCCATAGCTCTGTGTTTTTCTGCTGCTTCGAAATCGTCTTTGAGAGAATAAGCACTGATGTATAGAGGTTGTAAGAATGCTGGACATACGTCTGCACATCTACCACATCTTATACAATTTTTAACTTCTGGAATATGTGATTCCTTATCACTCATACAAAGTATACCTGACGCACCTTTATTCGTAACTATATCAGTAGTGTATTGAGCTATACCCATCATAGGTCCACCCATTATAACCTTGCCTACAACACCGTTTTTGAATCCGCCACATTGCTCTATTATCTCTGATACTGGCGTTCCAACTCTTGTGATTAAGTTCTTTGGCTCTGATATCATTTTTCCTGTTACAGTAGTAATCCTGTCTACTAGAGGCATACCTGTTTTTACAGTCTTAGCTATCTGCGCTGCAGTTCCTACGTTATCTACCACTGCTCCAACTGCTATTGGAAGTGCTCCAGATGGTACTTCTTCTCCTGTGCAAGCAAATATAAGTTGTTTTTCAGCCCCTTGTGGGTACTTAACTTCCAATGTGACAACTTCTACTCCACTTACCTTACTAGCCTCCCTGCTGATTGCCTCAATTGCATCTGGCTTATTCGCTTCTATACCGATATATCCCCTGTGAACGTTGAGTGCCTTCATTAAAATTTGAAGTCCGTATACTACATCCTCTGGATTTTCGACCATAAGCCTGTGATCTGCTGTAAGATATGGTTCACATTCAGCACCGTTTAATATGACTACTTCCGCCTTATTTTCTGGTGGAGGTGACACCTTGACGTGAGTTGGGAATGTTGCTCCACCCATACCAACTATACCTGCTTCTTTTATAATTCCTATGATTTCTTCTTTAGTGAGATCTGCTATAGATCCCTTTGGTTTTACACTTTCGTCGATTTCATCTCTGAAATCATTTTCAACGACTATACAAGGTCCACTTCCACCTGGGATTTCGTGTTGCTCTATAGCAATCACATTACCAGATACAGATGAGTGGACATTTGCTGATACAAAACCTTGAGCTTCTCCTATTTTTTGTCCGAGTTTAACTTTGTCCCCAACGTTTACAACGGCTTTTGCTGGTGCGCCTATGTGTTGTTGAAGAGGTATGTAGACAACTTTCGGTTGCTCGGATTTTTGCGTAGCTTTGTCCTTAGCGTACTCTTTATTATATTGAGGATGTATTCCTCCCTTAAATGATAAGAGTTTCATTTTGTACCTCCTTATTTGTAGAATTAGCATTTTAATATCCGTATAATAGTATACTACATAAACTTACAAAAATTAAGATTCGTTAAAAAAAAATCATATTTTTGTAAATTAAATAACAATTTTCATCATTTGAGTTAATTAAAAAAACCTTTTCCCACAATACCCCTTAATGACTAATCTAATGTCGGCGTATATTTTTTAATTATCGCAAGTTTAAGTTTTTTGCAATAAACACATCATATTGTTTATTATAGATTATTTGTATATATTGTATACATTTTTTTCATTATTGACGTGAATTTCGTAATCTATTCTAATTTATGTTGAAATTCTAATATTTCAGATATAATTGTATACAGATTTTTGAATATAAAAAAGGTTGGATACTAAAAAACCTGTCCGCTGCCAAGTTTTCTACACCAACCTCTAGATATTTTATTTTATCGAATTTACAAATAAAACATAGTCCTGAACAGATGAAATCATCAAACCCTCGCTTACATCTATCTTTTTATCCTCACAAGCCTTTATTGAAGTTATTATTTTATCATTTGTTTTTTGAGCATAATTTAACAGGTTTTCTTTAAATACTTTCATGTCTTGATAATCAATCTTTTCTGTGTTCTTTTTTAGATTTTCTATCACATTTTGTCTATTCTGAAGTATTTTCTTGTATGTCTCCACATCTATCTTGTCCTTACTGCTGGCTAGATATTCTGATTCCTTGACGAAACTGTCAGCCAACTCATTTATATTTTTCGATATATCCTCAGCAGATGCAAATTTATCCGTGTATTTCAAGGATATAAGCGGTGCTTTTATCTCTGATATGAACGCATCTGGAAACTTAGCCTTTAGAGTTCCAAGAGATGTCCTAGCCTTATCCTTGTCAAAATAACAATAAGCCTGTACCTTTTTAGCTCCATCTTTTTCAACTACCGAAAATGGAATCTTAGATTCGAGCAAGACATCTTGTACTTTTTTTAATTTCGCCTCGTCATTGCCTGACATAACCTGAACTGTGTACGCATTCCAAGCTTTTATAGTAGCAACCTTAGCTGAAGTTTCGGCGGCAGCGTCTGTTTTTGATTCTTCTGGATCCTTGTCCTTTTCTTTTGAATCGACTATCTCTGTGCCCTTTTCTTTTTCCAGATTAGCAAGTTCATCTTTTATATTGTCGGATGTGTATATAGATTTATTCCAAAACGCTACTTTGTCTGTAACGTATTCTATTATACTTGTGTCTTTTAACTTTGTATAAGAATAGCCTCCTATTAAGACTAGGCAACAAAGAGTAACTACAATTCTTCTCCTCTTCGCCCTTCTTCTGTTGTGATACGTTTTAAACATCATATTTCTATTCATTGGTTACAACCCCCCGTAGATATCGTTTATATATAATATTCAATAACATGTCCTTGTATGAATAATATTAAAAATTTATTTGGAATGCTTGAACTTTGAATAGTGATTACTGATTAGGGCGATTAATTTCTATGGAATTATTTGGATTAAAATCATTTATCTCATACGGATTTAAATAGGAACGATGCTAGTTTTATAACTTGAGATAGATGTCCCCCACCTCTACAGGTGGCGAGCATAAATCTCATTTCAGTGGGAATCAAATCTCCCACTGAAAGCGTTGAATCACCATTTAAATCTCTTACTATCTAGATAAAAAAATATCCCCCTCTCAATACGATTGGGGGATATCTTTATTTTATCTGATTTTATCTTTATCTTCTCTTTATAATACCCGTCTTGCTCCTAGCAATGCTTTTGACCAGTACGACGAGTCGAGGCTATCGACCTTTACCTTATTAGGATTCGCCTGTGTCCCACTACAATGTATGAATTTACCATTTCCTACATATATTCCAATATGGTTTGTCTGTTTATCTCCAGTTGTATCAAAGTAAACTAGGTCACCTTGAGCATAACTTCCCATTTGTACGTAAGTACCCATTGACGCTTGGTCTCTTGATACCCTTGGCAAGCTCTTTCCTACTGAGTTTCTATATACGTATTGAGTAAATCCAGAGCAGTCAAATGAGTTTGGTCCTGTTGCTCCCCATTGGTAAGGTATACCTATCAATGTATATGCGTAATTTACTACGCTTACTCCACTTTTGCTCGTCGATCCACTTCCTGAGTTACTATTGCTTGAGTCGCTGTTATTCGAGCTACTATTGTTTGAGCTGCTGTCGTTTGAGTTGTTTCCAGATCCAGATGATGAATTATCTTTTAGAGAGTCACTTGTCTCTGCGACGTAGCTACCACCTATCCAGCCAGTTGTCCCATTTAAAGTCTTCATCTTGTACCAACCAGACTTGCTTTCTAGCAATGATACTACATCTCCACCGTTTAGATGTCCAACGACCGAATAAGATGTTCCAGCCCCACTTCTTACGTTTAATGAAGTAGTGTTTATTATCTTACCTCTCTTGCCTTGGACTGCCGTATCTCCTGATGAATTTTGGTTGCTCGAATTTGAGTTCGAACTTCCAGAACCTGAGTTACCAGAATTTGAACCGGCACTTTCAGATGTTTTAACTATGTACTGTCCACTCACCCATCCGACGATTCCATTTGATAGCTTAACTTTGTACCATCCACCTTGACTTTCCAATAACTGTACTATCTCTCCATTGCTCGCCTTGCCCACTACTGAGAAATTAGTACCTGCTCCGTTTCTGACATTTAGTTTAGATGAAACACTAACCCTTCCATTTCCACTTACTGAAGTCGATCCTCCAGATGATGAGTTGGATCCACTTGATGACGATGAGTTTGAGTTGTCAGATGATCCTCCAAGTGATATATACTGTCCACTTGCCCAACCTGTTAGGCTGTTTGATACTTTTACCCTATACCAGCCGTTTGATTTTTCTAGTATCTGTACCGTCTGTCCTTTGTACGCCAACCCAGCCTTTGCTGCTTGAGTGCTTGGACTAGTTCTAATATTTAGTGCAGAGGCAGTTACCATACCGCTTTCTGCCGCGCTTACGTTAAGTGAGTTTACAGTAATTGCAATTGCACCAACACCTATAGCCGTAGCTACTTTTTTCAATTTTAATCCCCCCTATTTAGCTGCAATAATATATTGATACGCAACTTCTAGTGATTTTGTGGCAATATCTCTATCCAATAGTTGTCGGGATCAGCTATGAAATATATACCCATTTCGTCATTGACGAAGCAGATACAGTTCATTTCTTGATGTAGCTTTTTTGCTTCTTCAAAATCATCTACTTCAAGCGCTAGATGAAATTCGTTGTCTCCTAGATTGTAAGGTCTATCCCAATCTCTAAGCCACGTCAATTCCAATGCGTGGGGTGTATGCCCATCTCCTAGATAAGAAAGTATGAAACTACCGTCCTCAGCTTCCTTGCGTTTGACTTCCTTTAGATTTAATGCTTTTTCGTAAAATGCAGTACTTTTGTTTAAATCCGTAACATTTATATTGTTGTGTACAAATTTAAAATCCATAGTGTTTCCTCCCTTCACCTATTATGCAGTGCTTGGTTCACTTACAAATTTTTATGTTAATACCAATATTATAACAAATTTTTTGTTTTTTGAATATGCTAAATAAAAAATGGAATCGACAACTAAACGATTCCATTTTTCGCAGTTAAATTAAATAGTGTGGTGTGGGACATCTATATCAAGTTATAATTTTATCTCTCCACTCAGTATCCTGCTTATGAGCATAAACCTTATATCCTCCGCCGTGTCGTCTCTACACACGTCGACATTTAGATTTTTCGCCAGTTTAACCATCTTTGCCCTCGACTTTTCTTTATAGCCTTTGCTTAGCTCTTCTTTTATATCCTCTGCGTCCAGTAGATATTTATTTCCTCCTTTTTTTAGATAGAAAAATCTCCTAGAATAACTGTCTATATCATCGAATATATAGGCTGATAGCTCTTTTATTAATGCACTGTATGATTTTTTTTCTCCGAGCTCAAAACCTATGAAATTCGAAAACTCCAGTAACTCTTCTTTTTTTCTAAAGCTTTTTTGTCCCCTCAGCACTTTTGCGACCGAGTTTATATTTTTCTGGTAAGTGCATTGTTTGAGCACTTTTTTATAATGTAAATTTTTGTCCTTGTTTTCTTTATAGTTGCTCAATTTGTACTCTAGTACACTGTCTATATTCGATTGGATGTATTTATTGATGCTTTTTTTAGCTGAGTAGTTTCCCTTGCCTTTGTTAACTAGCTCAATTACAGCTTGTTTCAATTGTTGTCTACCTTCATCTATTTCCATAAATTTTCCTCCTGTATCGCTTTGTATAAATTATTATATTCATCTCGTAAATATATGTTACAGGGTTTGAATATCTATTGTTGACCTTAAATACCTCGATTTGCAAATTTATTTTTATTTTTTGTATATAAATCCAAAATCAGTCCATAATAACTATTGTAGAACGAAATAACATACTCAATCTCCCCTATCTAAAGATTCTATTTCCCCCGAAGACGAATTTTTAGATATAAAAAGTGGCTATTTTACACAATTGTGAAATAGCCACTTTTCTAGTTTTTATTATTTTTTATTGTATTCCCTTCAAACTGAACCCTGAATCTTCGAGAACTTCGCTTATCTTATCTTCTTTGACATCTTCGTCCATATCGACGATGGCGTATTTTCCTTCGAGACTTACTTCAATAACCTTTACTCCGTCCATATCCTCTGTAAGTGCAACACTAACGTTGTTTACGCAGTGACTGCAACTCATTCCGTCGATCAGTAATTTTTTTTCCATGGTATCCCTCCTGATTTTGATTTTTATCCTATATAGTTAGATTTCAACTTAATTCTTATATTACACCTTATTTTTCAACTGCTCCTTATTCCTCGAGTACTACACTACAACTTATTATTTAACTAGTTTTTTATTTTTAGGTTTGTTATCTCCTCGTAGACATTGAAGTCGTTAGGTGTTATTTTACCCTCAAGTCTGCTGTTTGAAACAATATGTCCGTTTACTATCACAAGACTTATAAACCCTGCATTCTGATTTATATTCTTCTGCATCTTAGAGTATATCGCTTTAACCTCTTCTTTCGTTCCACCCTTTTCTATTTTAGCCTTTAGGGCATCTAAACCAGAGTCTGTGTAACCGCTGTAATCTATGATAGACTTGACATCTGGGACATTTGACAAGGTCCACCCTGTGATAGCTAGATCGTAGTCGTTCTTGTCCATAGCCTTTTCCATCTCATCTGCCGTCAATGCCTCAACGGTAGAGTTTATACCTATTGTCTTTAAGTTTGCATTTATTATATTAGCAGTTTTGAGCCTCTCACCACGCTCTTTATTTACAACTATTTTTAAGTTTAAATCAGACGTGCTCTTTATTTTAGGTTCTGCCTTCTTGACTTTTTTAGTTTTAGCCTTACTGCTCTTCTTAGTTCTGTATGATAGTACCTCTGTTTTCGTACTTACTTCCTTAGATCTAGTCCCCTGCCTGTTCTCCACCGATGTCGAACCGCCTACTTGGTTATTTGTAATATCATTTGCACCACCTGCAGACGAGTCTGGATTTTTTGTACCAGTGTTTGAATCATCTGTCGGCACGCTCGGAGTCGCAGGATTTGTATTCATGTTTACACCCGAATTTTTCTCTGTTGAGTTTGGCTGAGCGTTATTTTTAGATGTATCTGTATTCTCAGGTGTTTTACCTGTCTTGTCCGATTTTTCAGTAACTGGTTCATCTGCTGTAAATTTCACCTTATCTAGGTAATTCACAGCTTTTTCCCTGTTGTAATCTAACTGTCCAACCTTTGGATCGTAGTACTCCGACTTAGAGTTTATAGGGAAGTTGACTCTAGTCGCATCCCCCATATACCCCTCTTCAAAGACTGCCTTTCTATTTATAGAATGTGCTATAGCCTTTCTTAGATTAGCGTCTTTGATATAACTCTTTTCAAAATTAAACTTCACAAATTCGTAGTCCCTGCCCTCATAGCTTGTGACATCGAATGTCTTTTCTTGGAACTTACTAAGGTCGTTTATAGTTACCTCCGTTATATCGCTGTCTAGAGACATTACCATTGATATTCTCGCTTCATCGTCTGGCACTATCTTGACTTTTACATCTCTCATAGACTTAGGTATCTTATCGTAGTAATCCTTGTTTGGAGACAAAATCATTGCATTTCTCCACGAGTACTCCTTTATCTTGTATTCGCCGCTTCCATTCATGTTTTTAGCGTCGTCGTTTATTGTCTTCATATCTGAATTTGAACTTGGAACTATCGGGAATACTAATTCATTTATCGGGAATGTTTCACTTGTCTTAAATAAAATAGTAAAACTCCTATCCCCTTCAATTCTTACAGAGGCTATATTATCTGCTAGTCCGGCGTATATTCCATCTGGAGTCTTCTTTATCAAGTCTATCGTATGGCTTACGTCCTCTGGTGTCACAGATCTCCCATTATGCCATCTTGCATCCTTTAGTTTTATCTCTATGCTCTTCGCGTCAGATGATACAGTGTAATCCTCTACAAGTTTTGGTATTACATTGTAATTCTTGTCGATTGAAAACAGTCCGTCATACACCAAATTCATGACATACGAAACCGATTTGTCCGTGTTCGTTATAGGGTTTATAGTCTTTGGTTTCACCATAGTGAGGTTTATGTACTCCGAATCGCTGTATTTTATTTTTTGTTTGGAACCAGAATTTACCTGGCTCCCTCCGCTGCTGCAACCTCCTGCTGTGAGCATTACACAGGTTAGAATCGCGACTATCTTTAATTTCTTCATATTCTATATTCTCCTATTTAGCCTTATTCCCGTAAATTTCCGTGTACATTTCATGCGCCTTCTTTACTTTTTCGACATACTTAGATGTCTGCAGAAATGGAATCTTGTGGAGATTTTCTCCATCCTTACTGTATTCACCGTCTTGAAGCCATTTTTTTACGTTTCCTGAGCCACCGTTGTATGCAGCTATAACCAGGTCCTCCTTGCCGAATTCATCGAACAGTTTCCTCAAATACCAACATCCTATCTTGATATTAGTCTCCGGGTCGTATATGTCGACATTTTCCATGTCGAGCTCTCCTGACGCCCAATCGCTCGTAATATCCATTATCTGCATAAGTCCTTTGGCATTTCGTTTTGAGACAACTTTACAATTAAATTTGCTTTCGACTTTGATTATACTGTAAACTAGATTTTCGTCTAGATCGTATTCTTTTGAATACTTACCGACGTATTCAGAGTACTTTTGAGGATATATAAATCTATGTACTACCTCACTCTTATATAAAAATGCTCCAAGCAAAACGATGATTATAAAAAGCATAATTTTTACCTTCTTATTCACACCAATTCTCCTTCATGTAATTCATAAATTTACAGGCTTCTTTACACAGCTCTTCTGCTGTATCCGAGTTGTCGATTGCGTAGTCTGCGTATTTCAACTTTTCATTTTGAGCCATTTGAGATTCTATTCTCTTCAAAGCTTCCTCTTTTGTCAAACTGTCTCTATTCATTACCCTTTTGATCTGTTCTGCTTCGTCACATACTACGAGCAGAACTTTATCTACTAGTTTGGTGAAGCCTCCTTCTATTAGCAAGGCTCCATCCACGACGACTACCTCTTCGCCGTCATATCTATACGTTTCTATATATTCCATTATTCTCTTGTTTATAACAGGATGAGTCAGTTCGTTTAGTCTTCTTAATTTTACATCATCGCCAAAAACTATTCCACCCAATTTTTTTCTATTTAGCTTTCCGTCCTCGTCCTTTACTCCTGTACCGAATTCCAAATAAATTTTTCTAAGGAGGTCTTCATCGTCCATAATCTCCCTAGATACCAAGTCCGCATCTATTATTTTAAATTTATTCTCTGATAGAATTTCTGACAGGCTGCTTTTTCCGCATCCTATGTTGCCAGTTAGACCTAATACCAACATAAAATCACCTACTTAGTATCGTACCAAGATTTACCTACATTTAAATCGACATCTAAATGTACATCCATCTGGACTGCATTTTCCATTTCTTCTTTTACAATTTTCTCTACTACTTCTATTTCGTCTTCGTAAGTCTCTACCATCAACTCATCGTGGATCTGTAGTATAAGCTTTGATTTAAGCTGCTCATCCCCAAGTCTCTTGTGGACGTTTACCATGGCTATTTTTATAATATCTGCCGCACTTCCCTGAATTGGGGCGTTCATTGCAAATCTTTTACCCCTGTTTCTCTCCATGAAATTCGAAGATTTGATTTCAGGAATATACCTTCTTCTGTTCATTATAGTCGTCACAAATCCGTCTTCTTCTGCCTGAGCTATAGTATCATCCATAAACTTCTTTATCTTGCTGTATTTTGCAAAGTAGCTTTCAATATACTCTTTTGCCTTCGGTACAGAGATATTTAAGTCGTCAGCTAGGCCAAAATCAGTCTTTCCGTAGATTATTCCGAAATTTACCGCCTTTGCTGCACTTCTAAGCGCTATGTCTACATCTTCTGGATCCACTCCAAATACCTGTGATGCAGTCCTAGTGTGTATGTCCTCATTTGCTTTGAATGCCTCTATCATATTTTCATCTCCACTCATATGTGCGAGCACTCTAAGCTCTACCTGTGAGTAGTCGGCATCCACCAATTCGCAACCTTCCTTTGAGACGAAAACCTTTCTGAGTTCTCTTCCCATAGGAGTTCTAACTGGTATATTTTGAAGGTTGGGTTCAGTAGACGAAATCCTTCCAGTGGTTGTAGCCGTCTGGTTAAACGAAGAATGTATTCTTTTGCTCACTGGGTTTATAATCTTAGTAAGCCCGATGACGTAAGTAGAATTCAACTTAGCGATCTGTCTGTATTCGTTTATTTTCTCTATGATAGGATGTTTATCCTTTAGCTTTTCAAGTACATCTGCATTTGTAGAATATCCTGTCTTTGTTTTCTTAATCACTGGAAGTCCTAGCTTTTCAAATAAAATCACACCCAACTGTTTAGGCGATCCTATATTGAACCTTTCTCCAGACATAGAGTATATATCATTTTCAAGCGAGGCTATTGTATCTTTAAACTGAGCGCTCAACTCGTCGAGTTTTTCTCTGTCCACCTCTACTCCGACGTACTCCATATGCCCTAATACTTCGACTAGAGGCATCTCTACGTGGTAGAAGAGTCCGTCCATATGCATCTCTACCAATAAGTTCTCCATAAGCGGCATAACGCCTCTGACTGTCTTAAGCACACATCCAATGTAGTTAGAGAGGGCAACAAAGTCAATCTCCTCGTATTTCTTGGCTTTTACTCCCTTGCCGAGGAGTTCTTCTTTAGATTTTACGCTTTTTGATAGATACTTCATAGCAAGCACGTTGATTTCGTAAGAAGTAACAGACTTTGAGTCTATTAGGTACTCCGCTATACTTATATCAAATTCCATGTTTTCTAAATTTACACCATAAGGTTTTAAGTTTATATAGTCTTCCTTGAGGTTGTAGCCTATCTTTTTAACCTCGAAGTCGGATAGAAGGTCTTTGAATTTCACTACCTCATCTTCTTCCACATAGTAGATATCCTCGCCATCTATACTTATAAACATATATATTATATTTTTTTCTAGTATATTACCAACTCTTGCAACCGTCTTTAAAATAAGCTGCCCCTTGGTTTTTGCCTCTTTTTTAAATGAATCAATATCTGTTAGTCTTTTGACTTCGACTACTTCCTCAGCCACCTCTTGTCCATTTATACTGCTTACCCTTCCAATTAGACTGCTAAATCCGAAGTATTTTAGCTTTTCGATGAGAGTTCCTAGCTCATAATTTCCAAAATCCATATCGTCCAGTGAATACTCCACAGGAACATCCCTCATGATTGTAGCTAGTTTTTTGCTGAAGAGAGCCATATCTTTATTTTCTTCTATTTTTTTCTTAACGCTTCCCTTTAATGAATCTACGTTTTCTATTATATTTTCTACGCTTGAGTACTCTTTTATTAATTTTATCCCTGTCTTCTCACCGATTCCCGGTACGCCTGGGATATTATCTGATTTATCTCCCATAAGGCCTTTTAAATCTATAAACTGTGTTGGAGTCATCTCGTATCTATCTATTACGCCATCATAATCATACTCTTCTACCTCTCCTACACCTTTTTTGGTAATAAGTATCGTTGTGGCATCTGAGGCTAGCTGTATGGCGTCCTTATCGCCCGTAACGACGTATACCTTGTACCCGCCTTCCTCTGCAGACTTCGATACCGTACCTATTATGTCGTCTGCCTCGTAACCGTCGATTTCTAACCTATTTATCTTAAATGTATCTAATAATTCCTTTAGAGGATCAAACTGCTGAGCTAGTTCCTCTGGCATCTTCTTTCGACCTGCCTTGTACTCATCGTACTCGAGATGTCTAAATGTAGGTGCCTTTCTGTCAAATGCAACGCTTATATGCGTCGGTTTGTAAGTATCTATTATTTTTAAAAGCATTGTAGTAAATCCATATACCGCATTTGTCTTTAAGCCTTCGCCGTTGCTCATATCAGGCAATGCGTAAAATGCCCTGTTTATTATCGAGTTTCCATCTATTATAACTAATGTTTTATCCATCATATACTCCCTTTTTTTAAATTTATACCTTCAAATTGAGTTTTTCTAATTAACTCATACTTAAATGATAACATATACTAGATATTTATAAAATATTTTCTTGCATTCGTTTTGAGATTTTGTTATACTATTAAAGGTAGCGAGCCGCTGTGATGGAATTGGCAGACGTAGTGGACTCAAAATCCACCGGTAGCGATACCGTGCCGGTTCGAGTCCGGCCAGCGGCACCATTGATGACCTTGGGAATCTTCCCAAGGTCTTTTTAATTTCTCGATATATTTCGTCCTACATTCGCATCACCATTAAATGGTAATTGCTTCTTATATTAATTACTTGCTATTCTAATTACTTGTGATTGTAATTACCTGTGGTTAGATTTCCAAGTATGCAAGCATCCTTTAATGATTTTTGTATATTCTTCGCAATATTTTATCCAGTTATTCGCTTTTAATGCCCAGTTTTACAAAACCTCTTGTTAGTTTTTGCAATAAATTATATTCTATAAACAAGAATAAATACAATAATACATATTCAAACTTATACACAAGAAGGCTTCTGCCTTCTTCTTTTTTTTATTTACATAAAAAAATCCCCTACTTTGGCGTAGAGGAGATTTTAAACTCAATCGATTAAATTATTTTCTAATATATTTTCCATATTGTTCTCTCTAAGGCTTCCTAGGTTTATAAATTCCTCTGCATGCTTTGCGTATACAGATCCACCTGTCCTTATAAATAATTTGTTTTTCTCAAGAATTTCGAGATTATCATTTTTATCTACAGGCATAAAATGCACGTTGTACCCATCCAAGTATTCGTCCTTAGGTTTTATTATTACCCTGCTTCCTCTTTTGTAGAGGTTTGTAAATCTTATTTCTTCTTTAAATTCTACCTTGCCATTCTCCTTTGAATTCAACACCCAAAACAGTTTGTCCTTCTTATCTCCCAGTTCCCAGATGAAGTTTTTATCTATGTTTAGGTTGTCGACCCTAAGTATTATATAGTCAAACTCATCTATGATCGTGTTGACTAATTTTTTTACATCTCTGGCGTACAGAGAATCTCCTTCTACTACTATTTCAACACATCTACAGCCTCTTGAATTTAAAAATTTCATCGCTCCTATTATCTTTTCCACGCTTGTCTTTATCTTACCTGCATCGAGTTCTAAGACAGTGTATATTGGTACTCGATACTCAACTGTTCCAGTAATCTCAAAAGTATTTGTAGATTGAAATACTTTTTCTGAGAACTCTAGAAATATATCTTCGTATTTTTCAACTATCTGCATATACTCTTTTATTTTTTCAATGGTTATGCCTTTATTGTTATGCATGTCTTTCACTATATCTAGAGATTTTTTACTACCATCACATTCTACTAGTAGTAGCAAGTCATCTGTAGTTAAATCATCGATATACATAGTATTTGAAACTCCGTCTTCACCCGTTACTAGATTCGTGATAATGACTTTTTCTGGGCAAATATGTACTCTTGTATTATCGAGAATCATAGGGTATTTATCCTTAACCCTATCACAAAATTGTAAAATATCAGTCTCGTATCCCATATTGTCTCCCCCCAACAATTGCACTATCATTAAAATATCATTTATTTCATACTAAATCAATGCTTACTCAAAAATGGTCTTTAAATCTGTAAAACTGGTACAATGCACTTCAGACTATTTAGTCTGAAGTGTGTTGTAAATTCCACCAAGTGCCATAAGCTCTTCGTGATTTCCTCTCTCTTCAACCCCATTGTCGGTAAATACTATTATCTCATCTGAATTTTGAATTGTAGAAAGTCTATGTGCTACTATCAAGCTTGTCCTACCTACACTTAATTCCTCAAGAGATTCTTGTATTTCTCTTTCTGTAACATTGTCAAGAGCTGAAGTCGCCTCGTCTAAAATTATTATCGGAGGATTTTTTAGGAATATTCTAGCTATTGATATTCTCTGTTTCTGACCACCTGAGAGTTTGACTCCTCTCTCTCCGATGTATGTGTCGTATCCATTTGGCTGACTCATTACAAATTCATCTATCTTAGCTTTTTCAGCAGCTTCGATCATTTCTTCTTCTGTCGCATTTGGATTACCACACATTATATTCTCTCTTATCGTACCTGTAAATAGGAATACATCCTGTTGAACTACCCCTACATTTTTTCTTAGTGAGTTTAAAGTGACTTCCCTTATGCTTATTCCGTCTATTGTTATCTTTCCGCTGTCGTACTCGTAAAAACGAGGTATCAAGTTGCATATCGTAGTCTTTCCTCCACCTGAAGGTCCTACTAGGGCAACTGTCTTACCTGCTTCTATCTTTAGGTCGAGGTCCTTTATCACCTCTGTGCCATCATCGTATTTAAAAGATACATCTTTAAATTCTATATCTCCGCGTACGTCTTTTAACTCGATAGCATTTGATTTTTCCTTCTGTCTTTCTTCATCCATGATCTGTTTAAATCTTTCAAACCCCGTCATACCATTTTGGTACTGCTCAGTAAAGTTGATCAACTTTTGCATAGGCTGTGTAAACATCTTTACATAAAGCACATAGGCTGCAAATCCACCTATTGATATTTTACCTAGATATGCGTAATATCCACCTGCTATTATTACAACCCAGCCTAATATATCCATTCCCAGGTTCATGCCTGAATAGTACTCCGCCATTACCTTATACGAAAGCCTCTTAGCCTTTATAAATGTCTTATTCGTCCTGTCGAATTTTTTGAGTTCTTCTTTTTCTGTTACAAATGATTTTGTAACCTTCATACCTGCTATACTGTTTTCTAGTGTGGCATTTACGTCACCAATTGTCACCCTACTCTCCATAAATGCTACGTTCATCTTTTTTCTCTTCATAGCTGCAAAACAAACTACAAATGGAACAACTACAAATACCATTAGAGTAAGAGGTACGTTTATCCTTAAAAGAAGGAAAAATGAACCTATTATCATCACTAGAGATATAAATATGTCCTCGGGACCATGGTGAGCTAGTTCTGAAATATCCATCAGATCGTTCACTATCTTAGACATAGTTACACCTGATTTATTGTTGTCAAAGTACGTATTTGGAAGCTTTTGTAAATGTGTAAACACTTCATTCCTCATATCCGCCTGCATTCCAACGCCGACCATATGACCCCAGTACTGCATGAAATAATTCAACCCTGCTTTTATTACAAATAAAACTAAAAGGACACCACCGAATACGGCGAGCAATTTAAGTTTTTTATTTGGTACTATATCATCCATTATGAGTCTAGTCATCATAGGGTATATTAGGTCACATGCTGAAAATAGAAAAGCCGCTATTAGGTCTAGTACAAATATCGTCTTGTACGGCTTGTAATATTTGATAAAATCTTTTATCATTTTGAATTCCTCCTTCTTGTTGCAAGATTTCTACTAACAAAAATTATCGATAGTAAACACTATCGACAATTCTAAATTACTCTCTTATTTTACATTATATCTCAATTTAATTAAAGAGTTGTTTGTAAGTTAATTTATTTAAAGTGTATATCGCCGAATGATTACCTTAAAAGAATCGAATTCCCCTATAAATATTTTGAGCTTTTCATTCTATTCATTAAATAAATTCGTATGGAAATTCTTGTTTTTAATTTTATTTAGCAAGGTTCACATTTCGATTTAATAAATCTTGATTTGACAGCGATTTTAATTTAATAAAAATTGAAACTTCCAGTCTTTCTGCTATTGTACTCAGCCAACTTTGTCACTTCATCGACTTCTATCTCATCTAATATCAATGAATTTAATACCTCTGGAAGTACGTTCTTTTTTGACTTTAGCTCTATGTATTTCTCCCCGTCCTCATCCTCGTATTTAAAGCTGGAATCTTCTATTTTAGCTAGCCTATCCTTGCTTATATCTTCGAATTCATTTGCTATTCTTATTCTGTAATCAAATGTTTGGTTAAAAGATTTTTTAACCTCCTCTATGCTTCCCTCTAGAACTATTTTTCCGCTGTCTATTACATATATGTAGTCGCATAACTCGTTGATATCCTCTAATATATCCTATCATCATGAGTGTATGAATAAAATGGCTAAATACCAGCACTTGCAGAAAATATCGAATACAAGGTGTTAACATTTCTGACTATTTGTATTATAATATAGATTGGAATTATATAAAATAGGAGGATAGAAGAAATGGCAAAAATGAAAGAGTGTCAAGCATGTGGAAAGGAAATGTCCGCAAGTGCTAAGGCTTGTCCTAACTGTGGGCACAAGAATAAGAAACCAATATATAAGAAACCATGGTTTATAGTACTTGCTATTATAGTAGTGATTGGAATTGCTAGTAAAATTGGGAACGGTGGTACCAGCACGACAGCAAGTACGGCAGGTACTAGCACTAAAGCAACATCAGAAACTAAAAAAGAAGAACCAAAGAAAGAGAAGTATGAAATAGTAGGAGAGATTACATCGGAAACTAACGCTCTAGGCGGGGTTGATTTATCTGGAAAGATAAAAAACAATAGCGGAAAAGACGCTAAGTACGTTCAAGTGACTTTTAACTTGTATGATAAGGACAATAACCAACTCGGAACAGCTTTAGCAAATGTTAATAATCTAAAAGCTGAAGGAAATTGGAAATTCAAAGCCATAGGTACGGCTACTGGTGATGTAGATCACTACGAACTTGCGGAAGTATCTGGTTTCTAATAGTAATAAAAAAAAGGGCACTGTGGATTAGTGTCCTTTTTTTATTAAAATTTCCTTCTTAATTCTACAACTTTACCAATGCAACGCACGGGCAAAGTTTCAATTTCTTCATTAGTATAGTAGTGCGGTGAGTATACTTCTGTATTATTACCTATTAATAATATACCATTCCTATCTTTTTTAATTTTTTTAACTGTTGCATCCGATCCATTGACAAGCATTATGCCAATTTCTCCGCTATTGATGTATGACTGTTTTCTTACGATGACTACATCGCCCTCAAAAAATTGTGGCTCCATGCTAGCACCTTTAATCTTAAGGGCGAAGAAGTCGCCAGTGTTTGCAAGACTTGAGTCTATTTCCTCGTAGTCCAATATATCTTCAATCGCCTCCACAGGGATACCAGCGACGACAGAGCCGAGTACTGTTATCTTAACCTTATGACTTGTAGTAAGTTGCATACCTCCAATACTTGTTATAGTATCAAAGGCACTGTCTAGTGGCTCCAATGTTTCTATATCTATTTTTAACTCTTTACAGATCCTTCTTATTTTGTCTAGACTCATAGTATCAATATCTTTAGCAAGTGCACTTGCTATTGTGCTGGCAGGTATGCCAACGACTTTAGCAAATTTGCTAATGCTTCCGTATTCTTTAATTATCTTTAACTTTAATTTTGTGTTTCTATTCATTTTTTTTCTATTCACTTCCTTCCTTCCTTCCTTCCTTCCTTCCTTCCTTCCTTCCTTCCTTCCTTCCTTCTAGATATATAATACCATTTGTTTTGATATGTGTCGACGATATATCGTAAAATTTATATAAATTATTTTATTGACATAAAACGATATATCGTTTATCATAGTAAATATAAAACGTAGGTTGAGAATGATAAATTATCAAGATAACTTAAATAATATTATTAGCGAATACAATGCTTTAAAACTGACTCGCTCGGAACGCATATATAGAATAGTTACTTACTTAGATATAAACGGGAGAAGCCTTAAAGAGAAGAAGATAGCTATTATTGAGAAACAATTAAATCTTAAGTAATAGAAAAAACTGCTACCAATTATTTATGGTAACAGTTTTTTAATTGTGAGTATCGCATCGGATACTTCATCGACATTTTGAATTAGATTAACTATTAACTTTATGTATTGATTATCAAGATTACATATAGCTATAACTAAGTCTATAAGATCTTCATCTTCTGTGTCACCTAGAACCCCCAACGCGTCTGCAAGTAATATATCTTTATCTGACATTTCATAGAACATATCGCCCTCGCCGTTCGCAAACCAGTTATAATTGACATTAAATATATCGCAGATGTCTTCCATCATTCGTTCTGATATATCCCTTCTACCGAGCTCATACCCAGATATTGCGGTTCTACTGAGTCGTAACCTCTCAGCCATTTCCTGCTGCGATATCCCTTTTTCAATTCTTATCTGTTTCAAGCGTTCGCCTATTTGCATTTTTTCACCACCTTTCATACCTATAAACTTATTATATATTGAATTGTGCTACAATGCAACTGTTTTCGCTTCAATGCGTCGTTAATAAATAAATTTTATTGCTTAAAATCATTGAAATGTAGCCACTTTAGACACTTAGCGTATATAAGTTTAAAAATAACAGTTGTCTAATGATGCTTTGAGGCTATATAATAGACTCAAGAACGAAACAGAAAGGAGGTGCGACAGATGTTAAGCAAACAAATAAGCAATAACGAAGCAGACAATGCTGAACTTTTAAACGCTATAAAGTCTCTGCTAACTCTAGATAAGTCATTAGTTAAGAAGATAGCTGCTGCTGTTGACGCATGCACGGTAGTTCAAAACTTGACTAGACTAGACCCAGATGTGATTAAACAAGGTATAGAAAACTTAAGAGATTGTAATAGTACAAACTAATAGTCTCATAAAATTTAACAGGGGGGTGAGGTGATGTCAAAAATTAAAGAAGATGATGAACCTATACTAATAGCTAGAAATGTTGAATACGAGGGTAGAATGTGCTGTAGTCTGTATGAAAACAGCAGAGGAATAGCTTATACTATGCGTTGTCAGCAGTATTCCCTTATCTTTTTAATCGGCAAGTTTTCTTATGTGGTTTCTGAGTTCCTTGGCGATCACTATATCCAGTCCGAGTGTTGGTTCATCAAAGAATAGGTACTCTGAGTTGTTTATAAGTCCTCTCGCTATCTGAAGTCTTTGTTTCATACCCTTTGAGTATTTTTCTACAACTATGTCTGCTGCCTTTTGAAGTCCCACGACTTCCAAGGTCTCCTCAATTCTTCTATCTAGTTCTTTTGGATTGATCTTGTACAGAGAACCGAAGTACCTCAGATTTTCCCTCTCAGTCAACCTCCAGTACACACCTCGCTCACCGCCCATTATCAGATTTATCTTGTTTCTTGCGTATAATTTATCCTTTATTATATCCACATAGTCTATTTCAATTATTCCACTGGTTGGAGCCAGCAATGTCGTCAGCATCTTTATAGTTGTCGTCTTTCCCGCTCCATTTAGCCCAAGTAGCCCTGTTATATGCCCCTTCTTTATTTCGATGCTGATATCGTCCACAGCTACCTTTTTTCTAATATCTGCACGACCGAAAATTCCTTTTTTAGCTTTTGCTGTATACATCTTACATAGATTTTTAGCTATCAGGACCTCATCCCCCTATTCTATCGACTAGCTTAAGTGTATTTCAGTATTATCTACAGCCTTATTATCTTATTTACATTTTTTATTTACTATTTACAACTAGATTGCTTATCTAAAGCAAGACCTTCTCAACTATACTGGATTCTATCTTCCTCAAAAACAGCAAACCTCCTACACAGAAGACTGCACTTTCCACAATCACAAATAAAATTGAATCCGAATACATAAAAACGTTATCTCCATTTATTAGTATTCCTCTGACGATTCTAAGAATATGTGTAAGCGGAAACATATTTGCTATAAACCTCAGGTACTTATTTAAAAATTCAACTGGGAACATAGTCCCACATAAAAAATCAATCAATACGAACAACGTATTTAAGGTAAGGTAACTCTCCCTTGTAAATACGAGAATACTAGATATGAAAAGCGACATAGAAAAAAATACAAATATCGCTATTGCTAATGTACCTAGTAAAACTATAGGATTCACCATTTGAAACCTCGCTCCAAGTAGAAATCCTATCCCGACCACTACTCCTATCTCTATAAATATCTTGTCTAACTGCTCTAGTAGACAGCACAAATAATACCCAAATCTAGATACTTGGCTCATGAAGATATTTTCTATAGTACCTCCTCTTACCTCTATTTCCTATACGTGTCTAGTATATCATTACTTTTTGTCCATCTTCAATAGTATTTTTCAAATAATACTTTTTTTTGATAATTTGTAATTATGTGAGTATTTTACACCTATAGATATAGGTAAATTAGCATATAGATAAGAACTATAGATAAATTTATATTTATTTTGTTCTATTATAGATTTTTTATTGGGCTAGCATTTGTTTTATCTATACTTATACTAACTATGGTATAATAAATGGTGATTAAGGGGGAATGGAAATGGATTTCAAACAACTTGAAGTTTTTATAGCTGTCGTAAAACATCAAAGCTTCTCAAGGGCTGCAAAAGAGCTGTTTTTGACACAGCCGACTGTAAGTGCGCATATACAAAACTTAGAAAAAGAACTAGATACCGTTTTATTGAACAGAAGCAACAAAATAATAACACTTACAAAGTCAGGTGAGATTTTATACGAGCATGCTATAGGAATTCTTAATGACTGTAAAAGAGCTTATTACGATATAAAAGAATACTCCGGCAAGATTGAAGGTATGATAGATATAGCCTGTAGCTCAATACCCGAAACTTATATTTTACCGAAATTTTTACAGGATTTCTGTGCGAGCTATCCAGATGTCAAATTCTCTATTAGTCATTACGACTCACAATCGGCTATACAAGAAATTCTAAGTGAGAGAATCAGTTTTGGGCTTGTAGGTACTAAAATAAACAATCCTCAGGTAAAGTATATCGACCTCGTAAACGACGAACTCGTCATGATTGCACCCTATGACCTCGATATTGAAAACACCGACGGGTATGTTGATATAAATAGATTATACGATTTAGACTTTATAATGAGAAAAGAAGGGTCTGGAACACGCACTCTTATGACTAAAACATTAAATTCCAGCAATTTCCATACCGATAAGCTGCGTATACTAGCTCATGTTGAATCAAACGAGGCTATAAAAGAAATGGTTAGGATCGGTCTAGGAGTCTCCTTTATCTCCGAAGTTTCAGCTTTAGACTACGCAAACGCCGGTAAACTCAAAGTATACAGGATTAAGGATGTGGATTTCGTCAGACAATTTTATTTCATATATTCCAAGAAAAAAACATTCTCACCTCTTGAGGACAAGTTCTTAGACAAGCTATGTAAACATTTCAAAGTCGAAAAATAATATTGTTTTTCGACTTTTTTAAGTAAGAATAAAACGATACGTCCCTAGCTAGAATGCCGGGGACGTATCGTTTTGTTGTTAATATATTTTTGGGTTTCATTTCATTTCGATTTTATTCTTAGAATGCGCTCTTCATAAACGCCTTGTATCCCTTGAAGGCTTCATATATATCTACTTTTGAAGTTACCTCATAAGGAGAATGCATGCTTAAGACTCCAACACCGCAGTCTACAACCTCTGCATTTGCATTTGCTAGTATAAAGGCTATAGTTCCGCCTCCACCTGCATCTACCTTGCCTAGTTCAGCTGTCTGCCAAACTACGTCGTTGTCGTCAAATACCTTTCTAAGTTCTGCTAGGAATTCTGCGTTTGCATCGTTGCATCCACTCTTTCCCTTAGCTCCTGTGTATTTGTTTACTACTAGTCCATGTCCTAGTATAGCTGAATTTCTCTTTTCGTACACGTCTGCGTAATTTGGATCGTATCCAGCAGCTACGTCAGCTGAAAGTACCTTTGTATTGCTCATTGATCTTCTTATTTTCAGATCTGAATAATCTCCCTGAAGTGCTATTAGTTCAGCTACTACATCTTCAAAGAACCTAGACTGCATACCAGTGTTACCCTGAGATCCAACTTCTTCTTTGTCTACACAAAGAGCAACTGCTGTATATTTTGGCACTTCTTTTCCTAGAGAAAGTATTGCCTGTACTGCTGCATAAGAGCAAACTCTATCATCTTGTCCATATCCTATAAGCATAGACCTATCTAATCCAAGATCTCTTGCATCTCCAGCTGGTACTACTTCTATTTCGGCACATAGGAAATCTCTTTCAACTATGTTGTATTTTTCGTTTAATAATTTTAATATGTTTTTCTTTACAGATTCCTTGTCTTCGCCTTCTAGAGGTTGGCTACCGATCAAGATGTTTAGGGCTTCACCTTCAACTCCATCTCCTAGAGTCTTAGCGTTTTGTTTTGATGCTAGATGAGGTAGTAAATCAGTAACGCAGAATACTGGATCTGACTCGTCTTCACCTATACATATATCAACCCTGCTTCCATCGCTTAGGAAGGCAACACCGTGTATTGCTAGAGGTATTGTAGTCCATTGATATTTTCTGATTCCACCATAGTAATGAGTTTTAAGGTAACTCATATCAGTGTCTTCGTATAGAGGGTTTTGTTTTAAGTCTAGTCTTGGAGAGTCAATATGTCCTCCAACTATTCTCATACCTTCTTCTAAAGATTTTTCTCCTATTACAAACATGGCGATACCCTTATCTCTGTTTATTGAATAAACCTTATCTCCAGCTGAAATGTTTCCAGCTTTCATCTTTTCTTCCAAAGATACGTATCCATTGTCTTTAGCCATTTTAAGAAGTTCTTTGACGGCGATTCTTTCAGTCTTTGCTTTGCTTATGAAGTCCTTATACCCATCGGCATAGCTCATCATATCTTTCAGATAATTCTTATCTTCAGCTTGTTTCCAAGCGCTTTCAAATTCAAAACTCAATTCCATCCTAAATTCCTCCTATATCAATTCTTGTTTTTGATGCCCCATTTAATGTCTAATTCTTTTTGTTTTTCTTATACTCCTCGTACTCCTCAGGTGATACTATGTCGATGTTTTCAAGTCTAGCCCTGAAGTTAGCTCTGAAATCCTCTAAATACGCTTCCCTGAGTTTCTGTCTTTCTAAATTCTCTTCTTCTGTCAATCCAACTTCCTTGTGTTTCTTCGCAAGTTCGTTTATTCTGTCTATGTGTTTCTTTTCCATTTCTGTTCCTACCTCCGCATTTTAAAACAACAGTCTTAAAGTCATAAGTCAGCATTCATTTAAGATATCGTTTGCGTTATTCGTTTCAATTTAATTTATGTGGCTATATCTTTTTATCAATATATTTCCTATCTATAATCTATCAGATTAGTTTATATATATCAACCATTTTGGAAAGTATTCTAACATTTTTCCCATTATTTTTATACTATGCGCCTTGTTTAGCACCTTAATTGTGATATTATAAATATAGCTAAATCAATATATTTGCAAATTTATTTTTCTGCAAATTTGTTTACAGCGATATTTTTAAGAATTGTTTTTTGCAAAGGAGGATATTAAATGAACTACTACGATTATCATATGCATTCGAGTTTCTCGACAGATGGCAAGGCTAGTATGGTCGAGATGATTGAGAAATCAATAGACCTTGGGTTAAAAGAAATTTGTTTTACAGACCACGTCGACTACGGAATATTTACAGATGACTCGTTTATGGTTGACCTAGACGATTATTCTAAAAAGATAGATGAATTAAAAACAAGGTATAAAAGTAAGATATCCATACAAAAGGGAATTGAATTCGGACTTCAAAGCGACTTGAGCGATTACTACCGCGATAGAGCCCATAAATACGATTTTGACTTCATCATCTGTTCGATCCACGCAATCGACAGGATGGATTTGTACATGGGGTCTTATTTTGAAGGCAAGAGCCAGGTTGAAATATACGAAAACTACTACAATGAACTCTTGCAAGTCGTAAAAACGTACAAGGACTACTCCGTACTCGGACATCTAGACTTGATTAAGAGATACGCCCCCTTTGACACCTATTTAGAGGATGAGATGTTCCACGATATTATCTCAGAAATTTTAAAACAGGCTATATACGATGGCAAGGGAATTGAGATCAACACCTCTTCTTATAAATACAAGCTCCCAGACCTAACGCCTTCTAGATATATCTTGAAGCTGTACAAAGAATTAGGCGGGGAAATAATAACAACAGGATCTGACTCTCATAGAACCAGTGAAATAGCCTGTGAGTTCGACTATATCTACTCTTATCTAAAGGAGATTGGATTCAACTACATCACCAGATTTGAACAGATGAAACCTGAGTTTATAAAAATATAGTTGTCCTAAAACCACCTCTTCGTGAATATATTTTACGAGGGAGGTGGTTTTTTGCGATTGCCGTATTTAGTTGTTTCTACCATAATTCTTTTTATATCAAACCTTGTTGTAAGGATTATGGGATTTGTATACAAGATATTTTTATCTAGGGTTCTAGGAGAAACCAATCTAGGTATATACCATATGATATTCAACCTGCTCATGATTTGTCTATCGGTTACTACGACTGGCGTACCGACTGCGCTCAGCTGTCTCATGGCAAAAAACAAGGCGCTTAAGGATAAACATTCTTCCAGTGTCTTGTTCGTATCTACCCTATACATAACGTTTGGTATCTCGCTTGCTATCTCGCTTGTGATTTCTCTAAACAGCAGGTTTTTCGCAGGTAAATTTCTAAACAACCAAAATCTAAATCTGCTCGTTCTCGCTATCGCTCCAGCGATTGTGATCATTACGATATCAAACGTGCTGAGGAGCTATTACTACGGGATTAAAAAAGTAAAGATTCCCGCTGTAGGCCAGATTATAGAGCAGTTTTGTAAAATTGCCTTTGTCTACATAATCATCATGTACGTAAACAACAGGGCTTTTAACTGTTACATAGCTCTACTCGGGATTTCAATAGGCGAATTGTCAAATATCATCTTCATGATTGTAAAACTCTGGAATGACGATAGTATCTTCCACAAATACTCTATGAAACTAAGTGATTTTTATAATACCTCCATTGAGACGTTTAAGATGTCTGTTCCGATTACCTGCAACAGGATGTTCAGTATCGTCCTTCAGTCTATGAGCTCTATGCTTATACCCTCTAGGCTAGCTCTTTCCGGTTTTTCGTACAGCAAGTCGCTAAGCCTTTACGGTGTGATAAACGGAATGGTTATGCCCTTTGTATTCATCCCGTTTACCGTTGGCTCAGCCCTCGTCGTAAACCTGATACCGAGCATTTCTCAGGAGATTGCCCTAGGCAAGAGCCAGTCGGTCAAGAAGAAAATAATATATTCGTTGATGCTTACATTTACTGTCGGAATCGTCTCATCCGTATTTTTCTTCTTCGCTGGTGAAACTGTATGTACTTTCGTATTTAAAAACGCCCTCGCTGGCAGGTATTTGAAGTCAATGTTCTTAGTTCCATTATTTATGTCTATGAATCAGACTCTCTCGGGGATTTTAAACGCGATAAGGAAGGAGGTCAACTCCAGCGTAAATGTAATTACGGGAATGACGCTTCAATTGATAGGACTTTATTTTTTACTTCCTGTTCCAAGTTTGAATATAAACGCGTACGTATATGTGATGACCCTTACCTCGTTTATAACCTTTGTCATGCACTTGGTAGTACTTGCGAAATACTTTCATCACAATACAAAAACCACCAAATAGATTGGTGGTTTTTTGTATTACAACTTTGTTTATCTATCGGTTTGCTATGGCTCGCAACTCTTCCCGCTCACGGTCGGCGGGTACTCTTGTTTAATGATCTCTATCTGTCATACACCAATATCGCTATAATCCACTAATCTCGATTTCTATTTAAATAAAATTATCTTTTTCCACAAGAATGGAAATCGTATTTGAATGAATCTACAAGTCTTGGTTCTAATGGAGTTCTAGATCCTAGTACTACTACTTGTTCGTTCACAAGTGTACTTACTACTTCTTCAACTGCCAATACTAAGTCTATGTCATTTGGTATACATAGTTCGAAATAGCAGTCACAAGGAGGTTCTGGATGATGATGATCGAATCCGCAACCAGAATCGCAATCGCAGTCACAACCGCATCCGCCTCTATCACCTGAGATGTATTTCAAAGTACATTTACCTATGCAATCAACTGATATACTTGTGTTGTAGCTTTGTCTAAGAAGTATTTCAGTTCTGCTAGATGGGCAGCATATAGGAGCACTTAAAGTATTAAATACAAATTGTACATAAGGTATAATTGAGTTGCTAGTACAATCTGTTGGGTATGCTAAAGCTGTGAATGTAGTGCATCCGCATCTACCTTTTAGTTCAAGTACTAATCCGTATACTTCAACTCTAAGCCCTCTTTCTTTGTAGACTACTGAAGTTCCCTTACCTTTTTCGCAGCAAGTTCTATTTCCTTTACCCTGGCAATCGTATTCGAAAGTTGTGTCACCTTCGTTACTGCAATCACGTGGTTCTATATCGTAATCTTCAAGAGACAAGCAACCTGGGTCAACTACTATACTGTCGTAGTTAACACATATTTCATTTATTGTTACGTTTACTGGTCCGCCCTGTGGAACAGGTCCTTTTACTTCTACAACTTCTATTTCAAAGTTAAGAGGGTCTCCACATGGTGCTGTTGCATCAGCCATTGCCCTGAAACGCATTGTGTCAAATACTCTTCTCGCTTCTATAGCTATCGGATCTGTTGCTTGGATTCCTCCTATGTTAAGCGGTTGGCAGCAGCCTAGTTTGCAGTCGTTTTTAAAACAAGTTTCTGTTTCTTCTACTTCTAATTGGCATGGTTCGTATTCACAGTGGTCGTGTTTCTTGTGATCGTGACAGCCGCATCCTCTGTCATTGAGTACTGAATTAGCTCCACACCCCGAATTGCATTTCTTTTTATTTTGCATTTTTTATGCCTCCTTAAGTGATTTGTTATAAAAGTGACTTGGCTTTTTGTTAAGCCTAATATATCTTATTCACAAGTGCCAATTGTGTTACACAAGGACAGGATGTTTATTAATTTTTTTTTATATTTTAATCGTAATACTCTTTATTTTTGTGGGTTTTGGGTATGCTTAGCCGTGTTTTTCACTTTATTGGTATGTATTTTTGAAATTTATAATCTCCATTCGTGTTTTTTTATTTATATTTAGATTTTTTAGGGTATATTTGTATTTTTATAGCTGTATTTGTAGATAAAAAGATAGCCACCCTATCTCTAGAGTAGCTGTCTATTTCATCCCGAAACACCGGTGACCCTCTTAAATTCAGGCCCTAGAGTCTCCTAGGTGGGTGAACTGCCAGTGATTTTTTAACTTCCAAATAAAGGCCTGTTATAATTGTCACTAGACTCGTTCTCCCGTATTAATAATGTAGGTTGAATTTAAAAAAGCCTTGTCGTATGCTTCAGGAATTCTTGTTAACTTCATTATATACTAAATTGATATATTATAAAAGCCTTTAAAAGTATTTCTAGTTTCGATATAATGTAGGTAAGTGCATTTTTTCTCGCTCTATATTATAAGTCTTTTCTTTTAAGCACTAAACTATTCACGTTTTTTCAATTCACTCCTGCCGTATTTCTGGTAATTCCAATTGTTTTTTCCATCGTATTTTGAGTATACTACGTCTTCTGCCTTTGAATAAACTATTTCTTGTTCTGGATTTTCTTGTACTAGATTTTCTTGTACTAGATTTTCTTCTCTTAGATTGTCTTGATCTAGATTGTATTTTTCTGAATTGTTGTTTTCTAGATTTTGCTCAAATTCTTCACCCGCACCGTAGGATTCGCCTCTGTAATTTTCTTCGTATAAATCTTCTATGCCGCCTGTTGGCTCAAAATCATAGAATTGACTTCGTCCTGTATACCTAGTATTTTTCTTTGAATATGCTTTTTGTCTCGAATCCATACCTGAATTTACTGATATATATGGCTTTGATACAGCATTTACCGTTATTTTGGGCCTTGATTCCTGTGATGGATTTATAGATATCTTCGGTCTTGATTGAAGTTGCTGATATCTGTATGTTTCTGACTCAGCTCTCTGATACGCTGGTTCTTTATCTTCTTTTTGATTGTAGCTTTGGTATTCTCTATCTTCTGGGTCGTATTCTTCTTCGTCGTATCTTTGATATTCTCTATCTTCTAGTTCATATTCTTCTTGATCGTATCTTTGGTACTCTCTATCTTCTATGTCATTTTCTTCTTGATCGTATCTCTGGTACTCCATATCTTCGGTATCGTACTCTTTATTTTCATTTTCTTCTTGACTGTATCTCTGGTATTCCATATCTTCTGGTTCATATTCTTCTTGATTGTATCTCTGATACTCCATATCTTCTGATTCGTATTCGTTGTATTTTGAGTTTTTATGTTGTGTTACCCTCGGTGCTGATTCATTGTATTTTGATGTTTGTCTCTCTGATACCCTCGGTGCTACCTCATTGTGTTTTAATGTTTGTTTCTCTGATACCCTTGGTGATACCTCATTGTGTTTTGACGTTTGTCTCTCTGATGACCTTGGTTCATATTCTTTTTGTTTTGATGTTCGCCTCTCTGATACAACCGGCCTTGAGCCCTTATTTTTCGATTCTGTAACCCTTGGTCTGTATTCGTATTCTCTGTCATTTGATGTAGTATTTAAAATTACATTAGGTTGTGATTCCGAGTTTCCTCTAGATTCATTTTTTCTCGCATTGTTCTTTTTCTTGATTCCACCAGACTTGGTCTTCATTAAATTTCCTAATAGCTTCAAATTTTCCACACTCCCTATTTCCTCGATGTCGGCAAATGATCCAAGATTTACTCCATCACTGAAGTCATCTGGCAAAAATAACTCTGCAATGACATCTATTTTTTTTTTCATATCTACAGCTTTTTTTATTGAATCCTGTTTTCTCTCTGGAAATACTTCTAATATTTCTTTTATCATCATGTTCTTTTTATCCTCTTCATCCATGCTCCTAAAGAAATTTGTCTCGTATTCCAGCTCTTCATCTTCAATATTGTTTAATTTTTTGATGCCAACTACTAGGTCGAGGACGCTCTCAATTTTTATAAGTACCCTCCTCTCGTCCCTCGACATGTATTTTTTAGTTCTCGTGATGAGTTCTTGACATAGTTGTATGTCCTCATCACTGAATTCCAGCAATTTAATGCTTTTATTTATATCTGCTAAATCAAAATTCATCTCCAACCTCCTGGCCTTTAAGATTTAAATCCGCTTTTTTCAAGATTCTCGTTACTTTTTCCAATCTCAATGCATATATATTATCTATAGAAATTTTTATTTCCAAGCACAATCGTACCTACATCAAATATCATTTCTATAACAAATAATATGAATTAAACCCGGTAGATATTTATAGAAAGGAGTTTTTTATGAAAAAAATTAATAAAAACGACCTAGATTCTTTTGCAAAAGATAAAAACATAGATAAAGATAAGGTTGAAAAGATTGCGGACAGCTACGTTGGAAAATCCGAGGACGAATTGATCGAAGAGTTGGTAAAGGTGGGCAGCGGGCTTGAAGGTAAGGAAGAAATCGTAAATAAATTTAAAGTTCTTCTAAATGAAAAGCAACAACGAAAACTGGAAACTGTTATGAATAAAATAGCGACCGCAGAATCTCAGTCTAGGAAGAAGAACAAGAGGAGACCTATAAAAAAAGCAAATCACAGATAAAAATAAAAGAACCCCTGTGCGAAGTATCTATCCGCCTCAGAGGTTCTTTTATTTTTTCAATTGTTCAAAATTATTTTCTGTCTATTACGCTTTCCCTATCCACTATTTTGTATGGAAGTTCAGCTTTCTTTTCTTCTATTTTTTCACCGTCTATTAGCTTGATTACCATTCTCATGGCAACTGCACCCATATCGTATAGAGGTTGAGATACTGTAGTCAATTTAGGTCTGTACATCTGAGCAATTTTAACATCGTTAAAGCCTGCTACAGATATATCTTCTGGAACCCTATACCCAGCATCAAATATAGCGTTTATAGCTCCTATAGCAGCCTCGTCGCCTGTTACAAACGCTGCCTCTGGTATTATTCCAGCGTCTAATAGTTCTTTCATGTTTTCGTATCCGCTTTCGTAATGAGTTTCCCCGTATTTTATAAGAGATGGATCGTACTCTATATTATTTTTCGCCAATGCGTCTTTGTATCCAGCAAGTCTTTCCATTTCAAGGATAGTTTCGTGTTTACTAGTCATTATGAATGCTATCTTCTTATGACCCTTTCCGATAAGGTGGTCTGTCATATCAAAGGTAGCAGCTTCATTGCTTGTACTTACTGTATATATATCGAAGTCCCTAGCTGTCTTACTAATATAAGTTGCTGGAAGTCCGCTGTTTTGTATAAATTCAACGTGCTTTTCATCAAGTATCCACGAAATCATCACTATTCCCTCTACCTGTTTCGCTCTAAGTAGATTCAATGATTTCAACTCTTGCTCCTTATCTGAGTAAGTATTCGAAAGAAGGATATCGTAGTCGTACATTTTTGCAACTTCTTCTATACCATTTAGTATTTCATTTACAAACGTATCCGATACCTCTGGAACGACAACTCCTATAAGTTGGCTCTTCTTAGTTACCAAACTCCTTGCAAGTGGATTTGGTATGTATCCAGTCTCTTTTATTACCTCGAGTACCCTCTCTTTAATTTCGTCTGTAACTGGCTTTGAATCGTTTATCACTCTTGATACAGTAGATATTGATACTCCAGCTAACTTTGCTACGTCTTTTATTGTTATTGTTTTTTTCATATTTCCTCCCTCTTGTCTATGTGTACTAAACACCATTAATCCAGTTTACACATCTATTATTTTGTATTCAATCCTAATCCAAAATTTTTGGCGTGAATTCTACCTACGTTGATTTTGGCAATAAATATTGAAACTTCTCTTAAATGTAATATGACTTCATTGAAATGTTCAATTCTCGGCTAAAATTTCGACAAATTTAGATATCATTATGCAGGAAAAAAATTTTCCTGTCAATATTATACCACTGAAAATGAGTTTAATACATAATTTTTTGCAAAAAAACATTCACAAACTACATATAATATAATTTGCGAACGTTTTTCTGTTTTACATGAGATTTTAACAATAGTTTAGCAGCAATTATCGTCGAATTTGAACAGTAGTAGGGCTATCAAAATTATCCAAACCAAGGTACCTTCGTCGGAAAACAATCCGTCTATCGTATCCGTACAAAGCAGTAAAAACACTAAAAAAATTGTAAGTAATATCCTCCCGTCTAGATAACCTCCAAAGCAAGGCTCATCTCTGCTCAAAAAACTAGTTATATTTTCTCCTATCTTTGACATCGCACTACCTCCTAATCATTCTAAATTTCAGCTAGGACTAGCACACTGAAACAAGGACGCCTAATCCCTTTGATTAAGTATATGATTTATAGGTGAAAATGTTCCAGTTATAAAATTATTCTTTGACAATTTCTCAATTTCAAGATCGCCCAATCTATTGTATCTAGCGACCTCCCTATAGCATTCCGAATCATCGTAAGTCACTGCATCAATTAGATTTTTTATAGATTTAATCTTATAATCCCTATATGCTTTTGTCAAAAATGAGGTATTTGTATTTTCAAGTCCGTCTTGTATTTTCACAAGTCTGCCTACGTACTTGAGTTTTTTATCTTGACTTAAAATTTTTTCTTCCTCACTTGGAATTTTTTCTTTCTCAATAGACTCCAAAATTATATTCGTCTCCAATACGTATGCATCTAGATTCTTCATGTCGAGTCGTATTTCGTTAAAGTACAGGCAGTTTAGTGAAACCAGTAATATACCAACGGATACAGTCATCAATCCAATTATTCTTTTCATAAATTTCCTCCTCAGTTAAGTGTATGTACATACCAAAAACTTGCTATATTTAATTATATGAGGAGGTTGTACAATTATTCCATTTAGATTTTCAATAAATATATGTTGATATTTTCCTCTATATATAATAAACTACAAGTAAATTATCTATATTAAATTTTGGAGGATTGTTATGTTAGAAGTAATTAAAGAAATAATCGGAGAACAATTAGGATTGGACAACACGGATTCAATTACAGCTGAGACTTCATTAAAAGAAGATCTTGACGCGGATTCACTAGATGCAGTTGAAATAATTATGGCTCTTGAGGATAGATTCAACATCGAAATACCAGATGAAGAAGCTGAAAACTTCAACAGTGTAGGAGATATCTGCGAGTATATAGAAGCAAATCACTAGGTTTATTGCATGCCAAGGCAAATCCAGAACATCGGAATTTGCCTTGGCATGCTTTTTATCTGGTAATTAAATGCTTATTCACGGCTTTCTATATTGTATTTATCCAACTTAAAAGAAAGATGCCCACCGCCGTAGAAATGTGGGCATCTTTCTTTTAAGTTATTTTTCTTCATAGAATGTCACGTTTTTGATTACTATATCAAACGTTCCGTTTTCGTTGTTTCTTACACTGTATTTCATTGGGTCTTCGAAGTCAGATAGGTCGCCTTTGATATCAAACCCGCTATCTGTTTTTATTCCCCTCTTCTTTAACTTCTTTTCAACCCATTTTTTATCTACGCTGAAGCTTTCATTTATCCCTTTTTCTTCCATAAGTTCTTTGAACGATTCCTTCTTTTCTTCCTCGCTCAACGACGCTTCTACGAACTCCTCTACGTCTACGCTGTCTTTTTCCTTCAACGTATAGTTTAACGCACTTCTAACGCTTTCAGCCTTCTTTACATCGTCTCCTAGAGCGTTTGTTATCCAATTGTCTGCTGAATTTTTAAATACCTTTGTCTTGTATCTATCGTCGTCTACTCTCTCGGCATTTAAGAACTCTTCTATAAATTTACTCTCTATCTCTTCTTTTTCAGCTTTCTTATCTAGCGCCCTTAGATGCCATTCGTCGTTAATTCCACTCACGCCAATCAGGGCACATTGTTTAGGTTTTTGTGACTCTGTTATACCTATTTCATTGCTGACCATCTGTATATTGAATTTTTCATCCACAAATTCAATTGAATGTGTGTACAGTTTCTTATAGTCTAATTTTAGAATTGCAACGCCCTTTTCATCCTTGATAGTGTAGAGGCATACGGCTAGGTCGCATGATTCTATATCAGAACTCGTCTTCATCGTCTCAAATAGATACGAGGCTATCTCCTTTGAGTTTTGTAGGAAGGTATTTTCGTCGTATATTATCTGCTCAGTGCAGTTTTTTATAAGATTTTCGTTGTAGTCTTTAAAAACTGCCTTTCTCATATCGTCATCCTTACTCACCTTTTTAATTATCTTTTGGAAGAATGATTCAACCTCCTGATTCACCTTTCCTTCAAAGTCGTTCAGTATTGGAACGTCGCTGTTTTTATCTAGTACGTGCACGATAAATTTATGTATAATCAATTTATTCACCCCTGTTATTTATTCTTTATTTTTTGCTATTTATTTCGTAGTCCTTAATTTTTCTACAAGCTGCTTCATATCCTCTGGAATCTCTGACTTGAAATTCAATTTTTCCTTCGTCCTAGGTTGAAGTAAGCTCAGTTTATATGCGTGTAATGCCTGTCTATTTATCAACTCTTCATCTACCACACCGTAGAGTTCATCTCCTATTATTCCATGGCCTATATGAGCCATATGCACCCTTATCTGATGAGTTCTTCCAGTCTTTAATCCAACTTCTAAGACCGTCGCTCCATTTAGCCTCTCTACCACCTTATACGTCGTTATCGATTCTTGACCTCTCTCGTCTACCACCCTCTTTATAGTGTCGCCCTCAGGTCTGTATATAGGTGCGTCTATTATTCCATCATCGTCTTTTACATCGCCGTCTACCACTGCTATATATTTCTTTTCAATCCTGTCGTACTTCATATCCTCTGACAGCACGTGATGAGCGTATGCGTTTTTTGCAACAATTACTAAACCAGATGTGTTCATATCAAGCCTGTTTACAAATCTTATCTTAACATTCTCTCCTATTTTATCTATATAATGAGCGACCGCATTTGCCACGGTTCCGTCTACATGACTCTTTGTAGGATGTACTACCATATACGGAGGTTTATCCACCGCTATTAGGTCAAAATCATCATAAAGAATTCCTACATTTAAATCCTGGGCTTCGAAATGTCCTTTTTCCTCATCTATCACGACTTGGACAAGATCTCCTTTTTTTAAAATGGCGTTGAATTTTTTAAATTCTCCATTCACGGTTATAGTTCTGTTTTTTTTCATCTTTGACAGTGATCTCACGGAGAAATTCAATTCATCTAATAGGAATCTTTTTAGGTTGACTTCCTCATCTATTTCAATTGTCATCTTATCGTATCTTTGAAGTTCTTTTTTGAACAAGTATTTCACTTCCTTCTGCAGTTTCAAGTATAATTCACAAGTCGAATGGTTATTCAACGATTCCTGTGAAGGCAATAGCCATCACTGAAATGAGATTGTCTACTTTTGTATTGTGTTGAAGACAATCTCATTTATATTTTACACTAATTTCAGTTACATTGTAAGCCATACAATTTAAATGTCAATTTCTATTGTTTATAATCCGTATATAGTATATTATGGAAGTCAATTAGTTGTGATTCTTCTCACGACGAGGTTGTGACTATTTCACTTCAAATATATACTGAAATTGGAGGTAATTACGATGGAAAAAACTACGATTTATTCTCCCGGACCTTCTAATGTCCGCGAAAATGTGAGGTTGGCAATGGCTGCAGAGACGACAAATCCTGATTTAGACCCAGATTTTTTCAACTTATACAAAAATATGTGCACAAATATAGGTAAGATATTAAAAACTGAAAACGATGTATTCGTACTCTCTGGAGAGGGTATTTTAGGATTAGAGGCAGCCTGTGCTTCTCTAACCGAGTACGGCGACCGAGTTCTCATCATTGAAAACGGGGTATTTGGTGAAGGTTTCATAGACTTCGTAGCGATGTACGGAGGTGTACACGTTACTTTCTCAAGTGATCGAGATAAGGAAATAGACATCGTAGCACTGAAGAAATTTTTAGATACAGATAGCAATTTCAAATACGCTACAGTAGTCCACTGCGACACTCCCTCAGGTGTGTTAAATCCTGTAGACAAGATATGCCCACTCCTAAAGGAGTACGGTATTTTGACAGTCGTAGATGCAGTATCCTCTATTGGAGGTGAAGCACTCGACGTAGATAATTCTAAAATAGACATAGTAGTATCAGGTTCTCAGAAGGTATTTTCTGCTCCTCCAGGTCTTACGATAGTTGCTATAAGCGATGACGCCTACAGGTCTATCGAAAACAGAGAATCAAAGATAAAAAGCTTCTATTGTAATCTTTCTGTCTGGAAGGACTACTACATAGATCAGTGGTTCCCGTATACAATGCCCGTAAACGCGATAAACGGACTCAACGTAGCTGTTGAAAATATATTGGACGAGGGAATAGAAGAAATGCTAGACAGGCATAAAAAGATAGCAAACTCTGTTAGAACTGCCTTTATAAATTCTGGAATAAAACTACATCTGAGCAGCGGTCATTCAAATACAGTGAGTGTCATTGAACTTCCAGCCGACATCAATGTAGATAAATTCCTCGCACACATAAAGAAAAGATATAATTTGATTTTATCTGGATCTTTCGGATATCTTTCAAACAAGGTCGTGAGAATTGGACATATGGGTGAGAATGCTAGATTTGATAAGCTTGTCTACCTACTCGAAATTATAAATTCCGCTCTCGTCGACCTCGGATTTACTCCAAAGTCAAACTTAGTTAGGGAATTTATCGAATCTTATTTTAAGGATGAAGAGATGGCTACCTACTAAATATAATTTGGGATTTATGTCCCACCTATATAGGCGGTGGGCATAGATCTCATTTCAGTTGGAAAAATACCCCCAGCACAAGCACTCGTCAGCACAAGCACTTTGCAGCACAAGCACTTTGCAGCACAAGCACTTTGCAGCACAAGCAATCACTATACACATCTATAACTAAAAAAAGATGCCATCAAAATATCATAGATAATCTATATATTTTGCTGACATCAGCTCTAAATCATTAATTTTATTTTGGCAATATAATTGTATCACATTAAATACCTTTATTAATGGCGTTTGCATAAGATGGTCGTATTTCATACATGAATTAACTTATTTTTTTATTTGCCCACTGCCATTCAATTATGGAGACGCCTACAATCTATATTTCTGCAAATCAGCCATCTACTATATCTAGTTATGAAATAAATCCATTCCATTTTGTCAATAAACTGGTATAAACACAGTAATTATGATAAATTATATATATAGTTCCGAGACGAGGTGTAATGAATGAAAAGAACGATAACTATCAATTCTAATGAATTAGAACAGTCAATAGAAACAAAAAATATACTTAAGGATAAGTTTATACAGAATGGTTTTGATGTCAGCGATGATATCACTCCTGATACCGAACTAATCGTATCTATAGGCGGAGACGGCTCCTTCCTAAAAACTGCTAGAGATTTCAATTTTGTGGATATACCTATAGTTGGAATAAATACTGGACATCTCGGTTTTTTTGCGGAGATTTCTCCACATATGATCGATGAATTCATAGATATTTACATAAATGGCGATTTCGTAAAAGAAGATATATCCTTGCTACACGCTATTATCAAAACAAGGGATTCAGTTTATACAAAACTAGCTGTAAATGAGGTTGTTGTAAAAAGCGATAAGTCTAGGGTTATTCATCTAGCCCTTCAGTTTGACGACAGACTGATTCAAAATTTCAGCGGTGACGGCATGTTGATTTGTACTTCTACTGGATCTACCGCATACAACTATTCCGCTGGAGGAAGTATAGTGGACACTAGCCTCGATGTAATTCAGGTTACTCCACTTCAACCGATAAACAACAATGCGTATAGATGTTTTACATCTAGTATTGTCGCTGCTAGTGATTCTATTATAAATATTTCACCAGAGCAGACTTATGAAGATTCTACATTGATTGTGGTCGATGGAATTGAATACAGATTTATCGGAGTTGAAAAAATAGAGCTAAGCCTTCATCCCAAAAAAATATCTCTTATCCGAATGCTGGATTACGAGTTTTGGAAGATGGTAGCTGAAAAATTTTTATAACTTGAAAGTTGCACACCTGCCCTACATGTGGCGGTCAAGATTTTAATTTCAGTGTTGGCGAAATCCAACACTGAAATCGTTGAATCATAATTTTTAACCTAAACTCATTATTTAAGGAGATGAATTCATGAAGATTGGAATATTAAGCGATACTCACGGAAGTCTTTATTTCTTCGACAAGGCTATGGAAGTCCTCTGTGACTGTGATTTTTTACTTCATGCGGGAGACATCCTCTACCACGGTCCTAGAAACGACCTCCCTAAGGGATACGCTCCAAAATCATTGATTGAGAAAATAAACAAGCTCAACAATATAATTTTTGCAAAGGGTAACTGTGAGGCTGATGTCGACCAGATGGTGCTGAATCACCCTATTCAAAACCCCTACGCCGTATTTCAGCTCGGATATACTCGATTTGTAATCAACCACGGATATATCGGCTCTAGAGAAGATATTATAGCAGATGCTAGAAATATGGGTGCAGATGTATTGATTTTAGGTCACACTCATGTCAAGATCCTTGAGGACTACGGCGATATGGTTGTATTAAATCCTGGCAGCACTTCTATACCAAAGGACGGAAGCCATTCTGTAGCCATCGTAGACGTCAGCGAATACGGTGGTTTGAAGTTTAATTTCATCGACCTGATTTCTAAGGACGTAATTTCTAAGGAAGAGATTTATTTAGCATAGATGAAAAAAGCCGAAACCTGTATGGGTTTCGGCTTTTTCAATAGTCATTGTCTAATACGATTGCGTGGTGGTGGATTTCACCTCGCAACTGAAATTGGAACTATTCCTCAGGATAGATACTGTGGAATAGTTCACAAGTTAAATCGCAACTATCTTTCAGCAAATTTCTGAGCTATCTTGATTATTACATCGACAGCCTTATTCATTCCGTTTATAGAAACTAATTCGTTCTTTCCGTGGTAGTTCATTCCGCCTGTGAATATATTAGGACATGGAAGGTTTTTGAAAGACAACTGAGCTCCATCAGTTCCACCTCTTATAGGTACTATCATTGGAACTATATCAGATTCTTCCATAGCTTCTCTAGCTATGTCGATCATGAACATAACTGGTTCTACTTTTTCCTTCATATTGTAGTATTGGTCGCTCATTTCGACTTCAATTCTACCATTGTATTTTTCGTTCATCTTAGCTACTACTTCTTTTACAAATTCTTTTCTAGCTTCGAATTTCGCCATGTCATGGTCTCTTATTATATAGTTCATAACTGTGTTTTCTACATTTCCGCTCATTGAGTTAAGATGGTAGAATCCTTCGTAACCTTCAGTAGTGTCAGGTCTTTCATCAGCTGGGAACATGCTAGATAATTCTGCTGCTATAAGTTGAGAGTTCACCATTATGTTCTTAGCTGAACCTGGATGAACATTTTTTCCATGTATAGTTATAGTTGCAGATCCTGCATTGAAGTTTTCGTATTGAAGTTCTCCTTCTTCTGCTCCATCTAAAGTGTATCCGTATTTAGCTCCGAATCTTTCTACGTCGAATTTATGAGGACCTCTACCTATTTCTTCATCTGGGTTGAATCCAAGTTTTATATCTCCGTGTTTTACTTCTGGATGGTTTATAAGGTATTCGACAGCTGTTATTATTTCAGCTATACCAGCCTTGTCATCTGCTCCAAGAAGAGTTGTACCGTCAGTTACTATTATATCTTCGCCTTTTAATTTTTTCATTACTGGGAAGTCGCTAACGCTTGTAACAACGTTTAATTCTTCGTTTAGTACTATATCTTCTCCATCGTAATTTTCTATTATTCTAGGTTTTATATTTGCACCACTTACGTCTAGGGCTGTGTCTAAGTGAGCTATAAATCCTATTGGATCTACTCCTTCTACATTACCTTTTAGAGTAGCCATAACGTAGCTGTGTTCATCTACATTTGCATCTTCAAGACCTAAGCCCTTTAATTCTTCAACTATGTAATTTGCAAGGACTCTTTGTTTTTCTGAAGAAGGACAGTTTTCACATGTGTCATCTGAAGTTGTTTCAAATGAAACGTATTTTAAAAATCTTTCTACTAATTTTGATTCCATTTTTCTATTCCCCTTTACTTATTCAAATTTTTAATTACGAACGTTTTCCTTTAAACCTTTACGTAATAGATACAAAAAATGTGTGAATAAATCAATGTATATAGAGTTTCGATTTATCCTCGAGAGTCCATTTTTAGATTGAATTTATATCACACAATAATTATATCATATCCAACTTGCATTGGCATAAAATTTTAGACTATTTTCTACAGAATACTTACTTTTTTAAGTATATTATGGAATACCACAAGTCCTAAACAAAAGAAAATTCCTATTACCCCTTTTAATTGTATCCCGATAAATATTGCTGCTAGTATAGATAGCGGATGCATACCAATATTTACAGACAGTAGTTTTGGTTCGATTATCTGTCTTAAAAGCGATATGAGTAAGAAGACTACCCCCATGCCTATCGCTACAAAGTAGTTCTTCATCACGATGTAGTATACTATAATCGGCAGGTATATGCTTATTATCCCTAGAAACGGTATGAGGTCCAGTAGAGCTCCGATTATTCCAACCATAATTCCATAGGGAAGTCCAAATATCACAAAACTTATGAATATCGCACAGCCAGTAATACTCATGAGTATCAGGTATGCCTTCACGTATCCAAATATAGAAACCCCTACCTCTGCCTTCACGTCGAATACCTGTGATCTCACTTGTTCAGTAAACATACTGTAAAATGCATTTTCTATGCTGTCTAAATCCCTTGATATAAAGTAAGTCGCAACGAATAGAGTCGCTGTAAACATAGCTATGTACGGAATTGAAGTCGCTAGATTAATTATGTTTGTGAGCAATCCCTTTGTCATGTTCATAAGGTTACCACTGAATTTCGATGTTATATCCATGAGATTTATATTTGTAACACTGTTTAAATCAGATATTATCATATTTGCCTTGTCCAAAACCGTCTCTGCCAGATCGAAGACGTGCGCTCCAGTCGATGCGTTGTTTATGAACAACATCATTTGGCTAGCGAGGTTCACGACGAGAACAGAAGTCAAGGTGATGACTATTGCAACTGCTAAGAAGCTCAAAATTAAAGTCGAGGCTCCCTTATTTATATTGAATTTATGGTATAGCTTTGTCGATATAGGTTTTATTATAAACGCTATGATTATCGCTAGGAAAAATGGTGCTATATAAGGGAACGCGAAGTATATAAACAAGAATATCAAGCAGTATATAAGTAAAAAAACTGCATTCCTCTTTAGTTTGGTTATAAAATCCCTTTCTAATATTGGCATCGTACACCTCCTACGTTTTTAATCTAGAATTTTCTTATGCTTCTAGCATAATTTCGCTCTAAAATCTGTTCGCCTCTTTAAATATTTTAACTACTTTTACTGCTTTTACTGCTCTAAGTATTTTAACTCTCTCTAAAAAAACATGCCCCACAATGACCTTGAATGCAATCAAGGTCATCTGAGACATCTTTCTTTATGTGAATATCCTTATCTTTTTAATTCGATTCTTGTCGATGCTCTCTATACAACATCTTATATCATCTATTTCTATCGTCTGATTTTCCTCTGGAATATTTCCGAGGTGACCGATAATATATCCGCCTATAGAGTCGAACTCGTCAGATTCCAAGTTTATTCCGATAAGTTCGTTTACATCTCCCAACTTAGTACTTCCGTCGACGATGTACTCGTCTTCTTTTATTACTATTATCTCATCTTCTTCTTCATCGTACTCGTCTTCTATGTCGCCGACTATCTCTTCTACTAAGTCCTCTATGGTAAGAAGTCCAGAAGTACCTCCGTACTCATCGACTACTATTGCCATCTGAGTCTTTGCTAGTTTCATCTCACCTAGTAGACTTGTAACTTTTTTGAATTCATAGGTAAAAAACGGAGTTCTCAAATACTTATGGATGTCGAAGTTTTTTTCCTCTTCATCAGTCAAAAATATTATATCCTTGAAGTTTAATATACCTATAATATCGTCTATGTTTTCCTCGAAGACTGGCATCCTACTCAATTTTTCTTCTTTGAACAGAGCCATTATCTCATCAAAGGTATTTTCGATATCAATTGCAACTATATCCATCCTCTGGACCATGGCATTCTTAGCCTGCATATCTCCAAATTCGAACACGTTGTTTATAATTTCTCTTTCTTCTACTTCCAGTACTCCCTCTTCATGGCTTACGTTTACCATTGTCTTTAGATCTTCTTCTGTTACGAACGATTTTGCCGACTTCGCCTTGATACCTAATATCTTAAGCATTATCTTTGTGATGAAGTCGAACAACCACACAACTGGCGTAAGGATAATCAATATACCCTTTAGAGGCTTTGCGACGTATAGAGCTATTCTCTCTGAATCATTTGCCGCTACTGTCTTTGGAGTTATCTCCCCAAACACGAGCACTAATATCGTCATTATCACTGTAGAGTACAATACTCCATTTTTACTGAATAACGATATGAACAAAGAAGTAGATATCGAGGTTGCTGCTATATTTGCCAAGTTGTTTCCAACTAGTATTGCACTCAATAACTTCCCTGGTTTTTCTACTAAAGAGCTCACCAAGCTAGCTCCCTTTACTCCCTCATCCTTCATCGACCTTATTCTAATCTTGCTCAAAGTCATAAGTGATGTCTCTGATGCAGAGAAAAAAGCCGACATCATAAGAAGTAACGCTAATACTGCTATTTGAATATAAATTACTACCTGGGTCATCTCACCGGGCGATTCCAATGTTTACCACACTCCTAATTACATTTTTCTTTTTATCAAATGATGATTCAACGCTCTCAGCGGGTGTACCCCGACTGGAATGAGAATTATGCCCGCAACCTTTATAGGTCGTGGGATATCTTTCTCAAGTAAATACTCATAAGAATAGATATTGTTTCTATTATATCATATCCATATATATTTTGGAATTTATTATTACGATGATTAGTGGATACAATCCCTAAAATCAAAAAATTTAACTGTATTCAATCTTGATTTTAGAGCCTACACCTGTCTTGCTAGGGCTTACCAAAAGTTTTATAGGTACTCTATTTTTTAGTTCTTCAATATGACTTATAATTCCAACGCTTAAATTTTCGCTGTGAAGTCTCTCTAGAGATTCTATTACTATCTCTAGCAATTCACTGTCCAATGAGCCAAATCCTTCATCTAGGAAGAAGAACTCAAGAGGGGCCCTTCCCTTCAATTGAATCTGAGTTGAAAGAGCTAGCGCAAGTGAAAGCGATGTGAGGAAGGTCTCTCCACCGGATAAGGTATCCACACTCCTTCTCTCTCCGCCGTTGAAATTATCCCTCATAACGAAGTTCAATGTATCGTCTATTTCTAATTGATACCTTCCCTTTGTCATGCTCTTAAGTTTCTTTGAAGCCTCCAAAGAGATGTATTTTAATTGGTTTGTAGCCACGTACTCAACAAATTTATTGCCCTGGATTGCCTTGTCCAGATCCTCTAACAAGTCTAAGTCGTGGTTTACTATTTTAAGCTCGTCGTCGATAAGCTTTATCTTCTCCAGTTTATCCCTGAGGACAAAGCACATATTTTCATTCTTTCCAATATCTTTAGATATATTTATTATCTCTTGCCTTAAATTTATTATCTTGTTTTTCAATAAACCTAATTCATCTTCCAAAATTATTTTTTCGGAATTGCCCATGTCGAGTTCTTGAATTTTTATCGTCAAAAATTTTCTCTTTTCCAAGTAATCTTCAATTTCAATATTTATTCTATCTATAATAGCTTTTTCTGAAATAGAACCCTTGACATCGTATATATCCTTGAATCCATTCTGAATGATTAGTTTTTTGACATCTAGGTCCATCATCTCAAATTCCGATTTATTTTTATCGAGTTCCGATTCTAATATAGATCTCCTCGAGATATTTTTTTCAAACTCTTCATTTGTATCTTTCAGTTCAGATGTCATCCTCTTATCTGTTTCATAAATTTTTGCTATATCTTCATCTACTTGAGATAATAGGATAGCTGCACTCATTCCCTTTGTTATATCGTCAATTTCATCTCTTTTGCCTTTTATTATTGCCTTTTTTGTGCTAAATGATTCTTCTTCCATCACTAATTCAATAGTTATTTGATTGAGCTTTTCCGTAATTTCCTTAAATTTAAGTTCTTTTACGTCTTTTTTGCTCTGGAGTTCATTTATAGATTTACTCAAAGTTTCAATCTTTTTCTCGTTTTCGTTTATCTCTTCAACTACTGATGAGATATTATTTATCTTTAAAGAGGTGGCGAGTCCTAAGTACGTATTCTTTATTTTTTCATACTCTTCGACATCTGCATCCAACTCCGCCTCTAAAGATTTCAAGATTCCCTCTTTATTTAAAATGCTCTCTTTTAATTTTATTTCTTCTAATTCTAACTTAGATTTTTCTTCTGCAAGTTTCGATATTTCTTTATTTATATCCTCTACCTCAGCACTCCATTTTTCCATACTTGCCTTTAACGCTGATAGTTCTTTTTGTGAGTCTAGCAATTTTCTTTGGCATTCGTCAGACGACTTATCTCCAATCGTAGATTTTATGCTTTGTAGCTCTATATATTTCATATCTCTAGTTTTATCTAGTGAATGCTTGTCCAAATTTACATTTTGGAGCTTTTCTTCCAAGTCTTTTTCAGCAGCTTCGATTTTTTGAAGTTTTGACTCTAGAAATTCGATATTTCCATCGTATTTACGCTCCTCTACATCTTCGTGGTGAACTGATCCACAGACTGGACACGCCTTGCCAGATACAAGCTCAAGTCTCAATCTATTCGCTAAATTTAAACTCTGTAGACGATTTATATCGTCTTTCATATCGTCCTTCTCAGCAGTATTTTTTTCGAGTGCAGACGATATATCCTTTATTTCTTTTTCTAGGTCGAATATCTTAGCATCTATTTTTGTCAGTTGAACCTGGAGTTCGTTCCTGTGTTTCTCATCTCTCGAGATATTTTCTACAAGATTTTTAAGTTCTATAATTTCCTGCGTCTTTACGAGTACATCGTCTGTGCTTCCTGGACTCTTTTGAGTTAAGAAGTCTAGATGAGATTTTTTCTCCTCTAATTTTGAGGCGGACTCTTTTACGTCCTGCTCAAGGTATCTGTATTCGTTTTTTAAGTAGCTTATTTCTTCTCTTAGCTCCTCTACCTTTGTTTGATTGTATTTCTTATCTTCGTCTAATTTTACATACTGTTTTTCGTAATCGTAGGCAGAAAATATTTTTTGCTTTTGCTCAACGGAGATTGATATATCGTCTAGATTTTCGCTTACGCTTCCTATTTCTTTTGAACTCTTTGATATCTCTACATCCAATACCTTTATTTCCGCTTCGTATCCACTTTTTAAGTCCCTGAATTCTTCTGTATTGTTTTTTAGTGACTGCATTTCGAGTAACAATTCATTTAATTCTTCCTCGAGTTTTATCGCGTATTCATACCTAGATTTTTCTGCGTTTAATCTCGGTATATCCACGTCCTTCGATTTCGCATTTTCTTCATACCTCTGTTTTACGTGTTCGAGTTCTCTTTTTATCATAGTGTATCTATTTTTATATCCATCTAGTTGTACTGTGTCCACAGATATTTTTTCTTCTAATTTTTCGTAATACTCTATATGTGGTATCAACATTGTCGCCCTCGTTGATTTTTCAACTAGAACCTTCTTTTTTTCAATCTCGTCTTTTGATGTTTCTAGTTCGTCAAACTGCTTCTTATAGCGGTCTAACTCCATTTGACGTTTTAGAGTATCCTTGTCTTTATCGTATCTTTTTTGAATTTCTTCTACTTCTATATTTTTTTCTTTCTCGCTCTTCTTTAGTTCTGACAATACCTTAGCAGTCTCGTCGTACATCTCTTTGCTCACGTTGTCGTAAGCGCTCATCCTTGAGCTAAGCAACTTTGATTCATCTATTTTTATATATTTTCTGGTTTTTACCTTCTCAGAAAGCTCCCTACCGTATTTTTCTAGGTTGAATATCCTCTCTAACATATCCCTCCTGCCAGAGCCTGTAAGTTTTAAAAATTCGTTGAACTTGCCTTGTGGGAGGACTACCGACCTAGTGAAATCCTCTGCGGTCAATCCGATTACTCCGATTATTTCCTGAGTCACTTCTCCGACTTTGTCGGCGAGCACATTTGTAGTTCCATCAGCATGCACCTCTACCAGTCTCGCATAACTAGTCTTCATTCCCGGCTTTCCATTGCTTCTTCTTTTGAAATTTCTATCTACTAAGTACCTTCTCTTACTATTTTTCGCACCTATCTCAAACTCGTATGAAATAACTGCCTCAGAGCTTAAACTATTTATAAATTCTTTGGTATTTCTCGAGATATTTCCGTACATCGCCAGCGTAATAGCATCTAATATAGTAGATTTTCCACTTCCCGTCGGTCCAAATATACCAAATAGACCTCTGCTTGTGAGTTCTTCAAAATCTATACTCTGCTTTTCCATATAGCTATTCAACCCCGATAATTCCAATTTCAACGGTCTCATCCTAGAACTCACCTTCTTCGCTTATAATATTTAAAAATAAATCCATCAACTCGCCCTTTGGCTCTACGCCCTTACTAAATAGGTAAAATTCGCTAAAAAGCTGTGCCATAGATTTTTCTTTTATATCTGTCTGTTCTTCTCTCTCGCGGTCTTTAATTATCGGTTTTATTTCTATAATATCTTTTAATCTGTCCTTCATCAGCTTAAGGTCAGTGGTGGATATTACCTCATCCGTCGATATTTCAAAGAACGACCATATTTCCCTATCTGCATTTTCCTCGCATATCTTTATAGCCTCGGTTACGCCATTGCATTTAAACAACTCTATCGGCTTGTAGTTTTTAAAGTATATTTTTTCGACCACTGGCCTTTCACCTGGATGTATATCTACTATGTTAGCTCCTTTGGCGTAGTTTCTCTCGTCCTTGCTGTACTGAAGTGGAGATCCGGAGTAATATGCGCTAAGCCTTTCTGACGCTTTCTGTGGTTTGTGAAGATGTCCTAGAGCTATGTACTGCGCCCTGTCTGGAAGATCTTTTTTTTCAACTAGCAGACTTCCTCCTAGTTGTATAGGCCTTTCCGACTCAGAAGCGTCCCCTCCAGTTACGAATATATGAGATACAGCTATGTTTATGCTATCATCTTCAAATTCTCCCTGGAGTTGCTCAAACATCTCTCCTATCTTCATAGAGTATGTCACCTGTCTTTTTTCATCTTCACTAGAACTTTCAGTCGCCTTTGTTTCAACTTTATCTTCAACTTCACTAGAACTTTCAGATGTATCTATTTCAAATTCCAATTCTTTTTTCTCTTCTTTATCTTCTTCCTTGCTCTCTAGTATTTCATTTAACCTCTTTTCGCTTGGGTATGGAAGCGAGATAATAGTTACCTTTTCGCCTCCTATCTCAAGTTTTGTACATCCTTCTTTAGCCTCAATCACTTTGAAATTCTTATACTCACCTATCTCTGCCTCGCTTCTCGGTTTTCCGAGTATTATTATGCCCTGCTCGCTAGCGAGGGGGACGGATGCTGATAATCTATCTGGATTGTCGTGGTTCCCAGAGATTATAAATACACACCTCCTTCCATTGTCAGCTAGCTTAGATATAGTTTTGTAAAATAATTTTTCGGCTTGTGCTGGTGGATTGTACGTATCGTAGATATCCCCTGCTATAATAACGAGTTCTACTTCCTTCTCTTCTACCAATTTTACAAAATCTTCGCAAAATCGTTCTTGCTCAGAAATTCTCGATCGCCCTTCTAGCGTTTTACCTAAATGCCAGTCTGATGTGTGGATAAATCTCATCTTTCGCTCCCCCTGTCAATTCAGAAGCTGATGCGCTCCTGTGAATTTTAATATGTACTTCATAAAAAATCTCGCCGAGTATCCCGCCACTTAGATATGTAGATACTCGGCTACCCAACTTTAGTTTAAATGCTGATTCAAGGCTCTACTATATCTTAAATCTAGTATTTTACTCCCATATCTTTTCCAAATAGGTATAACCATTTTTCCTTGACTTCTTTGCCTGTCAGATCGGCCAGCGATTTTGCGTATATTGAAAGTTGTTTCTCATACCTTCCAACTACCTCGCCTATATTTTCATCGTCGACGTAGTCAGTCTTGTAGTCAACTATCACTATTTTGTCATCCTCTTCAAAATACGCGTCAATTATTCCTCTAAGCATCATTTGTTCTTCTGAGTATCTTCCTTCTTCATCATTTTCTATCTCTTCGTCCTCAGAATATACATCCTTTAGGCTCATCTTCGAGTATATCACCTTTTCCCTATTTATAGTATCTGATAACAACATTCTACGTCCTAAATCACTCGAGAAAAATTTATACAACTTAAACGGATTTATAACCTCTGCCTGAGTTTCTGTTATTATCTTCTTTTCTATAAATTCAAGTACCTGATCTTTAATTCTTGCAACATTTTCAACTCTAGTTAAATCTAACAGCTGCATGACCAAATGAGTTATAGTTCCTCTCTCTGAAGGACTTATCTTTGATACCCCACCAGACTCTTGGATAAACATAGGTTTTTTTAACCTGTCCTGTGTTTTTGAGAAATCAAACATCTGTGTCGATTCATCATTTTCGTATTCCTGTTGAATTTTTTTGATCTCGGTAACTGAAATACTCGACGGTCTTTTGGTACTTAATGCGTATTTATACTTGAAATCTAGATTTTTCTCGATTAATTCTCTGTAATCGCTGCTGTATTCATCTATATCTAGGTTTCTAATTATCGCTTCTAAACTCGATACCTCTTTATTTTCAAGTGAGTTTATAGAAATTTCATTCCTGTCCCAAATCTTAGTCTTCCACCTTGATCTGTCTGCATCGGTGAAAACCTCTAAATCTAAGTAATCTCTCAAATTTTCTGAATCTCTATGCTTGATTACAGACGGCATTATCCAGTCTAAGTAATTCCTTCCCTTTAGAACTCCATACTCGGATATTTTACCGCTCTCGCCTATATTTTCAGCCCATTTATTCATGCTTTTTTCAACGCTCCTAGTAGATCCCGTAAGAATCAATTTCTCCTTTGCCCTAGTCAAAGCAACGTATAGTACCCTCATCTCCTCTGATAGGCTTTCTAACATCATCTTTTTTTTGAGAGCATCCTTTGCGATACTGGGGAATGATATCCTCCTATCGAAATCCACTACCTGTGGACCGTAGCCTAAATCGTGGTGGTACAGTATCTTTTTCTTGAAATCCATCATATTGAAGTTTTTACCCATTGCCGAGCAAATTACAACTGGAAATTCTAGCCCCTTACTCTTATGGATACTCATTATTCTAACTACGTCTGCACTTTCTCCAAGAGTCTTAGCACTCCCCATATCATCGCTCGATTTTTTGAGTTTATCGACGAATTCTATAAAATTGAACAAGCCCTTGTAACTTGACTCTCCAAACTGTTTTGCCCTCTCAAACAGAACTCTGAGGTTGGCCTGTCTAGCCAAGCCACCTGGCATAGCCCCTGCATATGCGTAGTAACCAGAGTCGTTGTATATATACCAGAGGAATTCGTGTGTAGACATGTACACCGATTTTTCCCTGTATAGTTTAAGTTTCTTCATGAAAAATTTAGCTTTTTCAGATGTCTTCTTGAACTCATCTACAAATTCACCTTCTAAAATCTTAGACGCATCCTCTATTAATTGTGCTTCAATTTTTGGAATTTCTTGATCTATATCCAAAACTCCCGAGTTCTCTTTCGAAATTTCTAATTCACCTTCTGAAACTTCGCATAGGTCTACCCTCGATATTCTCTCTAAACACTCGTATATGCTGGACTCTCTATCTATCATCCTCACATTTGCCATATCGTCCGGCGTAAATCCAAATACAGGCGACCTTAGTGCAGCTAGCAATGGAATATCCTGCATTGGATTGTCTATTACCTGTAGGATAGACATCACTACCTTTATCTCCGTTGTTTCGAAATATCCAACTCCTGTGTCTGAGTATACCGGTATATCCATATTAGTAAGTTCCTCTGAAAATACTGGTGCCCAAGACGAGGTTGCTCTAAGAAGTATTACTATATCCTTGTACTCGACAGCTCTATACTCTCCTGTGTGTTTGTCAAATACCATTTGTGTCCTTCCGTCTTCATCTGGTGACATTAGGTTTTTGATTATTTTACCTACCATCCTCGCCTCGATTTGAATATTGTCGAGTTCCTCTGGTTCTTCTCCATCTTGCAGTTCTCCATCCGCTATTTCATTTGAACTACTTGACGCCCTGGCTGATCCAAATACTTTTTCGCTATCCTCGCCTTTTTCAGCCCCTGATTGACTATCTGATTTTGAACTGTTCTTTTCTATTAGATGTATCTCTGTAACCCCACCAACTACTGATTTTTCATCCTCATTTTCCTTGTAGATAGCTCCTAGGTTCAACCTTTCATCTTCAGTATACGATATTTCACCTATCTTCTCGCTCATAGCATTTTCAAATACGTAGTTTATAGAGTCTATTACCTCATCCCTACTCCTGAAGTTCTTATAAAGCATTATCTTTCTATGAGAATCCCCCTTTTCTCCGCTGTAGTCGTTATACTTTTGTAGGAACAACTCTGGCCTAGCCTGTCTAAATCTATATATGCTCTGTTTTACATCTCCGACCATAAATCTATTCGGCCTATCAGTCCTCGCTACGGATTTTAAAAGCACCTCTTGGACGAGATTGCTGTCCTGGTATTCATCTATGAAAATCTCATAGAATACCTCCTGGTACTTCTTAGCTATTTCAGATGAAACTAAATTTCCATCCTCATCGCGCCTTGTCAGTATCCTAAGTGCAAAATGTTCGATATCTCCAAAGTCTATAATAGATTTCTCCCTCTTCTTATCCGAGTATCTCTCATCAAATTTTATAACTACATCAGAAATCGGCCTTACTAGATTGTATATTATCTTCATCTCGTTTTTTATCATCTCTTCGTCCTTGTTGAAAGACGATTTTATTATATCTTCTATAGACTTTTTAGCCTTATCCCTGATTGCCTTAGCCTTTTCTTTTAGGAGTTTGGCGTCCACTGCGTCCTTTGATACATTCTTGACGCCCTTCCTATAGTTCTCAAATTCGAAGTTTCTGAACCTAGAGTACACCTCGCTCCAAACAGTTTTCTCATCGTCACTCTCACCGTATTCTCTCTCAACATCTGTCGTCGGTGAACTTGTTGTAAACTTACTCTCGTCGTTTAGGTCTTTGCCCTCACAACATAATTTATATATCTCGTACACGCCCTCGTACTCTGCAATTAATTTTTGCTCGAATGTCTCTAGCTCGTACGTTCCGTGCACTAGATCTATCGCGCTCTTCATACTTGCCACTAATCCTTCAAGCTCGATTTTTACGTACTCTAGGATGTATTTCGCCCATATCGAATTGGAAAATTCAAAGCTATCGTCCACGTTAAACCTCTCCGCCGACTCAGTTAGCCATTTTTCAGGATCTGGAGACGTCCTTGCAAAGTTGTGAATCTGCATTATCATCTCCTCAATCGCTCGGTCTCCACCCTTTTCAGCATAACTTTCAACTAGGTTTAATAATCCTAGATTTCTGTCCTCGTACATCTCGTCGAAAACTTCTTCTATAGCTTCTTTTTTTATCAGATTACACTCGTTTTGATCGCCAATCCTAAAGTTTGGATCCAGATCTATCGTGTGGAAATTAGACTTTATAACGTCTAGACAGAAAGAGTGAATAGTAGTTATCTTAGCTTTATTGAGGAGTAAAATCTGGTTTTTTAGGAACTTATCCTCTGGGTTTGCTTCTAATTCCTTGACTATTGCGTCCCCGATCCTCTCCCTCATCTCAGAGGCAGCTGCATTTGTAAATGTAACCACCAAAAGTTTATCTATATCTATTTTTTCTTCTTTTGAGGTAATCATCTTTATTATCCTCTCTACTAGCACTGCTGTCTTACCCGATCCAGCCGCAGCGGCTACCAATAGGTCACAGTTTCTACTTTCAATTACCTCTTGCTGTTCTTTCGTCCATTTAGGAGAACTCATTTTTCTATATCTCCTTTCATCATTAAAATCACTTCGTCGTTTTGTTTCTCATGAACTCCCTTGTAGTTATTTTCCTTAAGGGACGTATCAAATCCACAGATAGATGAGAAGTTACAAAATGTACAAGAGGATTTCTTCTTGCTCTTGTACGGCTCCATATCTATATTTCCATCCATCATCTTCTCGCATATTTCCTTTGCTACCTTCTTGACATACTTTCTTATTACCTCAAAATCATCGTAACTCACCAATGAGTTATTTTTTCCAAGTATCCCCTTGCTAGTCAGATTTGCTGGAATAATATTAGATCTAACCCCTGGCTCAAGAGTCTTGTCCATCTCCTTGAGTATATCTATATCGTCGACAAGCAAGCCCTTCATCTTTAGTTTTTTTAGCACTGCTTCCTGTATTTCTTCCTCTCCCCTATCCTCGTCAAATGAAACTATAGGGTCGTCTATTTTAAAGTACATTATAGCTGCAGGTTTAAGGTTTTGACTCTCTAAAATCGCATCTAGGTAGACCATCAACTGAAGCTGTAAACCCATATACACCTCTGTTAAGTTCATATCCTTTTCGCCAGACTTGTAGTCTATTATCCTTATGTAACCTTCGTCGTCCTTATTGAGTTCGTCTACCCTGTCTATCTTTCCTATGAGATTTATCTCCTGTCCGCTGTCTAGTACTATCTTTATTGGAGGGTATTTTCCCCTGGTTCCAAACTCGACCTCGTAGTCAGTTGGTTCAAACGAACTCTGTTTTATGTGGTACGCTATTATACTCACAGATTTAGTTACAAGTTTTCTAAGCCTATGAGCTAGGTACTTATACCTCTGTGAACTGTTTAATATAAATCCAGGTATTTTTTCAACTAGATTTCCAACTATACTTTCTACCTTAGACTCAATATACACCTCATCTATATCGCCCCAAGTCAATCTATCTTGAGATAACTGTTTTGAGAATATCTCTAGGATGTTATGGACAAATGTTCCTAAGTCTGGTGGAGTAAATGCGTATTCAATTCTCTCCTTCGCCTTTAAACCGTACTGTATAAAATAGGCAAACGGGCATTCAGAGTATTTTTCAAGTCTGGACACACTTAAGAAATTACTGTGGTATAATTCCTGTATTTTTTTATCTTCTAACTTTTCTATTCTATTTGTATATCTGAGTCCGCTCAGTATCTTATCCGTTATGTTTTTATAATTCTCGTCCCGTCTAAAATATCTGTAGACATCTAGCCATATCTCATCTAGTTCGCCATTTTTACTTTCCCCTATATCGTACTCCTTTAGGGCATTTACCATTGAGTTAAATGTCGGTATCTTTGCATTTACATTATCCTTAGCCTCTTCCTGCATAGAAATTAGATAGCTTGTTGTTTTTACATTTGGAAATATCTTCTCTATCCTAGACACTATCTGTGACGGTCTGAGTGCCTTCCCCTCGTGGTCTGCTATTGGATACGAAACTATTAGGTTTTCACTCGTAAATGTAAGTGATTTGTACACCAAGAACTGTTCTTCGTACGTCTTAGTCCTGCTATCTATGTCTATCTTGATTCCACTATCCTCTAGTTTTACCCTGTCTTCATCGTTTAATATACCGTCGTCCTTCGTTATAAGTGGGAATACCCCGTCTGTAGTTCCAATCAGATAGAGGTATCTCGTGTCTGGATTTTTCATCCTATCGACACTACTTACTAGAACTTGGTCTAGACTAGGTGGAACCAGACCTAGTTCATTTTCATCAAATCCGAGGTTCATAAGATCTATAAACCTTTTAAGTGCTATTTGCTCGCCTCCGAGAATTTCCACCATCTGGTCCAACATATCTATGACGATATCCCAAATTTGTGCGTATTCCTTCGCCCTATCCAAATTTCCTTCACCCTCAAATTTCGATATCATCAACTCAATCGTATCCGCTAAATTTATATCAAGTAAAAATTCATACACATACCTACATATACCCTCGGCGGTGTTTCTTCCCCTTAATTTATCGTGGAGGTTGGAAATAGGTCGAATTACCTTATCTTTTATCTGGTTTACCCTCGCTTTTACATCCAACTCGTACTGAGTTTCATCCCTCGAGTAATCCTTGTTTATCCTGTATTCCCAAGTTTCTTCAAACCACTTGTTTCCTCTTATCCCGTTTGCGAGGACGTAATTTTCAAGTAGACTTATCTCGTCTTCATCCATTCCCAAAAGACCGCTCTTTAGATATCTAAACATCGTATCATACCTGTAGTTCTTGCTCTTCATCTCGAGTGCAGATATTATAAGCACTATGATCGGGTTGTTCTTTGACTCCCTCTTCGCATCTAGGAAGTAAGGAATCTCGTACTCCGTGAATATTGATTCTACTAAGAAGTTATATCTGTTCAAATCCCTTGTCGCTAAGGTTATATCCTTATACCTAATTCCCTCATCCCTCACTAACCTAGTTATTTCCTTTGCAATTTCTTCTATCTCTTCGTACAGGTTGTTGAATATTTTTATCTCTACGTGTTCAGTTGCCCCTTTGTAAACCTCATAAGGGTAAAAACTATAGTTTTTTTCTAGGTGAATGAGTTCTTTGTTTCCTCGGAATCTCGGTATCTCCAACTCTCCTAGATTTACTGGAGGAGATATTTTTACTCCTTCCTCCCTCAATATCTTCATGATATTCATGTATGTGAACTTTGTCCTCGAGAATACGTCAGTCTGGCTGTAGACTCCATCGCCTACGCTGTCTAAGGTCAGACTCATATTCACATCCTTCGCCTTTACTATCAATTGCCTTATGATTTCGTATTGTTTTGGAGTAAATCCAGTGAACTCATCTATATAAACAGTCGCACCATCAAGATAGTCGCTAAGCCCTATCTTTTTGGATAGAGAATCTAGTATGTCCTGTGAATCTACGTATTTTTCATGTAAATTTTCCTCAAATGAGTCGTATATAGCACTTATATCCCTAAGTTTCATAGCTAGCGCTTCACTGTCGACCTTCCCAGAGGCAAGTTGCATATCTTCAGAACTTACATTGTACTGTTTCAACTCTGATATCGTATCTGATATTTTCTCGATGAACCCAGGATTCGCTATGGAGTTTTTGAAAATGCTCAGTTCTCCCTCCACTGCCTGTGCAGATTTATACGCTATCATAGCCCTTCCACTTGAATTTATATTTACATCTGTGAGCCCTCCTACATTTGAAAATATAATCTTGCTCAAGGTGTTAAACGTCAGTATCCTAACTCTTAAAAATTTATCGCTCACTCCGCCTAAGAACAAATCTCCAACCCTTTTTTCCATCTCAAAGTTGTACTGCTCTGGCACTAGGATAAATATAGGCGTCTTTTCGTCATTATTGACTTGTTTTTTCACTTCATCCAAGATGAATGTCGACTTACCCGATCCGCCTCTTCCGAAAATAAATCTAAATCCCAAAATCTTTCGCCCCCTCTACTCCTGTATCTTCTATGGCTCTATTGCACACCTTATCGAACTCGCAGAACTTACAATGCTTTTTATTTCTCGGGATAAATCCCAGTTTGAAATCTGAATTTTCTATTGATTTCATATAGTCTTTTAGTATTTCTCCGTTTTTTCTGTGTTTCTCTTCGCTGTAGTTTATAGATATTATTCCCTCGTCAAAACCAGGTTGGAAGTAGTTCATACTTATCTTATCAAAGCCCACTCCATTTTCAAATATCTTTAAGACCGCTTCTCCTACAAGATACAAGTACACTATTGTCTGCATCCTGTTTTCTATGTTTTTATAGTTTAACTTCCTATTCTCCGTCTTCCAATCCCATATTTCAATAGAATCCTTCCCAACTATCAAGAGATCGTATTTCGCCTGAATTTTCTTTCCATCTATTCTAAGCTCCACCCCGTATTCTGGGTAATAAGTCTTCTCTCCTTCAATTGATATCACCAACTTAACCTTATCCAGCCATTTTAAAAATATTTCTCCATTTGGATTTTCGGATAAATCCGTCTCTATACTCAATCCTCTAAAATACCTTTCACAGAGTAGGTGAAAGTCTACACCTGTATCCAAACCCTCGTAATACTCTCTGTTTTCAACATCGTCTTTCATCCAATTGACCTTGTCTACGTATTTGTATTTAAACTTCTGAGGACAGGATTTATATGTGTTTATCGAATTTTGGCTGTAAATAAACTTATCTTTCATATCATTTCCTCCTCTTCTCTTGAACATATGTAGACAGTACTTTTAGATATTGCGAAGGTAGTTGCAACTTCTTTTGATTTCCTATATCCTTGTCATTTCTATACTGACTGTACGAAAGTATCAACATTTCCTTAGCCCTAGTCATGCCCACGTATAGTAGCCTTATCTTTTCGTCTATCAGAGCTATTCTCTCCGCTTCAATATATCTAATTCCGTCCGCTGTCGATTTGGAATGCTCTTTTACACATCTCAATTTATCTATTTCTGACTTTATAATAGCCACTGGATTCTTATATTTCTCTTTTAAGAACCATTTTTCACCCTGGAATTTATGCGAAATATTGTCCGGGAAATTATATTTTGTCATTCCAAGCAGAAACACGCAATCCCATTCAAGTCCCTTTGATTTATGATAATTGCAAATTGTGATACTTCCTGGCTCTGGCTCATATCCATTTATTTCGTATACCACATCTATTATATGTGAAAACACCCTGTTTCTAGGATCGGCTAGAATATCATATACTCCTCTTAGCGTCGTATTTTCATCTTCCCTACACATATATCCCACGTAAAAAGATATATAGTCCACAACAGCTGAGTCCATGCTATCTAGGTTTAAACTACTACCTATATCTAGAATCAATAGATCGAGTCTAAGTTCTGGAAACTCTAGTATATTCCTGATTGAATTCAAGGCTTTTCTTATATCAGATTCGGCATCGTAAATACCATCAACACCGTATATACTATCAATACTGTCAACTCCTTCAATACCGTCAACCCCTCCAATACCATCAATGCCGTATATTAGCTCGCTATTTGATAATTTTAAATTTCTTAGAGATGAAATGCTCTCTTCTTTTTTTTCAACCGAGTATCCGTCTAAGAACACTTCTACTGTAGCCAGTAATTTTTCTCTATCCATAGGCGATATCAAAAAATTTATGATTGTGGCAAGCGAATCAAGCACCCTTCGTTTTCTTGAAGAGTTTGGACCAAGTTCCTCGAAATCCATCTTTTCATTGCTCATTACCTCTGCTATTTCCGATACCTGGGAATTATATGGCGTCAATATTCCTATGCTCTTTTCTGGAAATTTTTTATTTATACCCTTGGCGTACCTCACAGTGTTTTTTATTTCTTCATCCCATGTTCTATATGCTTTTACATTTATATTGTAGCCCTCTGGTTCTGGATTTTCCTTATACCCCATACCCTTTGGCACAGTTTTGATCTTAGTATATTCAAGTGCATCCCTGCATCTAGATTCTGGGAATTCTTCCTTTACATACTGCATCATCCTATTTGAGAGGTCTATGACATCCGCCGAACTTCGGTTTGACATATCCATCTTATGTGAATAATCTGCCTCTTTCATAAACTCCTTAAAAAACTTTGGGTCTGAGGACGAAAATGTTCCAGTTATACTCTGGTTTACATCTCCTACCCTTACCAAATTTCTGTTTTTTTCCGATATCAATTTTATTATCTCACCTTGAATTTCATTTGAATCCTGACATTCATCCTCAAATACATATCTATATCTATTTTCAAACTTAACTCTCAGACCCTCATCTGCCAACAATGCCTTATGTGCCAAGATTAAAATATCATCGTAGTCTAGCAATCCATTTTTCTTTAACTTTCTATCGTAATCCCTGTATATAGGATAGACGAGTTTGAGTATTTCTACATTTATTTCTTTCATTTTTCCAATCAAGTCTTCTGGGCTGATTTCTGCGTACTTTAACTTGCTTATAGCATTTCCGACGATATCGAAAAAACTATCCTCCCAGGCTTGAAGTGTCTTATCCTTCCAGAAAGCGTCCTTCTGTTCCTTTACAAACCAAGATAATTTTTTATCTCCTCCATTTGACTTGTAGTCATCTATACATTCATTTAATATAATACTTTTTTGAAGGTCGTCAGCCACGTTGAAATCCTCGTTTAACATTATGCTCTCTGGATTTTCCCTTATAATCTTAATCGCCAAACTATGTATCGTCATAACATCGTAGTCGTTTTTTTTATCTATCTCATTTTCCTCGAGTATCTTTTTTATTCTTCCTTTGAAATTATTGACCGCACTGTTCATATATGTGAGAATTAGGATCTTCTTGCCGTCGTTCTTCCCCTCTAGGAGGAGTTTTGCCACTAGATTTGTAACTATAAATGTCTTTCCCGCTCCTGGCACAGCTGATACAGCCATAGTTCCCGACTCATACTCCATGATAGGAGATTGGTCTTCCCTGTAATTGATATTATTCAAGCTCCTTACCTCCCATCACCTTGGTTAAACTCGCCTTTTAATTTTTCTAAAATAGAGTACAACTGACTTTCCTGTACATATCCATTTACAGAGTACTCACTTTTGAAACAATATACTTTATCAGCCTTCTCAAGTATGTTGTAAATAGTATTTAAGAGGTAATACGACCTGTACGAATTCTCCCTTTCCTTTGTAAACACATTTCCATAAGTGTACGAACTCCTAAATAATACGGGATTAGAAATCTCCCTCTCTATTTTCATACTCCACATATTACTTCCAATATCCACCCAAAGTTGGACTGATCTATCCATATCCAGTGGAATATATCTATTTGGAGTTGTCAGAATTAAGCCTTGTCCATCTATTATTTCTTCTAAGTCGGAAAATGAATGGTAGACATTAGGATTCTTCTTCAATATGTCCAAAAATATCTCCTCTTTCGATCTTTTCTCATCCAAACCCAGCTTGTGAATTTGATCAGTCAAATTTTTTGCATCGTAGACTATCTGTTTGCACATCTTGAAGTTTTCTATCCCATCTTTGAGAGGAAGAAGTATATCTGTGTAAAATTTAATTAAAAATTCATGCGCCTGTACATCCTCATCTCTTTTTGAAGTTATATAACTCATTATTCCCTTGAGTTCTTCCCTCTTTCCTCCAGCTATCTTCCTAGCTGATATCTGATTGACTTCCAAGGTAAGTTTTATAAAATTCACAAATTCTTCTTCCCTTATGTACTTGCACTGATTGTAAAATAACGAACAGGCTACCGTCATAGCATTTGCATACTCGTTATCTATAGTTCTTTCAATTGGATTTGTAGTTAATACTGATATTCCCCTAGCCTCTAAATTTTTTGATAATTTATTGATAATCGATGGCTCTACAGTATGAGAAATCACGACAATATCTTTCAGCTCAACACCCGTTTCAACGAGCTCGGATATCTTCTCGACCACGCCTCCAAGCATGTCACCGTACAATTGGTTTGAATCATCGATTTCTACCTCAAGGTCTAACCCATATAAATTCGCTAATTTAACAGGTTTTACTACATCGCACTCCTTCGAAATTATTTTATTCTCAATATAAGCAAGGTCTATATTTGAAAATGAGGAGCAATCTCTTTTAAAGTCATAGTATATGAGTATTTCCTTATCTGCCTCTTCTAATGCCGATATAAAATCGACTTGAGCATTTGAACAGAGTTCCAAACTGTCGATTATTAAGCAATCGACCTCCTCGCATAATTTACCAAAATACCATTCATCTCTCAACAGGTATTCGTTGTAAAGGTAGATGCACATTGAATTATCTAAGACTGAATATTTAAGAAGTGTCCTCGTATAATAGTCTATCAATATATCCATCTGCATATATGAATCCTCGCTCAGAGAGTCCTTATTCTTCTTTGAAGAATAAATCATATTTCCAATTTCAGCTATGTCTATTCTATTCTCAACAGCTCTATCTATGTTATTTCTTATACTATTTGCAATATTTTTATCCGTAGCCGTTATATCCGAAAAATAACCTTCAATTTCTCTCTTCTCTCCAACCCTGGACTGGAGTATGTACATTGAAAGTTCATTCGAAATAAAGGTTGGCGACACGTCCTTCTTTTCTATTAAATTGCATTCTTTAAGCACTATAGGCCAATACTTAATTAATTCTTTCTTGATAAATCCTATGTATGTCGTTATATTTGGTTCTTCTCCGTAGTCTGATTCCAATTTATCTCTATATGTAAATATGCTCCTTGTTTTTCCAACTAGGAACATTATTTTTCTGGTTCTTTTCCTGTTTTGAAGTAGCTTTTTATATTTTTCAAATGCCTCAACGCCCACGAGCTTCTCATACAAATGTAGCATTTCTACACCACCTAACACCATAATATTGTACTACAATTATATCATAATTGATAAACTCTTAGTTGTAAATTGAACGATCTCATTTGTACGCCGCGTCAGGGTAATATGCACCTCCTCGCTGCTCGTTTAACCGTTCTCGACGACGCTGCGGTGGTGCATATTACCCTGACGCTCAGTTGATATTCGTATCGTTCATTTTGCAACATTGCTAGTTTACCGTGGCGGGGCAAGCTCCACACCCACACTGCTCGTTTAACCGTTCTCGACGACGCTGCGGTGGTGCATATTACCCTGACGCTCAGTTGATATTCGTATCGTTCATTTTACAACATTGCAAAAGATGTCCCCAACCTAAAAAGGCGGGGACATCTTTCTAAACTTTAATCTTGATTCAATTAGAACTTTCTAGCAACTCCACTATCTATCGCTGCTTTTTTTACTGCTTCTGCTACGTTTTTAGTTACGTCTTTATTGAATATGTCTGGAAGAATATAGTCAGTGCTTATCTCGTCGTCGCTTATAGTGTTTGCTATAGCTCTAGCTGCTGCTATCTTCATCTCTTCGTTTATATCGGTCGCTCTACAGTCTAGAGCACCTCTGAATACTCCTGGAAAGGCTAGTACGTTGTTTACCTGATTTGGAAAATCCGAACGACCTGTTCCCATTACAAATGCACCAGCTTCCTTTGCTCCATCTGGCATTATTTCCGGAACTGGATTTGCCATTGCAAAGATTATAGGTTTATCTGACATGCTTTTTACCATTTCTTTTGTAAGTACCCCTGGTGCTGATACCCCTACGAATACGTCTTTTCCCTTGATTACTTCTTCAAGAGTTCCAACTTCGTTGTTTTTATTTGTGGTAGCTAACATTTCCTTCTGCGCCCAGTTGATGTTTTCGTACTTTTCGTTTATTGCACCGTACCTGTCTACTAGGATTACATTTTTAACATCCATACCTATTAGTATCTTTGCTATCGCTATACCTGCTGATCCAGCACCGTTTATCACTACTTCTATATCTTGTATTTCCTTGTCTTCAATTAGTTTTATCGCATTTACGAGGGACGCCGCTACAACTATCGCAGTGCCGTGTTGATCGTCGTGGAATACTGGTATATCTAGGCATTCCTTTAGTTTTTTCTCTATTTCAATACATCTAGGAGCTGATATGTCTTCTAGGTTTATACCACCAAATACTGGCTCCATCAATTTTATAGTGTGCACTATTTCATCCACGTCGTTTGTGCTTAGGCAGATAGGCATTGCATCCACTCCTCCAAATTGTTTGAATAGAACTGCCTTTCCTTCCATTACTGGAATTGAGGCCTCTGCACCGATGTCGCCTAGTCCTAAAACAGCACTTCCATCGCTTACTATTGCTATCATATTGCCCTTGCAAGTGTATTTGTAGACATCTTCTTTATTTTCGTGTATTTCGACACATGGCTTTGCTACGCCAGGTGTGTAGGCTACGGATAAATCTTCTTTTGTTTCTAATTTCACCTTACACTCTATTCCTAATTTACCTTGGTGTTTTTCATGCAGCTCTAGTGCCATTTGATCATAATCTTTAGCCATTGCGTCCTCCTAGTATTTCAATTTATTTTTCTTCAAATTGCTTTCTTCCAACTTCGTATATATTATTTCCCCTACTGTCTATTGCAACTATCAATTGTAGGTTTTCTACCTCTATTTTTCTAACTGCTTCAGCACCTAGATCTTCATAGGCTATTATTTCACATGACTTTATAGAGTTTGAAATATAAGCCCCTGCTCCACCTATTGCCGCTAAATATACAGCTCCGTATTTTTTCATTCCGTCTATTACTTTATCGCTTCTCTTTCCTTTTCCTATCATTATCTTAAGTCCATTTTCTAATAGAGGAACTGTCAGGTCGTCCATTCTATAGCTAGATGTCGGTCCAGCTGATCCTATTATTCCGCCCGGCTTGGTAGGAGTAGGTCCAACGTAGTATATACCTTGACCGTCAACGTCAAAAGGAAGTTCTTTGCCCTCTTCTAGACAGGCTATCAATCTCTTATGTGCAGCGTCTCTTGAAGTGTATAGAGTTCCACTTACACTTACTGTATCACCACAGTCTAGGCTTTCAATATCTTCTCTGGTTACTGGCATTTTTAATTCGACCATTATAATATCACCTCTCTATGTCTAGATGCGTGGCAGTTGATGTTCACTACTACAGGAAGCCCCGCTATATGAGTTGCATAAGTCTCAATATGTAGGTCTAGGGCTGTTGTACTTCCTCCAAATCCTTGAGGTCCTATTCCAAGTTTATTTATCATCTCTAGCAATTCTAATTCTAACTCTGCAAGTTTTGGATCTGGATTTCTTGATCCTATTTCTCTAAACAGTGATTTTTTAGCTATTTCAGCGCATTTATCAACTGTTCCTCCTATTCCAACTCCTATTATCATAGGTGGACATGGATTTGGTCCAGCCTCTGATACCGTTTCGACTACGAAATCTTTTATGCCCTCAAGTCCGTCAGATGGTTTTAACATCTTTAACTTACTCATATTTTCGCTTCCAAATCCCTTAGCTGCAAATTGTATCTTTAATTTGTCGCCCTTTACCATTTCCATATGTACGACCGCTGGAGTATTGTCGTTTGTGTTGACTCTATCTATAGGAGATGCTACTACTGATTTTCTTAAAAATCCTTCTGTGTAACCCTTTGCAACTCCCTTGTTTATAGCCTCTGTCAAGGTATCTCCCTCTATCATGACCTCTTGTCCAATTTCCACAAAAAATACCGCCATCCCAGTATCCTGGCACATAGGTACTCTGGTATCAGCAGCTATCTTTGCATTTTCGATGAGGATGTTCAATATATTCTTTCCAGCCTCACTTTTTTCTTTTTTTAAGTTTTCTTTAAACGAATCTACTACGTCCTCTCCTAAGCAGTAGTTCGCCTCGATACACATGTTGCTGACTTCTTTAACAATCTCTTCTGATTTTATAATCTTCAAAATCCTACCTCCAAACTTATTTTATTTTCTTACGTGATTCTACATTAAAATCCGTTCTACAAGCTTTTTCGGCGAGTTTTAATCGTCAGTATTATTTTAACATTTAAACTGAATTATCTCAACAGCTACAGTTGATTTAAACGCCAAAAAGAGATGGCTAAATAAATAGCTCATCTCTTTTTGCTAGTCCTCAATATAATACATAGAATCATCTGGAACCCTCTCGTCCTCGTACACAGAGTCTAGACAGAATATCTGTTTATAGTAATCATTATAGTCAACTACCATCTTGTCTATAGGCATAAATTTTAAATTAGATCTTTCTATTGTATCCGAATCAATAAACTCATCCTTTAAAAAATCTTTATCCTTCAATAATTTTACAACTTGATCAGGATTTTTATTTGCCCAATCAATGCTTTCTGATAGTTCTTTAGTAAAAGTTTCCACAATATTTTCGTTTGCTTTAATAAAATCCGTCTTCATGACAAGTGAATACTCTGGACATCCCCTTGCCCCTTGATTTTCTTCCATCCACGAATCGTTTAAACTCTTTACAATCCTTATATTTTTCACATTTTGAAGTACATTTGTAAGTAATGGCTCTGGAATAAATCCATTGAAGTTGTCTTCATCTATTTCGTCGTCTATTATATCTTGTTCAGTACCAGCGTAACTCGATACATCTATTGTTTTTAAATCTATATCTCCCCTCATTATCCCGTTTTCCTCTAGGGCTATCTGAGATAGATTTTGAGATACATCGGTGTATGAGAATACAGAAACTTCCTTTCCTCTCAAATCAGATATACTGTTTACCTTCGCATCTGAAGACACGAGATAAGCTGACGACATACCTACCGTTCCTATAACTTTATATTTTCCATTTTTGTTGTAAGCTCTAGCAGCCATATCAGGAGTTACTATCGCTATGTCAGGATCACCTTCGATAAGCGCTGAGTACAACTCATCTCTGGTGTATTCTATTCCGTAAGAAGTTATCGAGTTATCCCCTACTGGACTTTCCTTATATAATTTTGATATTGCAACTGCTGGTAGTCCTGACAACGTAGCTATATTCACACCTGTACTAACCCACTGCTCTGTGCCAACATCTTCTGTTTTACCAACCTGAGTACATCCCATTAGCAGACTAAGCGACAATGTAAATACCAATAATAGGTATACTGTCCGTTTCAAATGCATCCCTCCTATGACTAATATTTTTTTCGTCTATTTCTATTGTTCCCACTCTTCGTAGATTGATTGCCCGCGTTCTTTCCTCTTTGTTTGCCGTAGCTGTCATTTCGATTATCATTTCTACTGCCCTTACGATAATCTTTTTGATTGTTATTGCCATTATTATTTCCGCTATCTTTGCGATTATTTTTTCGGTTATTACTGCCGCTATCTTTGCGATTATCCTTGCGAACATCCTTGACTTGATGTTCTACTTTTTCTCCACGACGGGGTTTTATAAGACATTTTGGACCAAATCCAATCAAATCTTCTCTCCCCGATACCTCGAGTGCCTCTCTTACTAAATCGTAGTTCCTTGGATAGCTAAATTGCAATAATGCCCTCTGCATTGCTTTTTCCTTCTTGTCCTTTGGAATATATACTTCCTTCATTGTAAGAGGGTCTAAGCCTGTGTAAAACATCGTAGTCGATAAAGTCCCCGGTGTAGGATAGAAATCCTGAACCTGTTCTGGTTGGTAATGTATATCCCTTAGGTATTCAGCTAGTTCCATCGCCTCATTCAAAGTCGACCCAGGATGAGATGACATCAGGTATGGAACTAAGAACTGTTTCATGCCCAGCTGCTCGTTTAACTTAAAGAATTTATCGCTAAATGCCGAATATGACCTTCCAGCTGGTTTTTGCATATAATCCAATACTTTATCAGATATATGTTCTGGTGCAACCTTAAGCTGCCCACTGACATGGTGCTTCACCAGTTCTCTGAAAAATTTCTCATTTTTATCCGCCATAACATAATCGTATCTTATTCCAGACCTTACGAACACCTTTTTGATATTTGGTAGATTTCTCACCCTCCTCAATACTTGTAGGTACTCGCTGTGGTCTACATCCATATTCTTACATGGTGATGGGTATAGGCATTGTCTTTCTTTACAGGCTCCCTTTGTCACCTGTTTTTTGCAGGCTGGAAGTCTAAAATTCGCTGTCGGTCCACCTATATCGTGGATATATCCCTTGAAATCTTTGTCTTCAGTCATCTGTATAGCCTCTTCGACTATAGACTCCTCACTCCTGCTTTGGACCGCCCTTCCCTGGTGGAAGGTTATAGCACAAAATGCACAGCTTCCAAAACAGCCCCTTGAGCTAACTATGCTGAATTTTACCTCATTAATTGCTGGAATTCCGCCTTTTGATTCGTACATAGGATGGTAGTTGTTTTCGTAAGGTAGAGCGTATACTTCATCTAACTCTTCCCTATTTAGAGGTTTTTGAGGTCTGTTCTGTACGAGATATTTACCTAGATGCTCTTGGACAAGCACCTTTCCCCTGTAGGGATCCTGTTCGTCGTACTGCGTTTTAAACGCCTTTGCGTATTCTACCTTATCTTCGCTGACTTCATCAAATGATGATAATAAGATATAGTCTCCGTATATTTCGTCGAGGCTATCTACTATATAACAAGTTCCATCTACATGCCTTATATATTTTCTATCAAATCCGTCGTTTAACGCATTTGCTACTTCCACTATCTGTTTTTCGCCCATTCCAAATACCAAAATATCTGCTGTACTGTCCACTAATATAGATTTTCTTACCTTATCAGACCAGTAATCGTAATGTGCAAAACGCCTGAGGCTAGATTCTATCCCACCTAATACGATTGCTACATCTCCGTACGCTTCCCTGATTTTATTTGAGTAGACTATTGTTGCTCTGTCTGGTCTATGATCCATCTCTCCACCTGGAGAATACAAATCAGTCTTCCTGTGCTTTTTGCTGACTGAATAATGGTTTACCATTGAGTCCATATTTCCGCTGTTGACTAGAAACCCTAGTCTAGGTTTGCCTAGCTTTTTGAAGTCTTCTACGTTTTTCCAATCTGGCTGAGCTATTATGCCTACCTTGTACCCGTTGTGTTCGAGTACTCTAGATATTATAGCCGAGCCAAAGCTGTGGTGGTCAACATAGGCGTCACCTGTCACCAGTACGAAGTCCAACTCGTCCCAGCCTCTGTCAATCATATCTTGTTTGCACACTGGCAAAAAATTATTTTCCATTATATCTCCTGTTTTCTTTTTACAAATCTATGTATTCCGGGTCTTCCTCTTCTCTGCCTATCTCAAACCATTCTCCGTCTATTCCGTCTTCGGATATCTTCTCTACTGGCATCTTCATGTATTTACCATGTGCTGTAGCAGCTATCTCTCCATTTTCTAGAATTATCTCTCCAGTACCTTCAAATAATTTTCTATTTTCCTTAGTTATTCTTCCAACTACCTTTATCTTTTCGTCTAATGGCACTGGCTTCTTGTATTTAAGTTCTAATGATACTGTAACTCCCCAGACCTGTTCGTCGTCTATACTTATAGCCCTTCCTATCGTTTCGTCTAGGAGCGCCGCTGTCATACCTCCGTGAAGTCTGCCCGGATAACTCTGATGCCAGTCTTTGGTATTGCAGATTGCTACTAATTCGCCATTTTCGAGTTCGTAAAAGTTCGCATGCATTCCGAGGTCGTTTTTTATCCCACAGACAATACACGATCTGCTAGAATTTTGTTTTTTAGTAACCTTGTATTCCAAAACGTCTCCCCCTCTTTTTAAATGTTGATTGCTTTTAACTTGAGGTATTTAGCCCCCTCAAGTTATATATACCTAATATATTATATATTCTCTCTATATTCAATAGGTTTCATTCTTTATTACATTGTATTTTACTGTATTTAGACTATAATTTCTATATTACTTTTTAAATTCCTCTACTTTAACTCTTTTTTTAAGGTTATTTATCAATAAATCGGCATTTTCTTTGCTTATTGCGGTCATTGGAAGCATGTACCTCTTGCCCTTTGATCTCACGAGAATAGCCTTGTCTGCTACTGTAACGCTGTCTATATTTTTATAGTATAACCTAGTTGCATTTTCACTTCCAAGAAATATAAACTTCATATTGTTTTTAAATTCAATATAAAAATTATCTAGACTTATATAAACTGTGTCCTTTATCTTCTTGTCTATCTTACGTCCCTGTTGGAAGAAATAGACTGCTGCTAGAATTGTGAAAAACTCGACTATCATGTTGAAGTTGTACAAGAAGAACGATAGGAAAAAGAAACCAGCTGAAATAAGAAGCACTGTTGTCCTAGTCTTCTTCATATATCCTCTATCTAAATATTTTATATGCATTATCTTGTTCTTTGCCATTTTATAGTCTCCTAGGTATTTTTTTGATATCTATTAATTTTTCCATCATCGCCTCATTGCAGTTTACAATTAGTTCTTCTGGGAAATCTACTTCCTCAAGCAAGGCGAGTGCGTACTCAAAATCCCCTACTGTGTAGCAGATATGAGAATCTGTATCTATAATTATATGAGTTCGGTATTTCTTGCACAAGTTTAACATCTCAGTTAGATTTTCTTTTGCACCTGTTCTAGACGAGTCAGGAGCCAGTGATGAATTATTCACCTCTAGAAGCAGTCCCTCTTCCTTAGCGGATTTTACTACTTTCTCGTAATTTAGCGGAAATTTAGAGTCGTCTGGATGTCCGATTATCCTCACGTACTTGTTTTTCATCACGTTCAAAACTGCAGATGTATTCTGTTCTATATCTCCAGGCTCTATACATGGTCTGTGTAAGCTCGCTATAACGTAATCCAACTTTTGTGCCACCTCATCAGGTACATCGATATTTCCTTCGAAATCTATTATATTTGCTTCTATTCCCTTTAAAAGCCTGATATCTCCTACATTCTCTGGAAACACATTCATATTTCTAAAGTAAAATAAATCTGGCCCTCCTGGCATCTTAGGTGCGTGGTCGGATATTCCTAGGTATTTCAAATTTCTTTCTCTAGCTATATCGATATTTTCCTTTACTGTGCTATAGGCGTGTCCACTTGAAATAGTGTGACAGTGCAAATCAGCTATCAAGTTCATAATTTTTCTCCCCCACTCGTAAATGAAAATAAGAATATGACAACTTTTTGCCATATTCTTATTTTGTATTTTTAAAATCCTATAGTTCCATATCTTTGAATTTGTCTTTGAACAATTCGCCGATGCTTCCTAGAGAATCTTCTGTTTCTAGATATTCTGTTATATCTTCTTCTGGTTCTCTGTTTACTTCTTTTATAGAAACCAACATACGTTTATTTTTTGGTTTAAATTCTAGTACCTTTACTTTTATCTTATCGCCGATATTTACTACATTTGTCATCTTGGCAACTCTTTCGTCGCTCAACTCAGATATTGGTAGATACGCATCTACGCCCTTTGCAACTTGAACAAACGCTGCTTTTTCGATAAGTCTCATCACTTCAACATCTATTATATCTCCAACATTCACTTCTTTGGCAACCAAAGTCCAAGGATCATTGTTTATATCCTTTACAGCTAGAGCTATTTTTTTAGTTTCTTGGTCGACGTCTAAGATGTACACATCTATTTCTTGACCTTCTGCTAACACATCTTCAACAGATTCAACTCTATCCCATGATAGGTTTCTTATGTGAGCTAGTCCTTCTATTCCGCCGATGTCTATAAATGCTCCATAAGGCATTATCTTAGTTACCTTACCAGTTTTCTTTTGTCCAACTTCAAGTGAAGCTAATATTTCTTCCTTTACAATTTTTGCATGTTCTCTCGCAGCCTGTCTTTCAGCCTTGATTTGAGATCTTCTTTCTTCTCTCTCTTTATCTTGTCTTTCTTTTAGTACATCTCTGTGAGACGCAACTAACCTATTTCTTCTAGTATTTATTTCTTTTACGTATACTTCTAGATTTTTACCTTGGTATCCTGAAGTGTCAGTCACGAATTTAGTATCTAGCTGAGAAATCGGTATAAATAAGGTATATGAATTGTATAAAGCAAATACTCCCTTTTCTATAGCTTTTTCCACGTAAACTGTTATTATCTTGTGTTCGTCAAATGCAGTTTTTATTTCTTCTAAATCTGTAAGCTTGTCGGCGTCTAATTTAGAAAGTCTTATAGTACAATCTTTTTGAGATACTTTTTTGATTACTACTGACATTTCGTCACCTATGTTAAAAGCCTCGTTAGCCTGTGCTCCCTTATCTAAGTTTAGTTCTTCATTAGGTACAATCGCGTAAAAACCATTGTCTAAATCCAATTCTACACCGTCTTTAGATATATTTTTAACCTTAGCAGTAATTAATTCTCCTACTTTAATCTTTTCAAACTCCTCATCTTGCTGAGCAAGCAGTTCTTCCATAGTAAATTCTTCCATATGATTCATCCTTTCAGTTCGTTAATTTTATGAGATACCATGTTACTATTATACCATTAATATATGAAATAAATATAGATTTCTTTCAGCCTTTTACATAAATATACATCTTTATCTACAATACTTCGGTTAATTTATCTATAACTTGAGATAAATCCCGCACCACGTGATCACCATCACAAGTAATCACCATTTAATCGCCTATACGCTAACGAGGAAGATGCTGCCAATCTATTTAGTTGGTGTCATCTTCCTCGCTCTGGTTAAATCTCTAGACAATTTTCATACGTATTTCTCTAGTCGTTATCTTAGACTTCCCAGTTGTAGTATATATCCTGAACATCGTCATCTTCTTCAAGCATGTCGACTAATTTTTCCATTTGTTTAACTTGAGCCTCGTCTTCAAGAATTGTAGTTGTCTGAGGTATCATCTTGATATCAGCATGTAATAACTCGTATCCAGCTTCTTTTAGAGCATCTCTTACAGCTCCGAAGTCGTCTGGTTCTGTTATAACTTCGTATCCGTCTTCTTCAGTTATGAAGTCTTCTGCTCCAGCTTCTAAGGCTACAGTCATAAGTTCGTCTTCTGAAACTTCATCGTCAGCTTCTATAAATACCTGGCCTTTTTTGTCGAACATAAAAGCAACGCAACCAACTGTACCTAGGTTTCCACCGTTTTTGTCGAAGTAATATCTTACATTTCCAGCTGTTCTATTTTTGTTGTCAGTCAAGGTGTTTACTATGACAGCGACCCCACCTGGTCCATATCCTTCGTAAACTATTGTTTCATAGTCGTCACCAGCTCCGGCTCCGGCTCCTTTTGCTATTGCTCTATCTATATTGTCATTTGGCATATTATCTGCTTTTGCCTTGTCTATAGCAGTCTTTAAAGTAGCGTTGTACTCTGGATCTGCTCCACCCTCTTTAGCTGCAACTGTGATAGCTCTAGCATGTTTTGTGAATACATTTGCCCTCTTTGCATCTTGTTTACCTTTTCTATTTTCGATATTGTGTATACGTCCCATATTTTCCACTCCTTATATGTATCATTTCATTGTTATTTAATTCAGATATTCTACTTGTCCACCTGTCATTTTACCACATTAGCTTACATTAGTAAATTAGAACTTAGGTGGTTTTCCAGGTGTATTTCTCTTGTGTTCGCTATTTGTATGAAGTCTATCGATTATTTTCCTGTCTTTTTCAGGGACCTCTTCTTCTCTTCCATTCATAACTGCATCTATCATATCGTAGGTAGTACCCATTTCATTTTCATCTGTCTGACCTTCCCAAAGACCTGCTGTAGGCGCTTTTGTGATTAGGCTTTCTGGCACTCCGAGTGATCTAGCCCAGTCGTACACCTCTGCCTTTGAAATATTACATATAGGAAGTATATCAACTCCACCATCTCCGTATTTTGTGAAATAGCCTGTGTACATTTCAGCTGCATTGTCTGTTCCAGCAACTAAATACCCCAAATTGTTTGCTATCGCGTATATAGTGCACATTCTAAGCCTTGCTCTAAGGTTTGCATCTGTCATTCTATGAGTATCTTCTCTGTAGAGATCGTTTTCTTTTAAATTTTCGACTACTGTGTCTATCAAGACATCGTGTGAATTTTCTAGGTTTAACGTCATATGCTTAATTCCACATGCTTCTATTACTTTCATGGCGTCTTCTTTGTCGACCTCGCTGTTTTGTATATCTAAAAGCACTCCCAGTGAGTTTTCTGGACATGCCCTTTTTATCAAATTAGCTACAACTGCTGAATCTATTCCTCCTGAAACACCTACGATAAGACCTTTGGAATGTGATTCTTCAACCTTATCCTGCAACCATTGTACTGTTTTTTCTATTTTCTCGTTTATTGTACTCATATTGTCTCCTCTGTTTTTATCTATTATTTTTTACCTATGTATATAGATTATTCGTTTAATCTATCAGTTTTTACAGTGCTTAAATTTAACGTCAATAATCATTATACCATAAGTTTTTATTAAATGGTGATTCAACGATTTCACTAGAGAAATTTAACCCCGACTAATGTATTTCTACTGACATAAGTTCAATATTTTGTATCATTTATCCTTGCTTTGGGCAAATTAAATCTGGGTGATAAAATGCAAAATGGTGAAAAAAAGAATAATACAGAATTTGTAAAATATATGGAGATCAGAAAAAAACAAATGGAGACCTCTTCCGAACTCGGCGCCGATTCACTTCTGGAAAAATTCGACGATACAGGGTCTGGAAAAGCTAGACACGTGCCTTTTATAGACTTTAAAAAGATATTTAACAACGATTACAGTCTTAAAAATGCAACTGTTGGTGTATTCACAGGATTTATAAACGGATTGTTTGGAGCTGGAGGAGGAATACTTCTAGTTCCTATTTTAAACAACCTATTTAAAACCGAAGAGCATAAATCTCACGCTACTGCTCTTGGAATTATTTTATTTCTAACTATTACAAGCTCAGTCTTCTACGTGTATGCTGGTACCTACGACATCGGCATCACTTGGAAGGTCGCGATAGGCAGTGTGGTAGGAGGATATCTCGGCGCTAAACTGCTCAACAAGGTGACCGGTAGATTTCTTAGAATAGCATTTGGAATAGTTATGATACTCGCGGCTGTAAGGATGGTGTTTTAATGCTGTACGTTGTAATTGGATTTTTAGGTGGAATAATCGGAGGAATGGGCCTAGGTGGTGGTACTATACTCATACCTATACTAGTACTGTTTTTAGGCGTGAATACTAAGATTGCCCAGAGCGTCAATCTACTCTCATCCATTCCTATGACTATAATAGCCCTCGCAGTCCACGTAAAGAATAAAAACGTGGTCTATAATCTAGTAATACCTATAGTTTTATTCGGAATAGTAGGTGCTATGGCAGGCTCTATACTCTCTGCACAGCTTGATGCAACTATTCTAAAAAAACTATTTGGCGTTCTTCTTATGTTGGTCGGCGTACTCGAGGTCGTGAAGGGCGTAAAGGGTAAAAATAAAGCTGGCGGCAAGGTCAAAAAAGCCTAGATTATCGATTTATTTACGAGTCAAGACATAAAGACGTACGATATATGATATACAAATAGAAAAAATGATTGTGTTTTCAAGCTAAGCTTTGAATTCACAATCGTTTTTCGATTTAAATTACAATTTATTGAGCGTGTTTTTTCCAAACTGAAATGCGGACCTACCTCGCCTGTAGCTAAACCCGATGTATTTCTCAAGTTAAATTTACCTCGCTACTCGACTATCTCTCCGTCTTTTTCTGAGAGGTGAAACTGCTCACCTAGTCTTATTTCAGCACTACCGCTCGTTATATCCGTCATCTTCTCTGAAAAAGCCTCTACATCTTCTATCCTTGCGTAAACTACTAAGGTCACACTGTCCTCGTAGATGGTATCCTTCACAAAATAACCCGCATTCATAACTTCGTTTTGAACTTTTCCGAGTAAGGTGTAGTCTATCTTCGTCCTCACCTCTTGGTAGAGTACCTTTTCTATGATTTTTCCAGCCTCTAGTCCTAGTTTTGCAGCCTTGATATAAGACCTGACAAGTCCACCAGCTCCTAACTTGACTCCTCCGAAATACCTAGTCACGACTACAGCTACATCTCTTAGATCTTCCTTTTTTATTACCTCTAGGGTAGGAATACCAGCTGTGCCCTGTGGCTCACCGTCGTCGCTATACCTTTGTACATTCATGTTTTGTCCGACTACATACGCCCAGACATTATGGTTTGCATCCTTGTGTTTCTTTTTGATTTCATTTACGAACTCAACTGCCTCTTCTTCGCTAGCTATCGGCCTAGCGTATCCTATAAACCTCGACTTTTCAATTTCAAACTCGTCTACTCCAAATTCGTGTATCGTCCTGTAATTCAACTTCTATTCCTCCAATATAAGCTCGTCCACATCTATTATGTATATTTTTTATTACCCGCAGTGTAGACCAGCAACTCAAATTAAATTTTCCAAATCTATGTATTTATTATCTCTACAAAAAAGGGAGGTCATACCTCCCCCCTGTATATTTCAGACTTTCGAAACGGCACAATCGAACCGCTACTCGAATCTAAGTAATCTATTTAATTCGCCACGTCTGGTTTATCACACAACATCTTCTTTAAATCCTTGAATTTCTTATATGAAACCTCAACCAACGATATTTCCTTGCTGTGTGTCAGCATGTCAATGGCATCTTTAATCTTGTAAAATCCGCCTTCTTTAAAATCTGTAGATAGTTTAACCTCAGTGTTATCAGCTTCCATAACATACCACATAATCGCATTGCAAACTTCCTGTTGCCTACTTCTTGAGAAAAATTCATACATGGTATCTCCAGCTACATCTATTATATTAGCAGTTACACCCGTCTCGTCCTTAACCCTCTTTATAGCACTTTCGTATGATATTCCCCCGCCGACGATCTTTCCCTTTGGCAAGGTCCATTCATCTCTATCATTCTTGACTATAAGGACCTTATTTGCAAAAAACACAACTCCACCTGCACAACGTCTAACTATCATTTCAACCGCCTCCAATTTTATATTTTTTAGAGATACATCAAAACTTATACTTAGTCATTTTACGATTAGTCATTTTCTATTTGGTACCGCTTATTTATTTGACTGCAAATCACAAACAGCGTCTTCAAAAGCTCTAATCACATATGGTTTTTCAAACTTGCGATTTTTGCGAATCAGCTCGTTCAAGATATTTACACTGTGTTCATCACCAGCTATCGACAATGCTTTGGCACAGTACTGTCTTGTCTGTGCATTTGAATCGCTCAACCCCTTTTCAAAAAAGGTCTTGCTCTGAGATGATCCAATCTTTCTCAATGCAGAATACGTAATCCTTCTGACGTCTGATTTTCTGTGTTGTGTCAAGAAATGTAGTATTTCGAGAAACCCCTCATCTCTAGTTTCACCGGCAGCCCATATCAAAGCTATCTGGTCCTCCACGTTTTTCTCGTGTATCATTCGCTGAGAGATCCTTCTCTTAAAGTATAACATTTTTTCACTGTCTATTCTATCCAAAAATTCAAGTCTGTCAGATTTATTTAATTTTAAAAAATATTCTATTATATCTATATTCTTGCTCTCGTTCTTCCTCTGCTCTCTTATTGCAAGTTTTGCACGTATGATGTCATCCTTAACTTCTTCTTCAGTCATTCGCCTTATCCTGCTGATCTGAGATATCGTCTTTGTTTCTTTATATAAAAGATATGTTATGAAGTAATCATCTATGCTATCTATATTATCCCAGATAATATTCATAATCGCCCCTCTATCCTTATTTTTCTATAATATGGTTCTTGTACACAGCGTAGTCCTTTTCATCTAAAGACACCCTAAGCTTTATTCCATCTTCCAAGTACTCGAAGTTTTCAACTGAATATTTATCCTTGAGCTCGCTGAATACATTACCCTTGTCGTATGGAAGCAATAGCTGAACGTCGTACAACTTTTCACATATGATTTCCTGGATCATATTTAGAAGCTTATCAATATTTATTCCTTTTTTTGCCGAGATATAGACTACATCCTCTTGATTCTTTGGATATATATCCATCTCTAGCTTATCGACCTTATTGTATACCAGTATTTCTCTCTTGTCTTCTACTTCCAATTCTTTTAGAACTGTGTCCGTAGTCTTTTTCTGGATTTCAAAACTTTCATTTGTCGCATCTATGACGTGAAGTATTAGGTCTGCATACTTAACTTCTTCAAGTGTCGCCTTAAATGCATCTACCAAATCATGGGGTAGCTTGCTCACAAATCCAACTGTATCCACCACCAAAAAATCGCTCTTATTTGGAAGTGTAGCCTTTCTCAATGTCACATCCAAGGTAGCAAATAGCATATCTTTCTCGAAAACTTCCTTTTCCTTCTCATAGTCTTTATGAGTCTTTATCAGCTCATTTAACAAGGTGGACTTGCCTGCGTTTGTATAACCTACTATAGCTACTATCGGGATATTCGACTTAGTCCTTTGTATTCTCTGAGTATCCCTGTTTTTCTTTACTAGTTTTAACTCTTTCCTAATATCGTTTTGCCTCTCCTGTATATGTCTCTTGTCAACTTCAAGTTTCTGTTCACCAGGACCTCTGGTTCCGATACCAGCTCCGGTTCTACTCATGTTTCCGCCCATTCCCTGAAGTCTTGGAAGTCTATACCTAAGCTGTGCCAACTCGACTTGCAGCTTACCTTCTTTACTTATAGCTCTCTGAGCGAATATGTCCAGTATTAGAGCTGTCCTGTCTATTACTTTGACCCCTACTACCTCTTCTATATTTCTAATCTGAGAACCAGATAATTCGTCGTTAAACACGATCACGGTCGCATCCAATGTTTTTGCGTATTCTTCAATTTCCTCGATTTTTCCCTTGCCCATATAGTACGTAGCATCTATCGACTGCTTGTTTTGAATCATACTTCCAACTACCTCGGCACCAGCTGCCTTTGCCAACTCTTCAAGCTCTATCATCGAATCATCTATCTCAATATCGTCGGTCCTCTTAGATGTCGTAGTTAAGTTTAAACCTACTATTAATGCCTTCTCTATCTCTTTATTAAAATTATCCACGGAATCACCTCTTTCTCAACTATTATACCACGAGTTGAGATAATCTAGTCTGATTATGCACTTTTTAATGTTATAATAAATGTGATATATGATTAAAAGATAACTGATAAATCAATTCTAATAAATTAGGAGGTGCGCCATGAGTGCCAATTTTAAATTCTTTAACCACAAGGACTGTGAATACTTCCCTTGTCATAAAACAGATAAGCCCGATGAGTTCAACTGTCTATTTTGCTACTGTCCGCTTTATGCGCTAGGTAAAAACTGTGGTGGTAATTTCAAGATTATAGGCGAAGGGATAATCGACAATCCAATCAAGGACTGTTCCGAATGTAAGTTGCCACATGTCAAGGAAAATTACGACTATATAATGAGCAAATACGATGATATAGTAAAAATCGCCAATAAAAATCTTTAGACGTAAAAAACACATCCCACCTCTATATAGACGGTGGGATATGTTTTTTCTCGCCGAATTTCTTCCAGATTGCTAATAAGATAATGCTCATAGCTACAATTATTACACCGATAAATACAGCCTCATGCATGAAATACGCTTCTGGAAGCATATCTATAACTGGATCCGTCGCTGGGTTGAATATCCAGTAATCATTGTCAAACATAAGTTTGTGAAATATTTTAAACGAATGCTCAAAATCAATAGCTATGGGGATTGCTAGAGACACTGGCAGAACCAAGGTGATAACAGCACTGAGCTTAAGAAAAACCAGCTCACTTTTTCTTATTAGATATATCGCTCCTACTGCTGATACCACAACACATATGTACAAAACTTTTTGGAGGCGTTGAATTATAGCTCTTACCTCTTCGAAATGAATCCTCCCATTGTGGGATGAAGGCAAACTTGGAAGTTTGAATTCTCCAACTGTCCTCTTTAAATTATAATCGATTAAATAATCGTAGTTTTCAATGAGGGCATTTCTTTCTATCCCTGAAATTTCTTCTATGTTTAAGTAATCTATATCGTAGTGGTAGATTCCCTTAAATCCAACTGCAAGCCTCACTGAGGTTCCAATTACAGCTATGCTTAAAAATAACGAGAAAATTAATATAAGCGACCTTTTCAAACCTACACCTCCGATTTTATCATCTGTATTTATGTCACCCACCGAAATGAAAAGGGACTATATCAAAGTAAATGATACAATCCCTTATTAAATATTAAATCGTCACTCTTCGCTTGATGATTTCTCTCCAACCGAGATGAGTCCTAATTCTTAGTTTTCAGCTTTTACCCTACCTGATCTTATAAACGATCCTATTATTCCACATATCACTGCTGGTAGTATCCAGTTAAATCCACTAGCTGAAAGCGGTAATACATTTATAAATCCAAATACTGGCATATATCCTGTTAATACGTTACATGCGCTGACAAATATAGTAGCATAAGCTGCTCCCTTAAATGCATTATCATTTGGAATGTATTTACCTGCAAGTCTCATAAGAACTATTACAAGAAGTACTGGGTAGATAAGTGATAATATCGGTCCAGCGATCTGAAGTATAACCGAAACACCAACGTTTGCGAATAATGCTCCAAATATACATATACCTATAACATAATGTTCATATTTAATTTTTGTTATACCTGAGAAGTAATTTGCTACGACTGCTGTGATACCTATAGAAGTTGTCAAACAAGCAAGAGAAACTATTATTCCTAGTAAAACATTACCTCCGTAACCAAATATCATACTTGTAATATTGACTAGAAGAGAAGATTGTTCAACATCTAATCCGTATTTAGTAGATACTGTTGCGCCTAGATATGCAAGACCACCGTATACCAATGTCAAGAAGAAACATGCAACTATACCAGATTTAATGGTCATCTTAGTCTTTTCTTTTTCATCAGTGTATCCCTTATCAGTAAGAGATAATATCATGATTGTCGCCATGGAAGCTGCCCCTAAGGCATCCATTGTCTGATAGCCACTTGTAAATCCAAGTGCGAATAGATTGGTATCTACCATTGTATCAGGACTTGGAGCTGCTATTGGAGATACTATACCTTTTATTATCAATATAAATAAAACAATTAATAGTGCTGGTGTAAGGAATTTACCGATGATGTCGATAACTTTAGATCCACTGATTGTAAGTGCTAAAGTCAGTATAAAGAATACAACTGAGACTCCAACTCTGCCTACCATACCAAAGTTTCCTATTATAGGTAGAATACCCATTTCGTAAGTTGTTGCTGCTGTTCTAGGTATTACTATAAATCCTAGACAACCGATTGCGACTATACCTATGACTCTTGCTAACGTTTTCCCAGCTCGATCAAGAGTTTCCTCTAAACGACCCTGATGTCTAGCAGAAGCTATAAGCACTAATAGGGAAATACCTGCATCTGCAAGTACGAAGGCTATAACTGGAACTATCCAGCTCTGACCCGACTCCATCCCTAAATATGGTGGAAACAATAGATTACCGGCTCCAAAGAACATAGAAAATAGTGCAAAGCCAACAATTACAATATCTTTCATCTGTTTATTCATTGTGTCACCCTCCATCTTTTTTTGGACTTTAAACATTATATTTCAAAACTAGAAAAATTATGTCTAATCTCAGAAAATTATAACGTTTAATTTCACTTACTAATATAATACTTCATATTGGTCAAAATTGCTATACAGAATTTATAAAATTTTATTATAATTGATTTAATTTAAAAGAGTTGAATAAATTTATGCAATACGTATTTTTTTCTCGTTTTCTTGCAAATTGTTCGTGATTACGATATAATTACACTGAGAGATATATAAAATCAAATACGGAGGTAACAACCATGTCTAACAATAACAACGGGCAATTGGCGGCTTCTCTTGATAAGCACTTTAAGATTAGCGAGCGCGGATCTAGTATAAAAACCGAAATAATCGGCGGTATTACTACATTCTTAACAATGGCCTATATAGTGTTTGTCAACCCAGATGTACTTTCTTCTGCCGGTATGGATAAACCAGCACTTATAACCGTAACTATACTATCTATAGTTATCGGTACTTTAATTATGGGATTGTTTTCTAACACTCCTTTCGCACTAGCCCCAGGTATGGGATTAAATGCATTTTTTACCTATTCACTTGTAATAGGCTCAGGAGTTCCATGGGAGACAGCCCTCGGCGTAGTATTCCTATCAGGATGTGTATTCTTGGTTCTAGCAGTAACCGGTCTTAGAAAGGCAATCGCTGATGCTATACCATTAGACCTTGTACAAGCTGTTTCAGCAGGTATAGGACTGTTTATAGCGTTTATCGGTCTAAAGGGATGTGGTCTAGTAGTAAGCTCACCGGATACGATAGTTTCACTTGGTGAATTTACACCTACTGCTCTACTCGCAATATTAGGAATACTTCTAATCGTTGTACTCGAGTACAAGAATGTAAGAGGAGGTATACTTATCAGTATAGTCGTTACCACTGTCCTTTCAGTAATTTTAGGATATGTAAAACTACCTACATCAGTAGTTTCTATGCCACCTAGTATAGCACCACTAGCATTTAAACTCGATATACTTTCAGCACTTAGATTTTCTCTTATAGGACCTATATTCTCGTTTATGTTCGTGGGATTATTCGACTCTCTATCTCTTCTAATAACTTGTTGCAAGAAGATGGGACTCGAAGACGAAAATGGAAATATCGAAGGAATAGAAAAAATGTTACTAGCTGACTGTTCAGCTATGATAATCGGTTCAGTTCTCGGAACAAGTACTGTTACGACTTTTGCAGAATCAGCTTCTGGTATATCTGTAGGATCTAGAACTGCATTATCAGCTATTACAACATCGGCTTTATTCTTACTTACACTAGTGTTTACTCCACTTCTAGGTATAGTTCCTACTTACGCTGCATCTCCAGCATTGGTGATCGTTGGGGTGTACATGTTCCAAAATATAACCAATATAGATTTCACTGATTTAAAGATTGCTTTCCCAGCTTTCTTAACTATAATCATGATGCCTTTAACTTATAGCATCAGCTCTGGTCTATGTTTTGGATTCCTCGCTTATACAATAATGCATCTTATATCAGGGGAACGCAATAAAATAAGTATAACACTTTGGATTATAACAATACTTTCAGCTGTCAACTTGGCGCTGTCATAAAATAATTACACGAAAAAAATCTTGGATATCGGGTTGAATTATTCCCATTGGGATGATAATCACCCTCTTCCAAGATTTTTTTATGTAATCATTTACATTCTCTTCTTCTCAAGCTGTAGACGCATATCAACGACTTCCAAACTTGTTTTATTTTAAATACCCGTTTGGATTTTGGCTCTGCCATCTCCAAGAGTCTTCACACATTTCTTTTAGTTCGTATTTAGCCTTCCATCCTAGCTCTCTCTCTGCTTTCGAAGGATCTGCATAGCAGGTAGCTATGTCTCCAGGTCTTCTTCCAACTATCTTATATGGAATCTCAACCCCACTAGCTTCTGAAAATGCTCTGATTAGGTCTAACACACTGTAACCATTTCCAGTCCCTAAGTTATATATAACTAGCCCAGGATTTTCGCATAGTTTTTCAAGTGCCTTTACATGTCCGCTCGCTAGGTCCAGTACGTGTATGAAATCTCTTACACCTGTTCCGTCTGGAGTGTTGTAATCGTCTCCGAATACGCTGACTTCTTCTAGTTTTCCTATCGCTACCTTTGTGATATAAGGCATCAAATTAGTTGGTATACCATTTGGTTCTTCGCCTATCTTTCCGCTTTTATGCGCTCCGATTGGATTGAAGTACCTCAAAAGAGCTATATTTAGCGAAGGATCTGCCTTGCTTAGGTCCATAAGCATATCTTCTATTATCAATTTTGTCCTTCCGTAAGGATTTGTAGCTGACCTTGGGAAGTCCTCTAGTATAGGGCAGGTTTTAGCGTCTCCGTAAACTGTCGCCGATGAGCTGAATACAAAGTTCTTAACCCCGTATACCTTCATTAATTTGAACAGTACCAATGTACTTATCAAGTTGTTTGAGTAGTACTCAACTGGTTTGTACACTGATTCACCAACTGCCTTTAATGCTGCAAAGTGAATTATTGCATCTATCTGATTTTCTTCAAATACAAGTTTCATTTTTTCCATGTCAGTTACATCGTAATCGTAGTACCTAGGCTTTTTTCCTGACAATTCTTCTATTCTTTCTAATACTACCTTGTCGCTATTTACAAGATTATCTACTATAACAACCTCGTAGCCTGATTCTAGAAGCTCAATACAAGTATGACTTCCGATGTATCCAGCTCCACCTGTTACTAATACTCTCATTTCATTTCCTCGCTCTCTAAATGTCATCTATTAAAACTTTTATATCATCATCTATATCCAAGTCAAACTCTAAATCTGCAAAGTCATGATCTAAATCGTCTATGTTTGCATCCATTTCCTGATACACCATATCTATATCCAGTTCTTCATCTATATCCATCTCTGTAATCAACTCGTCGAGTATGCTCACATCGTCGTCTACATTGAAATGATCTTCCTTTTCTTCAATCAAGATAGAAGAAATTATCTCGTCCAAATTTACATCTACGATAGACTGTACCACCTCGATATTATCGTCGCTTAGATCTACAAACTCATAAACCCCACCCCATAGGCTGGATTTAGATATATCAATCTCGTTTCCTATGAAGAATTTAGTGGCATCTAAGTTTTTCGTTCCATTTTCTAGAAGTGAATACAATTCTTTTATCATATCTTTTCTCATGAAATTTGAGTCATCGTTTATCGGAAGTTGTTTAAATACGTAGATTTCATTTATTTTTCCAAATATCATCTTCTTTATTTCCGACTTCTTCTCAGTATCATCTATTATATTCACATTTTCAAGCTCATAACAGTATTTCTTCACGTCCTCAAACAGATGCTTTATGCATTCGCTCAACTCGTGAATATAGTATGGATACATATCGAATACTAAATGATCCATCCTCTTCTTAGACTGCCTTAAAAATGAGTCTAATCTATCACTATCTACTTCTTTTAACAATCTGTAATTGTATTTTTTAGACCCTTCTATTGAAATTACAAATATTACCTTATCTATACTGTCCTCTATCCTATCGATATCCCTGTAAAGTTTATCCGTGATGTAGGTCAAAGACCTTCTATGTCGATAGAAAAGTTCCCTGTCAAATTTTATACCTATGTTGTTAGAAATCATCATAACCTGAGATTCTATTGATTTTATAAAATACGCTGAGAGCATATCTAAATCGTTTTTCTGCTCCTGAAGCGTAGAATAGATTTCATTTGCGAGTTCAACCCTCTTCTCGTCGTTTATTTCTAAGCTTAGCGAGCTGGCTATTTTTTCTCTTGCATTGTACATATTTGCAAAGAAATCATATACAGCTATATCATTTGTAGCCCTAGCCCAGTTTTCCACTATTACTTCAGTGCTAGTTGATTCGACCATAGGCTCTTTCACTAGGGTGTAGATGTCTTTTATCAGGTTAGTAGCCATATTTTTCTTCAAAAACAAACTTATCTTTTCATTTCCAAACAAGATACTTGTCTTTACAAACCCCTGTGAAGGCATCTCGCTATTGCTGTCTACTATCATATCGACCACATTGTCGTTTTTTATGCAGATTAGATTTGTCGACTGAGAGATAGCAATCTTTATATAGTCTCCACTTTGCTCGATGAGTACTGGTTTTTTATCTAGAGTGAATCCAATTTTTTCTTCTCTGATATCCTTTAGTTCTGACAGCTTCATAATTGAGCTGTTAGCTTCGTTTATAGTAACGTAGAATATATTTTTACCATCGTACATGACGATGTCTTTTTTCATATTTAATTTCCTGATTTTATCAAGACTGGTACTCATTATATGCTCTTTGGTCCTCTTATTAATAAGTATCATCTGGTCTTCGTACTTGACCATCAATGCATTTGTATTTTTGTAAACTTTCCCGTCTATTTCTCCTGTAGCCTTACAAAATACTACCAATGCCTCTTTTGGAAGGTTTCCGATTTTCCTGTTGTCTCTAACTATCTGCTCTAGATCTTCTGGTATGCATTTTTTTATGTCGTCGTTAAATATCGTTATCGTTCTAGCTACTACTCCTTCTCTTTCTATATAGAAATATCCCTTGAATGTAGCGTAGTTGTTTTCTTCAATTACCCTCTCTACATCGGAATAATATATATCTAGCCTGTTTTTTCCTCCTATAAACACTATCTTTTCATGGTCGAAATTGATTCCCCCAATGTAAGTTTTGGTTTCATCCATACTCAGCATTGTAGCTCCATCTTTTATTTCAAAAATAAATTCCCTTTGGTTCGCTCCGATACTTTCGTATTCAGATACGCTTAAAACAATTCTTAGATTTCCCTTGGCTGATTTATTCTTATCCCCTTGCTCAATTTCTATCGGTAGGTCTTTGCCCTCAACTAAGATCTTTCCACCCTCTAGGTACGAGGTAAGCTTTCTTTTGTGTTCAGAAAAGCTATAAGTATACACTACGCCTTCCAAATCCTCAACTTGATTGCCTTCACCGATTACAATATTACCTAAATTTGTCACAAATAGCTTCTTATCTTCTTTGTAATATCCATTAACTCCCTTTAGATCGAAATGGACTGATGAAAGTTCAAATACAACTTTTTCTCCTAATTTAAACAAATTTTTCACCTCCGAACAAATAATTTCCCAGTGGGCTAGAAATCGCCCACCAGGATATATTCCTTACCTATTTAACTACTGAGCTGATTCGTACAACTCTTCTAGAGTCTTTGAGTACTCTTTCGCTCCAGCTCCAGCTGTATTTTGCAATTCTTTTTTTAGAGATGTGTATTCTTTCTCTAAATCTTCTTTGCTCATAGTCTTAGTATCTTTTGCAAAGTATTCTAGTTTATAGTCAAAATACTTATCGTATTTCTCGATGTAAGTACTTATATTCCTCTTTGCTAATTTATTTACTCTGTCAGTAGCCTCGCTGTAGTCTGTATAATCTCCCGCGTTTATCTTATAGTAACCGTTGCTCTGTACTATTGTCGCCTCTATACCCTTAGATGTGTAAGATGCCAATGTCTCTTTAGCTGATTCCTCTGTTTTGTTAGATCCAGCGTACACTCTGTAGTATTTTCCTTTTCCATCTGCAACTGCTGCTATTTTCTCATCTCTTTTTTGTTTCTCAGCTTCAGCCTCTTTTAATTTTTGTGCCTCTGTTTTTTTAGAAACGTCTTTTTTATTTACGTCTGAGTTAGGCTCTGCTTCTCCTGTTTTACCAGAATCTTTTTGTTCTGTCACAGTATTTTTTGCGTCAGCACTAGGATCAACCCTCTTGCTCGTCAATACCTTGGTTGCATATCCACCCACGACTAATACAAGTATTACAGCTGCGATTATTCCATCTCTCAATATCTTTGATCTTGAAGTCTTTCCTTCTGTTTCGCCGTATTTGTCATCGTAATCGTCTTCGTCTTCGTCATATTCCACTGCATTGTAATCCACGCCTTCAGAGTAGTACTCTGCATTGTAGTCCTCTTCTTCATAGTCGTACTCGTCCTCTGCATACTGTTCTTTTTTGTACTGTTTCTTTTCGTATTCTTTATTTTCATACTCCTCGTCTAAATCATCCTCATATTCTCGCTCGTATGAAGACTGCCCTCGTAGCTCGTCCTTTTGTGTGAGTTTTTCAATCTCTTCTGGTCTATAATCGAATATCCTTGTCTTTTCATCTAACCCAACACCCGAATTCTGGTTCACATCGGTGTTTTCCACCATACCTGCTGTAGGCTCTATTCTAGATTCGCTTTTTCCAGTCACAATTACATTTTTAGGAGATTTAACCTCTCCCTCGTGATCGACCGCGATTTCTTTTTCAGAGAAACTAAACTTGAACGGAATTTTTCTATTCGCGTTTTTTACCATATAGATATACTCGTCTATATCTAGTTTAGCGTATTTAGCAGGTCTATTTCTCGCTACTTCATGTTTTTCTATATCTTCGTGATTTCTGGATACTATCTTCAAAGCTTCTTCCCAGATATCCGTATTTATCACTGTTTCCTTCTTAACTACATTTTGAATATACTCAGAGAAATTTTTCGCACCAAATTCTCCTATTGCTACAAGTCTCATCCCACCTTCGATAAGGTTCTTGTTTTTCTTGTTGAGAAACTCAAGAAGCACTGTAGCTGCTGTAAATTCTTTTATTGCACCCTTTCCAAATCCAAAGGCAGCTTCCTCATCCAAATCCTCTAAGGATAGAATTTTCTCATATTCATCTTTTATATATTTGTCCATAGCATCTTCGTGGAGGTCTCCAAGCTTTGTCAGGAATGTCACCTCGACATCGTTTAATCCTATATGAGTTGTATCTATCGCACCAACTATATTATCCTCTGATACTAATTCGATATCCTCTGTAGAATTAAACTTATCGTCATAAAAGCTTTCAGGGCTCAACTCTCCCTTTGATGCTGATAAAATCTTATTTACACATACTATTATATCTTTTTTAAGTTCTCTTCTGACCTCTACGTAATCTAGTTCGTATATTGAATCAAAGTCATCCCTATCAAGACTTATCTTCCTAAGTAAGATATTCAACAAATCCTTGTAGAGATTCAAAACTTTGTAATCCTTTTCTAACCTCTTTCTCTTATCATGAGCGTCCATTTTTTCGTAGGATAAGAAACTTCTCAGATCTTCTACCTTTAATAGCTTTATATCTTCCTTCATAGCTCTGTTTATATACTTCCTACACTTTGCAGTAAGTATGTCCAAATCCCTCTCGAGTTCATCGATGTTCGGGATGTACTTATCAGTTATCCATATTCCTATCAATGGCTCCAGGTTTCTAGCTAAGGTTCTGTAAAATAAAATATTGTATTTTAAAAGGTCGTTGTACTTATTTTCATTTAACTCTACTTTTTCAAATTTCTTATTCAGAGCCAATTCTAGTTTTTCATTTACCTTGGCATCTTGTTTGAAAAAATTAGAGGCCACATTAAAAACTGTATTTCTAATAATATTGTTTTTATCCATAATAATTCACTCCCAACGGTAGTTCTTAAATATTGCTATAGTAAGACATTTCGTCTTATTTGTATTATTTTTCTTAAATGTTGATTCAACGATTTCAGTGGATATCGCCCACTGAAATGAGAATTATGCCAACACCTGTAGATGTGGGGACATATTTCTCAAGTTATATTTTATTATATCACATCACAATATTGCTTGTTTATAAAGTTTTAAAAAAATAGGGTATATCCACCGATATACCCTATTTTTTGTCGTTTTTTAAATGTCGATTCAACTATTTCAGTAGATGACTGATACTAAAATTAGAATTATGTCGACACCGTCGAGGTTGGACATTATTCTCAAGTTAAATTTTACTCTGTTTTTATCATCGGTCGCGTCTATTTCCTTCTATTTCTCCTACTGAAATCTTATTTAAATCATTTTTTTCGATGTCTACGTTGTTTCTTTCTCCTATCAGCCCTATCAATGAGTACATTTTAATCGAGCTATCGTATTTGAAATCCTTTATCAGCTGGAAGTTAACGATTTCAGATGTATTTCTAACATGTATCCTTGGTCCACCACATCTGATTTTCATGCCTCCGATTTTTATGTTGTTATCATCTAGATATGTGACGTCTACAGACCTTTCCATCCAAGCTTTAATCTTAGTTTCAAGCTCTTCAATATCTATATCCGGTTTTTCGCGGAAGTTTACAATAAATCCACCTCTGACATCCCCGTGAACTACTGTGTCTAGTCCAACACCGTAACTGTCCTGTAGCACTGTCATCGTCATATCCTCAGCTGTGTGCGCCATTCTACGGTATTTCAACGATGGAATAACTATGTTGTATAAATCCTGTGGCATAGGTCCAAATAAATTTGGTCTAGTAACTATTATTTCTTCCCCTACCCCTAAGAGCAGGTCTGCATTTATCTTTAGATGTGGGTAAAGCAGGTCAAAATGTTCTATTATAACCCTTCTCCCCTTATCTAGGGCTCCCTTCACGAAATCTACTATCTCGTACATTTGCATGAAGGCAAGTTCAAAACGCATATCTATATGGTAGGTTGCATTCCTGTAATTGCTCTCCATCATACCCCTGACCTGCATAACCTTATGTATATCTAATCCATCATCGTCGTTTGCAAGGTCTACTCCAGGGAACATACCCTTGAGTATCAATGATTTTCCACTTCCAGAATCACCTACAATTCCTATTAATTTATCGTCGTAGCTCAAGTACATCTGACCAATTTGATCACCCATCCTCAGCAATCTCTCTCTACCCCTTGGGGCAAAATACACCGAGTATAGATGGAATTCATGTAAAGATCTCATGTATACCTCCTCTTATTTCATTTGAATAAAAATCCTTTTCTAATTATACCATTGTTTGGCGATGGTTAAACGATTTCTCAACTGGATTCTTATTCCATTAAAGCAATAAAGCCCCTATCTATGAGAGTTTACTATACCTCTCTCTAACCAAATACTGAACGCTTACTCAGTTATTTTTACGCCATTAAAACAATAAAGCCCCTATCTGTGACAGTTTACTATGCCTCTCTCTAACCAGATGCTGCACACTTACTCAGTTATTTTTCTACTATTAAAATAAGAACGATATCCCCTACCTGTGATAGTCGTGGATATCGCTCTCAAATTATATATTTTTATTAGATTTAAAATTTATTCTGGCATTTCTTGTTCATTTGTACTTCTGTCAAATATTTTTATGATATTTTTCTTATAAAGCATTTTTGCTGTAAATATAGTAACTGGTATCATAAATATTATAGCTATACCTTGGATTTTACCTATTTCTAAGTGTAATCCGTATTTAGCAATCAATATTACTAGTATCGCTGGAACAACGGCTAGTAGTTTATTTGTTATTGTATACTTACCACTCTTTGAAGTGAACGAACTCATCGCAAGCGAACCGAGAAGTGCTGGAAGTATATACGCTGTCGAAGTCTGTACGTATGGGTTAGTAAGTACTGGTTTAAGTGGAACAAGTAAGATTACCCCTAGAACTATGATAAGCATAGTTACTATAGATGAAATACATACAGCAACCGTTACCACAGCATCACCTTTGTCAGTAGACTGTTGTGATTCTGAAAGTTCAAGTGCGTTTATAGCAACTGGTAGTTTTAGATTACCAACGTTACCAGTAATAAATGCGATGTACGAACCTGATCCAAAGATTGGAGAATAACTTAAAACTTCTGAAATCGCTACTGGTATAAACATTGCTAGAAGTCCACCGACACTAGCTGCAACAGTCTTCCAGTCTAATTTTAAGTTGTATATCATAGCTACGAAGAACGGTATCCCCATCATAAATATAAGTGATATTACAGATCCAACCCTTCCTATCCTATGCATTGAATTTACGTATTTTTTATTTGATTCCGCAGTGCCAGTTGTTTTTGCGTTTATATTTGCTTCTTTCATGATATCCACCTCCTATGAAAATAATCCAGTCCAAAGAACTGAAGATGCCATTGACAATACAAGTGTTATCGCAAGTGAGAATTCACCTAACCACGATGCATTTGCCTTCTTAGCAATGAATCCTATTGCTAAACTTACGATTAAACTGGTTAATATTGTAAGAGTACTTATTATACCTGATGAAACTTGAACAACTGTAAATATTGCTATCATTGTCATCATAAAAGTATTTGCAAATAAAGCTCCCCATCCACCTTTTTTCTGGCTGTAATCTGACATTGTCGTAGTTATCTTCTTAGATAAGAATATATTTATAACTATACCAGCACATATTCCTACAGACATAACTAACATTACTGCTATCATTACAGATCCTGGTTGATCTTTTACTACTCCTAGGTTTGCAAATCCCATAGATTGTGCAACCATATCCGCTGCCATAAGTTCATATGCTACTGATCCGACTACTGATAGTCTAAACCAAGACCAGGCAGTACCTAGGACTGTCGCCAAACTCATAAGACCTATTACTATTGAAAATGATGGAACTATCGATGTCGTAGTGGCTGACACGATTACCTTTTTCATAGTTTTCTTATCTACACCTATCTCTATACAGTGTTTATACGCTTTTGCTGCTAGAACGCCAGCTAGACACATTACGAATAATAATCCAACTGCGACCGCTATAAAAAGTAAATTGCTGCTTGCCACATCCCAAAAAGTCATCTTGGTATCCTCCTAGTATAATTATTTATTGTTTAAAAAATCTACTGCAAATTGTGTGTATAATGCAGCCCCATACTTAAACATCGTTTCATCTACCTTAAATTTATCGTGATGTGGTGGGTATATAGCCCCCTCTTCTGTATTTCCACTTCCGATAAATACCATAAGACCCTTTACCTCGTCTAAGTAGTACGACATATCTTCTGAGCCCATCTGTTTAGTAACTTCTGAATAACCATCTTCGCCAAGTATTTTCTTAGATGCAGTCTTGAATACTTCAACTGCTTCTGGATGGTTGTATGTGCTTAGAGCTGTCTCCACAAATTCAAGTTCAACCTTTACATCGTACATATCTGCTATATTCTCAGCGTGTTTTACTATCTTTTCATGAACTATTTTTCTAGTTTCTTTGTCGAAATATCTCATTGTGATATCTAGTTGTGTATGTTTTGCAATTATATTGTTTCTCGTTCCTCCGTCTATCTTTCCTACTGAAAGAACTACTGAATCCTGAGAGTCTGTATTCTTTGTGACTATCTGTTGTAGGTCTAGTGCGAATACACATGCAGGAGTTATACTGTCTTTAGCCAAATGTGGAGTAGAGCCATGTCCTGAAACCCCTTCGAATCTTACAAATATAGTATCTGATCCGGCCATTGCGTAACCTAATGAAGTTCCACAAGTTCCTATTGGAAAACTTGGATGGTTGTGTATTCCTAGGCACATATCTACGCCCTTTAGGAAACCATCTGCTATTATCCTCTGTGCTCCATTACAAGTTTCTTCATCTTCCTGGAAAAAGAATTTAATAGTTCCACTCAATTCGTCTTTCATATTATTCAGTAAATTTACGGCCCCAAGAAGCATTGTTGCATGAGTATCATGACCACAGGCGTGCATCACGCCCTCGTTTTCTGATCTGAAATCTATATCAGCAACTTCTGTTATAGGAAGTGCATCTATGTCACCTCTCAACATGACTGTCTTTCCTGGTTTTGCACCGTGGATTGTAGCTACCACCGATGTAGTCCCTGCTTTTTCATACTCTATACCTAGCTTTTCCAGTTCTTCGATAATTCTTTTCTGTGTTCTGAATTCGTTTCCACTCAATTCTGGATGTCTGTGTAAATCTCTTCTGAAATCCACTAAATACTCTTGAATTTCGGCTGCTGCCTGCTTGATACACTGTGATGATGTTTTTTCCATTACTAATTCCTCCTTCTCTTTTTTATTTATAGAAATGATTTACCCCTGTCAATTAATCCACCTTAAAATGAAGAAGCAAATCCTATCTCTCACTATTTCAAATGATGCCTGCGTTCTAGCGCTCGCATTCTGGTGCTTGCACTCCAAGTCAAATGATAATTATACACATACCCAATGAGTTGAGTACAGCTTTCTCAAGTTATGAGTATATGTCTGTCATTTTAATTTTGTAATTTTGTGTTTTATTTGTTTATTTTTATATTTCTATTCATATTTCAGTTTTTTTATATATTTTACACTATTCTATAAGATATGTCTATCATTATCATCTGCTTGTTGTGTAATATTTTTTTCACCTATGATCTTAATTATGATAGGTTCTATATCAAACAATCGGCAAACGTATTCTCTATCGAGTTGTTTTTAGGAATACAACCCCACTCCTACAAGTGGGGCATATTCCATAATTTAGATGATGATTGCAAGGTGGGGATTCTCCCCACTGAATTGAGATTTTTTCCTCCACCTATAGATTGTGAAGATAAGTTTCTCGAGTTAAACTTTGGTTGCTTGGTGGGGGATGATCCCCTGCTGAAATGAGATTTATGCCGCCACCTATATATGTGGGTGACATTTATCTCAAGTTATAAATCGAATTCTAGTGTTAGAAGTGGAGCGTGTTGTTGTGCTCCGTAAACATCAGTTTCTCCAAGTGCACCTGATGAAATAGGTCTAATTATTGTTACCTTGACAGCCTTTGCTGGAGCAAAGTATATCACGTTTAATACATCTTTTACATCTATTGCATATAGTTTTGCAAATGACTCTTTTGTAAGTATATTCGCATCCCTAAATTTTTCAAAGTTTTCCTGGTTCTTGAATATTATATCGAAAGTCAATTCAAAAGGACCAGAGTTTTTACTTCTTATAACGTCTGCTACATCTCTTAGATTACTCATTATTTTAATTCCCCCTTGTCACACATTTTTACATCCACTGGGAAGTATTTACATGGATCCTCTGAAGTATCCATCAAGCTGTAAACGCTGAACTCATATACTTCTCCTGCGTGGAAATCAGATGGAGAGAATGGGAATGCAAGGTTTCCTGCTGTTGCTATTCTTCCTTCGTATCCGTAGTGAAGCATTGTAGAGCGAGCAAAGCTACAGATTGTATCGGCAATTTCTTGAGTTTCGCCGACAGCTTCTATTACTATTCCTATTTCGCTTCCGAAATTGCACTGGATACCTTTATAAAGGCTGGCTCCATTTTTTCCGTAAACCCTTATGTCTAGGAAGTAGTCTCCAAAGTTTTGACCTTCGAAGTTTGAATTTACCTTTGCTTTTACTGCAGCTATTATATCGTCTATTTTGCTCATCATTATAGGATCGCAAGTCGCTGCTACTGAAACTGTCCTATATCCGACTTTTTTTACACCTTCTAGTTTGATGAAGTATTTTCCCTCTTCTGTTGGAACGAATTTACTTCCTCTTACTATTACAGAGTTTTCTTTGTTTTGTTCAAATGTAGTCTGTGTTAAATCCAACACACCACCTGGTCCTGGTAGACTAGTTGGGTTGCTCTTTTCGTAAAGCGTATGTGCCGCTACTGATAGAGTAGTGCATTTACGTTCTTTTGAAAGTGGCTCTAGTTCAAAATGGTCTTCTCTCAAAGTACCGAACATACAGTCGCTACCGCTTCCTGGAAGTGCTGCTATAGCTGCACATTCTAATATTTTACCCATGTGTATAGCTAGACCTTTATCAAATCCATTTTTTATAGCTAAACTTGAGAAGCATACTGGATCGTATGTCCTTCCTCCAACTATTACCTGTGCACCTGATTCTAAGGCTTTAATAAATGGTTCTTCTCCCATTTGAGCTACTATTCTAACTGAATCTGTTACGTCTTTTTCAGTTGGCATTGGCGCTGGATGAAGAGCAGATACTCTACCTGCTTTTAATTCTTCCATTACTATCTCATTGTCTATTTGTGCTTGTATAGTAGCCATTTTGAAAGATAATTCTTTTTCTTTAGATATTTCCTTTATTATTTCAATACACCAGTCAAGGTGTGAGTTAGCTCCTGATCCACCTGCTGTACCTATTATTACCGGTATATTTCTTTCAACTGCAGAAGATAACATGAATTCTAAATCACGTTTTACAGCGCTTCTATCTGTAAACGAAACTCCTGCTCCAAGATAGTATGGACCTGGGTCTGAAGACCCTGCGTCAACTGCTATAACATCTGGATTTTTTTTCATTCCTTCCATGAATGATTCTTCTGGAAAACCATAGCCTAATATGGCTGTGGGAGAAAGTACTCTAAGTTCTCTCATTAATTCTTACCCCCTACTCTTTTGCTGAGTGCTAATATTCTTTGCATTTCATTGTAAACTATCATATATCCTTCATCCACACCCATACCTGGTTTTGCAAGTATTTGATCTGGATTTGTTGCCATTGCTATATTTGCGCAAACTTGAGCAGAGCGGTCAGTTTCGTTGCAAGTACCACCTAGGTATGCTCCGAATCCATTTTTCTTGCAGTATAAAACTGCTTCAATTGTATTGTTTATTCCTCCAAGGTCTGGAGTCTTTATCTGTGCCATATGTCCTGCTTTATTGTCTGTGAAGTATACTACGTCGTCATAAGTGTTGCACCATTCATCTGCAACTATTTCTACATCTATACCTTTTTCTTCTTCTAGGCTACGTATTTTCTTAAGTGCTTCCATCTGTGCAGTTCTTTCACCTACATCTACTGGTCCTTCTATACGAAGTTTGTAAGGAGCTGCTGCTTTTTCAAGTACTCCTAGGTAATTTACTATTTTTTCGTAGTCCATATCAAATGCAAGACCAAGTGTTCCATATACATCTATATGAAGAGTTGGTTTGTAGTCTGGAGTTTGTTTTTTATCAGTTATCCTATCTCTCAACCATTCTACGTATTTTTTAAGAATTTCTCCATCATTTCCTAGTTTTGTTTCAACATGGTTTATTAAAGCGTGAGGTAGCACGTCTGAACCTTTTAATATCATCTTATCTGCGTTAAGGTATCTATCATCTCCAGATTGCGAGAATACTGGTATCAATTTATCAGATACTTTTAGATCGTACTCATCTGCTACTACTTCTGCCATCAACTTATGTTGAGATTTTGCTACAGCGTCTAGTATAGATTGAGTTACCCCGTAACGAATTGCAGTATGAAGTCTTTTTCCATTTTTGTCTTTCATGCTGTCTACTGTTTCAGCCATTTCTCTGAAGGTAGTTATTTCTTTTCCTACGAATAGAGGTTTAATTTCTTCTTCTATTATAGGTATAAAGTTTTCAGCTAAGAACAGCGGATCTCTTCCGCCTGCCCCTGAATACTGAACTGCTGCACAGTCTCCATAGGCAACTTGGCCATCTTCTAGTATAAACATAACTGAAATAGATTCTCCAGCTACCCTTATGCTCGCGAACCCTTCTGTAACTGGTTCTCCCTTATATATATTACCATCTGACTCTGCTCCAGCTTTAATAGCCTTTTGATCGTCAAAGAAAAATCCTGTCTTTCCTGCAGAACAAACTATATCAACAACTTTCATTTTGGTGCCCCCTCGGTTATTTATTATTTTTTTCATTACAATCTTGGTCTTATTTTTTATTACAATCTTGGTCTTCCTACTAGATATCCTTTACCTATTGCATATATATCATCTACTACCATTTGGAAGTTGACATCTCTTTTTTCAGTCTTAGCTCTTTCGTCTAATTTAGCGTTGTGGAAATCTATGATTTCTTTGCTAAATGGTAGATTTCCGTGGTTTAGCATACGAACTGCACCTTGGTTATCTCTTACTGGCATTACCTTTCCTAATGTGTATCTACTTGGTGCAAATGGTATATCGAGTACCCCAGCTTCGAATGCTCTTACTGATCCTACTGCTATATCGCCTTTTCCTAGTTCTAGAGTTCCCCTTAATATAGCTTCCATTTCAGCTTCTATTATCCTGCATTCTTCATTTACATCTGATAACGATAATAAACTTTGGTCTTTTAACATAGAAACAACTTGTTTAGTAGCTCTTAGGCCTGCTGCATTTGCTTCTTTAGTAGGTATACCCATAGCTTCATGTGGTGTCTTAACTATAACTTTCGTAGCTCCTGCAAGTGTTGCTGCTGCTGCCCCCCAAGATATAACTCCAAAAGCCTTTGCCTCGTCTTGTGGGAATCCACCCATCCACTGATGGAAGACTGTAGTTACTTTTACATCGTTGAATCCAAATTCAGCAAGATATTGATTTGTCATCTTCTTAAGTGACTTGATTGCTGCAACATCTTGAATTATATTACCACATTGTCCATATCCAACTGTTACGTTTTTAACACCTTGTGCAGCTGCTAGAAGTGCTTCTATAACTGCCACTGAGTTTGATATGCAGGCTGGAACTAAAGTTCCTGTAAGTGGTCCAAATGGTTCTCTATTGATTGTTACACCTGCTTCTTCGTACATACCGATTAGACGGTCAGTGTACTGCCAGTCAAGGATAGTTCTTTCTATTGAAGTGTTTTTTGAGTAAGGTATGTTGTATGATATACCTCCTCCTTCATAAGAAGTAAATCCACCAGCTATACTTATTTCAGTAAGAAGTCTAGCATCTGGTGTGCCGTGGCGAACCTGCACTGGGCTTTTAACTGATTTTGTAACTTTCCTACAGACTTCAACTCCGTAGTTTACAGCTGGAAATCCATTTAACATAGAGCGCCCTTCTCTATGGCTTTCTTCTATTCCTATATCTGCTTCTTCGTAACGATTAAGTCTTGTGTAACTATCTATAGTAGTTGGAAGAAGATCTGCTCCACCTTCATTTTCCAGATATCTAAGTAGTTCTATATGTTCATCTGGAAGCGCTACCCCTGCACGAGGTTGTATAAGTGTAACTCCACTTTCATCCGCTATATCGAGTTTATTTGAAAATCTTTTTTCTTTTGGTATAGATTTCTGATATTCAACAGCTTCTTCAAAATTTACTCCAGCCCCTGTTTTCCACTGACCGAGTACTTCTTTTCGAACGCTATTGAACAGTTCTTCACTCCATTTCTCATTTTTCAACTCTTGGCTCATCTTATTATCTCCCACCTTATAAAGTCTTTTTTATTAGTTAAATTTTTATAATAATTTTTTATCCTCTTTTTAATCTATTTCCGTGAATTCCTTTTCCATAAGCTCAAGTGCTAGGTCTGGTTCGACGCTACCTAAGAGTCCCATGGCTGCGAAGATGTTCTTCTTATCCAAAAGATATTTTGGACTAAGCGGTTTCAACGCATTTAAATCAGCTATTTCATATGACGACTTCTGTAAAATTTTCTTTGGATCAGCGCTGTTTATAACAGATCCACCTGAGCCTATCACGTATTTCACACCTGTCAAATCTTTGCCAGTCTGTAAAAGCACCTCACCTATTGTCGAATATGATGTTTCAGTGAATCCACAATGTCTCTGTGCAGAAATCCTAATTGCCTCGCTAGCCATAGCTGTGTCTATATTTTTTTGGTCGCCTACTGGCAATGTGCTAGGATCTTTCTTACAAGTATCTATCCATTCTTTGACTTGCTCCATCGTTTGACCTGACTCAGAAGTTATTCTCTCTATGCCAGCCTCGTCTACTAATGAAGTAATACTGTACCTAACTCCGATATCTCCCTCTATAGTCCTCTTTGCAAATGGTTCCAACATACCTTGTAGATATACATTTGCTTTTTTCGGAGTTCCTTCTGCCATGGAGTATACATCTGTTGTAGCTCCTCCAACGTCGTAAGCCATTATTTCACCGAGTCCAGCACTTTTATTCGTACCAGTACTAAGTAAATTAGCTGCTTCGAATACTGCAAGTGGTGTAGGTACGATAGCTTGATCCATCATCCTCTGTACCTCGTCAAGTCCCTTTGCTGAAATTATATTTTCGATGAACAAATCGCGTATCGCCTGTTTAGCTGGCATTATGTTCAATTTGTTAAACGTAGGCATTACGTTTTCACATACGACTACTTCCTTACCTGATTTCAAGAGAATTTCAGATGCATCGTCAGCTGCACATTTATTACCTGCAATTATCACAGAAAAGTTTCTATCTATATCTGCTATCATCTTCGCATTGTGTAGTAACACATCCTTATTTCCCCCGTCTATGCCACCTGACAATAGTAAAATTTCAGGTGCGTAGTTATATATTTCCTCTTGCTCGTTATGTCCCAGTTCATATGAATACGTCTTTAAAATTTTTGCCCCAGCACTAGCAGCCGCCAGTCTGGATGCTTTTGCAGTAATATCTGGTACGAGTCCTGAAGATATCATCTTGAGTCCACCTGCTGCACTGCTTGATGCTAACATCTTCTCAAATTCGATCTTCCCTATCTGGGCTCTAATCTCGTCCAATGCTGAATTGAACCCCGACATCACGTTTGTTTCAATTGTAGTGAACGATTTGGCTGTTGCAATTATTTTTCTGCTTTCCAAATCTATAGCAGTTAGTTTTGTAAACGTACTGCCGATATCAGCTGTTAAATATACTCTCATATTAACTAACCCCTATCCTCTATACCAATTCATGTGTATACTAAGCTATTCATGCTAAGCTATTTTATATTAATCTCAATCTTTGATTTTCTTTCTTTTGACATCAACTCTCTTTCAAGACGATGCCTATTTTTTATACTGCTGTTTATTTGATATATCTAAAATCGTTTACATACAAAAGTCTTTTTTAATATCTTCTATACTTACCTTTGGATCTGTTCCAGGTGGATATACCCTATCGTATCCCATTTGTAAGAATTCCTCTTTAACTGTTTCGAAGTCTGACTTACCGACTACTAGGTTTCCTCCTACGTATAACTTGATGTCTTTGAGTCCTGCTTCTTCACATTTTTCTCTTAAACCACGGCAATCTATCTCACCGTGACCGTATAGCGAAGATACTACTATAATATCTGCATCTGCTTCAATTGCGGCTTCTATAAACTCTTTTTGAGATACCATGACGCCTAAATTTACCACCTTGAACCCTGCGTTGTTGAAGGCAAAGTCAAGTATCTGATTTCCTACTACGTGGACATCGGCACCTATTACCCCCATGACCATAGTCAATGTTTTTTGCATTAAATTTAACCTCCCATTTCGTTTTGCTTATATTCTTTTCTTTTTCTAGCGTAGTTTAATTGATATTTTCTTATGTATCCATTTAGTAAATCCTTGTCTCTATTTCTCTACTTAATTTACTTCTCTATTTCTCTAAAAATTTCTTTTCTCTAATTTCCTTTATCTTTTCCTCTACGTAAATCATAGATCCATCTTCAATGTTATATTTAAATATTATAGGCTCTCCATCTTCACGAACAAATTCCAAAATTGAATTCCCACTCAATTTGAAATCGATCGAATACATTGGAGGTACTACTAAATATTTTTTCCCCTCTATAAACTCTAGAATAGAATCTACAGACTGCTCATCAGATGATACAAAATTTTCTTCTGGTACATCTATAGATAGCGAGTATAAGTTGCTCTTTATTATCTCTGCAAACCTGACTGATTTGGTTATTATACCTGTATTCTCTGGATCTTTGATCCCAGCGAGGTTGATAACAGTTTCCTTGTCAGCCGAAAGAACGGTCTTGACTATCTTATCTCCAATTCCATTCAAAATAGTATGCAGTTCTAGATAATGAGTCTTCGTCGTAACTATCAAGTCGAATTTTTTAAATACATCGACTGGATACTTAAACTCACGTACATCGCTCAATAACACTGTGGTCAGATTTACATTTTTTAATATTAGAAATCTCCTCTTGAGTGCTGTCAAGGCTTCTTGGTTGCAATCGACTATTGCAATATTCACCATTTCAAAACCGTTTTCCATTCGTGACATGAATAAATCAAATATAACCTTTATTTCGTCGTAACTATATCCAAATTTTTTTAATTCTTCAATAGTATCGACAACCTTTAGCCCATCTTTGTCTATACCTCGGTGACTTCCTTTACTGGAAATATATGTTCCATTTCCACGTTTAGAAACTATATAACCGTCTTTCATAAGATCGGCATACGCTTTCTTAACTGTGCCTCTCGAAACTCCTAATTGCTCAGACAAACTTCTCTCTGTTGGCAATTTGTCATTTTCTTTCAATATGCCATTTTTTTTCATCTCTATTATAGACGCGCATATCTGCCTATACACTGGTGTAGATGTCTTCTCGTCTAGACTAATAACCTGGTTCAACACATCACCCCTAATTGGTACATACCAATTTTTGTATTTTCTTGCTTTGTTAATCATATGGTAAACCAATTTATTTTTTTTGTCAATGCAAATCGCTTATGTTTATTTTCAATGAAATTTTAATATTTTATGTTATTTGGATAAAATTGCAATATTTTTTCCTTATTATTCATTTACTATATGTATTTTTTACAGTTTTAGGATCTATTTCGACAATTTAATAAGTTTTCTGGCTTTAATTTTGTAAGTCATTTCATACTTGTACTTTGTATTCAACAGTATGTCTTACTATACTGGTACCCACGTTTAATAATTTGGTATATACCAATTTTATTTTCATAAATTCTTTGAATATTCAAGGCTTCTAGAGTTTTTTTTGTTTTAAATTCATACGTATTTTAATTTTTATACCTAGAATTATTAGGTAAATCCTCACTTTATTTAATTGAGGTATATTCAAATTATCGAATTTGATGTTAATTTGATATAATTGCAATTAAAAAAGCCGTTGTTACAATTGTATAATTGCAGCAACGACTTCTGATCAATAAAATTATTTTTGTATTAAATCAAGTAAACCTATAAGCGGAGTTTTGTATTAGATAATCATCTTTCTAGGCTTATCGTCGCCGATAAGCTCGAGCGGCCTACCTACCGGAGAGTACGAGCAATACTCTTTATCCCTATCTTGGCCTTGCACCGGGTGGGGTTTACATAGCCGGTTAGTCACCTAACCGCTGGTGAGCTCTTACCTCGCCTTTCCATCCTTACCATAAATGGCGGTCTATTTCTGTTGCACTGTCCTTAGAATCGCTTCCACTAGGCGTTACCTAGCACCTTGCTCTACGGTGCTCCGACTTTCCTCGAGTAGTTTCCTACTCGCGACTATCTGGTTTACTTGATATTTTAACTTTGTTTGAATTACTTAAATTTGTAAATAAAAAAGATTATGATATACATAATCCTAATGGAGCTGGTGATAGGAATCGAACCTACAACCTGCTGATTACAAGTCAGCTGCTCTGCCAATTGAGCCACACCAGCAATATAGTATTATTAATACTCTAAAAACTACATATATATTTTTCTGACAGTCTATAACTTTTGTTTCTACTCGTTACCATATACTAGTCCACCTGCGTGGAGCTAATAAAATTAGGTCAAGTCCTCGATCTATTAGTATCTGTAAGCTGAATACATTGCTGTACTTACACCTCAGACCTATC
>JAISJN010000011.1 GCA_031261505.1 Clostridioides sp. | reverse complement strand
TCAATGAATTCATAGATACTGCTTACTTCTTTGCGAATATGCCCAACGCTTTTTTTAATATTTCAATTTCCTCCGCCTGTTTAGCACTTTTACGAATTAATTCCTCGTATTGTTCTACACTAATGACTTTCCCATCATCTGTTGTAGTTACTGGTTTTGATTTCCTGATCCAGTTGTTTATTGTTGATACTGAAACGGCATATTCGCTACTCAACTCGGGAATGATTTTTCCTGCGTTGTGTAAATCTAATATTGTATTCTTGAATTCTTTTGTAAATTTATTTCTAGACACTTTAACCACTCCTTCTGGATATTATTATAAATCGTCCAGTTAAATGTGTCTACAATATTAGACTAACACCATTTGGGCAAATAAGGTATAATTGATAAATACGTATGTAGCGAGTAAATATTGATACGTTAAGGTATAATTAAGTAGATATGGACATGTCGAATAGATATAGATAGGTCGAATATCCTAGACACGGCAAGTAAATAAGGATGTGCGAGTGACTATGATACAGATTGACAAATACAAAAATAAAAATAATGAAGATAAGTATAGACTGGAGCATGAAAATATGGAAAATAATTTTAGGACTAGAACAAGTTTCATCTTTGGCGACGAGGGTGTAGAAAAATTGAAGAATTCAAGTGTTATGATCTTTGGAGTAGGTGGCGTGGGAAGTTTTGTCGCCGAGGCTGTTGCGAGAGTTGGAATAGGAACTATAACTCTAGTAGATTTCGACGATGTAGATATTACAAACATAAACAGACAGATACCAGCACTCCATTCAACGGTCGGAAGAGACAAGGTCGAAGTTATGATGGAGAGGATAAAGGACATCAATCCAGATGTAAACATAAGGATATTTAAAGAAAAATATACAGCAGAAAATTCGGATATGTTTTTTGACAGGGATTACGACTATGTGGTAGATGCAATAGACATGGTTACATCTAAAATCCACATAATCGAAACATGTAAGAAAAAAGGAATCAAGATAGTCAGCAGCATGGGCATGGGAAACAAGATAGACCCTACCAAAATCGTAGTGACAGATATCTATAAGACCAGCATGGACCCTCTAGCAAAGGTTATGAGAAAAGAACTCAGAAATAGAGGGGTAAAGGATCTAAAGGTCGTATATTCTACAGAAATGCCAGTAGAGCTTAAAAAGAAGGTGACTAACGGAAGGAAATTAACTCCTGGGAGTATTTCCTTTGTGCCATCTGTAGGTGGCTTGGTAATAGCCTCGGTTATAACCAATGAAATAGTAGGAGCCTAACGATAAACGCTAGTTTACAAACTAATCTTTAGGCAAAAATTTGATTGCTATCACTGTAGAAAATGAATTGTAGTCGACTAACGTTTTGCGTTAGTCGACGATGTATTTTTTCTTAGTGAAAATTTGCTTGCCATCGCTGTAAAACACGAGGTCGCCGTTTTTATCAGTACGGTATATTTCTGAGTCGGACTTAATTAAGGTGTTTAAAGTCTCTTGATGTGGATGACCGTATTTATTTTTATATCCACATGATATGACCGAAATATCTGGGTCGATTCTCTCTATGAACTCGGGAGAAGAAGAGCTCTTACTGCCGTGGTGGCCGACTTTTAGAAAATCGACTTCCTCTAGATCGTATGTATTCAGTATATCCTGCTCGTTTTCCTCCTCTGCATCTCCGGTAAAGAGGAACTTTTTTTCGAGGTACTGCATATAAAAGACAATGGAATTTAGGTTGCTATCTCCAGCTGAATTATTTGGCGATAGCACTTGGATAGATAAATCATCTTCAACTTTTATGAAGTCGTCCCGCTTTAGATACTTGATTTGTATATCTTTGCGCCTACATGATTTTAGCAAGTTGTAATAGGATTCGCTTTCTGAGGTCTTCTCTGGCATAGACACGATAGCTATGTCAAATTCATCTATTACATTGTCGATGCCACCTATGTGGTCGCTATCTGGATGAGTTGCGATCAGCATATCTATTTTTCGGATAAATTTTTTTCGTAGATAAGTCTTCACGATTCTATCGCTTTTCTCATCGCCAGCGTCTATCAAGATATTTTTTTTAGAAGGGGTCTGAATGAGTATACTATCGCCCTGACCGACATCGATTACGTTTACAGTTAGAAGATTATTTTTGTCACATCCACATAAAAGTGTTATTATAATTAATAGCATTGTGATAAGATTCTTTTTCAATTAATAATCACTCCAGTCAAAATGTTTTAACTATACTTTGTTGGGGTATATATAGTTGAAGGTAGAAAGAATAGTTATGTCTATTTTTGACAAATAAGATAGATTTGATACCTATTCATGAATAAATTGTATGGATAAATAAATCTGATCTTGGAATTATACTAATGTATCGGGATTGTGTTAGATTGCGGATTTATGCATATAAAATCAGGTTTATTCATGGATGAAGAGATTGTGTTTAATGCAATGGATAAAAATTAGGAGGATTTATGATTTTCAAGGAAATAAACTTAGATGCAAAAGCGGATCTAGATCCGTATTTTGACTTAGTTGACTACGAAGCCTGTGAATACTGTTTTGCTACATTGTATATGTGGCAACACGTGTACGAGACGGGATACTATATAGGAGAAGATTTCGCAGTTTTGGTTGGAGAGTATGAGGGAGATAGTTTTTCAATTCTTCCGTTGGCAAGAAAAGAGAAGATGAGAAAGGCGATCGACTTTGTTCTAAACTGTTTTAAAAACAAAGAAAAGAAGATTTTGCTTAGAGGTATCACAAAAGAGGTTGTCGATTCCCTTAAAGAGGAATTTGGAGACAAGTTGGAGTATATAGAAGAGAGGGACTTAGCCGATTACGTGTACGATGGAGAGTCACTCAGGACATTGGCTGGAAGGAAAAACAGCAAGAAGAGAAACCATATCAATTACTTCTTGAGCGAATATGAAGGAAGATATGAGTATAGATTGTTAGAGCAATCTGATTTCAAGGATTGCATGAGATTACTTAAGAAATGGGAACACGAAAAAGAGGAGCATGACGATTTCGATGAAAGCATGGACGATGAGTATATCGGAATAAAAAAGATATTTGACAATTACGAGATTCTAAAGGACAGGACAAAGGTATTTGGAGTATTTATAGACGGTAAGCTAGAGGCATTTTCAATCGGTGAATACTTAAATCACAATATGGCGCTTATCCATGTCGAAAAAGCAAACCCTGATGTAAGAGGATTGTATCCTTTTATAAATAAGCAATTTTTAGTTAGCGAATTTCCAGACGTAGAATTTGTAAATAGAGAGGAAGACATGGGTGTTGAAGGTCTTAGAAAGGCTAAACTTTCATACCATCCAGTTAGATTTGTAGAAAAATATACTGTTAAGGAGAAATAGACTATGCTAGAAGCTAGACTGGCAAGCGAAAAAGATCTTGAAACTGTAAAAGAAATATGGAATTACTGTTTTGGTGACACTGAAAAGTTTACAACATATTATTTTAGAAACAGATATATTAAAGAAAACAACGTAGTGGTAGAGAATAATGGAAAGATCTTATCATCCTTACAACTAAGCCCGTACAAACTATGTCTAAATGGCAAGACATACAATACTTCTTATGTAGTAGGTGTCTCAACCTTACCTGATGCGCGCGGCAAGGGATGTATGAAGGCGATGATTAACTTTTCCCTACAAGAACTCTACAGGAGGGGTGAACTGGTCTCAATACTCATGCCAATCGACTACAGGATATACGGAAGATACGGTTTTGAAAACTGTTACGACGTGCTCAAGTACGAGATGGATGTAGACGAACTTAGAAATTTTAAAATGAAGGGCGATTTTCATAAATACGCTGAAGGTGATATAGATAAGCTAATAGAGCTTTCAGAGATATTTCAAAAACATGCAAATGGATATACGATTAGAGATGAATCATATTTCAAAAATCTAGTAGGGGAAATCGAAAGCGACGAGACGGATCTATACATTTTAGACTCTGGTAGGGCCGATGGATATTTGATATACAAGATATCGGACGGAGTGATGAATGTCAGAGAGATTATGTACAGAAATATGGAGGCGCTTAAGTCAATTATGGGATTTATCTACAATCACAACACTCAATGTAAGAAGGTTGAGATAACTGCCCCAGTCTACGATAAGTTGATACACTTCCTAGAAAATCCAAGAGACATCGATATTAAATTAGAGCCGTTTATAACGGGAAGGGTAATAGATGTCAAAGGATATTTAGAGAGTATAACAATAGAAGATAAGTCGTTTAAAGGTTCGGTGATTATAGTAATAACGGACAATCAAATATATGAAAACAACGGTGTATTTGAGATAAAGGCTGAAGCTGGGAGATTGATTGTAGAAAAGTTGAAATATATGTCCAAGGAAGATCTTATAGCTAAATTGGAAGATACAAATAGCTATGAAGATACGATTGGATTAGGAGATATACATAATAGGGATAAGGACGCCGAAGTGCTGAAATTCACGATAAACATGTTTTCCAAATTAGCATTTTCGTATAGGGATATCATAGAAATTCTCTATCTAATGGGTTACGAGGCAGATGATAATAGAAATATCGTGAAGTTTTTCAAAACTGTATTCCCCAAAAAAATTAATTTCTTCAACGATTATATATAGATATGCTATAGTTAAGGTATAAATTTAGAATTATTCCACGAACTATTAGGTGGGCGATTAATTCTAATTTAAATAGAGTATGAAATACAATATAGCTCAATTGTCATAAAAGAAGCCACACATACGAATGTGTGGCTTCTTTTATGACCTATTTTCCCAATAATTAAAAAGCTATATCGATACTAGCTTAAATTATTTGAGGGAAAGCAGCTCAAGATTTTTAAGAACTTAAAGAACTAAAAAAACTTAAAAAACTATGTCAATATATGTATTAACCTATCAAAATTTGAAGATAATCTAGGCAAGAGATATGGAGGTGTTAGCTTGAGAAGACCGATGCTAATAGTATTTATAATCATATTGTTGCTAGATTTAATATGCACAAATGTATATCAAGACAATCAAGGCGATCTAAATGACAAAACTGTGACGATAGAAGGAACTGTAACTCAAAAAAACGAGAAACAGACTCAGTTCGGGCAAAATTATACGCAGTATCGAGTCGATAAATATCTAGTGGAGGACTATGGAGACAAGTGTAAACTACAAATAGGAATGAAGGCTAGCGTACTTGGACGGTTTAAAAGCATCGACAAGATGAAATACAACGACTTTGACTACGGATTGTATCTGAGGAGTACGGGCGTGAAAGGGGTCGTGTACGTAGACTCAGTAATAATAATAGGAAAAAATAAATTTATTGCTATCTTGGGCGATATAAAAACCGAAATCAAGAATATAAACAGGTATCTGTACAAGGAAAAATCGAACTTTGTAAATTCAATTACCATATCCGATAAGAGCGATATGACAGGCGTTGAGAAGGATATGTTCAGCAGGACAGGAACTAGCCATGTCATATCTATCTCAGGTCTTCATACTGGTATACTGTGCATGGCGATAGCGTTTGTAATTCGTGGGATAAATAAATTTTACAAACTAGTCGTGCTATCACTTGTCATTTCAACCTACGCAGTGCTAATAGGCATGCCTGTCTCTGTTATAAGGGCGGTGTTTTTCACATTTACCATGTACTTGGCTACCTTTGTGGATAGGAAGAGGGACGGCATAAGCACCCTATCTATAATTGGTGCGCTTGTATTGATTCAAAATCCGTACACAGTGTATAATGTGAGTTTTCAATTGTCTTTTCTAGTGACATTGTCTATAATATATTTCGAGTGGTATTTGCACAAGATAATAAAATTCAGGGTAGTATCGCTTACGATTTCTGCAAATATACTTACGCTGCCGATTATATACTATTCTTTTGGAGGGATACCAGTGCTTGCGGTACTCGGAAACGCAGTCATAGTACCCCTGATATCTGCGATACTCGGCTTAAGTCTAGTATCAGGAGCTGTATATGGATTAAGTCTTACATTAGCTAAATTTGCGGCATTTTTAAACACGGGCATTATAAATGTGGTATATTGGTTCTTATACGAGATAAGCGAAATACCATATTCATACATAGAAATAAGGGAACCGAAGCTTTGGATTGTCGTAATCTACTATATTATAGCGATTGCTTCGATGGTGTACCTAGAGATAAGAGAAATGAGGGAAAATAAAAATGAATTACAAGGATATTGCAAAAGATATACAAGAGGGCAGACTATCTAACCTATACCTGTTTTACGGTAAGGAGTTCTACCTCTTAGACAGGATTACAGACTTATTTAAATCGACTCTGAACCAGATGATGCTAGACTTCAACCTAGAGAGGTTGGACGGTACAGAATTGACTTTTGAAAAGCTTCAAAGCGTTATAGAGACCTTGCCCCTCATGGACGAAAGAAAGGTAATAATAGTAAAAGATTTTGAAATTTTAAAGGGCAAGAAGAAAAATTTCACAGACGCAGATGAAAAGGCGTTGAGCGAGTACATGGATAAATTGCCAGAGACTACTGTTTTAGTATTTGTTGTATACGGAGATATAGATAAGAGGAAGTCGTTCACAAAGAAAATTACCAAGGTTGGAACTGCAGTGGAGTGCAATAAGCTGACAAATGTGGATCTATTTCAGTGGGTGAGATCTAATTTTGAAAAAAGGGAAGCCGTGATTCAAAATGCACAGATTGCTTATTTTATTGAAAATGTCGGATACAACGATAAGACTAGCGAAAAGAATCTATCAGATCTAGAAAACGACATTGAAAAGATAAGTTCATTTGTAGGCAAGGGCGGCAACGTTACAAATCAAGCTATCGATGGATTGTTGGAGAGAAAAATAGAGAATGATATCTTCAGACTTATAGACAGCATAGGTTCGAAAAATTCATCAAATGCAATGAAGATATTATCGGACATAATAGAAAGCGGTGAGGCAATTCTTGGAGTTTACGCCATGCTCGCCAGACAGTTAAAGATGATAATTCAGGTGAGAAATTTGAGAGATGAGAAGATGAGCGTCAAACTAATCTCAGACACATTGAAGATAAGGACGTTTATGGCTGAAAAGGCGATGAGACAGGCAAACAACTTCACAGATGAAGATCTTATAGATATGCTCAACTTCATCTTGGAAAGCGACTACAAGATAAAGACAGGGCTTATAGACGACACCTTATCAGCAGAGATATTCATAGCAAAATACTGCCGCCGATAGATATGACAGATTCGATTCATCACTACCAAGTACTTAGCAGCACAGGCAATAAATATTTAAAATAAAGGGACGAAAAAAATGACACCAGTTATTAGACTAGGTGTCATTTAAATTTTGAGACTGTGAAAAAAAGTCTGCAAATAGCAAAAGCCAGTAGATTGTCTAGGACGTTCACTGGCTAAATTTACTTAAATTTTAAATAAGATTGCATTCATAAGAATCATAAACAAATGACTAAGCGTTCATTCCGTTTAATTTATTAGCTAATTTAGCTACTTTTCTAGCGGCAGCATTCTTATGTATAGTCCCTTTAGAAGCTACTTGCTGTATTTTCTTTTGAGCAGCTTGGAATTTTACAGTTGCGTCTTCCTTATTACCAGCTGCAATAGCATCTTCAAATTTTCTTATAGCAGTTTTTATTTGAGATTTTCTTATTTTATTTAAAGCAGTTTTCTTTTCGATAACGCCTATTCTCTTTTTCGCTGATTTTATATTTGCCAAATCTTTCACCTCCCGTATACTTTATCGTCTGTACAATTTCAACATATATGATTTTAACAGAAATACCATGAAAAATCAAGGATAAAATTTATTTAAAATCGATATATTACGTAAAAATTGAAAGCTGTAATATTATCTCTTTTTTTGAAATTTAATATTGCTTAAATTTAGACACCAAAATCTGAGAACATATTCTTTCCACATATAATTATAGACAATTCGAGAGAAATAATCCACTGTTTTCGAAGAAAATTAGCAAATTATCCACAAAGTGTTATAAAAATAAGAAACTTGCTAACAATTAATACTATAACTTGAGATAAATGCCACCATATCTAGAGGTACTGGCATAAATCTCATTTAAGTGTGGATTAAAATCCAATACTGAAATCATTGAATCACCATTTAAACAATAGATTAACATAATTTTTGAATAGGGAGCATATATATGAGAATAAGAACTGATTTAGCACTTGAAGCGAGAGAGGTATGTGAAGAGGGAATCCAAGGAAGTAGGATTCCAGGAGTAGAAATCGAAAATAACGAGCAAAAAAACTGTAAGATAACAACGGTTGAAATAAAGACAGACGAGGGCTCAGAGATAATGGGCAAGGGAATAGGAAGGTATATCACCTTAGAAAGTAATTTAATGAAGTACGACGACGATGAATCTAGGGAGGAGATGATAGATTTTTTAAAGGACGAGCTTGTAAAGGTATTCGGTCCAGAAAAAAACAAAAAAACATTGGTCATAGGTCTTGGCAACTGGAATATAACATCTGATGCACTCGGGCCTAAGACAGTTGAAAAAACACTTGTAACAAGACATATATTCAAAAACTACAACAAGGATTACGATGACGATTTCACAGAAGTAGCTGGAATGAGCCCGGGAGTAATGGGAATAACAGGTATAGAAACCAGTGAAATTGTCAAATCTATAGTAGATAACATAAAACCGGATAGAGTTGTAGCGATAGATGCTCTGGCATCTAGAAAGATGGAGAGAGTAAACTCAACAATCCAGATTTCAACAGCGGGCATAGCTCCAGGAGCAGGAGTTGGAAATGCGAGAAAGGCATTGAATAAGGATTATCTAGGCGTTGATGTTGTAGCTATAGGAGTGCCGACTGTAGTCGACGCTGCAACGCTTACAATAGATGTACTCGATTTAGCGATAGATAATCTAATAGAGCAGTCTCAGGGAAACGATGGTTTCTACCAGATGTTAAAAAGCCTAAAGGAAGATGAAAAATACAATCTAATAAGGGAATCGCTTGACCCTTACGATAAAAATCTAATAGTCACACCTAAGGATATAGATGAGACGATAGAAAATTTATCGATAATCATAAGCGAGGGGCTTAACAGATCTCTTCATCCGGGGAGAATACAATCTTAAGAAAAAGGAATACGAGGAGGAAATTTCATGAAACATATTAAATACATTAAGACGTTGACGGTATCGTGTTTGATAATTGGTATGTGTACGACGACTTCACTTGCTCTAAGCAAGGACGATTTTCTAGAGTTTTTGATAAACTCGTCTTATCCAGAGTCACAAAATGTGGATAAGTCAAAAGAAGAAAATACCAAAAAAACAGATCCTAAAGACGACTCAAAAGAAGGCACCGCGGACAAAAGTCCAGCGAGTAAAAACAGCAATACAGACTCACAGGACAAGTCAGGAGAGTATGTACAGGTATACGTAGGCGAGGATAAAATCCCGACAGTCGACTCAGAACAGCCAGTCAGCGTGGACAATTCGGCAAAGGGAGACCAGGGATACGTACCAACTTCAGAGTATAAAAACGAAGTAAGAATCACTAGTAAACAGCCGAATATACTGATATATCATACACATAGTGGGGAAACCTATTCAGACGCTCCAGCGGGCAACTATCATTCAAAAGATACGGCGCATTCAGTAATGGAGGTTGGAAGCGTACTTACAGATTCGCTTGCAGATAAGGGCTGGGGGGTTATCCACAGTACGAAGTACCACGATATACCGTCGTTCAACAGCTCGTATTCAAGTAGTTTGAAGACTATAAACAAATATTTAAACGAATATAAATCGATAGACATAGCGATGGACATACACAGAGATGGTAAGGACACATCTTCACAAGCTGCGAAAGACAAGGCTCACAGCGATGGTACCACAGTGGTAAACGGCAAGAGAATAGCTAAATTCTGTCTAGTAGTAGGAGGTAAAAATACAAATACAGCAGAGCTTAGAAAATTAGCCGAGGGAATATACAAGGTATCAGACAGCAAGTATCCGGGGCTAACAACTCCTATAGTACAGAAGGACTACGCCAGATTCAACGAATTTGCAGCGAAAAACCATATCTTGGTTGAAATAGGAAGTAACGGTACAACAACAGAGGAAGCAAAGGCTACAGCAAAATATGTAGCAGATATACTAGACACGTATTTCAGACAAGCTGGGCAGACCCCTACAGTATCACAACAGTAGGCAGTTATGAAGAGGACTGAGCGCAGCACTCCAAAAAGGGTTAAAAAAAGAAAAGGCAGACTACTGTTGAGGACGATTGTCATATTAGCTATGATATTTGTGGTATCGGTCGCAATCTTCGTAGTAGACGACACCGCAAGACATATGCTAGGCAAAAATCAGTTGGAAGTACCTGTTATGGAAATGATAGAAGGCGACGATATAGACAAAATTATAGGTGAAATAGAAAATAATTTAAATAAGTTAGGAAGTTTCATAGCTAAAAACGCCTCGGAACTAGGTAAAAAAGTGAAAAATCTAAGTAGTGGAGTGAGCGATTTTATCAATTCGGCAATAGGTGGAGAAAATAAAAAAATTGACGAAGGCGACTTAGATAAGATGATGAGAAGTCAGTAAATAAGAATTATCTTATCTTGCATATAACTTGAGATAAATGTCCCCTACCTCTGTGGCTGGGGACATCTATTTTAGTAGTGGGATATCACCACTTTAGGCAATTTTAACTTTAGAGCGTCCCCAATCCTAATAGGAAGGGGGCGTTTTAATCTTAGAGAGGGATTAACAGAATAATTGTCTTAGGCGAGAATACAGTAAAAGTAACAATTTACAATTATCTACATATAATAATACAGGTTATTGTCAAAATTGCTTTGAATGAAGGGAGTAACCTAAATAAATTAACTGGGATGTGAAATCATGGTTGGAAATGGATGTAATTGCAAAAACCAAGGATTAAGCATGGTTGGAGATCTAGGAGACATATGTTCAAAATATATCTACGTTGCTAATAACAATTCAAATAGTATAGCTGTCGTAGATAGCGATGCACAGAAGGTTGTAAAAGATATAGGCCTCAGATATAGGCCGATTGCACTAGCTGTAAACCCAATAGTCAATGCGGTGTATGTAGTAAATCAGGAGGGCAATAGCATAACTGTTATAGACAGTACTATAAATGAAATTGTAGGATCGATAAAGCTTGGAATTGTTCCAAATTCAATAACGGTAGACATTGTTAGAAATATAGTGTATGTAGTTAACTACGGCTCACACACTGTGAGTTTAATAGATGGATATACAAACAGAATTATAGCGGTACTAGGTACTGGAGCTAGACCAGACAAAATAGCTATCAACCCTCTAATTGATAGAGTGTATATAAGTAATCTGGGAGATAGTACTATAACCGTAATAGACACACGCAATAAGAGCGTCGTAACCAGAATAGAACTTCCAGACATACCACGAAAAATAGCTGTAGATTGTGTGAATAATTTACTATATGTGATTGGCAGGGATAGTGGTCTAACCATATTGATAGATTGTAATACTAATAGTATATTACCTTTTGTATGGAGGTTAAACGCTCCAATGGGAATGGCAGTAAATCAGAATACTGGCAGAGTTTATATATCTGATTTAACTTACTGGTTACGTACAAAACCTTCAAGTGTAGAGGTAATTGATGGTAATGGATTAAGGGAATCACTTAATCCTTGGCATTGGTGGCATAATTCAAGGAGTATATATCTTGAACATGGAAGAAATGAGGAAGGTTATTTATTATATGCTTCATATGAATTAAGTATAGACGCTAGGAAGAATTTAATCTATGTTACGGTACCAGCGGATGACAAAATATTTGTTATAGATGGTGAGACAGAGCAAGTTATAGGATCAATCGAAGGGCTACACGGTCCTGTTGCGATCGCTCAATGTATATTAGGCTCTTAGAAATAGACGTTACAAAAGAAGGCTGTTGCAAAATGCGACAGCCTTCTTTTGTAACGTCTATTAAATTATACAAGTCGATAATGGAGAATTATATAAGGTAACAATTTACAATTATCTACATATAATAATACAGGTTATTGTCAAAATTGCTTTGAATAAAGGGAGTAACCTAAATAAATTAACGGGGATGTGAAATCATGGTTGAAAATGAATGTAATTGCAAAAAACTGGGCTTAGGCGACATATGCTCAAAGTATATATACGTGATTAATAGGGGTTCAAACAGTATAGCCGTCGTAGATAGCGATGCGCAGCAGGTTGTAAAAGATATACCACTTGGATATAGGCCGGAGGAAATAGCAGTAAATCCAATAGCCAATGTGGTTTATGTTGTAAACCAGCTAGGGAATAGCCTAGATGTTATAGATGGAAGTATAAACGAAGTTATAAGAACGATAAATGTTGGAAAAACTCCAATTGCAGTAGCGGTAGACCCTAGTACAAATATAGTGTATGTAGTTAACTACGCCTCATCCAATGTAAGTTTAATAAATGGATATACAAACAAAGTTATAGCAGTACTAGGTACTGTAGCTAATCCAAACGGAATAGTTATAAACCCTACACTCAATAGAGTGTATATAAGAAGTCAGGTAGTTCCGGATATAACCGTAATAGACGGACGTAAGAAGAGTGTCGTAACTAGAATGGAACTTCCAGAAATACCACGAGCAATGGCTGTAGATTGTGTGAATAATTTACTATATGTGATTGGCAGGGATAGTGGTCTGACCGTGTTGGTAGATTGTAATACTAACAGTATATTACCTTTTATATGGAGGCTAGACTCTCCAAAGGGAATTGCAGTAAACCAGAATACGGGCAGAGTTTATATATCTGATTTAACTTACTGGGTCAAAAAGCCTGAAAGTGTAGAGGTGATTGATGGCGATGGATTAAGGGAATCATTTAATCCTTGGCATTGGTGGCATAATTCAAGGAGCATATATCTTGAACATGGAAGAGATGCGGGGGGTGATTCACTATTTGAGCCATATAAATTAAGCATAGACTCTAGGAAGAATTTAATCTATGTTACGATACCAGCGGATGATAAAATATTTGTTATAGATGGTGAGACAGAGCAAGTTATAGGATCGATTGGTGGTCTGAACGTCCCTGTTGAGATCGCTCAATGTATATTGGGTTCTTAGAAATAGGCAATACAAAACAAGGCTGTTGAAAAATGCGACAGCCTTGTTTTGTATTAGTCTACAATGGCGAATTATATCATTTTAGTGGATGGTGAAATCAGCCACTGAAATCGATGAATCACCATTTAAGGTAACAATTTGCAATTATCTACATATAATAATACAGGTTATTGTCGAAATTGGTTTTAATAACTTGAGGAAGATGTCCAACATTGCACAGGTTGCTGGCAGAATTCTCATTTCAGTATGATAAAATATCCAACTGAAATCGCTGAGTCAGCATTTAAAGACAATAACCTAAATAAATTAATGAAATAGGGATGTGAAATCATGGTTGGAAATAGATGTAATTGCAAAAACCAGGGTTTAGGCATAATTGGAAGTCCAGGCGATCTATGTTCAAAGTATATATACGTAGCGAATGAAGGTTCAAACAGTATAGCTGTAATAGATAGCGATACAAATCAGATTGTAAAAGAAATATGCCTAGGATTCATGCCATATGCACTAGCCGTAAATCCAATAGTCAATGCAGTTTATGTAGTAAACAAGAATAATAATAGCGTAACTGTTATAGACAGCACTATAAATGAAATTATAGAGAATATAACTGTTGGGTATATTCCAGTTTCAGTAGCCGTAGACCCTAGTACAAATATAGTGTATGTGGTCAACTACGGATCAAACACTTTAAGTTTGATAAACGGATATACAAACAACGTTATATCAGTGCTAAATACTGGATTTGGACCATATGGAATAACCATAAATCCGGCAACTAACAGAGTGTATGTAAGCAATACGGTAGAGAGTACCATAACTGTAATAGATGGATACAATAAGACCGTTTTAACAAAATTTAAAGCGACACCTACACCAGGCAAAATAGCTGTAGATTGTGTAAATAATTTTCTATACGTGATTAGTAGGGATAACAGTAATATAGACGTGATAGATTGTAACACGAATAATCGACTATATCCTCATATATACAGTTTAGATCCAAGAGATGTTGCAGTAAACCAGAATACTGGGAAAGTATATATAACTAGGATAGAGTTTTTTAATTATGCATATTCTTCAATTGTTCAGGCAATAGATGGCAATAAGGTATGGGACATTGAACATAATTCAAGGTATATAGAGGTTGGATGTGATGCATATGGAATAAGTGTAGACTCTATGAAAAATTTAATCTACGTTACAAATCCATCGGCTAACAATATAGTTGTTTTAGATGGGGATACAGAGCAAGTTATAGGATCGATTGAGGGGCTAAACCGTCCTCGTGCTATCGCTCAATGTATATTGGGATCTTAAAAATAGCTTTAAAAGAGAAGACTGTTTCGAAATGCGACAGCCTTCTCTTTTAATAAATATTGAATTATACTAGTAGACAACGGATAGACAACGGAGAACTGCATAAGGTAATAATTTACAATTATCTACATATAACATTACAAGTAATCACAATCACAAGCGATCGCTATTTAAAAAGTAACAATTTGAATGGCTTTACATATAATAATATAGGACTTATTGTCGAAAATAGCTTGACTGAAGGAATAGCCTAGATAAATCGTCAAAAAACGAGAAAAACCCCAGCCACTCATAAGATAAATCAGTTCAAACTGCAATCGCAATCAGTTCAAATTCAACTTGAAAAAACAGGTTCATCGTATGTATGTACAGAATTCAAGTTGAAAATATATTAATTTTAATTAAATTGGGATGTGAAATCATGGGTAGATATGGATGTAATTGTAATGGCCAAAGTTCGGGCATCGGAGGTTTCTCCGACGTATGCTCAAAGTATATATACGTGGCTAATGAAGGTTCAAATAGTGTAACTCTTATAGACAGTAATACAAGAAGGATTGTAAGATCAATAGGTGTGGGGTATGTTCCAAATGCAATAGCAGCAAATCCGATGAATGATACAGTGTTTGTAGTAAATCAGAATTCGAATAGCGTAAGCGTTATCGACAGCTCTACAAACAAAAATCTAGGGATGATAGGTGTTGGATATAGTCCAAATGCAGTAGCTATAAACCCTAATACTAATTTAGTATATGTAGCTAACTTTGGAGCAGGTACTGTAAGTATAATAGATGGAAATAAATATTCGGTTAGGAGAACTCTCAAAGTTGGAAATAACCCATATGGAATAGGTATTAACCTTCTTACTAATATGGTATATGTAACCAACATGGGAGATAATACCGTAAGCATAATAGATGGTATAAACAACGTGGTTCTAGGAAGAATTGGAGTTGGATATAGACCAGCCAGAGTAGCTATAGATCATAACAATAATTTGGTATACGTGACTAATAGGGATTCAGGTACTGTAACAGTCATAGATGGCGATATAAATAAGCCATTAGGCAGTATAAGAGTTGGAGCATCTCCAATGTACGTTGCTGTAAATCATAATACTGATTTAGTATATGTAGCTAATAGAAATTCTGCAAGTGTAAGCGTAATAGATAGTAGTTCAATAAGAGCAGCTGCTGCAAGTGGAATTACTGATGTATGTGCTAGTGCAGGTGTTAATGTATTTGAAATATACGTTGGGCAGGATCCGTATGGAATAAGCGTAGACAATATAAATAATTTAATCTATGTTACAAAACCGTCTCCTAGCACAGTGGTTGTCATAGACGGTGATACACAAAACGTAATGGGACAGATTACTGGTCTATACACTCCGGCTGGAATCTCTCAATGTATATTGGGATCGTAATCGAGTGTAGTAAATACTAAGTAAGGTGATATTGAATCCTCGATAAAAACAAGAAGTAAGAATATATCGAAGTTTTAAATAGCAAGAGAAAGATCACCCAATCTCTTCAGGTGGTGAATCTTCTCATTTAAAGGGGGCTGTTGCAAAATGTGACAGCTCCCTTTATTTAAGACATATTTAAGTGACATAAGTGGCAAAATATTATATAATGAAGGGTAGCAATAATTTCGAACCGAGGAGGAAAATTTTTGAATATAAAACAAAGCAGAACTAGAAATTTTAGTATAATTGCACATATAGATCACGGAAAGTCTACTTTAGCTGATAGACTGATACAGACTACAGGACTAGTACAGGCTAGAGATATGAAAGCACAGCTTCTAGACAATATGGACCTAGAAAGGGAAAGGGGAATTACGATTAAACTCCAAAATGTCAGGCTCAAATATCTGGCAAAAGACGGAGAAGAGTATTTCCTAAATCTAATTGACACTCCGGGACACGTAGACTTCAACTATGAAGTATCGAGAAGTTTGGCGGCATGTGAGGGAGCGTTGTTAGTAGTAGATGCAGCGCAGGGAGTTGAAGCACAGACTCTTGCAAATGTGTATCTAGCAATAGATCAAGATCTAGAAGTCCTACCTATAATAAATAAAATAGATCTACCGAGTGCTAGACCAGAAGAGGTAAAAACAGAGATTGAAGACTTGATAGGACTAGATGCAAGCGATGCTCCTCTGATTTCAGCAAAGACAGGTCTAAATATAGAGGACGTGCTAGAAGAAATCGTGCAAAAAGTACCAGCTCCAACTGGGGATAGAGAAGCACCTTTAAAAGCTCTGATATTTGACTCTTACTACGATGCTTACAAGGGTGTAGTTGCCTATGTAAGGGTGTTTGAAGGACATGTCAAAAAAGGTACTATTATAGAGATGATGAATACCAAGAAAAAATTTGAAGTAACAGAGGTTGGAGTCATGTCTCCAGGGCAAACTCCACTAGAAGAACTCAGTGCAGGAGACGTTGGATACATAGCGGCGAGCATTAAGGAAATAAGAAGCTGCGTGGTTGGCGATACAATCACAGACGCTGAAAAGCCAACGGCAGAGAGCTTACCAGGATACAAGAAGGTCACTCCAATGGTCTACTGTGGTATCTACCCAGGAGAAGGGGAAAAGTATGAAAATGTAAGAGACGCCCTAGAAAAACTTCAGGTAAACGACGCGGCATTAGAGTTTGAGGCAGAGACTTCGGCAGCTCTAGGATTTGGTTTCAGATGTGGATTCTTAGGACTTCTACATATGGAGATCATGCAGGAAAGACTAGAAAGAGAATTTGACCTAGATATTATCACAACAGCTCCTTCAGTTATATATAGGGTTACAAAGACAGATGGTGAAGTAGTGATGATTCAAAATCCAGCCAATCTACCAGACCCAGCTGAGATAACTATGATAGAAGAACCTATAGTAAAGGGAGATATCATAGTTCCAAAAGAGTACGTAGGTGTTGTAATGGAACTATGTCAAGAGAGACGTGGAAATATGAACACTATGGAATATCTAGACGACAGGAGGGTAATGCTTCACTACGACCTTCCGCTAAACGAAGTTGTCTACGATTTCTTCGATGCACTTAAATCTAGGACGAGGGGATACGGATCCCTAGACTACGAGATGAAGGGATACACACCGTCTAAACTAGTTAAACTAGATATACTTATAAATAGAGAGCAAGTAGATGCACTTAGCTTCATAGTTCACGAAACAAGAGCCTACCCTAGAGGAAAGGCTATGTGCGAAAAACTTAAAGAAGAGATACCAAGACATCAATTCCCAATACCGATACAGGCAGCAGTCGGCAACAAGGTCATATCTAGGGAGACAATAAGCGCTCTAAGAAAAGACGTACTTGCAAAATGTTACGGTGGGGATATATCTCGTAAGAAAAAATTGTTAGAAAAACAAAAAGAAGGTAAAAAACGCATGAGGCAAATTGGTAATGTAGAAGTGCCTCAAAAGGCGTTCATGTCTGTGCTTAAGCTAGATGAATAGAGTTCAAAAATGAAAAAAATTCGCATAATTAGTAAGAATTTGACGAACGTTTTTGTTTGATTATGTCACTAAAACGCTATATACTTTATTTAAGAGTCCGAGGTGATATTTATGGTCGAAATGTCGATACCTAAAGAAGTAAGCAATATTATTGAAGAGTTGTATTCCAACGGATTCGATGCTTACATTGTCGGTGGCTGCGTGAGGGACTACCTCCTTCAGAGAAAACCACACGACTGGGATATAACAACAAATGCAATGCCCGAAGATATCATTAGAATCTTTGAAAAGACCGTTCCAACTGGAGTGAAGTACGGAACTGTCAGTGTGTTTTCTGGTGGGACATACTATGAGGTGACTACCTACCGCATAGATGGCGAATACACCGACATGAGGAGACCAGATTCCGTATTGTTTACAGGGGATATAGTAGAAGATTTGAAGAGGCGTGATTTCACTATGAATGCAATCGCCTACAATGAATTTAAGGGGTTTGTAGATCCTTTTGACGGTTATGCAGATATAAAGAACGGTTGTATAAGATGCGTTGGAAATCCTGATTTAAGGTTTGGAGAAGACGCACTCAGAATGTTGAGGGCAATCAGATTTTCGGCACAACTAGGATTTGACATAGTAGAGGAGACGTATTTCAGTATAAAGAGGAATTCTAAATTGATACAGGATATATCTATGGAGAGGATAAAGGTAGAACTCGACAAGATAATGTTAAGCGATGTATCTAAGTTCAGAATCCTAAATGACGTCGGTATACTGAGTATAATCATCCCTGAATTGTCAAGGCTGGAAGGGGTCGAACAAAACACTCCTTACCACAGGTACAATGTATTTGAGCATACATTATTTGCAACAGAGGCTATAGAAAAAGAGCTACACCTAAAGTTAGCCATGCTATTTCACGATACTGGAAAAGTAGAGGCAAAGACTACTGACGATGGTGGTAGGGATCATTTCTACGCCCATGAGAAATACTCGGTCAATATATCTAAAGATATACTAAAAAGACTTAAATACGACAACGAGACTAAGAAGAGGGTGCTTACTCTCATTGGATACCACGATTACAAGGTATTTCCAAATAAGAAGAGCATAAAAAATTTACTTAAAAAACTCGGTGACGTGGGTATGTTTAGAGATTTGCTCAAGATACAATGGGCCGATGCACTTGCAAAGAGTCCCGTGCTAATAAAGGATAGGATATTAAATCTTATCAAGATTGAAGGCATATTCGATGAGATACTGCGAAGTGGCGAGTGTTTCAGAAAAGAGGATTTAGATATCACCGGAAGAGATCTCATCAAAGCGGGGATTGAGCCTGGAAAAAAACTAGGGAATGTACTAGAAGTACTCCTAGGTGAAGTAATAGATAAACCTGAGCTCAACAACAGGGACGAACTGATGAGTCGCTCATTGATGATATATAAGGAAATTGATTAATTTGAAATTTGTTCAGCATTAGAACAGAGATTGTCCATACACCAAGTGGAGTAAGGACATTTCTCAAATGAGATTGCATATTGTATTTACTGTACTTATTCTAATAAAATATTAAGTGAGGTATTATTATGGAAAAGATAGGACTTAAGGTTTTAAAAAATATATCTAAGACAGCGTATAAATCAGCTGAAGTAGCAGCTAATACGACAAGTATATGGGTATCACATCAACCGGAAATGAGTTTCGATGTCAAAAAACTAAAAAAGAGATAGCTAGTATTATGCTATTATATTATTAGGGCTTCACTGTTAATATTTGTGAGGCTCCTTGTTTGTATATGGATAAATTAAATAGTAGATAAAAGTTATATTGCAAAACCACACACTCAAGTATAAGTACTTAGGATTGGGGGCTATAATTTTGAATTTTGGATTACAGGGCGTTATGGGAGGAATTGATGTAGTAGGTTCTATTGTAGAGTGTGCCTGTTTTGCCTACTTTATAGATGATTTCAAACTCAGATCAAAATCGAGCACATTTAGATATATAAGTGTGATGTTATTTTTTACTCTGGTAGCTCTAATTTCTAGGCTAGATTTTACATCAAAAGTGGTAGTTAGGGCCTTGTTCACAATAACTATAATGTACGTCTATTATAGAATAAATTATGACATTGAATTTAGAAGAGGAATATTTGAGGTTCTATTGTATTTTATGATTCTTATAATAATTGACACGGTGACTATAAATATTCTAAAGTATTCCAATGTGTTAACTGGATATGAGATAATGTGGGAGGCAAACCGATACAGACTCCAATTGATTATAATAGCAAAGCTAATGCTTTTTATAACTGTACGGTATGCTAAGAAATCAAAACTGATCAACCATCTATCAGCAATCGACATCGTCTACTTGACGATACCGATAATCACCAACTTGGCTACATTTCTAATAATGTTTCAGGGGTATGGCCTGTACTTCGGTAAGGTCAGCCTAAGCGATTTACATATAATGATTATAACATTTATACTATTGGCGGCAAATGCAGTCTTGTTGGGTATAATTTTACACGTCATAAAAGAAAATAAGGAATTAGAGCAAAGTCAGCTGGAAAATATAAAAAGAGATATGGAATACGAATACTACCGAAAAATTGAGGAAAATAACCAAAATGTAAGGAAGATGTACCACGATATGAAGAAATATCTGTCGCATATCGAAACACTGTGTACCAACGAAAAGACAGATAAATACATATCGAGTTTACGAGTGACTATGAACCAGTTCGACAACATATACAATACAGGTAACACAGCAATAGATGCGATTCTCAACGAAAAAAGTTCTTTATGCCTAGACAACAATATAAAGATGTTCGTTTCAGTAAATAAGATACAGAAAAACATTGAAAACGAAGATAATATAATAGAGATGCTATCAAATTTTATCGACCACTTCATAAATGGATGTATCGCGATTGAAGATGAGTCAAAAAGCAAGATTATAAGTTTGAACCTGAACTATGATGAAGGCTCTAGCAAGATGAAGATTAAATGTGAGAGCACTATAGGAAAAATGACTAAGGAAATTACGGGTGATTAAAATGTTTGAATCGGCAACAACAGTAGTTTATTATTCAGCGCGGTTATTCATGCTTTTGGCAGAGACCAGTTTACTATTTTATGTAGCTAATAAGGTGTCAAAACGCAAGGTTACCAAGCTGAGATTAGGAATATATTTTGCAATACTTATAGCGGTATCAGCGATGTTGATGTTAGTAGTTGAGCAGATGGACATATGCAGTGTTCTAATACTTATCTCTTGGATAAGTGCGTACAAGCTTTGTTTCGATGTCAAACTCAATAAATGTATAATCAACACCTTCCTGTGTTTTCTGTATATAGTTACCACGCAGGGGTTATCTATGATAATGGCACATATAGGATGGAAGATATTTGGGATTTCGTCTTTGAAACTGACGCATTCCCATGTAATAGCGATTGTGCTTTCAAAGATATCTTTTGTGATTCCATATTTAATATTAGAAAATTTTGAGAAAGTTTTAAGTTGTAAGCAAGGATTGAAATTAAAGAAATACATAAGAAGTAAATATTTTTATATAGTTATTTCATTATTTGTCAATGTTTTGAGCTTGACAATTATATATTACAGGGCTATAAGCAGTCATCTAGTCGATCACGTTAGCTCTGGTTTGTTGTTAGTGTCGTTTATCCTACTTTTGTCAAATGCGTCTATGCTATCCTCGGTTTCAGAGATACTAAAAGAAAATAAAATAAATAATGAGAAAAAGTTAATACAGAAGAGAAAGACTCTGGAGTACGAGTACTATACAAAAATTGAGGAAAACAACATTAGAATAAGAAAGTTACATCACGATATGAAAAACCATCTACTGTGCATAAGTGGTCTCTGTGAGGATGCGAAATCTAAGGAATACATAGCGAAACTCACGGAAAACCTATCAAAACTAGACCACACAGTCAAAACCGGAAACAAAGTTCTGGATATTATCTTAAGCGAAAAGAAACAAATCTGTGATGAAAAGGGAATTCGGTTTGACACTTCGGTTAATTTTTCAAAATCAGACTTCATGGATATGATTGACGTCAGCGCAATATTTCACAATACTATAGACAATGCTATACTGGCGTGTGAGAAGATACCAGATGGCGGGAAGATAGAGAAAAAAATCGAAATAAAGGTGAAATACATCAATAAATTTTGTATAATAAAGATAAGCAATACAAAAGTAAATGAAATTAAGAAAAAGAATGGAAGGTTTTTGACCAACAAGAAAGAAAAAGAGTCACATGGATTCGGAATTAGCAATGTAGAAGATTCAGTCAGAAAGTACGGAGGAGAGATGTATATAGAGTATACCGATGATACATTTACGGTGAATATCCTCATCTTGACAAATCAAATACCTGAAAGAGAGCCAGAGCTGGCTCAAGCAAATAATTGATAAGAGGAGGCACCAAATTGTTGTTATACGTTCATATACCATTTTGTGAAAAAAAATGCAAGTACTGTGATTTTAACTCATTTGCATTAAGTGGAGAATACAAAAGAAGATACCTAAGAGACCTTAAACGCGAGATGGAGATGTACGCTACAGAGGAAGAGATAGACTGCGTATTTATTGGAGGAGGAACTCCAAGCATTTTAAACTCTGATGAAATACGAGAGCTGTTTAAATATATACACGAGAACTTCAACATAGCTGATTCAGCTGAGATAACTATGGAGGCGAATCCTGGTACATTGTCTTGTGATAAGCTAGAGGCAATGAAAAATGTAGGTGTAAATCGCCTAAGTATGGGATTACAAGCAGTACAAAACGAACACTTGAAATATATAGGAAGAATTCATAAATACGAAGCATTCCTAAAAAATTACAACGACGCATTGGATCTCGGTTTTGAAAATATAAACGTAGACCTTATGTACAGTCTTCCACACCAGAGCTTTGAAGATTGGAAGGAAACTCTAGAGGTGGTTTGTGGATTAAACCCTGCTCATATATCGGCGTATTCATTGATTTTAGAAGAGAATACTGAACTCTACGAGATGTGGACTAGGGGTGAATTTGAGCCAAATGACGACGATTCAGATATAGAGATGTATAGATATACAATTGGTTACCTAGCTACTCAGGGGTACCATCAATACGAGATATCGAACTACGCAAAGGACGGCTACGAATGTGAACACAATAAAGGATATTGGAAATGTGAGCATTATATAGCTGTAGGACCTGGTGCAGCTGGATATATAGAAGATATTAGGTACAACAACGTATGTTCGCTAGACGAGTATCACGAGATGGTAGAGCTAGGAAAAAAGCCAATAGATTCAAAAGAATATCTGACTTTGAAAGACAAGCTAGAAGAGAAAATATTCATGGGACTCAGGATGAATGAGGGAATATACTTTGAGGACTTCAAAAGAGATTTTGGAGTTGATTTCATGTCAAAGTACTCAAATCAGGTGAGCGCTCTTGAAGAAAGAAAGTTGATAGTAAAGGATGAGAAGGGGATACGCCTTACACAAAAGGGTAGGGAAATATCCAATTCTGTTTTTGTAGAATTTATGGAATAAGACGCTTGTATCGGTTGTACAATCGATACAATTTAGCGGAATAACGAATAATGATATACGCTAGTGTATTGAAGAAGATAGGTGATTGAAAAATATTGGAAGTGTTACCAGTTAAACCGAGAAACACATTCCATATACGGGTATTTGCAATCGTTTGCGAATGAAAATCTTTCCTAGAAATTTATAAAATAGATGATGTGAAGTAGCGGGTTAAGTTTAAATAGACATGGAAAGATTTTTATGAGATAATTGTATACAGTCTATGTTAATAAATGTGTAAACAAAAGTTTCATTCACAGTAAGCGTAATTATTTATCTTTGAGTGAATAAATTCTTTTAAAGAGTCAATTGAGATATATTTAAGGACTAGACTAAAAATGTTGCTCTAATGACATTTAAAATACTAAATACGGGGGAGATACGCATGAAAATCGCAAAACATTCGAACAAGTTAAAGCGCTACTTAGCATTAACTATTTCAGTTGCTCTATTTGCAACAACGACAATAATTCCAGCATCAGCGGAGATCACGCACGGGGATAAAAAATCAGAAATACAAGCAGATCCAAACGTAGTAATTAGGGGAAAATCAGATGAAGACGACAAAAACGCAAACGATCTCCTGAAGTCAGCATCGTGGAAAGACAAATCAAAGTACTATCTTATTTATCCAGACGCTGGGGCTGCAAATGCTGATTTTCTCTCAAATGGAGGTTTGACAAAGATAGTTTACGATGGTGAGGAAGTGGAGTGTTCTGTAGTTGTAGGAAACGATTTTGGGGCGGGAGAACTAAACAAAATATTCGCTCACGGAAAGCCAGGTGAATTCACAGCTTTCTTTAAGGGCGGAGAGTACATAAACGCCGGTGGTGTAGGATCTTGGAAGTTTTCTAAAGGGGATATGGCTTTAATTGGACTAGAGGATAATGTAGTCTTAAAAGCTGGCAAAGATGGAAGTGAAATATCAAATCAATCGATAGGTATAGTTGGGAGCAATATACTATTTAGAAACCTAGCCATAGACGGAGACAACGTCGGCATGAGAAAACAGAGTAACTCGAGCGGACGTTATTTTATAAAAATACTACAGGGAGCAAATGGAGTGGTGTTTGACGATGTCAGTATTCAGAATATGAAGGAGAAGACTTCTGATAAGTCCGAATACAATGTGGCTATAAATATCATAGGAGCTAAAAACGTCCTATTCAACGACGTGACTATCAAAAATACCAAAGCAAAGTTAGGTTATTCATCAATACAGGTGAATAATGGAAGTGAGAATATATACTTCAACGACCTGAGCCTAGACAGTGTAGAGGGTGGAGCGAATTATGTAGGTGGAGTTAGCTATCCGTTTATCAAGATTGAAGATGGATCGTCTGGTACACATTCAAATGTTGGTGTATTTTTTACAGGAAGCTTAAATTTCAGTAATATGGATGATAAGTTCAAAAACGTATGGATTGAAAACTACATGTACGACACAGTGGCATTTCCTAGTGAGACCTACAGGTACGCACAGCTTAGAAATAAAAATGGATCTTGGACGACAAACTATATCGGATTAAATAAATTGATTCCAGCGACTGCAACTGATTATGCGATATTTGACCTGAAGGATAATACCTTTGTAGTCAAAAAGGGAGATAGCAAAACAGAGTCGCAGCAAATTCAAAATATAATAGATACTGTAGCCTTTATAAGAAAAATAAAAGGGATAACAGATGAAGAGGAATACAATATAAAATACGAAGTAGGAAGTGAATTAGAAAAGATTACAGCTCCAGAGATAAAAGTATCGAGCAAATTTGCAACTACCTATCTAGGCAATTGGGAAAAAATTAAATTCAACATAATACCTGTAAGTGATGTGGCAAACGATATTACTACTAGTTCCACTAAGGAATCAGAGATAATTGAGTTTAAAACAACATCAGAGATCGAACTACCAGAAACAAACAATAGATATACAGTATTCAATATAGACTTTGATAAGTCGGCGCGCTGCACCTTAAAAGAGGTAGTAGATGGGGTTAAACCGTTAGCAGCAGAGCTAGATAGCAATAAAAATCTATATGGTACGTCAAACAACTTAACTTACTCAGAGTACGGAACTGACGTAGATAAGGATCCTATTGTGGCAAATACAGACATAGATACATTCCAAAACTGTGTATTCACATCTTTGGTTCAAAAGATTTCTGTAAGCGACACGAATCCAAATCCACCTGCGAATGTGAAAAAGGGAGATGTGATTCAGCTTGAGGCTCGTATGACGGATGATATAGACAACTCATTTACGCACGAGGGGATACAGGGTAAGGATATAAACAAGGATAAGGCTAACGATAGAGACAGCACAACTCAAAAACCAAGTGTAAAATGGTTTTCGACTAATACATCGGTTGCAACAGTAGATGAAAATGGTAAGGTGAAGGCGGTTGGAGCTGGAAATGCGGATATCATCGCAAAGGCAGCCGACGAATTCAACGACGGTGAAATCGAAAAACCATGGGCGGTCTACTCGCTTACAAATGTCACTGGAACTATAGATCCACCACCGCATAAAGATAAAGATAGGGTAGTTGTAATAGCAAATGGAGAAAAATACACGGATGTACTTACAGCTTCTGTCTTGGCACATGAAAAATTAGCGCCAATCCTACTTACAAGTTTGGATTCTATAGATGCGAAGACTATAGCGGAAATAAATAGAATAAGACCAGACGAGATAATAATCTCAGGTGGTCCAGCCTCTGTAGCTGAAAAAGTAAGAGATCAACTCACACAGTATAAGGTAAGAAGGGTGAGCGGACCAGATAGATACGCAACTGCAGTTGAAATAGGAAATGAAGTGAGATCAATAACAGGTAACTTCAAAGATGCGTTTATAGTTGACGGTACGAACTTCCCAGACGCTATGACTGTTTCATCATTAGCAGCCTACAGACGCGCTCCTATACTTCTTACAAAGCCAGATACATTAAACAAAGACAGTGAAAAGGCTTTAAAAGACTGGGAAATCAAAAATATGACAATCGGTGGGGAAGTTTTATCCGTATCTAAAGATATAGAGACTAGTCTAAAAGATAGCATAAAAATACCAACTGTTAAAAGAATCGGCGGAACTGATAGATACAAGACAGCTGTACTCCTTGGAAACGAACTAAGAGGACTTACAGGCGTAGATAAAAACGCAGTGCTTGTAGATGGCACTAAGTTCCCTGATGCGCTTACAATAAGCAGTTTGGCTGAGTACTACAGCGAACCAGTACTGCTTTCAGCGCCGAATAAACTCACAGCCACTACAGAAAAAGCAATCTCTGATTGGAAGATAACTAAGGTAACAATTGCGGGTGGAGAAACTTCTATATCAAAAGAAATAGAAGACAGTTTAAAACAGGTTATGAATTCAGTTGTGAGAATAGCTGGTGTCAATAGATACGAAACAGCAGTCAAGATATGTGAGATCTTCACAGACATTGCTTGGAAATAGAGAGTAATACAGAAATAATATCAAAGTAATTTCTCACTATTTCTAATAATTATAGCTGGTTTAAAACTAGCTTGAGAATGATTAGAAATAAGTTGAAAAGTTTGTTAAATATGTTTAAACCTATGTATTTTGGATTATAATCATATATATGAAACACATGTTGTTGTTAAGACATATTGAAGAAACAAATTTGTACAAACAAAATGAGAATCGAGATACGAATGCGTAGTTGCGTTTGTATCTCGATTCTCATTTTGTTTGTACAAATTTTACGAATTTATAAAGAAGGCAATAATTGAGATACGGATGAGTAATTACGCTTGGACAATCCTGATTCTCGTTTTGCTTATTAAATTCTTACAAAAAAAACGAGAAACTAGATAATTTTGATGATAACCATTGACTTAATAATGAATAAATGTTATAAACTATATAGATACTTTTTTAGCACTCGAGTCTGGTGAGTGCTAACAACGAAAGCTCACTTTAAGCAGGAGGCGGTTTGATGGATTTAAACGATAGAAAACAAAATATTCTAAAAGCTATTGTAAAAGATTATATCGAAACGGCAGAAGCTGTAGGCTCAAGGAGCCTGTCAAAGAGATATAACCTTGGTATTAGCGCCGCGACTATTAGAAATGAGATGGCAGACCTTGAAGAGCTTGGGTATTTGATACAGCCACACACTTCAGCAGGTAGAGTTCCTTCAGAAAAGGCGTATAAACTCTACGTCAACTCATTGATGTGCGAGGCAGAGCTAAGTGAGGAAGATAAGAATATGATTGCAGATAGCGTCGATGAAAACATCGATCATATCCAAGAATTAATTCACCAGACATCAAAGCTCTTATCGAAGTTGACTAATTACACTACTATATCCGTAATAAGCAGTATTACAAAACAAGAGGTCATAAGAAATATCCATCTTGTTTCATTAGACGACAATGAAATATTGTTGATAGTTGTGACTGATAGGGGAGATATTAAGAGAGTCAAACTTACTACAAAGGTAGGGCTCGAACAGGCAAAATTAAATATAATATCAGATAATCTGACATCGCAGTTATCAGGTAAGGCGATCGACGAGTTAGACGACTCGATTATAGAATATATAAAGTACGAGATAAACGATAACTCAGCCCTGATCGACAAATTACTTCATTTAATGAACTCAGAGTTGTCTGATGACGAAATTTCGCTCACATTAAACGGGGCGACGAATATATTTAACTATCCTGAATTCAATGACATAATCAAGGCAAGAAATTTCCTAGGTATGATTGAAGAAAAGGAAAATCTCGCGACAATGATACGATCAACAGGAATTCAAAAAGACAACCTGAATATAATAATAGGTAGCGACAATGATTTCGAGTTGGCACAGGAGTGCAGCATAGTGACTGCAACGTACAATGTCGATGATGATCTAGTGGGCAAGATAAGTTTCATAGGCCCAACTAGAATGGACTACGCTAGGATATACTCTATAATTAATTATATGAGTTTATTGATAAATAAGAAAAGATAAAATCTGATTTGTGAGGTGCATGTTTTGGAAAAAGATAAAAAAGATTTAGAAGAAAAGATAAAAACAGAGAATCAAACGGAAGGCGATACGAAACAAGAAGAATTTGAAGCCAACGAATCAGGAAGATTTACTAGAGATGACGATTCAGCGGAATCAGAAGCATCAACTCAAGAAAATGTATCTGATTTAGGCGATAAGTTGGAAATAAAGAAGTTACAAGATGAGCTGCATGAATTAAAAGATAGCTACACTAGACTTCAAGCGGAATACGCCAACCACATTAGAAGAACAAAGCAAGAAAAGGACGCACTCTCATTATTTGCAAATGAAAAGATAATGTCGGAACTCATTCCAGTAATAGATAGCATGGAAAGAGCCTTAGATGCTTGCGACGATAAAGAAAACAATATGTATAAGGGTATAGAATTAGTGCATAAACAACTTATAGATGCACTTGCTAAGTCTGGATTAGAGCCTATAGAAGCTATGGATCAGGACTTTGACCCTAATTTCCACCTAGCTATCACTCAAGAAAGTGTAGAAGGTGTAGAGCCTGACAAGGTAATAATGGAACTTCAAAAGGGATATAAGCTTGGAACTAAGGTAATAAGACCATCGATGGTCAAGGTTTCAAACTAATTATATAGAAAATGTAAATATCAAAATAAAAATAGAGAAAGAATAATACCAAATAGGAGGATTTTTAAAATGGCTAAGATGATAGGAATAGATTTAGGAACAACAAACTCTTGTGTAGCAGTACTTGAAGGTGGAGAAGCACAGATAATACCTAACTCAGAAGGTATGAGAACAACTCCATCAGTAGTAGCATTTACAAAAGACGGAGAAAGAATAGTTGGAGAACCTGCAAAAAGACAAGCAGTAACAAATGCAGATAAAACAGTTACATCAATCAAAACTCATATGGGTACAGATTACACAGTAGATATAGATGGTAAGAAATTTACACCACAGGAAATATCAGCTATAATACTTCAAAAATTAAAATCAGATGCAGAAAGTTATTTAGGTCAAACAGTAACAGAAGCAGTTATAACAGTACCAGCGTACTTTACAGATGCACAAAGACAGGCAACTAAGGATGCAGGTAGAATAGCAGGACTTGAAGTAAAGAGAATAATAAACGAACCAACAGCTGCAGCCTTGGCTTACGGTATGGATAAGATAGACCAAGAAAAGAAAATACTAGTATTCGACTTAGGTGGAGGTACATTCGACGTATCAATACTTGAAATAGGAGACGGTACTTTCGAAGTTCTAGCAACAGCTGGTAACAACAGACTTGGTGGAGATGACTTCGACCAAATAGTAATAGACTGGATGGCAGCAGAATTTAAAAAATCTGAAGGCGTAGACCTTAGAAACGACAAGATGGCTCTTCAAAGATTAAAAGAAGCAGCTGAAAAAGCTAAAAAAGAACTTTCATCAACAATGAGTTCAAATATAAACTTACCATTCATCACTGCAACAGCAGAAGGTCCAAAACATTTAAACATGGACTTAACTAGAGCAAAATTTGATGAATTAACAGCATCACTTGTAGAAAAAACTATGGAACCAACAAAGAGAGCAATGAAAGACGCCGGATTATCAACTAGTGAAATAGACGATATACTTCTAGTGGGTGGATCTACAAGAATACCAGCAGTACAAGACGCAGTTAAAAAATTCTTAGGAAAAGACGCTCATAAAGGTATCAACCCAGATGAATGTGTTGCTGCAGGTGCATCAATACAAGCAGGGGTACTAGTTGGGGATGTAAACGACATACTTCTACTAGACGTAACTCCATTATCACTAGGTATCGAAACAATGGGTAACGTAATGACTAAGATAATAGAAAGAAATACAACTATACCAGCTAAGAAATCACAGGTATTCTCAACAGCAGCAGACAATCAAACTGCAGTTGACATACACGTACTACAAGGTGAAAGAAGTATGTCTTATGACAACACTACATTAGGAAGATTCCAACTTACTGATATACCACCAGCACCACGTGGAATACCACAAGTAGAAGTAACATTTGACATAGATGCCAACGGTATAGTAAACGTCAGTGCAAAAGACCTTGGAACAGGTAAAGAACAAAAAATAACAATAACTTCAAATACTAATCTATCTGAAGACGAAATAGAAAAGAAAGTAAAAGAAGCAGAATTGAATGCAGAAGCTGACAAGGCTAAAAAAGAAAAAATAGAAGCAGTTAACCACGCTGACTCAACTGTATATCAAACTGAAAAAACTTTAAAAGAAGTTGGAGATAAGATAAGTGATTCAGAAAAAGAAGAAATAGAAAAAGCTATCGCAGCTGTTAAAGAAATAAAAGACAAGGAAGATGCTACAGCTGAAGAAATAAACGCTAAAATCGAAGAACTTATGACTAGCTTCGGTAAAGTATCTGAAAAATTATATCAAGCAGCAGCTCAACAACAGGCAGCACAAGGTGAAGAAGCAGGAGAAGAAAAAGCTCCAGTAGACGATAATGTAGTAGATGCAGACTTCACAGAAGTTGACGAAGATAAATAAGTATAAACTATAGAAATTAGAAAGATATCCCACACCTCTATAAATTGACAAAGATGCCCTCGCCTACTAAGGTGGGGGGCATAAATACGGTGTAATAGAGGTGCGGGATTATCCTCGTTTTAGCACTTGCATTAAAAATATAACTTGAGATAAATGCAGCACAATCTACAGGTAGTTGGCATTGGGATCATTTCAGTGGGAGTTGAAATCCACCACGGAAAGTGTCAAATCACAATTTAATTAATGTTGGTTAAAAGAGGAGTGGATATAGAATCAAGAATCAAGATTGAAGATTGAGGTGGAAAACTTTGGCGAGTAAGAGAGATTATTATGAGGTCTTAGGAGTAAACAAGGAAGCTACGGCCCAAGAAATAAAGAAAGCGTACAGGAAGTTGGCAATGAAGTATCATCCAGACAGAAACCCTGGGGATAAAGAGGCTGAAGAAAAATTCAAAGAAATAAACGAGGCTTATGAAACATTGTCTGACGATACAAAGAGACAGAATTACGATCAATTTGGCCCAGATGGTCCAGCAGGATTTGGAGGTCAAGGAGGATATGGAAACTATAGCGGCGGATTTGAAGACATGTTCGGAGGCGGATTCGGCGATATATTCAGCGACATATTCGGAGGTGGATTCACTGGAGGAGGAAATCGTCCAAGGAGACCACAAAGAGGAAACGACATCAGAAAAGATGTATCTATAACATTTGAAGAGGCAGCATTTGGTAAAAGCATTAAAATCAAAGTTCAGAGAAATGAAGAATGTGACGTATGCCATGGAACAGGTGCGAAACAAGGTACTTCAAAGAGAACCTGCGATACCTGCCATGGTACAGGTCAGGTAAGAAGCGTCCAGAGAACACCATTTGGAAACATTGCGAGCACAAGAGAATGTAGTGCTTGCCACGGTACAGGTGAAGTAATAGACTCACCATGCTCAAACTGCCACGGTACAGGAAGTGTAAGAAAAAGCAAGACTATCGAGGTAGACATACCAGCTGGTATAGACGACGGTCAAATGATAAAAGTATCAGGTCAAGGTGAATACGGTGAAAAAGGAGCTCCAAGGGGAGATCTATATGTAGCTGTAACAGTCAAACCTCACTCTATCTACACAAGAGAAGGCAACGACGTATACCTTGAAATGCCTATAACCTTTGTTCAGGCAGCTCTAGGAGATGAGATAGAAGTACCTACCTTGGATGGAAAGGTCAAGTACACGATACCAGATGGCACTCAGACGGGAACTGTATTTAGATTGAAGGGTAAGGGCATAACTAAATTGAGAAGCGCCTCAAGGGGAGACCAGTACGTCAAAGTGGTAATAGAAGTACCTACTAATTTAAACCAAAAGCAAAAAGATATTCTAAACGAATTTGCAATAGAATGTACAGGCAAGTCGTACGAGAAAAAAAGCAGTTTCGGAAAGAAGATAGAAAACCTATTTAAAAAGAAATAGGGAAGTAAGTTAGTAGAGAAATAAAGTGAATAGAGAAAAAAAGAATCGAAATAAATTTGCTAAAAAAAACTCTATGAATTGTAAATAAATTAAATATATTTCCGAAAAAATAAAAATAAAATAAAGAAATAAAGAAAAAAACGCACAATAATTATTGTAGAATTAATTTACAACAATTGTTGTGTTTTTTTGATTTTAGAAAAAATTAAAGACGTGTCTAAAATTACTATTGACATCCAGTATTAAATAATGATATTCTCAGTAGGCTACTCTTATGGAAATAAAAACATGAATTAGCAAAAAACATACACTAAGGAAATATAGTTATTATTTCCCACAAAAAGCATGACTGTGAAAAACATGAGAAGTATATTCCATTTTATCACAGAAGGATGTGTATCGGAGGTTTAATGTACATACAATCCATAACCACGAGATCACCATCACAAGTAATCGCCATTGCAAGTAATTACATATAAATTTCTTAAGGCAGATTGGAGAAGACCAATCGCGGGAACGACGACTAATACCTAAACAATCAAAAAACATTCAGAAGAACATTAAAAATAATAATCATAAGTATAATCACAAGGAAAAACATTGCTAGAGCGATAATGAGCAATTAGAACTAAAGGTTAAGAAAATAATTAGGAGCTAGAAGTAATATGGTATAACTTAAGATAAATCTCCCTCGCCTATTTAGTTGGGGGATACTTATTATTTCAAGGTGATTGAAATCAATTACCGAAATCGTTGAATAAGCATTAAAGAATTTACTCTATAATGTATACGGTATACAAAATACACTATAGCGTGAGATTGAAGGGATAAATACGCTTTGATATAAATTTGGTATATACCAAATTAATATATACAGGTTATCTACATATGGGATAACTTAGAACCAAATAATAATGGGAAAATATTTGAAGTTTACACGCTCTAGAAATATCCTCGCTTATAACTTGAGACAAATGTCCCCCACCTCTATAGGTGGCGGGCATAAATCTCATTTCAGTGGGGCTTGAAATCCCCCACTGAAAGCGTTGAATCATCATTTAACTTGAGGGGGTATACACCTCGTGTCATAAGCAAAATAAAATTATAAGATCCTAGCTCTATGCAGGTTGAGGAGTATCTATTATCGAGCGAGTTAAAGAGTAAGAAATATTGAACCTAGGTGGAGGCGATGCGGATACGAAATTAGAAAACCAATCAGGGAGGGTTATATGAAGTATATGAAAGTACTTGTGTCCCTGTCGCTAACCTGTATATTGTCGACTTCAATATATCTAGAAACAGCAAATGCATCAGGGGGAGAAACTAAGTCGAATGTAGGAATAACATTTAAAGAACCATATAAGCCAGATCTAAAGCCAGACCCAGATCCAAGGCCAGATGGTCCAATCGAGCACGATAGCGGTGCAGTGGTTTTAGCTAGTGGCGAAAAATACACGGACGTATTGACGGCATCAGTGCTAGCAAACGAGTTGGATACATCATTGCTTCTGACTCAGAAGGAAAATATATCTGAGAATACAGTAAAAGAAATAAAAAGGCTCAATGCTAAAATGATCATTGTAATAGGTGGTACTGATTCAGTATCCAAGTCGATTGAAGATAAATTATCTCAGTATGAGGTAAGAAGACTTGGAGGATTGAATAGATACAGTACATCAGTCAAAATTGCAGAAGAAGTAAGGAGATTGACAGGAACTGACAGCAAGGCGGTATTAGTGTCGGGTGTAGATTTTCCAGACATCATTAGCATATCATCGTTTGCATCTTTAAATAAGGAGCCAATACTTATAACAGAAACATCGAAACTTACGAAGGAGACAGCAGATGTTATTTCAAAATGGAATATATCTGAGATTACAATAGGTGGAGGTTACAGGTCGGTGTCTAAAAACATCGAGGCTGATATAAAACTATCTAAAGTCAGTCGAATGGGTGGAATAGACAGGTACGAAACTGCAAGGATAATTTCTGAAAACGTAAGGAAACTGACGGGTAATACCGAAGATATGGTACTTGTAGACGGGACTAATTTTCCCGATGGTATCTGCATAAACAGTCTAGCTAATTTGTTTAAAGCACCTATTTTACTTACTAAACCAGAATCATTGCACAAGACAGTAGTGGATGAGGTTGAAAACTATGGAATACAATATGCAATGATAGGCGGAGGATACCAGTCAGTGACAAGAAATACAGAAAGCGAACTCAGAGTTGAGAATATCGAAAGAATTTACGGCGACAACAGGTACGACACAGCAGTGAAGATCTCTCAAAGGTATTCAAATAAAACACGTCCACTAGGCATTAATCAAAGGGCAGAGTGGAAAAACTGATGTGAAGTGGAAAATAAATAATTTAAAAAACAAGGGTATTGAAATAAAGAAGTTAATTAGAAGTTAAAAATCAATAGTTTTACAATGAGTCATAATTTTAAAAATAAGAGGGGTATTAAAAATGAATTTAAAGAAAATAGCAACATTGATCACTATAGCGGGAATAACTCTAACATCTAGTGGAGTAAGGGTATTTGCAGATGCTCCAGCAATACTAAAGTCTAAGGCGAAGGTAGTATTCACGGCACCTACTAATCCAGACAAACCAATAGTAGATCCAGAAGATCCAGAAAATCCAGATCAAGGTAAACCGGACCCAGATCCAGAACCAGGAACTGGTGGCTTACTATCAATAGACCATGTATCTAACTTTGATTTCGAAACACATGAAATACAAATAGGATATGAAATGAATTTCTTCGCACTTCCGCAAGCTTGGAAAGAAGCTCATGGTTTAGAAACTACTAAACCAAACTACGTACAAGTTAGTGACCAAAGATTGACTGGTGACGGTTGGAGATTATTGGTGAAACAAGATGAGGAGTTAAAAACATCAGATAATAAAGTATTGACTGGAGCAAAGATAACCGTAAGCAATATAGAAGCTGTTACAGCTACAGCTACAACAGATCAACTTCCAATAGCTTATCCTACAATAGAAATAACTCCATCAGGTGAATCTAAGACAGTTATGTTAGCAGAAAAAGATAAGGGACAGGGAACTCATTTAGCTAGATTCGGTGATAGTAATAGTAAGGGCTCAAGCGTTAAGTTGACTGTACCAAGCACTACTACAGTATACGCTAAGGAATATACTGCTAATCTTACTTGGACATTATTAGATGTACCAGATATTTTAACAAATTTATAACAAAGACATTAGAGTAAGCGGGGGTAAGATTGAAATGAAGAAAAAAATCAGCATATTGTTTATGTCAATCGCAATGATATGCACTATGTTCTCAAACACGGGAAATGCAGCTGAATTAAATTTCTCAGTAACCACAAATATTCCAGATAACCAGGTCGATAAACAAAAGACGTACTTCGACCTTCAGATGCAACCAGGTGCTACTCAGACTGTGAGTATATTGCTAAAAAACGCAACTGACAAAGATGTCGTGATACAGCCGTCGATAAATTCAGCAAAGACCAATACGAATGGAGTAGTCGAATACGGGAAATCATCTATCAAAAAAGACAGTTCGCTTAAATACGATATGGCGGATTTAGTGAAGACTCAAGCTGAGGTGACTATTCTTAAAAAAGGCGAGTACACCTTAAATCTAGATATCAAGATGCCAGAGGAAAAGATAGAGGGAGTGCTGACAGGAGGGATATGCCTACAGGAAAAAGATTCATCAAAGAAAAAAGACAGCAATACAGGTGCAACGATAAGCAATAAGTTTGCCTACGTTGTAGCAATAGTGATGAGAGAAGATTTAAATCAAAAAATTAAACCAGACTTACTCCTAAATAGCGTAACAGCGACTCAAAGCAATTACAGAAACGTATTGGCGTCTAATATTCAAAATTATACACCGACGTATATAAACTCTGTAGCGGTGAGCGCAAATGCGTATAAAAAAGGCGATAAGAGCAAGAAGACTATATACTCTTCAAGCGACAAGGGGATGCAGATGGCACCGAACTCAAATTTCGACTACCTTACGAAGCTAAATGGGCAAAAGTTAATAGCAGGGAAGTACACAATGCACATATTAGTAACATCATCTAAGGGTAGGTGGGAATTTGACAAGGACTTTGAAATAACCAAGGCTATGGCTGGAGAATTGAACAATAAAGACGTCGACATCAAAGATAAAAATAGGCTGTATATGATAATAGGTATAGCCGTGCTTGTACTGGCAATACTTATCAGCGGTATAGTAATAATAGTTAAGAAAAAACGTAAAAATGATAGCGAATATAATTAAGATGATAATCGTTGAAAAAGGTTAAAAAAGAAGGTGATAATTATTGAAAAGATTGTATAGATTACGGTCTAAATACCTTAAGATATATACTGTGAAGCGTGTCCTTTCTTCTACCTTAGCTATAGTTATGGTAGCTCAAATTGTATTTAGCTCGGGTTGTATAAGTGTATTTGCGGAGGAAGTTGGCAAAACGAAGGCCAGATCTGCAGTTGAAGGAGATACACCAGAAATCAAAGTGGATATTCCAGGGAAAAGTGATTATGATGTATTAGAAACAGAAAAAAATAATCAAGAGAATGCCCATAGTAATTCGTCAGACGCACAAGCTAAAGAAAGAGAGGATACACAGGGAAATTCTGGGGACACGCAAGGCAAGGAAAAAGAAAGTACAAGTGAAGATAGCCAGGAAACTCCTAAGCTTAGAGCATTGTCTAATGAAGTCAATGTATATGACTGGAATGAATTTCGAAATGCTTACAACGATCCAAATGTCGTAAAAATAAATCTAAAGGCTGATATTGAAACAACTAAATCTACTACTTCTAAAGATGATGGTTTGGCTAGTAGGACGAAAAGCCTAGAGATAAACGGGGCAAAGGACAATGGAGGATATTATAAACTTCAACTTTACGGTGGGGCGAATCGTGCTTATCTTCCAATTGGCAAACCTAGAGAAGCTTACGATTGGGAGGATTGGAACTACTGGAACTACTGGAACTACTGGTATGATTGGAACTATAAGGATTATGGAATTCAAGTTTTTGAGATGCACGACCTTTCAATATCTCAGTCTGACCATTCATACCAGCCAGAAGAACCGACGGATGCATTTATTGGATCTAGTGCTTCCTCATATACAGAAAATTGGAAGTTCAGGATAGGTAATATAGATACAGATAATACTAAAAATAGTAGTATATTTCCAGTTAATAGAGTAGTCTTTGCTAAATGCAGTGATATAACATTTTATGGAGATGTACACTTAAGTCCGAGGGCTGAAGTCGGCTTGGTCGGAAGCGTAAAGTTTGAGGACAATACAAACTTCACTGCAAAAGTACAAAGAGAAGATGTATCCTGTTTTTGGTTTAGAGGAGACAGTAAAGGAACTGGATCTAACCACGAATTTACAGTCGGTGAAAATGCATATGTAAAACTAGAGACAGCGGACAATAAGGATACATATCCACCGATATACAGAAATTTCAGTACAATTACTGTCGGAAAAGATTCAAAACTCTATTGTCTCGCAGACGGAAATGCACTTAGGTTTCAAAGGAATCTAGATCAAAAACTAATTGTAAATGAAGGAGCAACTTTGGGTCTTAGGAGCAATAACAAATCCGTAATAGATATGCAGGCTTATAAGTCTTCAATAACTGCTCAACCGGGGTCAAAAGTGTATTTATATTCAAACTCTAAAAAGGACGAAGTTGTAAATATGAAATCTGGTTCGACAAATACTATAACTTTGGATAAGCCAGCTGAGTTTGATATAGTGATTACGGGTGGTGGCAATGTGTTTGGTGGTATGAGTGGAGCGGACAGTTTCAATATAAATGGAGTTGGAGTATTTGCATGGAACAAGAAAGACGATATCAAGGGGAATCCGACGGATTGCTTTGATTATTCAAATAACATTCAAATCACTAAAAACACGAATGTCTATTCGGATAATTCAGATGTAGCTAAAAATTTAAAACCAAACGATAGACATAGAATATCAGGTGGAAATTTCGATCCAGTTATAATCTACGGTAATGTACCGGATGAATGTAATCACGTCGATAAGTTGACAGATGCAGATAAGCCAATAAGGGCCAGGGTTCGAGTTGGACAATTTCCAAAGGTAGACGACAGTGCAACTATTGGCGAGAACATGGAAATACAGGATGTATACGCAACAGAAAACTTATTTAAAAATGCTGTGATAATTGAAAATTCACTTGATTTAAAGCCGTATAAAGTAAATATAGATAAAGATGGATATTTGAAATACAATGCAGATAAATTCTATCCAGCGGAAACACATTTTAAAACGACTATAGATAGATCAAACATCAATGGCAAGTCAAATGTAGTTGCAGAGACAGATGTGATAGACATCACTCCACCAGAGCCAGCCAAGGTTACAACTGGACCATTAAAACCAACTACGAGGACGATAAATGGAGTCGACGGCGAAGTTGGCGCTATGGTGAAGGTAAAATATTTTGGGGCGTATATGCAAAAAGATGGCAACGACTGCACGGCGACAGTAGATCAAGATGGCAAATGGAAACTAGACTTGCCAGATGTGAGCTTAGAAGTTGGAAAATATCTGACTATATACATGAGCGATGCAAGTGGAAACACAAATCCAGATGCAGACACAAAAGTCCACGATGCCATGTTTAAAAAAGCGACATCCGTACCTATATCTGGAACACTAGAATTGACAGAGATTCCAGATGAGATAAACTTTGGTACAATGGAGTTGCAACTTGGAACAGCTATTGAAAAATGGGCTGTTCACACTGGAGCATTAGCAGTGGTCGATACGAGAATACAGAAAAATGAATGGCAGCTATCTGCTAGGATGTTTAAAGAATTAACAGATAACAACGATGAAAGCAGAGTAATCGAAGAAGTCGTGTGCTATTACGATAACGGTACGAAGTATATATTGAATAAAAATAATTCAATCGTGATAAATAGACATAAGAATTATGATTCAAATGAATACGTGGTCTCGAACAAGTGGAGCACTAACAATGACGGCATTAAATTAGAAGTGCCAGCGACAAAACTCAGGGTGGGACATTACAGCGGCGAGATAGAATGGACATTACAAGATGTGCCAAGTGTTAATTAAAATTAAATGACTAATTGCAATATCAAATAGAATTACAATTAAAGATAAGAGATTAAAGATTTAGAGATTAGAGATTAGAGATTAAAGATTAAAGAAAATAGATAATCCACACGTTGGTAAAAATGGCGTGTGGATTATCTATTTTCTTTAATCTTTAATTCGTAGAATTTCTATTACCCATTTAATAAAGGTTCAAACACAGTAGACTTTTTCATACCCATTTAATTGATATTTAAACGAAAAGGATAATATTACCTGAGTGCAAAAACGTGCAATATACTAGTCATTTTGTAGTCTAAATGCGTTGTTTTACTGTAAGGTATTTCGAAAAATAAATAAAAATGGTATATATTTTTCAAGGCACTATGTATACTGAATATCGTTGATGGAAGAATAAGTATTAGAACTTAAAAATTGATGGATGGAGGTGGACTATGAAATTGATTATTTTTTGCAGTGAAGTAATCGTAAATCTCCTTAAAGAGGTAGTCGGGTTTTTTGAGGATATGTTTAAAGTAGATTTGGAGGTGATATTTGTAACAAAAGAGTGTGAACTGTACAAATCGGTTATAGAAAATCATGTTAACATGGTCATTTTATATCATGAAAGAGTAAAACTAAGGAGTATATTAATCTATGACAAAATAAAACAGATTGATAGCTGCGTAAGAGTAGTAGACATGAATGCTACGAAAGAAGGTTTAATCGATATGCTTAGTTTCCAAAATTTAACTTCTATTTATATTATGCAGCATAAAGACGCTTACGACAAGAGAGTGATAAATGACCGTGCCCATCCATTAGAAGATAGTAATCGGGAATTATATTTTCTAGGCGTTAACCAAGTTCATTATTGGATAAAGCCAATAGAGATACTTTATATTGAAAGATTAAATGGTATAACTAACATTCACTTAGTTAATGGAGAGCAGATTGATACAAAAAGAACTATTGATTATGTATTTGGATTTTTACCAGATATATTTTTACGTTGTCATAAGAGTACAATTGTAAATCGGAGTTATGTACGGGCATTAAGGCGAAACGAGTTATTTTTATTTAATGGACAGGAGGTAAGTGTTTCAAGAAGTTATATAGATGAGATTCGTAGGGTATTATGTGTGAATGAGACGAAATTGATTCATTAGAAGTAAAGTGGTTTTGTGTGAATTAGTGAGCTTAGCAGTTATGTCAGCGATGCCTATGATGGTGTTTGCCGTGGGTGAATAATGAAGTGGTCTGTAGAGCCTGTAAGGAATTTTGTGTAAAACACGAACTTATATTTTATATTAGAAGAGAACCGTTCAATTATCTGAACAGTTCTCTCTATTTTTATTTATTTCTTCTTAGTTTATTATATATATACACTATCGTAATTGTAATTACGTAGATCACTAGAAAAATATAAAATACTATTAGATAGTGGGTAATAATCGGCTGACTAGAAACGTTTTTATTACATACTGAATTAAACCAAAAGCAATGATAGCTGCTATCAACAATATTATAGTTATAACTTTAATTTTTTTGCTATTCATAAATATCGTCACCCTCTGTAATTAATTTTTGGATTATATAAATATAATAGCATATTGATTTTTAAAATAATTACAATATTGTAATCATTTGGGCAAATAGAATATGTGAGGATATCATAGTTTAATCAATATATAGTCATTTTGAGTTACCATTTTCAATTTTACCCTACCAAATCGGTAGGGATTTTTTCTTTTGTTACCATAGTAATCTATTCCACTCATATTCTATCTGTAAGATGATAGAATACGGATAAATTCAATCTTTTGTCGAAACGCACTTCATGTTTGCTGTTTTTGTATGTATCTGCGTTGTTTCGGTATGTTTGGGGGAAAGGGGTATATTTTTTGTAGATGAAGTAATTATATCTGGCGGACCAGATTCTGTTTCAGAAAAAGTCATCGAGCAATTGAAAGATCACAACGTAAGGAGAATTGCTGGAGTCGATAGATATGAAACAGCAGAAA
>JAISJN010000010.1 GCA_031261505.1 Clostridioides sp. | reverse complement strand
TTCTTTTATAATTCGTTAGTTCCGACTGAACCTAACGAACTTAATTTACCTACTGTTTAATTTTCAATGTTCTTTAAGTCTTATTTGATAACCAAGATTGTTTTATCTCGATTCGACTTCTGTTTAATTGTTTATTCTTGTTATTTCTTGTCTTGCTATGTCCCTTTCTCAAGGACAAGTATTATCTTATCAAAATCAAAAACATATGTCAACACTTTTTAAAAAGTTTTCTATGAAATCATAATAAAACATATCTCTAGTCTATTTTAATACTTCTTAAATACGCAAAAAAGCCTCAGCTTTGTGTATTGTACAATTCTGAGACCTTCACTGATTTTTAATATTGTTTCTATTTTACGAACCCTACGTCCCCCTGATGAGAAACCTCATCACTTTAACAAAAAATTTAAATTAAATAAGTATATTGCCAATAAATCCCTACTTTAAATTGCATCCTTATCCATGTCAAGATTATCTACATTGAAAATGTTTAGATATATTCTCTTTTTATTAGATATATCATCTAGGATTTACATTAATAAAATCTATTATCTACCCTATGTACTCCTATATCAATTAAAAGCAATATCCGTGCCATTATTTATATAAAAAACTCTCTACTTATTTCGGAGCATCTTGTTTTTTTAATATATCCGAAAAATTAAGTGTTTTAGACTTAATTTATTTTCATTGTTTATTGGATACATCATTTTCCGATTTATTTATTTTTTCCCATTTAATCAAATCGCTAGGCAATATTATTCCACGTGGAAATTTATTGCCTAGCAATATTGTTCTTTATTCTTTTTTATCTATTATTTTTTCTCGGTTCTCGGTTCTTTCTTCCCTGTTATTTGTTTTTTATTATTTATTATCGGTTCTCGGTTTTAGATTTTCTTATATCTTATCTCTGGCTACTCTTAGTATCTATTTCGTACTCCGTTATCTTGTTAAACAACTGTCTTCTGCTAATCCCTATCAATTCAGCTGTTTTTGAGATGTTATTATCACATACCTTTAATACATTCTGAATATACTTTCTTTCAAAGTTCTGCTTAGCTTCTTTGTACGGTAGTATATCGCATTCGCGTATTACCGTTCCTGACGAATCTCCAAAATTCATCTTTTCGCTAGAAGTAGCCTTGTCGCGTCGAAGGCTCAACACTCCATCACTTGAGAGAATAACCATCCTCTCGATCATATTTCTAAGTTCCCTTACATTCCCAGCATAATTGTATTCTAATAGAAATTTTTTAGTTTCTTTATCAATTTCACATATAACTTTTCCGGTTTCTTCTTCGTATTTTTTTATAAAAAACTCCACTAAATCTAGAATGTCCTCTCTTCTTTCTCGAAGCGAAGGTATTTTGATTTCAATTGTGTTTATACGGTAGAGAAAATCTTCTCTGAACGTTCCCGACTTCACTTCCTTGTCTAGCTCTCTATTGGTAGCGCTAACCAACCTAAAGTCCACATCTATATAACTATTTGATCCTATTCTCTCAATCTTTCTGCTCTCAATTGTCCTAAGAAGCGCCACCTGTGTAGGCATGCTCATATCGCCTATCTCGTCTAAAAACAGAGTACCTCCATTACTAGCCTCTATCTTCCCTATTCTCTTGTTAGCCGCCCCTGTGAAAGCTCCCTTTTCATACCCGAATAGCTCAGATTCTATAAGGTTATCCGGGTAGTTTTGACAATTTATCGGTGTAAATAGTTTTGTAGACCTATTGCTCATCTGATGAATCTTCTGTGCTACGATTTCCTTGCCTACCCCTGTCTCCCCAGTTATAAGTATGTTTGCGTCCGTCTTTGCAACCCTATCTACAATATCCCATACTTCATTCATCTTCTCATTCTTGCTCGTCATCAAAAACTGTCTAGTATAGTTGTTTCTATTCTGGTTATGCATTGCCTTTAGCTCTATAATGGATTTTGCCTTTTTGATATAAAGTAGAAGTTCTTCTAAATCATGTCCTTTAATAAAATATTCAAATGCACCCATCTTTATCGTCTGCACCGCTATTTCAATGCTACCATATCCAGTCACCATGATTACCTCTATGGTTTCCTTGTAAATATCTTTTATTTCCCTTAGAAAATCAATTCCATTCACGCCAGGCATCATGATATCCGTTATCACTAAAGGATAATATTCTTTTTCTAATATTTCTAATGCCTTATTTGCTGACTCCGCAGTGCTTACCTGGTAGCCAACACCGGATAAAAGCATTTCCATACTTTCTCTTGAAGCCATCTCATCATCTACAACCAGGATTTTAAATATTTCCTTCATTTGATTCTCCTTCCTCAATCAGGCAAGGTAAGGTAAGGGTTATCTTTGTACCTATACCAACCTTGCTCTCTACAGCAATCCTCCCCTTTAGTTTTTCTACTTCGGTATATACTATAAACATACCTAATCCAGTCCCCTTACCAGGCTCTTTAGTTGTGAAAAATGGATTGAATAAGTTCTCTACCTCCTCGTCTTTAATTCCGCATCCATTGTCTGTACATGATATAATTATTTCATTGCCTACCTTTTCTGAATGCAATACAATCATTCCACCATCTTCTGTAGCATCGATTGAATTTGTCAATAAGTTTATAAATATATGTTTCAAGGACTCAATATTGCTATTAAATCCTAAATCGTCATCACATTCAAACTTAAGTATTATAGATCTACTAAGCAATACATCTTCAAACAAGTCTATCATTCCCTCAAAATCTTTTTTCATATTTACATATGTCATCTGATCATTTGATATCTGCCAAAACTTCAAGACATTGTCTATTATTTTTCCAGCCACCTGAATACTATCGTCTATATACTTCAGAGATTTTTCTGCACTTGTATCTAAATGCTCGTTTGCACTCAGCATATACGTGTGCATTCTTATAACTGATAGCGGATTTCTGATTTGGTGAGCCATTCCAGCCGCCAACTGTCCTATAGCTATCATCTTAGACGATTGGAGTAGATTTATTTTATTGATTTCATCCAAAGTAATATCCTTCATAGTGATCAGATACATCTGCTCATCCTTGCTACTATCAACAATATCATAACTCTGTATCTCGTAGATTTCTTTTCCTGATTTAACCTGTATCCTTGTTTTTTTCTCTCCATCGTCTTTATTAAATGGGAATAACTCTCTATACTCCGAAGTAATTTGCTCTAAAATTAATTTAGACGGCCTACCTATACAGTCTTCTATTTTAAGACCTGCCCTCATTAATATACCCTCGTTTGCATTTAATATTTTTTGCTCTTCGTTTATAAACAAAATGTCTGCAGGTATATTATCGAAAATCAATTGAAGTTCGTTTCTACTTATTTCGAGTTCCTTGGTCCTCGTGCAAACCAATCGTTTTAGCGAATAATTGTTTAAACTTATGAGTCCTATCAAGATCATCAAGCCTAAAATAAATATAAGGGCCACTTTTACGTACTTCATTTCCGTCCTAACGCCTTTCATTGGCGTTGAAATCCCAAACCATTTTTGTTGTATTTTCTCTAACTGCCCTTTATCATTTACGGTGCGGATAGCGTGATTTATGATAGGAACTAATTCCGCATAAGATTTTGGCATCGCTATTGCTACAGGTTCTTCATATAGATCTCTATCTATTATTCTGTATTTATCATGGTATTTCCTAATAATATTGAGTACTATTGGCTCATCTCCAACTACTGCATCTACTTTGCCTGACTCTAAAAGGTCGACCGCATCCAATAAATTATCTACTTTCACTAATTCGGCGTATGGGAATTCATGTTTCAAAAACGTATTCGCATAATCCCCTCTTTCAGTAGCTATTTTCATAAGATTTATATCTTTATATTCATATATTGAATCCGATTTCACAGCCACTACAGAACTCAAGTTATAAATTGGGTCTGTAAATACAAAATCTTCTTTTCTTTCTTTACTGATATGCATATCGCAGAAGTCTATTTCACCACTTTTAAGCTTTTCAATGGCTGTATTCCATGTATATGGCTCAGTGCGAATATCAGCACCCAATTCCAGTGAAATTTGCGTAACGTAGTCGACAACCGCCCCCTTGTATACCCCGTCTACATCTAGATAGCGGAGAGGTTGTGCATTCGAATTTGAACCGTATACAAAATATCCGTCCTTTCCGATGTATTTCTGCATAGTATGATAGTCTTTTCCCCTTGTCATTTGCATTTGCTTGCTTGAAATAAACAGAAATGCAGAAACCATAAACAATGTAATTACAATACACAAGAAAAATTTTCTATTCTCTTTGTTATAAAGCCGCTTTAAAATTCTAATTATCTCCATTTTCGATCACTTTTATCTTTTTTTTCTCTAAACTCATTCTCTTCACCCAACCAGTTTATATTTTTTTAATTTTAGGACATACCCAAATATATGCTTTCGTAATTATTTTACAGAAGTTCATACACTGTGTAAAGCCTTATTCTACAAGTGTTTTTGTTTTTTCTACATTATTTTTATCTCAGGTTAAATTGCTTGATTTCCAAATTTACACGTTAAATAAGGAAGATGCCTGCACTTTTAAAAATGCCTGTATCTTCCCCATTATTAGTTGCTCTTTGCTTAATTCGCACTTATTTTTAAATGGAACATCTCTCTCAAGTTGTACCAGATTAATCCATTAATTTTTGCCCTTCGTAAATAGGATATTTCTCAGTTAATCCTATTACTAATTTCTGAGCATTTTCCTTATCGTTCTTTGTAAGGCAAAGGTCTATAGCCTCAGCGATAATTGCCATATCTTCTTCCACCATTCCCCTTGTAGTGACAGCTGGAGTACCTAGCCTGATGCCACTTGTTACTGTAGGACCTTTTGGATCGAAAGGTATAGTATTTTTATTGGCAGTAATATAAGCCTCGTCTAGTCTTATTTCAGCTTCTTTACCTGTTATCTCCTTATTAGTTAAATCTAATAATAGTAGATGGTTATCTGTTCCTCCTGATACTAGTTCAAAACCTCTCTTCATAAGTTCATCTCCAAGAGCTTTTGCATTCTTAACTATTTGGTTTTGGTACTCTTTAAATTCTGGTGTCAACGCTTCATGGAAGCAAACTGCCTTTGATGCTATTATATGTTCTAGCGGTCCACCCTGTGCTCCCGGGAACACCGCCTTATCGATTGCCTTAGCGTGTTCTGCCTTACATAGTATGATTCCACCGCGAGGCCCTCTCAAAGTCTTATGTGTGGTAGATGTTACGAAATCGGCTACTTCACATGGGTTTTGGTGAAGTCCTGCTGCAACTAGACCTGCTATATGAGCCATATCTACCATGAGCAACGCTCCAACTTCATCTGCTACCTCTTTGAATTTTTTGAAATCTATTTCTCTAGGATAAGCACTTGCCCCAGCTACTATTAGTTTAGGTTTAACTTCATGAGCTATTTTTCTAACTCCATCGTAATCTATTGTTCCATCTTCAGCGCTAACTCCGTATTCGTGGAATTCAAAGTATTTTCCAGAGAAGTTGACCTTTGAACCATGTGTCAAATGTCCTCCCTGTGATAAATTCATTCCCATTACTACATCCCCTGGTTTAAGACAAGCTAGGTATACACCAAAGTTTGCACCTGCTCCTGAATGCGGTTGAACATTTGCATGGTCAGCTCCAAATATTTTTTTAACTCTCTCTATTGCTAAAGTTTCAATTTCATCTACGAATTCGCAACCTCCATAGTACCTGTGACCTGGGTATCCTTCTGCGTACTTATTTGTTAGATGACTTCCCATTGCCTCCATTACTGGCAGAGATACTATATTTTCTGAAGCTATCAGTTCAATATTTCTCTGCTGTCTTTCTAGCTCTCTCTTCATACTTGCATATACCTCTTGATCTGTGTTTCTTAAATTTTCAAACATTATGAACCCTCCCTCAATATATATAATACGTATGATACCTCTTTAATGGTTCTATTATTTTGTTTCTGGATATGCAATTGATTTTGTTACATTTATTAATTTGTTAATTGTTTAATAGATTTGATAGCCACTGTTAATTTTGAATTATAATGGTTTCCAACAACTTAGTCAAGCGAAATTATTTAGAATTTACGCATTCTTTTTTATGTTCGATTATTGTAAAAATTACCTCTATTTTTTTACTTAAGCTTTTAATCGCTACTCCTATTTTATAAGTTACTCTACTAATATATTCGTTTATTTATTAAGTTAAAAAACGGCTTCGTTAATCTATTATTTATTAATCTAGCAAATATTTTTCATTTTAATTCCTTTAATTATTTTTTCTTAACTCAACAAAAGTATAGCTAATTTTGTTATAATTTTTATACAAGGCGCTAATACACAAAAAGTATTAATGTCGCCTGTTTTGTGCAATAATAACAATATTAAGAGTTAGATGATGATTCAACTATTTCAGAGGGATGTTCACCCCACTGAAATGTGATTCATGCCAGCCACATATGAATATGAAGCTGTGGCATTTATCTCAAGTAATATATTAGGAGGGACGATGGATAGAGATTATATTCAAGACAGAAAAAAAGATGTTCTAAAAATCGCATTGTTCGTCGGTGAGCTCATGCTGAAAAATGGTGCTGAGACAAGTAGAATCGAAGATAGTTTACTCAGGATATGTAGATCTAGGGGCTTTGACCACGTGAATGTGTTTACAACTCCTACTGTGATAATTATATCAGATGAAAAGTTTGATGGACTGTCATTCATGAAAACTATCACTAGCAGAGGGATAAACCTTGATAGGATATCCGCTCTGAATGATTTTTCGAGGGATTATGTGAACAACAAGTATTACGACAATCAAAAGGCAGTTGACAGGTTGTATTCAATCCAGAATTCTGCAACTTACCCAAAACCAGTTTACTACATTGCAACTGGACTTGGATCTGCATTTTTCGCCTGCTTACTAGGCGGTAACCAGCTTGTCAATTTTGCGTTGACCCTGATTATCTCTATACTGGCCACTATTGTCTACGATAATATTATCAAGGTCAGCTCCATTGCGGTATTTGCCTGTCTTACGAGCTCTCTTTTTATAGGGACATTAGGTGTTTTGCTGGCTCATTTTAAAATACTTGCCGACCCGATGATGCTTATAGTCGGTGGAATCATGCCACTGCTACCCGGTGTTGCGTTCATAAAAGCACTCAGAGATTTGATTTCTGGAGATATTATCTCAGGCGTCGCAAGAGCATTTGAAGTCATAATGATAGTTGTTTCGATTGCCGCTGGGGTTGGATTTGTCCTCAATGTTTGGTATCAGTTTGGAGGGTTGTTATAATGGTTGATTTACCTATGTGGTTGAATTTTTTATTTGGTGCACTAGCGACCATGGGATTTGCAGTATTCTTTCAGATGCAACGCAAGCTTTTAATACCTACAGGAATCGTAGGTGGACTTGGCTGGGTTTTATATGTATGCACATTCCATGCATCGAGCATAAGTGTTCTGGCAGGTTTTGTAGCAGGTGCATTTGTTTCTGCCTGTAGTGAAATTTTGGCCAGAAAGCTCAAACATCCAGCTATAGTCTTTGTTCTACCAGGCATTTTACCACTTATTCCAGGGGCTGGACTTTATAAAACTATGCTAAGTGTAATTCAAAAGAATTATTCACTCGCTATTACTCAGGGCACCGATGCTCTGTTTTTAAGTGCATCTATTTCCCTTGGAATTCTTGTAATAAATTCTATTGTAAGGATTTTCTACAGGGTCAAATTAAGAAAAAAAGTCATGTCTGGAGAACAGGTAGAGTACAACAGCGAAAAGTCGCTAGGTGTATACGCTGTATACAGTGATGTAGACGAAGATTACGACGAGCCAGATCATAATTACATCGATGATGACTGCGATGCGCAAGACTGCAATTATAATAATAATGATGACGATGAGTCTAAAAAGTGATATGGACTAAATAAACGAGTAAACGCGGGAGACAAACATAATGTCCCCGCGTTTTTCTATATATTATTTACAAACTTTATTTCACATTCTCGAATTACATGCTACTTTAGCTCTCTATTTGTCCTTAATAATATCTTTTATCGCATATGGAAGATCCTCTATTAAATGCGTAGCATTTACACAGAACATCTCCCTTGCCAATCTATCTCCGCTGTGACCGTGCACAAAGGCTCCGATAATTGCCGACTCTAAAGCACCGTATCCCTGTGCTACGAAAGACGCAATTACCCCAGTTAATACATCTCCCATACCTCCAGATGCCATAGCACTGTTCCCAGTAGTATTTTCGAATATTTTACTTCCATCTGTTACTAAAGTCCTGTGTCCTTTTAGTAAAACAACAACTCCATTCTCCTTAGCAAATTGTTTTGCAATGACGTATCTATTTTTTTCAACTTCCTCTGATGTTAGTCCCACCAGCCTACCCATCTCGCCGTAATGTGGAGTCATTATCACCGTGTTCTTCGCATTCTTCAGTATATCTAAATTTCCATTTAGTACATTTATAGCATCTGCATCCACTACCACCGGACATTTTGCTGTATTTATAACTTTTATCAATCTTCCTAATGTATCTTTTGTGTTACCCATTCCAGGTCCAATTCCTACTGACTGTGCATTTTCCAATGACTTTTCTATTTTTAAGCTTTGAGAATAATTTAACGTCATAGCCTCACTAAGTTTGATGCACATGATGTCTTGTATTTCTCTTGGGACACAGACTGTGACTAAACCAGCCCCACTTCTCACAGCACTCTGGGCACTCATGTACGCGGCACCTGAAAATCCAAGCGATCCTGCCATTATGAACACTCTTCCGAAATCCCATTTATAATCTGTATCTTTTCGTTTTTTAAGTATTTTTTTTATCTTAGTTTTATTTATAGAAATCTTTTCGTTGTCCATCTCGATATTCTCAACAAGATTGTTATTTGAATTATAAATCACGACTATACCTCCAGTATTTTCATATAAGTTATATGATGATTGCGTGGTGGTGGGGCTCAACCCCCACTGAAATGAGATTTATGACCGCCACCTACAGAGGTGGGGTACATTTGTCTCAAGTTATATAATAACATATATTTACAGTTTAAAATGTTCTTTCTTGCTCTTTTTTTCATATTTATTTCCTGTATTAATCTATAATAATTCCGAAATTTTATCTATACTACAAGGAGTAGCCTGTACTATCCTGAGTTCATAATTCTATGATGTCCAATTTTAATCAAGCGCTTTATCATGAAATTATCATCTAACTTAAGAAAGATGCCACATATCTAATGATTGTTGACATCTTCCTTAAGTCTTTTTTCAGCTCTTTCTTTACTTCTTTCTTTAGTCCTTCTCTAAGTACTGTGTTTGCCGATTCATTAATCTCGTAACTGCCCCATACCAATAACAATCAGTAACAGCACACCTTAGTTAAATAACATATAATTCTTTAATAATCTAACAACCACCCAGTTTATTTCAAGTTAGTGATTTGCCTATATACTTCTATTGCTCGATTTTAAATCGTTAGTACTACTCTTATTCAATCCCAACTTCTAATTTAAAACAATAGTCATTCGTATCCATAGAAGTGATGTCTATCAATTTCTTGCTAATGATAAAGTCACTACCAGCCTTAGCTTGAGACGAATTAAAATATTCTCTGATAAGTTCAATAGCTCTAAATCTACCTTCCTCCTGTGAATTGTAGTAAATCTGAGCATACCTTCCTTTAGGTAAAATATATTCATGCCCTTCTCCAAAATCATCATCTAACCCTATAAATCCCCCAGCATTGTCATCAACTTTAAACTCATCTTCTACTCTCGACTGAATGAGATACAACTCATGATTATATGAATTATCCAGTTTCATAGCCAAACTTCTTATATAAATAAATGCATCGTCGTATCTCTTCATCTCATAGTATTGTGCGTAAACCATTCTCTCTGGTTGATCAACTACCTCAACCACAAATAATTTTCTTTTTTCTTTCTCGACCACAGCATCGTACTTTAGTTTTGTGAAGTTAGTTGAATCCTCTAGGTTTTTAATCTGATTCTGAAGGGATGATTTCTGTTGTTCTAAATAAATTTTTAACAGTTCAGGGTCATCCTTTATATCTACATACTCTTTTACTTTCTTAAGGGGTATCCCAAGCGTTTTTCCCAAGAAACGCACGAAGTCCAACTTGAATATTTCATTCATGGTGTAGTATCTGTAATTTGTGTTTGAATCTATTTTATATGGCTCTATAAGGCCAATGCTTTCGTAATATCTAATAGTTTTTACAGGTATCTCTATTAATTTGGATACTTCACCTATTGTATAAATGCTAACGCTGTCTCTAATCTTCATAGACATATCCTCCTACATTTTTCTACTTAAATACACTACAGAAATAGGCCATAAATATATGTTTCACCTAGATTTTGCCCTAATTGAGTTTTTAAATACTCTATTAAAACACAATCAAAATCAAAACGCTTAGGTCATATATTAAGTGCATATATTTTTGGAATAGTCTAAAATAATGTCGCTATTTTATTGACCCTCCACCTACTGTATACTGTATACTCTTGTTATTAAGGTATAGGAATTAATGTTTTACGTAAGATTATTTTACCTTAAAAAATGAAAGCAACTCACACATTACTTAGCTATACATTTTTAAATAAATATATAGAAATGAAACTCCCTACATCACTGGGAAAAAAGAGCTACCTTCGTTCTACCCATAACTCGGAGGTAGCTCTTTTGTTTTTGTATTTCTCTATTAGATTTGTGTTTCCTTTTTTTCTGTTTTTCTTTTATGTTTCTTTATTGCACTTATATGTTTATGCTCTCCTAGATTTTCGTGTTTTTACTCCTATATATTAGATGTACTAGATTCTATTTTTCCTAATTATTTGAAGTTACTACTATCGTCGACGAAGAAACTATGTTCGCCATAACTGCTTGTTCTGCCAACATAATATTGATCATATTATTTGAAATAGCCGCTGTCGCTACCTCGAATTTTATTCCACCAAGCATGTCGAATGCAGCAAATGACATAGATAACATGAGCAGTTGTTGCTTAGTCATCATCCACTTAAATTTTTTACTATTGTGAAGATAATCGTATACCTCTATTATCTCTTCTACTATCGATTTTGGGTCTTCTGGAACTAATGACAGTATGCCCAACTGTATTAGATTATCAGAGTACACCTTGTAATTTTTTTCGTTTAATAAATCATGTACCTCAATTAACCTATTGACAGTTGCTGGAGTATCTTCATTTAGCAGTAGAATTTGCGACATACTCTGAACCGCGTTGTTGTATGATAATTTTTGAATCAACATCCCTTCGATTTCTTTCAATGTCTTTAATCCGTATTCTATATCTATATTTGAAATTCCAATCATTGCAGCAAAAATATAATCATCCTGCCCTGTTAAAAATCTATGTTCTTTTTTCATTCCATCAAAAAATTCCTTAGCCCTTTCAACCACTTCACATTCTCGACCATCTTCTACATTTACCGCTATCTGATATGCAGCTACAGTTAGATAAAATGAAGAATAAAATCCTATTTTTTTTAGCATTTCATATATTTTCATAGCTCTCTTTACTATAACATCCCTCTCATCTCTAATCGATAACATAGTTGCTATATTAAAAAAAGAAGTACCCCTAAAATAAGAAAATGCCTTTGAATTTTTTCTAATAATTTCAGCACTGTCCCTTATAGCGTCACAGTCAATTACCTTGTTGTTAAAGGAGTAGATCATAGCTGAAAATATTTTAGTCAATATGCTTTCCCACTTAAACTCATCTTTTATAATTTGAACATTATCTATAAATAATTCTAACCTTCCTTTGTCCATTTTACCATGTCCCCCCATATAGTATTTTGTAAATTCCGATATTTCCCTCTTAATTTAATTATACAATATCAAGGTTCATTAGTAAATATCCCGCTATCCATGTTTTTAATTATCTACAAATAATGACTCCGTGTTCGGTCTTTTTTGTTTACTCACTGACGATTTCAGTGTCTTTAGACGACTTTTTCTCCTGTTCCTCCAGCAAAATCTTCGTAACTCCCTTTTGATCGAATATCTCGTCAATCGTGTCTAATACCTTATCTATAATATAAGAATCGAGTTCTCTATCCACCACCTCATTACATGCCATCTTTAAATGACACTCCGTCATCGTTTCGTTTTTTATGCGAAATTCCTCCCAGAATAAATCCTCTAATAGCATTTCAATATATTTATTTATAGTTAAGTATTCTACGCTGTTTCCTACGTTCTTGTAATTATCCACGACAAACATATTATCAAATATTCCCATTACTGGGTAATCTGCAGTAAGTTGATAATTTTTTATAAAGTTAGTCTTCTTGTCATCTTCGATTTTTACATATATTTTTTCATACTCGTGCTCTAATTTGTCAGTATTTCCATCCCAGGTGATATGCACCTTATGGATACGCTTATAAAAGTCACTTCCTGTTATTAATTTACAGGTTAAATCATGAGTTTTTTCGATTAATTCGTCGATCGTTGGCAACACAAATTTTATACTTTTTTTCATTTTGTCTATTTTTTCCATTATACTACCCCCTCTTGAATTAAATGATTGAATACAAAGCTATCAGTGGTAGATTTCACCCCCTAACTAAAATGAGATATTCCACTATAAGAGCATTTCAGGATATATTCTCAAGTTGCAGCCAAATTTAGCACCGATTCCAATGCTATCCCCATTTATTGTATTATGTATCCATGCATTTTCATAAGTTGTCTATTATCTAATTCTGAGTCTGATTTTTACATAAATCATAGGATTGCTTTTCATTATCTCATATGGATTGTGCTGTTATTTGCCTTTAAGTATATTATAATTTTTATTTTGTATACAATCAAGCCGTATTTGGGAATTTTTATATAAATTTGTTGCCTTGTAGGATAATTCCCCGAATCTATTAATATATATTAACAAATTTATCATTTCTTTAAATTATCTTTAAAATCTGATACTATTATCTTAAATGATTGAGAGGTGGTAGATTTTATGCGAACTGAATCTGAAATGATGAACTCTATCTTGAACTTTGCTAAGTCTAACGAAAAAATCCGTGCTGTTTGGTTAAACGGATCTCGTGCAAATAATAATATCGAAAAGGACGATTTTCAAGACTACGACATCGTCTATGTCGTCGATGACACCTCTAGGTTTATCGAAGACAAAAGTTGGATCGACTATTTCGGAAAAACCATAATAATTCAAGAACCTGATGATATAGATAGAAATCTTGGAGAAGATCTCGACTTTTCGCATCATTACATGTTTTTGATTTTATTTAAAGACGGTAACCGCATAGATTTCAAATTTTTAAATAAAGCTTATGCTGTAGATGAATATAAGCACGATAGTCTAACGGTTTTACTTCTAGACAAGGATAATTTTTTACCCTCATCATCTGATCCGAGCGATCTTGATTACTGGGTTAAAAAGACTTCAGAAGCTGAATTCAAAGCATGCCAAAGTGAATTTTGGTGGTGCTTACAAAATATTTCAAAGGGCATAATGCGAGATGAACTGACTTTTGCTATGAGGATGTACCAAATCGCACATGAAGAACTCGAAAAAATGACCAATTGGTATATTGGTATAAACACTGGTTTCACAACTTCAGTGGGAAAGTTCGGCAAGTACTATAAAAAATATTTGCCTAATGAGATTTACGAACTTTATATAAAGACTTATTCTGATAGCGATTATGAAAATTTATGGAATGCTATGTTCTCATCTTGTGAATTATTTCAAATCTTTTCTAAGCACGTTTCCAATAATTTGGATTTCGAATTTGATTTAAGCATTGGAGATAAGGTGGTGGAATATATTCAAAGAATAAGGGATACTGTGAGATAAATATCCCCCACCTCTATAGGTAGAGGGCATAAGTCTTATTTCGGTTGGTAAAATACCCCTCTACGCAATCACCATTTAATTAGAGGAAGATGTCAGTCCCGACTCTAAGGTTGGGTGCATCTTCCTCTTTTCAGTAAGTGGTAAAATCTCCGACCAGACTACGAAATAAACTGTTTCTCCATTTCCTTTTCTATTCCTTTTAATACCATTGCGTAGAAATTCAGATAACCATCTTTTCTTTTTTGAAAGTTTTTTTCTATTATTTCTAATTTTGAAATATTCCCATTGTCCACCCGATTCCACAAGTTCCAGATATCTATATCATAAAGAATTCCGTACTTTTCTCTCAATAAATCGCTGTAGTCATTATATATGTTTGTTTTATTCTTTACACCTCTTCCAAATCTGCAAAGTTCTATTTCTGACGGTTCTAGATATGTATTTTTATCCATGTCTCCATTATCAACTGTGATAAAATATATTTTCCCTTCATAGTTTACAACCAAGATATGGTCGTACTCGATTTCATTTTTTAAATATTTTTTTACCACCTCACAAATCTTCATCCTTGTGCCAAACTCCTTCTTATTCTTTGCTGATAATTTCTTCCACTTACAAGCTGTGTCTGTCCACTTGTCTAACTCATCAAATCCTTCATATACTCCTCTTTCTTCTTGGTATTCTACATAATCCTTGTATAGAAGACCAATCCCCTTGATTTCTTTTCCAATTTTGCAAAGTACTATTTCGTTATCTTTTATATATAGTCCTTTTTTTCTCTTAGTAGACACTCTGCCTCTACTGTTTAGTGTAAATGCTATTTCGTGATTATCATTATTCAATATCCTCGCTCTTATTGATTCTCGCAAATGCTTATGCACATAATCTTTTCGTTCTAATGCCGAATACATCTTTTTCAAATCAAATAATGTAAGATCGTGATTTTTACTGCTATTTGCTTTGCAGAGATCCGTATAAAATTCTATTTTCTTCTGATCTTCTATCTTATTTCCTATTTTCTTCACATTATCTTGAACAAAGGATAATTTATAGTTAAATTTATCCTTTACGTAATCTTTTCTCAACCCCTTTATGTATGAAACCACTCTTCCTTTTATCTCGACCCTATCTCCAGCCTCCAATGGCTCTATTCCGCTGAAATCAACTCTATCGTACCACATGTGATCTGCTAAAAATTTTCCATCAGTTCTGTTTGTTATTTCACTTATTATTACCTTATCGTAATTCTTTTTATCTTTTTTCTTCTTATACTTCTTTTTCTTGTGATTTTTGTTCTTGTCTTTATTTTTCTTTTTGCCCGCTACTATCTCTCTTATTGTAGCTCTTATCGTGAGACTTTACCTAAGTAAGGCTCTAATAATTTTCTCATACGCCAATCTACCACCCTTTATGACCAATTTCATACCAATTAAATATTCTACATAATACTTTTGATTCCTTCTAAATATTACAAATTTTATGGTAATTCATCCGAGATATGGTCGCGTATTGTTTAAATTAGATTCTACGTCTATTCTAATAAAAATAAGCACCTACTAGGATGCTTATTTTTATTGGAATAGAGTTAATGCTTGAAAAACTTCTTATACTAAACTACTTAAATGAGATTTATGTCACTATCTGTATGGTTGGGACATTTATCTCAAGTTAAATGGTGATTCAACGCTTTAAGTGGTGGATTTACACCACTTAAATGAGATTTATGTCGCCACCTATATGGTGGGGACATTTATCTCAAGTTATAAATCAATGATTTTATATCTACTTTTTTCTCTTGCATTTTATTTTTTATTAGGAAATCTTGTGTATCTTCTAGTGACTGTATATCCTTATCAGTTATATCTATATTGAAATCGTACCATCCGTACATTTCTTTAGTCTGTTCTACTGTCAATCCAGCTTCTTTTGCTACTTTTTCAAACATTTCATCGCTGCCTTTGCTCATATACTCTAGAGTTTCCTTTTCAACTTTTTTAAACCTCTCTACTGCTTCAGGATATTTATCTGCAAAGTCTTTGCTAACTGCTGTAACTATTATTCCGTCTACTAATCCTTCGCCATTTAGTACGAGTTGGTTTCCTGATTCAAGTGATTTTAAAGCTGCTGGTCCTGCAACTAGGGCTGCATCAACACTTCCCTCGCTAAGTGCCGCTGATGATTCTGGGATACCCATGTTTAAAAACTCGACATCGTCTATTGTCTTTCCTTCTTTATCTAAGGCCGCTACAAGTATTTGGTGAAGTATTGTTCCCTTTGGTCCTGCTATCTTCTTACCAACTAAATCTTTTGCTGTTTTTATAGACTTGTCATTCGTAACTATCATAAATCCTTTTGGAGATCTACTATATGTATTAAGTATCTCCAAATCTACTCCATTCGATGCTGCAATAAGTGCCGATGTCCCTCCTAAAGCATGAAGAAAATCTATCTCTCCAGCTGCCAATGCCTGTGTCTGCTCTGGACCTGTAGTAAGTTCGTGGAAATTAACCGCTATATTTTCATCCGCAAATTCTTTACCAAATAAATCGTCCTGTTTTTGTAGTATTGACGGAACATTTAATGGTGATTTTACGTATGTCAAATTTATTTTTTTTGGATAAGCTGCTGTTTTTTCAGTATCTTCACTTCCTTCTTTGTCTATTTTTCCACAACCTATAGTTCCTACTGTAAGTGCTAATATAGCCATCGATGATATTATTTGTTTTAATTTCATTTTATTCTCCTCTGTTTATAATTTTATTTGTATTATTGTTATGATTTCATTTGTATTATTATTTTTTTGATAGCAATTCTATTTTTTTAACGCCACAATAAGGTCCGTTTAATTGATCAGGCATCTCAGCATTATCTATCGGTCAAAATATTACTAACCTAGTCCATCGCATTATCAAGTAATCTCAATATATTTCTTTTTATTTCTATAAAGTACTCCGAAGTCAAATCCCTATCATAACCATACCCTATTTCTAACTCAACAAGCTTTTTATCCTTTCCGAAAACCAGTATCTTATTCCCTATCGTGAGTGCTTCGTCTATGTCATGTGTAACAAACACGACTCCTTTACTTGTGCTTTCGTGTATCCTAATTACCTCATTTTGCATATCCATCCTAGTGAAGTAATCCAAGGCTGAAAATGGCTCGTCCATAAATAGCATATCTGGATTAAATGATAATGCCCTAGCAACGCTAACCCTCTGCTCCATCCCTCCTGATAGCTCACTTGGATATGCATTTCTAAATTTTTGTAAATTCATTATTTCTAGATATTTATCCACATCCACATCAGTTTTTTTATTGGAGCTGTGTAAGGATATATTTTCACTCACTGTCAACCAGTACATCAATCTGCTTTCTTGGAATACAAAACCAATCCTCGGTTTGCATATACATCCTTCTTTTCTAAAAATAATATCTCCACTATCGACGTCTTCTATTCCTGCTATAGCCCTTAGCAGAGTTGTCTTTCCACAACCGCTAGTTCCTAATATCACCGTTATATCCTCATTATCAATCTCCAAAGATATATTATTTAGAACGGTAATTTTTTCGTTTTCAACTTGATATTTTTTCTTGATATTTTTTAATGTATATCCGGAACTAATCATAGGTTTCATCTTCCTTTCCCTTTGCCACCTTATTCACCAACTTAGAAAAAATCCAATCTACAAATATCCCCAATGCACCTATGACTATTATTCCAACTATGACTATATCCGTCCTGGACATCTCCTTGCCATCTGAAATCATACTTCCAAGTCCAGACGATGCAGCTATCAATTCTGCACCAATTATAGCCCTAAAACTATATCCAAGCGCCAATTTAAGACCTACCGCTATATCAAGCAATGAACTTGGTATAATTATTTTGAATATGATTTCACGCTGTGATAATTCAAATATCTCACCAACTTCTATCAATTTTGAATCACAGTTTCTGATACCCTTCAATGTGCTGGTGAAGATTGGGAAGAATGATGCTAGTATTATAACTATTATCTTAGACTTTTCACCAATTCCAAACCAAAGTATTAGCATTGGTATAAGCGCCAATGGAGGTGTATTTCTTAAAAAATCTATGAGCGATTTAAAATAAGCATATGTATTCTTATGTATACCAAAGAATATACCAAGTGGTATACCTAAAACTGCACTTACTCCAAAACCAATCAGCACCCTTCGCATACTTGAGATTATGTCTATGAATAAGGTTCCATCCTCCACCTCATTTACGAATGTCTCAAGTACCCTCTCAGGTGGTGGAAGTATGAAGCTACTCCAAATTCTAATCTCAGTACATATTTTCCACAAAATAATTATGACGATAAATATAATTAACCCTTTAATTTTTTCTAGATGTTTGAATCTCTTTAGAAATTTTTTCATTTATATACCATTTCCATTATTACATCCGTCTTTGCAGTACAGCATTTCTACTATCTTTATTTTCTGATCTGGGCTTTTTAATATTTCATCAACTCCCTTGAGTATCTCCTTCTCATCGGAAAGTTCAATAACTGATTCCTCTCCAAATGATTCTCTAAAAAATCCAAGTGGTATTGGGGAGTGATCAAATTTTACTTCTGGTGTTATATCCTCGTCTATTCTAAATTCCTTCCATGTGTAAAACTTTATATTTGGAATTCCCTCAAATACACTTATAGCGTGGTCTCTAAGTTGTGTGCATGGACAGGTTACTATCAGAATATCGTCATCGCTATTTACATATTTATCGTACAAAACCCTCGATGTCCTTATAAGAATTGGTTCTATATCTGGTATATCAAATTTTTCTGCTGTATTATTTCGTTTTAACAGTTCGACAGCCTCTGGGCATCTGCAATCCAACACAATCCCCTCATTTTTTTCCGAAAACTCCACATATTGATTTCTAACATAATCTAACTGCGGCTCACATATAGCTATTTCATATCTTTTTTCTACTAGCTGTTTCTTAACTAAATCTATATCTTTTTCCAGCATCTTCTCTGCCACTGGATTTATCCAAATGTATTTATTCATTGTCCCTCCATGATGTTTTTATATGATATTAATTATCATTTGCATTATTAGTATATTTAGTTTTAACGATTTTGTCAACAATAAATTTAATTTTACAGAAAAAAGCCCTCACACTTAATTTGCGAGGGCTCCTGTCAATATTGGGTTGACTTTTACTTAAATATTAAAACACTACACTTCTTTAAAAACACTAAAAGAAACTTGTTCCTTGTCATTAATTCTATCATTTAAATTAATAATTTTAAATGCCATAAGGCTAAACGACATATATAAGGGATAAAACAACCTATATATTGCATACTTTGACATCTAAACATATGAAATTATTTTTTATTTCTTTCTCTGTGCCTTGCTAAATGTCGATTTGACTCTTCCAGCGTCAGATTTTCATCCATACTGAAACAAGAATTAAACACAACCTGTTGAGATGTTAAATACCTCTCAAGTTATAGCTAAATCAAGCGTTATAGCTAAATCAAGAAAATTCTTGGGGATTATTTCACACACGCAAAGAAGCGCAGAAATTTTCCACGCTCCTCTACATTGCATATGTTTCAATTCATATTCGAATCTTCAAAGTTATCCCTTACAATATCCCCGAGTACATTGAGACTGAGAACGACTAAAAGTATCATCACACCTGGAAATATCGCTAAATTCGGTTGGTGCAATATAAATTTTTGAGCCTCTTGAAGCATATTTCCCCATGAAGGTATCGGAGGTTTTACGCCGAAACCAAAGAAGCTCAAAACCGACTCCATTATTATTGACTCCGCTATGCTGAGGCTGGCTGCCACCACTATAGCTGCCGATATATTCGGAATTATATGTGCAAACATGATTCTAAAATCACTAGCACCCAATGTCTTAGACGAAAGCACAAACTCCCTTTCCTTCAATGTCATAGTCTGAGCCCTAACTATCCTCGCTACGTGCATCCATGAGAAGAAACTTATAAGTACTATAATAGGCATCATTCCACCCTTGAACATAGTAGAAAATATGATTATCAATAAAAACGACGGAAGTGAAAAAAGTACATCTACAACCCTCATCATAATCATATCCAAACTTTTCCCGTAGTACCCGCTTATCACTCCATACACAGATCCAATGCTACAGATATAATCATAGACATTATTCCTACGAATAGCGAGACCCTGCCCCCGTATAACGCCCTTGTAAAATAATCTCTTCCGAATTCATCTGTTCCAAACAGATGTGATATGCTAGGTTTTGCAAATTTTACGGCTATATCCATTTTTTCGGGATCGTACAGCGATAATGGTGCTAGCATCACTCCTGTACATATCAAGAGCAGAACAACTATACACAGCATATCCAATTTATTTCTTAAAATTTTATTGTTGAGCCTAGTGATGAAGTTCTCTGCTGCTCTATTAGTGATATCCTTATTCCAACTCTCAGATTTTATCTCCACATCTACTTCAAACATATCTTCTGTTAATTCTATATTTTTATTTTCCAAAATACTACTCATCTCCTATGACCTAATCCTTGGGTCAACTACACAGTAGAGTAGATCTGCTAGTATATTTCCACATACCAACATCATACAAGATAACATGGTCGTGCCCATTACTAGCGGAAAATCACGACTGTTTATTGCTACAAATGCCAATGTACCTAGGCCAGGCCAACCGAATATATTTTCAACTATAAAAGTTCCCATAACCAAGCTCCCCATGTTCATCCCGACCAATGTAATAAGCGTCAATACGCTGTTTTTCAGAATATGCGAAAAAATTATCTTTCTAGTGGAAATCCCCTTTGCTATAGCTGTCTGTACATATAGTTGTTTGCATTCTGTGATCACACTCGCCCTAACATATCTAGTGTATGAACTTATCTTTGGAAATGTCAGGGTTGCAATCGGAAGAACCGAATGTCTCACCAGGTCTGTAAAGGACATTACACCGCTGGTTCTCATACCAGAGCTCGGGAAAAATCCCAATTTCAAAGAAAATACTATGACCAATATCATCGCTAGCCAAACCGATGGAATTGAAATTCCTACGGTCGTCACAACGCTTATTATCTTATCTACTATAGAATTTTCCATATATCCAGATACCAGACCTAGTAGAATCGACACCACGACAGAAATCAATATCGTCATCAACATAATCGTAATCGTCGGTAAAATTCTATCCGCTATCAAAGTTATAACTGGTTTTGATTTAGTCATAGAATACCCTAAATCTCCACTGCATACATTTTTTGCCCACCTCAAGTATTGGATTATTATAGTTTTATCTAAACCCTGATCTTTTTTTATTTTTTCAAATTGCTCATTTGTCATCTCGTTTCCCCTATAGTTATCCGCTGGTTCCCCAGGCGCTAGGAATACTATAAAAAAACATATGATCGATACAACTACAAGTACTGGAATACATTGCAAGACTCGCCTCAAAAAAAGTTTTAACATCAATCTCACCCTAGTCTATTTTAATTACTTGACTTCTTCCTTGCCGTCCATCAATATATTCGATGCGACTATATCTTTTAAATAGAACACCTGGAAATTTTCAATTTCTTCTTTTGTAGCATTTTCTCGTAGATTTGGATATGCGTCTGACATGTGTTGTCTCGCTATATCTCTATCATCCTCGACCACTACAGCCTCTAAACGTATCCAAGTTTTATTGTCAGAAGCTATAGCTGCAATCTCCACCTTAGGATTTATCGCCATTTGCTTCGAAACGTTTTTAAGTTTTCCGCAGGCTATGTATATCTTATCCTCAAACATCTCTATCGCCCCAAAAGGACGAACCCTAGCCTGGTCGCCGTCCTGTGTCGCTATAAAAAAGCATCCACATTCTTTAATGAAATCGTAAATCTCTTGCATAATACTACCTCCATGAGTTAATTTATAAATTTAAATTATTCCCCCCATCCGTAGAGATAGGGGGAGATATTTCTAATATATCTTTACAAAATAACGTGTTAAGAATTTTGTTAAATCCACATCATTATCAACATTTGTAATCATGACTGATTTAGTTGTAGAAACCGGAACCATTGTATATTGATCCTTTATCTTCGTCAACACCTTGTCGTAATTTTCTTGACGTTTTGCCTTGTCTGTCTCTGTGTCAGCCTTTGTCCAAAGTTCCCCTATCTCAGGAGTCAAACTACTGTTACCACTCATTGGATTTCCAGGTGTCAACCAGAATGTATACCTTTCATTTCCATTCGATGCGTAACCATTGAAGGCTATATCCCAGTTTGGTTCAAAGAATAAAGCTTTACCAAATCCAGCTGGGTCCATAGCCACTAGTTCTGATTTTATGCCGACTTCCGCCAACTGTTTATTTACCATAATATCGCTTTCTTTGATTCCAGCACGTGCATTGTTGTACACTATCTTTAGCATTTTATTTTTTAATCCTGTTTCATCTATTAATTTTTTCGCTGTCTCTAGATCTTGTTGATAGTTCTTTATGTCTTTATTGTAGTAGATATCCTGGTCGTGGTATATTCCTGTAGCCGGTGTCGCTATTTCATCTGAATCATAGGCACCTTTTACTATTTCAGGTATGTTTAACGCTTTTATAATTGCTTCTCTTGCCTTTATATCCTTTGTTGTTGGATTTTGTCCATTTAGAGTTAAATAGTTTATACGCCCCTCTGGCATTGAATAAACTTTATAGTTTTTATCGTCCTTGTATGAATTTAAAGTATCTACATCTGTAGCTCTGAATAAATTTATCTCTCCGTTTTTAAATGCTACTTCTTGAGCTCCTGGATCTGATATAACTCTGTATTCCACATTTTTGTATACGCCTTTTTCACCGTAGTAATCTTCATTTACAGTAAGTAGTATACTTTTTAAGCGTAACTGTTAGCGTTTTCAAATCTTCTGAAGCCTCGTATTTTTCTGCTAGGTAATAATTAGTACCCTCTTTTGTATCAATGTACATTGGATCGTAGACTTCACCCAACATCAGGTCTCCCTCATCGCTACCTCCCTCGTTTAGAAAATCCAAGGTCGCTATATCTGCCCCGACTGGGAACACAAATTTCTCACTCTTAGTTGTCGACTCACCTTTGTCTGAGCTCTGGCTGCATCCAACTAGGCCAGTGCTGATTGCACAGACAGTTAGAAGCGCAATTACGCTAGTTTCTAATTTATTTTTTCTCATCTCGTCTCTCCCGACTAAATTTTTTTCTGACTCTGACTTAGATTGTCATCTTTCTGAAGTTAAATGTCGATTTACTTTCCATCCATGATGATGTTTGATGAAACTATGTCCTTTAGATATAGCACTTGGAAGTTTTCTTCATCTGCGGTGTGATGTAGTTCTGGAAAAGCATCTAACATATGTTGTTTCGCTTCGCGACGGTCGTCGTTTACAGCAACGGCTTCTAGACGAATCCAAGTTTTATTGTCGTCAGCTATAGCTGCGATTTCTATCTTTGGATTTATAGCCATCTGCTTTGAGACATTTTTTCGTTTGCCGGTTACTATATAGATTTTGTCCTCAAAGAAGTCAATAGCTCCAAATGGTCTGACCCTTGCTTGATCACCATCCATAGTTGCTACAAAAAAACTACCACACTCCATAATAAAATCATAAATCTCTTTCATAAGGCACCCCCGTAAATTATTTTAGTACTTCAATAAACGTTTTTTTAGCGATTGTATCTATACTTAACAATATAATTGTTAAATCTTAGACTAATGAGTATGTAATTTTTTGTCAAATAAATTTTAAGTTTTTTTTTAATTTTTATATTAATACTCATATTATGTCATTAATCAACAATATATCTTTTCTATAATTCTAATATAGCAAATTATAAAATACAATATCTGAGTTGTTCTAAATTGATACTCATTTTCTATAGTTAGTCATGACTTATAGCTTTTTTCTGTATTGGTATTTTATTAATAGTTTTTTCTTTGAAGGTTTTTTTATGACTAGATGAGTATAATAAGGTATATTTTGTTTTTAGATTTAATAGTTAAATGGTATTCTCGAGTTAAATTAAAGAAGGAGCGAGGACATTCAACATTAAAATCGTGAATATCCTTGCTCCTTACTGTATAACTTATTGTACACTACCGAAAGTTCTTATTTACAATTTAAGATATATTCTTAATCCAAGAATTTTCCTAGTAGCGACATAGCTTTGTTTGTAGCTGTATTATTCATAGAATCATTAGAAGGCATTAACCCAACAGCCATGCTCTGGTAGATTGGCTGAGTTGGAGCTAACCAAACTGTGCCTTCGCCAGTAAATGTATTTAATAGCCCTTCGCCATTTAATGCAGAACCGATCAATGACTTATCGGAAGTTGTAACTGCAAAGTCAACTCCAGAAGTCCTTGCAAAGGCAAAATTACCGTCGACCTTGAGTTCTTCACCACGTTTAATTTCTATTTCTTCTATTTCTGATTTTGGAACAAGTAATTCTAATATTACAGTTCCACTACCTCTTAATTCTATCTGGAATATACCTTCACCACCAAATAAAGCAGAAGATATATTCTTTTGAGCAGAACTTCTAATTTCGATTCCTTTAGAACAACAGTAGAACACACCCTTGTCAACTATTATTGAGTCATTGTCGAGCTCTAATGCTAGATAATGTTTGAAAGATGGCTCAAGATATATTTCACCAGTCCCTTTATACTGAGGTTTAAGCATAGATTCGTTAGTAAGAGCACCTGATATCCCCTTTTTTATAAATCCGCCGACACCGCCAACTTTTGAATCTGATTGTATATTTCCCCTGTAGTAATAAAGTGCGCCTGCCTCAGTTTTTATACTTGAATTGTTTAATGTGATTCTTACTTGTCTAATTTTAAGACCTGCTTCTTTTGCAAAGAATAGCCCCATAGCCATATATGGGTCCGTTGCCCCTTCAAGTCTCTCGAATTCAATTATTTCAAATGTATTTTCTCCGTCTGATAAACTTTCTAGAATATTTGTTTTTTTAGATAAGTCCATAATGACCCCCCAGTCATATCAATATTATTTTTAACAACGTTAAAATGTCAATTGCCGATTTGATGTCTGCATTGCCTGTATATTGTTAAATTGTAATTCAACTCTTTCAGTATTGGATTTCGCCACACTGAAATGAGAGCGTCACTTATCTTAAATAAGATGTGTACAAATTCTCAAGTTATATATATTTTAAATGTTTTCTACAAATTTGTACACAATATTGCATGTATTTATTTTGCGTTTTTGGAAAAGGTAATAAAGGGAATAATTATCAATCAAGTTTTGCCATTGATTCACGCTAACAAATAATATCTACATTTGACTATTACCAGTATCTGTGGTATCATAAATCGGTAAGTAGAGTTATTGATTAAAATTGATTGATATAGATTTATTATTTCAGTGATTGTAAAACACTGAGCTGAAATAGTTAAGTCATTATTTAGATTAGGACAAAGAAGGTGAATTATATGGCCGGTAGAAAAGTATTAGCTACAAATAGAAAAGCAAGACATGAGTATTTCATAGATGAAACCTACGAATGCGGAATCGAGCTTAAGGGTACTGAAGTGAAGTCTCTAAGACAGGGAAAGGCAAACCTTACAGATGGATACGCATCAGTGGATAATAGTGAAGTATATCTTAAACAAGTCCATATAAGCCCATATGAACAGGGTAACATCTTCAATGCAGATCCATTGAGGGTCAGAAAACTACTACTTCACAAAGATGAAATAAGAAAGCTGATTGGTGCCACTACTATCAAGGGATATTCACTTATTCCACTCAGTCTTTACCTGAAGAATGGTAAGGTTAAAGTCGAGATAGCTCTTGCTAGAGGTAAGAAATTGTACGATAAACGTCAAGATCTAGCTAAAAAAGATGCACAAAGGCGTATTGAAAGAGAAATGACAGGAAAGTACTAGATAAACAAGAGGTAAAAAATATACTTAAGATACAATAAACTGTCTCTAAGAGGCAAACAACCTGGGGGCGTAAAGGTTTCGACGGGGGTTTGGAACTTGGGGCTGCGTGTCGTGTTACTCTGGGTCACGTAAAAACCGGGGAACTTTTAAAACAAACGCAGACGATAATTTCGCGTTAGCAGCCTAGTTGCTGCTCGTCCCTCTTAACCCTCCTGCCGGTTAAGACTGGACGCCATTATGCAGGGTCCTGCTTTTTGGGTGTCTCGACCTAAAGTAGAATAATTGGGGCTGGTTTCATATATAGATTGCCACTTATTTCTATATGAAATGAGATTAAATTAAGTCGGCTACACACGTAGATGCAACGAGGAAAAGACTTTCGGACAGGGGTTCGACTCCCCTCGTCTCCACCAATTAAAAAATAAAACGACGAGCATATTGGAATTGCTAAGGTTCAGCCTTAACAGTTCCTTTTTTATTGTTTGAAATAACCCCATTTGAACCCCACCAGAAATACATAAGTATTTTTAACACAACAAAAACCAACTCAAAACTAATCAAGTTGGGTACAGATTATTAATATTTTTCACTATTTCACTCTTCCGAAATATAACTTTCACTGTTAACAATCAATTAAAGTAAAATAGCGTAAAATCTTTTATAATCCTTATTTAATTAACGTATTATGGATAATTTGTTAATATAATTCGATTTCATGTAATTTTATATAATTAAGTTTTCCATAGATTTTATTTGCCCTCTTCTGCACGTATCGAAATTACTCAATTCCTTCCAACTATTCCCTAAATACATATTTACAGACTAGTTGATCTTGTGATTTTAAAGGTGATTTCGTTCATTCTTTTTCATTTATTTTTTATAATATTCTATATCTCTTCATATTGTCATTTTTTACGTTATTTTATGTTATAATATTTATAGCACAGAAGGCGAACGGATTTTATATAGAGTGGTGATGTTCTAGTGTATGTTTTTAGCCTACCTTTGATAAGAAGGGAGGTGATATATATGCTAAAACATTTGATAAACTTGTCTGGTAGTATATTGGGTATATTTGCAACTGCATTTATAACTGAAATTGCTATTAGACTAGTAGCATTACTTTTTGATAAAGTAAAAACCACTCTTATTGGTCGTAAGAGTGGTGATGATAAATAACCTATTGATTTTAAACTAGGGCACATCATTCTACTAACAATAAAACGACATTCCCTCTGTGTTTTTATTATGTTCATTTCTTACTAAAAGTATAACATCATTTTGATTATTTTTCAATCCATTTTGTTTTATTTCGTTCCATATCTTTTTAAATAATTGTTTTTTGTAATTATAATTGCCTATATCTCATGAAATGAAACTTTAGCATATATCAACCTTATACTTTTTTAGGTAAGGTTTTGACAGGTTTATCACATTTTTGTCATATATTAGATCCAGAAGAGGGCTGAACGTAATGTACACCCCCTTTTACATGGCATAGTATTTTAGGTGTGAATATCTTTCACATCTGATATTATTAAACTTTCGGGTGTCGGTATCAGCTACATCTGAATCATTCCAGTACTCAAGTAATAATATACATCAGCTTTGTATTTAACGAATCCACTATTGGCTCGGTTAACCAAAGTAAAATCGCTTTGGTATTGTATCTAGGCTTTCATCGTATAAGTGAATGCCCTTTTTAGGGTGTAAGGAATGTAAGCATACATATCTTTTTATAGCTTGACTCCACCCAGTATTTAACGACCCCAATTTTTGGGGCGTCCAATATGTCAAGTTTTTAACCTTAGGTTTTATAAGGTTCTCACATTCCATATACTGTACGGTGTGAATTTAGATTTTCCAACAACTAAACCATCAGTACTCATTTTAGATCACTCCTCTATCGTGTTAAATCCGTGCACTAAAAAAGCACCTACAATTGTAAGTACTTTCTATTTGTTTAGTTCTTTCATTGCTTCTTTGTAGAAGTTGATTGTCCCATCTACTCCACTAGAATAAAGTTTTATAAACGCTTCTACAGCCTCTGATTCGCTATTATGATACGAAATGTCGAAAGGTTCATAACGTTCCTCTCGACAAACTTTATATTTATTTCCATCTTTTTTTATTCCAGCCGCTACTTCATATATACTGTGTATATCTGGTGGTAAGAAATATTCTTTTATCCCATATTTATCAATTAATTCTTTCAATCTTTCAATTGTCATTTGAGCACCTCCTCAATGTTATTATTCTTCAAATTTTAGGACTCTTCAAACGTATTAATCATATATAGTTTTTTAAGTGAGGTTTTGTGAGGTTCTCGTATGATAAATAGCTAACATAAAAGGGTGTCGCATTTCGTTACACCCTTTACACTATACCTAAAGTCGCATTTCACGACCTTAGATATTCATTTCTTCTATTAACTTTCGTTTTATCTTATTAAACTTACCTCTGTAACATTTAAGATCATTCCCGTACTGCTCTTTATATATCTTTTCTGCCTTCCTCTTCACATCTAAATTCACATAAAAGTTGTATTCATAAATAAAGTTATCATGTATATACTCCTTTATTTGCCTTGCTTCTTCCTCATGTTCTGATACAGTAGTCAACGTATAGCCGTATAACTTTAGCCAGTCAATTTGTTTCTTATTAAGCTTCTTTGACTTCTTCTCCGCCTCTTCCATACTCTTGACCTCCTATATCAAATATATATGATAGTTATTCATAATCTCCCAACGCTTCCATACCGAATAACGATATAGAAAGGTTTCATATAGCCTCCTTCCTTTTATCTCTTAATGTTCTTTCGCTATAGCAAAGTGTATCGACTATCTGTTGCCATTCTAAGCACTCTATATATTTATAATAAACTTATATCCCTATATTCCTCTTCCAAACTCTCTACAGCTTTATCAAGCCTTGTCATCACTCTTCTGTTTTTCTCAATCTCATAATCTATATCTTGCATAGTATCTAATTTATATGTTATCCAGTCAGCCACACCGTCGTTTATTTTATTTGTTTTCATAGGTGATATATCACTATAGGTTATAGCCTTTATAGTCTTATCTTTGTATGGATTTAACTTCATTTGTTCATGTTCTGATACTCTGAATTTCAAGTACTTATATCGTTTTAATATCTCTATAACAGTTTTATCATATTCATTCTTTTTCAACGTTTTCACGATATACACCCTCGCCCTCTTCTTTTCTGCATAAGCACCCCATTAAGGAAATTTATCTCCTAATGCAAAGCGTTTTAAATTCCTTCGCTCCCTTTAACACTCTAAAGTTTATGCGCTCCCCCTTGTGTGAGTTACTTTCTTCTTTCTTCTCGCAAATATTTAAAAGAGTATTTTTAGGTATTAGAAAGCACCTACAATTGTAAGTGCTTTCTATTGGTTTAGTTCTTTCATTGCCTCTTTGTAGAATTCCGGATATGATATATCAAAATACAGATTAAGAAATGCCCTTATAGATTATTCCTCGGTTTTGTGATACGAGATATTAGACGGTTGATAACTATTTTCAATAACAGTGTTTTTCTGGTGGTAAGAAACATCCTTTTATCCCATATTTATCAATCACCTCACTTTTGACCTCATTTACCTTAGCTATTTTTCGGTATTCTTCTCTAAAATATGTTTAATGTGATCCTTTAATTTTCTACTTAAACTATCTAGTTCATAAGTATCGTTAAATGTAATCCATTTATATTCTTGAAACTCTGAATAATCTATTGTAAAATCATCAATGTTATCAAATTCGCAGTAATATGTATAAACGAGCCTCTTATGCTCCTTATTTATAAAATGGCACCCTAGATATATAGGTTCTTTTACATTTAAATTAGTCTCCTCTTTGACCTCTCTAATCAAAGCTTCTTCTATTCCTTCAGCGTACTTAACTTTTCCACCTGGAACATTCCAAAAACCTGGAGCTATAGGTAGTTTATCATCTCTTTTGCATACTAAAACTTTATCTTCAAATACCACTATATCCTCAACTGAGAATCTGAAATTATTACTTTCAAATCTCTTGCCCAAATTCAATTCTAAATCATGCAATAATCTAATACTCTTTTAATGAGCTAGAATATTTGAATTAGAAATTCCTTTATACAGAAAATCGTCCAACACTGAATAAATAGACTCTTCATTTTGAGTATAAGAATTTTTCGTAGCTTCACGAAGTACTTTTTTATTTATATCATTTAATGTTATGGTTTCAAAGGGCTTATTTCCTGTAATATTCGAGTTGTTAAAAATATGGATCTCAAAATGCTCTGATTCACAAATGTCTTTAGTGGATTCAGTTTCAATTTTAATTTCAGATAATTCTAAACTAAACATTTTTATATTTAACAACGGTCCAACTGTAATATCGAATATCTCATGTCTAATCATCCCATTGCCTTTGTAAGTATTTTCCGGTGATTCAAGCCACGACTGTCCACAGAATGCATTTTGTGATAAATCAAGTACTGCTGTAGTTATAATATTATCATTTGAATCTAAATATTCAATTATTGATGTCAGCTCTAGTTCTCCAAAATTTTTTATTACATCGAGATTTTCATATACCTCTTCCTTATACTCAAAACCTAATTTTTTATTAAATTCTTTTCCGAAATAAGCATAAAAATCATTTAACCTATAATCTGACACATGAATTTTTTGTCTATTTTCTATAAATCCATTCTTCGTATTTATTTCCATAAAATAAGCTAATAAATCTAAAAAATGATAACCGCTATGCATTAATTTACCATGCATATTCCAATTACCATCACTATTGCTTATCTTTATTTTTGTTATAGGAACATTAAAACGTTCCACTATGTCATTTACATAATTCCATATGTACTTATATCCTTTATGCTCCCTTTTCGATGTTTGTATCTCGAACATTTTACTATTGCTATTCTTATACTTATTAACTAACTCATAATAATCCTCTAAAATTTTATTTGCTCCAAATCCAGTATTAGCGTATAAAGATTCTGCTATAGGCTTGTCGCACAGTATATCTAAACCATTCTCTAAGCAATAATCAATATATAATTTACGATTTCTCTGATCTGTAGAAATTATTGCCTTAGTTATATTATATTTTTTTATTTTTTCTGTTATCTCTTCCTGCTGTTTGATATCTAATTTCTCAGGATTTCTTTAGTATTGCTCAAATAAAAGCAATTCATAGTCGAAATTATACTCGTTTAAAATTTTAACTATTTTTTCACTATCGCGTTTTAAATCAACAACAATTAACTTTTTCAATGGTTTCTGTTTAGATAAGTAATTTAAATATATCCTATTTGCGTGTAAATCTAATCCAAATAATAAAATATTCACAGTTATTCTCCCTTTGATTAAATAATTTTAAATGGTGATTGCGTGGTGGAGGATTTCAACCACCACTGAAATGAGATTTATTCCCTCCACCTATGTAGTGAGGGGCTATTCTCTCAAATTATAACCATAATAATACATATATCCTATATTTTCTACTAAATTAATTATTAAATTTTGACGTTTATAATTTTTATTCTACACCTCAGCGTAAAAAGAGCTCACATAAAATAATTAAATATTCTAGTGAGCTCTTTTACCTATGTATATCCATAGATAAATCTTTACAAACACTTCTCATCTTCCAATCACCCTATTTTTATTAGGATGATATATCAATATAAACATCTATTATCTATAATTTTAAACAGTTGTGAGCTGATATATATCCAAATGTCATGGCTGGTCCAATTGTACTTCCTGCACCCCAATAAGCATTTGCAGTTGGACTTGCAATGCAGTTTCCAGCGCCGTAGAGTCCTTCTATCGGATTTCCACTCCAATCTAAGATGCGGCCTTTTGAATCTATCACAGGTCCACCATTAGTGTCTAGAGTACCTGCTGCCAAAATAATAGCGTAATAAGGACCTTCACCTATTGGATACATTGTGATATTTTTCGAATCCTCTGGAGGCCACTGTACACCTGGTACTGTCGGTGGAAATGTAGTCCACTCTCTATCGTAAGTATAATTTCCTCTATTGAAATCTTTATCATCTCCTGATCTCGCATATCCATTGAATTTCTCAATAGTGTCCTTGAGATTTTCAGTAAATGAGTCATCTAATTCGAATCCACCTGTGTGTTCGCCTATTTCTTTTAAATGAGCTCTTATTTCCTTTTCTAATGATTCAAATGAATCACCCTTTATCAAGTACGGCATGTGCTGACCTGCTATTGGAAACGGTGGGTATCCCTGCCAAATAGTTGCACATCTCGAGTCAAATAACATGAATGTAAGCATGTTCTTCCACTCTGCTCGCTCTGGGTCCCAAACAAAATGAATCATCGTTCTATCAGTGTAATTACGTTTTTCATCGACTATGCGTTCGCCGTATTTATTTACTATAAACATCGAATCCCCAGGTACGTAGAACACATTCGATGAACCTCCTGGATTTTCTAGATATGCTTCTATCATACTCTGTGCTCTGAAAGCACCAGGAGTATTTCCCATTTGTGCACCTATGTTTCCAGATATACGCACAAGGTCTCCTGTGTTTGTAGGAACACTACAGCCGCCGTAATGAGGACCTCTTTGCCATTGAAGCATCAAATCTGCATTGTGTGAATATCCCCCACTTCCGAATATTACACCTTTATTAGCTTTAAATATATATCTCTTGTCGTTTATTATTGCTTCTATACCTATAACCTTACCTGTATCTCCTTGGTTAATTTTAACTACCTCACATCCAGTGATTATTTCCACCCCGTGCTCTCTAGACCATTTTTCCATCTGCCTTATTAGTTCAGCACCCGAGATTTTTATCTTACCATCTTCATCCCTTGGATATAGGGTTCTTCCCCTAATTCCTTTGTTTTCTATTAGATGATCCATATAATCTACTTGTGCATTTCCTGTCCAGTTGATTTCACCAATTGAATGCAATGCACCTATTTCATCAAAGTATGTAGCCATGTCAGATGCGTTGTCTACATAGGCTTCCATCAATTCATATCTACTCTTTGGTATTCCAAAATATTCAGCATCTGAATTGTATAGATTTGGGTACGAATACCTCGCCATATACCTTAGAGCATCTTCTCTATTGTCCTCATATCCATTTTCCTTCTGCCATCTATTCAGCGGTGTCCAAAATCCTCCACCACTTCTAGCTGTAGTTCCCCCAGTCTCTTTAGCCTTTTCAAGCATTATTACACTGGCACCATTCTCTCTAGCCGTCACTGCACCTGAAAATGCCGCAGCTCCACTTCCAACCACTAATACATCAGCTTCTAGTGAAAAATATTTATCTTCCTCTAATTCTTGTGATTGCCTTAGTCCTTGTGATTCAAATGATTCCTCAGACTCATGTGGTTCGCTTAATTCATTACCTACTTCGTCTACAAGCACGAATGATTCCTTTCCTGCTCCACAAACTGGACACACCTCAGGTGGCATTTCTCCATCGTGTATATACCCACAAACTTTACATTTCCACTTTTTCATATTACACACCCTTTCTGAAATTTGTCTTGTGATTGTTTATGTTAATTATTTTATCATCTGAAATTAATTATGCTCGTGTATTTATGCCTTATATTTAAATGACTAATCTGCTAATTTATCTTTCTATGTTAATACCCAAATTGTATACAATCTAATCTAAATATTTTGATAAGTTAAAAATATGATATAACCTCCATAGCTGGTGGATATAATTCTCATTTTAGAAGTGTAAACTTCAAATCATGAAATCACCATTAAAAACAGCGCAGTTCCAAAAATCATTGGAACTACGCTCATATATGTTCTTTATATTCTCTTTGTATATTCTTTACTTTACTTTACTTTACTTTACTTTTCTTTTCTTTACTTTTCTTTTCTTTTCTTTACTTCTCTTTTCTTACTTATCTTATTTACATTCCACACTATTCTTAGTTTATAAAGTTCTCTCTTATACAATTGACTATACTCACTGAATTATTTCCGATTATTAGATTTTCTATAGCAAAGTCCCTTACCATATCGTATTTTCGGAATAATTCTTCAGCTGTCTCACGATTATAGTAGACCTTCCAATATCCACACATCAAACATTTCTGCTCAGAACAATCCATAAAGGCCTTTACATCCTCAATTGGTATTCCCAGAAATAATCCTAGCTCGTGTGGACAGTGGTAGCGCTCATACCTATCCTTTAATCTAGATATATAATCGTCTACCTCCAAGCCTTTATATCCTAACTTCGATAAGAATTCTTTATGCTCCATGGTTGACACACATTTCATGATTGATTCTTCATCGTATATCATAACCACTAGGCACGACTCTGTCTCCCTCAAATATATATACTTGAGTCCAATACTCTCTAAAAACTCTCCACCGTATTGACTCCAGCTTTCATACAACACCCGCTTGTTTTTCTTTATAGTAACTGTAGTGCCTGGTTTAACCCCTGAAATCAATGTAGCCAATGCGTATATTAGAAACATTTCAATATATTCCTTATCTGATTTTGAATTGAGCTGTCTGTAATATTCCAAACATCTCATATTTGTCTTTGAATCAGATTGTCTTTGATAAGCTAAATTGCTCTCGTTTGACTCTAGATCAGATTTACTACAATATGCTAAACTGCTCTCGTTTGTATCTAGATTAAATTTACTACAATATGCCAAATTGCTCTCGTTTAACTCTGAATCAGATTTACTACAATATGTTAAATTATTCTCGTTCGATTCTGAATTTAATCGCCTTTGATTATCTCTAGTATTTTTATTTTCCTTAGTTTGCAATCTTTCTACCAAACTCTTCACACTCCTCGGCAGTGTCGCCATCAGGTGCTTCATTTACAGTTAAACCCTCTCCTATCAGTTCTCCACCATAGCCTTTCATTCTATCTTCCCAATCTCTCATCCATTGTCCGTCTCCCCAACCATAAGAACCGAACAATGCTATTTTTTTACCTGAAATTTTAGATGCTATACTTTCTACAAATGGTTCGAATTCACTTTCTTCTAGAGTTTCACTCCCCATAGATGGGCAACCTAGAATTATTATTTCTTCACCCTCGAATACGTCCGGTGTAGCTGATGCTACATTTATCACTTCTGCTGCTTTTCCAGCTGATTCTATACCTGATTTGATTAAGTCTGCCATTACTTCTGTGTTTCCTGTTCCTGACCAGTATACTATTTTCATATTAGCCTCCATATGTATTGTGCACTGTAGATGCACCACCATTTTATTTTTGAAATGATAGTTGATTAATTGATATTGATTATCATTTCTAATTACATATTAAATTATCAAATGGATTTTGTCAAGTCAAGATTTAATAATTTAACCAGGTTAAATGCTGATTACGTGGCGAAAGATTTCGACCACCGCTGAAATGAGATTTATTTCTATACCTGCAGAGCATGGGGGGACATACCCCTCAAGTTATATAATTTGACAAGAAACTCAGATAAATATTATACTTATTCTATTCAAATAAAAGTATCTAATATTGGAGATGTGTAGTAATGAAAAAAACAATAAAAGTAGTGGCTGCCATAATAGAAAACGAAGATTCAGAGATCCTATGTGCTCTTCGCTCCTCTAGGATGAGTATTCCTAATCACTGGGAGTTTGCTGGTGGTAAGGTCGAAATAGGTGAGGATATATTCCATGCAATAGAGCGAGAAATCCAAGAAGAATTAAACTGTAGTGTTAACGCCATCAAAGTGTTTGATGATAGTGTACACGAGTATGACGACAATTTTGTCAACCTCATCTCAATTAAATGTGCACTGATAAGTGGTACTCCAACAGCTACGGAGCACTCAAAACTAATATATCTTAGGCGAGAAAACTTATCTTCTTTAAATTGGGCTCCAGCCGATCTGAATGCTGTCAACAAACTACTCGATGAAAAAATGTAGCTTTGAAAAATGGTACAAGCGTATTCATTATGAATATGACTGTACCATTTTTGTCTATTGTCCCTCACTACCAATCCTAGCATATTAATTGATCAAGTATTCATATATATCTTCTCTTACTTCATTTCTAAGCCTAAGTGGGATATTTACTATTGGTAAATTTTTATCCTTATTCTTTATATGCGTTTCCTTAACCCTATCCAATATAGGATCAGCTTGTCCGATGTAATAAAAATCTTTCCCCTCTCCATCCGTCTTTTTTACAAATAAATGTATCTTTAAGCCACTTTGTGCTGAATTTAATATATCTGCTACTTCCTTACTTTCAATTGTCCTCTTATTTCTAGTCATCCAACTAAAGGTACATCTATCGACAAACTGATCTTCGTATTTAGTGCTATCGTTAATATCGTCCTTTTTATTGTATGTTACAAATATAGGGCATTCATTTTCTTTAACTTTATAGCCATACACTACTGAACTTACATCGCTGTCCCAATTTAATAATCGACAAGCATCTTTTCTTGAATATTTTTTGTACAGACTGAAGTTCGTATTTTTATAGTTATCGGTATAATTATTTCTATACACCATAATAGAGTAATCTATATAATCATTTATCAATGCTAGCAATTCTTTATTCCTGTAAATATCCACAGGTTCATTTGAAATCATCATAGTCTTGCCAGATGATGTCCACTTCTCAGAAGACGATTTAAAATCGACCAATTTATTTTTACCGTACTTTGTCTTTGCACTTCCTGAAAGAAACTCTGCATTGAGCATTCTAATGCTGCTCTTTATATTTTCATCTATGTAATGTTCTACATAAGAGTTTTTATTATCTGCTACGTTTCCTATAGAATAATCATAATATAATTCTTCTCCGACTTTTTCTACGTTTTCGTCATCGTAACTAAATTCTTTATTTTTATCATTACTTGTATATTTTTTCAGTTCTCGTCTAAATTCCATCGTGCTTATCTCCTTATTTTCAATAAGCAACTTTAATAATAGTAGTTCATCAACTCTCTTGCCGTTTATCTGAGTTGATATAAACTCCAGAAGATTTTCTTCATCTTCACTCAATTCTTCATCATATTCACTCTCTATACTCTTCAAAAATGAATAATAATTTTTGGAATACTCTATAATCAATTCTGGATCGATTGAACCATTTCGATAAAAATCTCTTAAGCTTGGTATTTTTCCTAATTTGTTCTTTAAATTCTGATACTCTTCCTTCAAGAATGCACGTTTAGAAAAGTTCACCTTATTTAACGATTCAAATATTCTCTCTTTTGATATACTATCGAAGTTAATAGTTGAACAACCTGGTATTATACAATTACCCTCAAGAATATAATTTCTCAAACTGTCTTTATTATATGTTTTGTCTCCAGATAAGGCGACAGGTATCAAAAAGTTTTTATCATAATTTCCTATGAAATCGACTACTACTATGAACTCCTTGTTATATGTCTTCCTCAATCCCCTACCAAGTTGTTGCGTAAATATAATCGATGACATTGTTGGCCTTAGCATTACTATTTGATTAATCTCTGGAATATCTATCCCCTCATTGAATATATCTACTGTAAATATGTAATCCAATGCACCTTCTAGCTTATCTTGCTCTAATCTTTGTATGGCATCTTCCCTTTTATCCTGCGAATCCTCTCCACAAAGAAATACGGTTCTGTATCCCCTCTCATTAAAAGCAGCTGATAATTCTCTGCCTTCATCTTTTCTACTGCAGAAAACAAGTCCCTTGAGCCTATCGCCACCATGTCCGTAAAATTCTATTTTATCGATTATATGGTCAACTCGAGAGCTGGATATCAAATCCCTAAAATCAGATTTATCCTCTATTTCACTTCCATCTATTATTAAATCGGTTATTCCGAAATAATGGAAAGGACAAAGCATCTCTTCCTCCATTGCCTTTTGGAGTCTAATTTCATAGGCGATGTTGTAGTCAAATAACTCATATATATTAAATCCATCTGTCCTCTCTGGAGTAGCCGTCATACCAAGCAAAAATTTAGGAGAAAAATAATCTATTATTTTCTTGTAGCTGTCTGCACCCGCCTTGTGGCTCTCATCTATGATAATATAATCAAAGCATTCGCTATGGAACTCCCTCCTAACATCTTCTCTGGACATCATCTGTACTGTTGAAAATAAATAATCAGCTTCTGTATCTCTACTATTTCCAGATAGTATTCCCATATTAACTTTCTTTCCTATGACCTGCTTAAAACTCTCCATGGCTTGTTTTAATATTTGTTCTCTATGTACTATAAACAGCATTTTATCTGGTTTAAATTTTTTGACATCAAATGCTGACATATATGTTTTTCCTGTCCCCGTAGCGCTTATTATAAGTGCTTTATCCTTCCCCTCCTCTCTAATCGAAGAAAGTGCTTTAATCGCTTCTATTTGCATAGAATTAGGTGTCAATTCGTTATATGTACACTTACTATCCGTCATCTCATTTTGAACTACATTATATCTATCATCATTTGCATAACTTCTATTACGCTGCTTCTGTTCAAAATGTAATGATCTCATCTTTTTATATACTTTTTCGTACTCATCAATGCTGGCGTTGGTTAGTTCACCTGCACTTTTCCACATATGCTCAAATTCATCTACAGTTTGAATTGTAAGGCTTCCTTCTCTTAGCGATGTTACTTTTAGATTCCACTCCTTATTTTTCGCCAATGCATTTTGAGTCAAGTTAGAACTGCCTACAATAATATTGTATTTACCATTTGTTCTAAATATATATCCCTTTGTATGAAACGCTTCCGCTGTAAGCATTTTTATCTCTATATTCGAGAAGCTCTTTAGTTTTCTAAGTGCGTTTGGCTCGTTAAAGTTAAGGTAGTTTGTCGTAAGTATTCTTCCCCTTATTCCCCTCTTTTCTAGTTCCTTTAGAGTCTCAAGTATCGTAGTCACTCCACTCATAGTTATAAATGCAACAGAAAAGATAAATTCATCACATGAGTTCAATTCTCTCTGTATACTATTTAATACTTTGCTCGCTCTTTTGTAATCATTAAATAACAATTTCGGTCTATATGCTTCTGATGAACCAAAATTTTTATCTATCAAAGCTGTCATTGCTGATAATAAAATAGGATCTCCCATCTTTTTCTCCCCCTTGAAAATATTTTCATTTTAATATTTCAATAAGTCCTAGTTTAACACCAAACTCATTATTTATCTAGATCCAAATCAAACATCAAAATAAGCCCTAGATTTCTCTAAGACCCAACCTTGCATTAAACGACCTCGTCCTTGAATTTTAGCTCACTTAAATAAAAATTATACCCCCATCCTAAAGAGGTGGGGGTATAATTTCAATCTATAAGCCCTGTGCCTGCCTAGCCTTTGCCTCAGCTTGAGCCTGTGCTTGCTCAGCGGCCTTTTCCATCATACTCTTAACCTTCATTAACCTAGTCAAAGACGCTCTTTCATTTTCGTCAAGTTTCATCTTGATATATCTGATAGTTTCCTGCAATTGAGGAATTGTCATATACTCAAGAGCGTTAACTCTTCTTCTAGTCTTCTCGATCTCAACAGCCATCAACTGACATGACTTTTCGACCTCAGCGAGTTCCAAAAGCTTTGGAAGTATAAGGTAAAGTCCTTCTATGGAATCATCTAATTCCGTAGAAGTAGAATAGAATCCATATGGGTATATACTACCCGAATCCCCTTCAAACTTTCTCACAAACTTCATAACTGGAACGTTAACACTCATAATATTCTTTTGAGAGAGGTTGATTGAAATACTCTCCTTTGGATAGGCGATTGCCTCTTCCAAAAATTCTGGAGATATACCGGCAGATGCCATCAAGAAATCTTTAAATACCCCTTGAAGTTTATCTTCTACCTCGTCTCTCAGCTTATTATTGTATTTAATTAGCTCGATGAACCTTCTCATAAGCTCATCTTGCTTATCCTTTAGAAGTTTATGGCCCCTTGTGGCTGTTGTAAGTCTCGCTTTAAGATCGGATAGCTCCATTCTAGTGGGATTTACATTTAATTTTCTAGCCATTATTCAGCCTCATCTCCCTTAGGCATATATTTATCAATGTATTCATCTCTAATTCTCTTAAGTTCTGTCTTAGGAAGTATCTTAAGAAGTTTCCATCCTAGTTCCAAAGTTTCCTCAACTGTCCTATCAGTGTTGTAGCCTTGAGATACGTATTCGTATTCAAATGCTTCAGCAAATTTCGCGAATTTTTTATCGGCGTCTGATAGAGCAGATTCACCAAGGATTGCGGACAATTCTTTTGCCTGTTTACCTTGCGCGTATGCTGAGAACAACTGGTTCATAGTATCTGCATGGTCTTCTCTAGTCTTCCCTTTACCTATACCCTTGTCTTTAAGTCTCGATAGTGAAGGTAAAACATCTATCGGAGGCTGTATACCTTTTTGGTATAGTTCTCTCGATAGTATAATCTGTCCTTCAGTGATGTATCCTGTAAGGTCAGGGATAGGGTGAGTCTTGTCGTCCTCTGGCATTGTAAGTATTGGTATCTGTGTTATAGAACCTTTTCTACCTTTAAGTCTTCCTGCTCTTTCATATAATGTCGAAAGATCGGTATAGAGGTATCCTGGGTATCCACGTCTACCTGGAACTTCTTTTCTTGCTGCAGAAACCTCTCTAAGTGCTTCCGCGTAGTTTGTTATATCCGTCATTATAACGAGTACATGCATGTCTTTTTCGTATGCCAAGAACTCAGCTGTAGTAAGCGCCATTCTCGGTGTAGATATTCTCTCTATCGCTGGGTCAGATGCCAAGTTCATGAATAGAACCGACTTATCTATAGCACCAGTTTTTTTGAATTCCTCTACGAAGAACTGTGCTTCTTCAAATGTTATACCTATGGCTGCAAATACAACCGCAAACTTTTCGTCAGAGTTTAGAACTCTAGCCTGTCTAGCTATTTGAGCTGCAAGTTGAGCATGTGGCAAACCTGATCCAGAGAACACTGGAAGTTTTTGACCTCTAACCAATGTATTTAATCCATCTATAGCCGATATTCCTGTCTGGATAAATTCAGACGGATAATCTCTCGCTACTGGGTTTATTGCTTCACCGTTTATATCGACTCTCTTTTCTGGAATTATTGCTGGTCCTCCATCGTTTGGACTTCCCATTCCATCGAAGACCCTACCTAGCATGTCTTCAGATACACCTAGCTCAAGTGGACGACCTAGGAACTTAGCTTTCGTTCCCTTTAGGTTTATTCCTGAAGAACTTTCGAACAACTGTACCATCGCTTTTGTACCGTTTACTTCTAGGACTTTACCACGACGTTTTTCACCTGTTTGTATTTCTATTTCAACTAGTTCGTCAAATTTGACTCCTTCGACACCTTCAACAACCATCAAAGGTCCTACGACTTCTGTGACTGTCCTGTATTCCTTAAGCATCCAGAACCCCTCCTTCGCTTATTAGTCTAGCAATTTCTTTTTTAACTTCGATACTAATATCATCTATCTTACTTAATTCATCTTCGCCTATATATTTACTTCTAGCTATCTTATCCCTTACGTCAAGGCTTAGTATATTACTTAGATATACACCTTTTTTAAGAGCTTTTATCGCTTCATCTTCAAATAGAAGTATCAATTTAAGCATTCTATATTGTTTCTTCAAAGACGCATAAGTATCTATTTCGTGGAAGGCATTCTGTTGTAAGTAGTCTTCTCTTACTGATTTAGCGACTTCAAGTTTAAGTCTGTCACCTTCTGATAGAGAATCTATACCGACAAGTCTTACTATTTCTTGAAGGCTTGCTTCTTCTTGAAGAAGTGTCATAGCCTTTACTCTAAGTCTAGACCAGTCTCCTGCTATTTCTTTATCCATCCATTGATCTATAGTATCTTGATATAGTGAGTATGAACTCAACCAGTCTATAGCTGGGAAGTGACGTTGGTAAGCAAGTTGGTCATCTAGTCCCCAGAATACTTTAACTATTCTAAGTGTAGACTGTGTAACCGGTTCAGATAAGTCCCCACCTGCTGGAGATACGGCACCTATCGCTGTTATAGCACCTTCACGACCTTCACTTCCTAAACATACCACTTTTCCAGCTCTTTCGTAATAGTCTGCAAGTCTTGATCCTAAGTATGCTGGATAACCTTCGTCCCCTGGCATCTCTTCAAGCCTTCCTGACATTTCTCTAAGTGCCTCTGCCCATCTAGAAGTAGAGTCTGCCATGATCGATACTGAGTATCCCATATCTCTAAAGTATTCAGCCATTGTTACACCTGTGTACATGCAGGCTTCTCTGGCTGCAACTGGCATGTTTGAAGTATTGGCTATAAGTACAGTCCTCTTCATCAAACTTTCACCTGTACGAGGGTCTTTTAGTTCTGGGAATTCATTAAGAACGTCTGTCATTTCGTTACCACGTTCTCCACAACCTACGTATATAACTATTTCCGTATCTCCCCATTTTGCTATCTGATGCTGTACAACTGTTTTACCAGCTCCGAATGGTCCCGGTACTGCAGCTGCTCCACCCTTTGCAACTGGGAAGAATGTATCTATTACCCTTTGTCCTGTAACCATTGGTTCAATTGGATTCAGTTTTGACTTAAACGGTCTACCCTTTCTGGCTGGCCATTTTTGCATAAGGGTAAGTTCTTTATCTCCCTTTTCTGTTTCTAATACATATACTGTTTCTGTTATATTAAAGCTTCCTGCTTTGATTTCTTTAATTTTTCCTTTAAGTCCTGGAGGTACCATTATCTTGTGAAGCACAACTGGAGTTTCTTGAACTGTACCTACTATGTCACCTGCTGATACTTCATCTCCAACTTTAGCAGTTGGTTTGAATTCCCAGATTCTTTTTCTATCTAGAGATTTTACTGCAATACCTTTTTTTAGAAACTGCGAACCTGATTCTTCTTGCATTGCATTTAATGGTCTTTGAATTCCATCGAACATAGACTCGATAAGTCCTGGACCAAGTTCGATACTCAAAGGTTCACCTGTTGTGATAACTGGATCTCCTGGTCCTACTCCAGCTGTTTCTTCGTATACCTGGATAGATGCTCTATCCTCTCTCATTTCTATGATCTCGCCTATAAGTCCTTGTACCCCGACTTTTACGACGTCAAATATATTGGCTTCATCCATGTCCTTTGCAACAACCAATGGACCTGAAACCTTGACTATAGTACCTGTTTTCAAGATACGACCCCCATTCTATAAGATATTTACTCCTACAGCTTTCTCTACATAATCGCTGATTCTTTGTTTACCTATATTAAGTGTTCCCTGATTGCTCGGAATCAATATGATAGCAGGAACGAGTTTTTTATTATATCTTTCAATTGTCTCCTGTAGATCCTGTGCCAATTGTTCTGTTAAGAAAATTACAGCATAGTCCTGGAGGGCCATTGTATCGATGTTTCTTCTCGCTTCAAACTTGTCATTTGCGGGATACACATCAATCCCTAGAGCCTTGAATGCTAATATGGAATCTTTGTCTCCTACAACTCCAACCTTATACATACACCTCACGCAACCTTTCTCTTATGACTTCTTTTGAAACATTGTTGAGCTTGCCTACCATTATGATCCTGATTAACTTTATCTCAGTCTCTACCGCTATAATGTAGCCAAGTATTGGCTCTGGTCCAAATGACACTCTTTTTGCCTCTTTCGCACTATCCATGAGATAGTTGTCATAAGCTGTATCTAATGAAGATACCCTTCCCTTAGATAAAAATTCATCAAGAACAATATTAAATGCTTTTGAGTAAGATGTTCTCGATATATTGTTGGCAAAGTTTTCGATACTCTCGTTGATTCCTTTATCTAGTATATCTAGATCAAGGTATCCTCCTGGTATTGCCACATCTAGGAAGAATCTCGAATCCTTTTTCTGTTTTTTACATCTCACCATGATTTTTATATTAGTTACGTCGATAGATTCTCTCACGTACTTAGTTATGTACGGTATATCCAAATCTACTGCCATCTCGCTCATACGCATGAACATATACTTGTCTAGGGCTACATCTATGACCTGAGGATCTAGTGTAGAGTTGAATTTACCTTCAACGTCTTCTATCATATCCCTAGTCTTTATATCTAGAGCCTTAGTATCTCCAGTATCGATAAAGTTTTTCAGATTTTCTATATCAATAGTCCCGATATGTATCAAGAGCTCTGAAAAATCTTTACCTAATGCCTTAGCTTTTAGAAGCACCCTCATATTATGGAAATCGTACTTAACAGACATTATATCTACGATTTCCTTCTGAGGAGATATCTTATATATCTCTTTGTAGAGGTCTATAAGAGCTTTTTTGAGTGCAACTTCGTAGTCGTACACAGAATCTATGTTGTTTAACATGTCACCATAATATGTTTCTTGAAGAATTTTTAATGTATCTTCAGGATCTTGGCTATCTAACAGCCTTTCAATTATGTCCGCATCAAGGAGACGTTTTTCCATAACTCTTACATGTGTTACAGCATGGGTAAATTCCATTCTATCCAATGTCAATGCCCCCTTTAATTAAACAATATTTTACCTATTTCGTACTCGACTTCGTATTTAATGGAATTAACTAAATCCTCAAATGTATTGTTGATTTCTATTCCGTTCTTACTTAATATGAATCCTCCGTTTACTCCAGCTTCCTTGACTTCAAATTTAAGTTCACCCGATTTACCTTTTAATTTGAGTCCAGCGTTTAGAGTATCTAGATATCCAGCTGATATCTTCTTCATATCTTCTTCACCGATTAAGATTGCTTCATCTCCATCTATATCTAAATTCATTATAGAATCTGTGACAAATGTTTCAAAATCCTTTGCTGGCATCTTAGCTAATTCTTCCTTAGCCTTTGAGAAAACCTTTTCAATTATTATTTGTTTTACTTCGAGTTTTTTATTCCTCATCTCTAATTCTGCTTTTGAAATAGCTTTTTCGAGTATTACTCCACTATCCAACCCAGCTTTTCTAATAATCAACTGTGATTCGTTACAAGCCTCTTCAGTTTTCGCATTGATTATTCTACTGGCCTTTAGTTCAGCTTCGTGTAATATTTCATCTTTCCTCGCATTAGCATCTGACTCTATCTTCGCAGTTAGATTATCAATATTAGACATTTGAACATCTCCTAACTAAACAGTTTTCATTAATAATAATAGTAGCGACATAACGAATCCAAGCAATGCGTATGTTTCAACCATAACTGTAAGTATGATACCTTTTGTATTGTGATCTGGTCTTTTTGCTAGTATTTGTATTGCTGATGCTGCAACCTTACCTTGAGAAATAGCTGACTGCCATCCAACTATTGCTACTGGAAGACATGCTGCAAAGACATAAAGACCTGAACCTATTGTCATTTCTGGTTCTAATTTCATGAACAATGCCATTATACCTATAACGAAACCATAAAGCCCTTGTGTACCTGGAAGTAGTTGAAGTATCAATACCTTACCAAATTTTTCTGGTTCTTCAACTAGTAATCCACTTGCTGCTTCCCCTGCTATACCGACACCCTTTGCTGAACCAATACCAGCTAAGGCAACTGCTAGTGCTACACCTATTGCACCCATTACTATACCACCGTTTTGTGTTAACATTTCTAACATATTCTCATCCTCCTATTTTACGATTTTAAAGTATTTAGAATTATATTCCAAAGGTTTGAAAGCTGAACCCCCACCTTCGTAGAACTTACCGAAGTACTCAAGATATTGAAGTCTACATGCGTGAACATAAGATCCAAGCGCATTTATGAACATATTAAATATATGTGCACCTATGAATATGATCACTGCAAATATCATTGTGTACCAACTTCCACCAACCATTCTTACTATGATATTGAACGCCAAAGACAAGAATCCTGTCGCAAGTCCAAGTGCTGCTAGCCTTGTGTAAGATACGAAATCCCCTATATATCCTGTGATTCCATATAGCGCATAAATACCACTTCCTATCTTTCCACCAATGCTCTTTGCGTCTCCACCATTTGTGAAAACAATCCCAATCATTCCTACAATAGTCGCCCATTTTGCTATAACTGGAACTACTGCTGGTATTCCCATTGATCCTAAATCCATAAATGCTCCACCTAACCAAAGCACTGCTCCTGTAAGTGTTATATACCAGACTAACACGTCTGCCACAAACCCGAAGTAGTTTTTATCCCTAAGGTGCATATATCCCTTTATACCAATACCGATGTATATATGTATGAATCCCATCACTATAGACGCCATCATTAGCGTTGCAACGTTTTTGTCAGGATACATCCAAAGTGCTGGAATCGGTATCATATCTCCAAAGAAACTTCCATATAGAAGGCCCCAGACAGATGTCGATATACCACAGAAGAAGAACATCTTCATAGATCTCTTCATACTTTCATCTAAATTAAATGCCTTTAGCGCTATTGCTGTACCCAACATGAGTAGTAATCCATAAGCCAAATCTGAAAGCATCATTCCAAAGAATATTATATAAAATGGTGCAAATAAAGGCGTTGGATCAATTTCCTTGTACATCGGAGTACTATACATCTCTGTAATAGGCTCAAATGCTTCATATACTGCATTGTTGTGAAGTTTAACTGGAGTGTCATCTCCGTCTGCCTCTTCTGTTTCAAGGTAGTAATCTTCACCTAGGGTTTTATCTAGCAAGGAAACAAACTCTTCCTTTAAGTTGCTAGGGTAGTACCCCTGAATTGTTACGACTTTTTCACTCTTTAAAAAATTCTTAGTAGAGTTCAAACGATGAGATTCAAAACTGTAGTACTCGTAAACCGCCTTGTACTCATCCAATTTATCACTGTGTGCTCTTATCTTTTCTTCAATTAAATTATTTTCTGAAACCTTAAGTTCTATCTTTTCTTTGAATCCCTTCATTTCTACTGAAGGAACTCCATCTACTGACAATTCACAAACCTTGACATTTTGGTTCTTTAGAACCTCCTGTACCGCTTCTCTATCGTAATTGTCTATACACAATAGCAAGTACGAATACTTTGTCTCTGAATTCACTACCTCGAGATAGTAATTCTGTGTTGTGCTATCAATTTCAGCTCTAAATGAATCTATGTTTTCATTTGGAATTTCACCCAAGATTGCCCTCGCGTGTGAAAGCGTTCTCAAATTTTCAACTGAAACATCCAGTTCTTGCCAATGAAGCAAATCTTCTATACCAGTCTTGAACTTAGATATATCGCTGTTGTTTATACTGATTTGATTTTCTAAATCCTTGAGTGTTGAATATTCTTCTTGGTAGTTTGACCCAGTTGCTATGTTTTTTAGTTCTTCGTAGCTATAGCTTTTTCTTCCTTCCTTGAGACCTTTTAACATCCCAGGCTTTTCTTCGAACTTTGATAAATTTTCAATAATGTATCTGCACTTAGAAAGTTCTCCTTCAACATTTGATATCTCCTCTGCAGAAGAATCGTTTTGAAGTTGGTACTCTTGTGACCATTCACTGTCTGTGAGATTTGAAAACTCAACATTTCCAAAGGATTGAAGATTTTCAAGAAGATTTTTTTTCTCTTGTTCAAAAGCTAAAAGCGTAAACTTATCCATTTTAACTATTGCCATTGAACTTCACTATCCTCTCGATTACTAATTTCACTGCTTGATCGATTTTTTCTCCAGAGGTACTCAGAATTGCCTCCACCTCTTTTTCTCCTTTTGCTATTATTGGTTGTGACTGAAGGTTACCTCTGTTTGTAGCATCATTCCTAATTCCTACTGCTTCTTCCTTAGCTTGGTCAACAATTTTCTGATATTCTTGATTTGCTTTGGTTTCTGCTTGACTAAGTATTTTTCTGCTTTGGTCCATAGCGTCATCCACAATTGATTTTGCATTGGATTCAGCTTGCTGTATTTTTTCAAGAGCTTCTACTGCCAAAATATCACCACCTTTGCAAATATAATAAATTTCATTTTTTATAAATCGCCTAACATTACAGTATATGATAGCTTGATTTATTAAATGAACGTTTTAAGAAGCGAAAACGATTTCTCTAGAATAAACTATGTCGTTAAATTATTCACTTCTCGAATAATATGTCTTTGTACTATAATAATATAATTTTGAAAATTTTTCAATCTATTTGACAATTTTTTATTTAATTTCACAAAAATTATCTTCAATTTTGAAAATTGTTCTTGCTTTCACTTACATATTATAGCCTCGACCTAGTCTTTGTGCTAACGTTTTTCATTTGATTGTTAAACGTTTTCCAGTATTAACTTTCGCCCTTTTTGTATACGCTATTTAATTATACTACATTTGCAGTCTTTTTAACAATAGTTAAATAAAAAAGGCTGTTTATTTTTTTTATTTATATAAACTATTTATTTTATGCAAAAAATCGATTTCCGATATATTTTTTAATTGTTTATAGTCAAAACATTGAAAGTAGTGTATTGCAGAATGTAAAAGAAATTGTCGTTTTAAAATAGATTAAATGCCAATTGAATGGTAGAATACTTAACCTACTCAAATCGTAGTTATGTCCTCCAGCTTATAGGTGGAGGACATTTATCTCAAGTTATAATTCTTATTTAAATGGTGAATTCTTTATCCAATCACCCTTATAATCTTTCCTAAGTATTTCCATATATACTGAATCATAGTATTCACCACAAACAAAAATTGACTGATGCCTTCTTCCAAATTCTTTAAATCCTATCTTCTCGTATGACTTTTGAGCTCTCTCGTTACATAAATTTACTTCTAGCATTATATTGTTTAGATTTAAATAGTTAAATCCAAATTCCACCAAAATTCCAAGCGCCTCAGTTCCGTATCCGCTGTTTCTATTTTCCTCATCACCTATAAATATCCCAACTGTAGCCGTCCTTGAAACTGTATTTATACATCTGAGATCTAGACACCCCATTGGTACATCATCTACTAACCTACACATTGTAAAATTATACTCATTATTTTTATCAGAGTCACCCATCCACGTAATTTCTCGCTCTTTTGATGTAAGTTGACTGGATCTATTTATCCAATCAGTGACTTTTAAATCGTTTATCCATTTTGTATACAGTTCGGCGTCTTCAAGATTTTGTGGAGATAGATAAACTCTTTCCCCTACTAATTTTCTGAAATATTTTCTCATCTTACCCCTTCTTTCAAATTAATATTGATTTACTTTAGATAACACATACTTAAGATGCTAGTCTGCCCGTTTTTAGGGTGTATCTCTCACTTCACACCTTCAGTATACTCCATGTTTTCATTAAATTCAAACAAATTACTTCCTTTTTATCATTAACTTAAATTCTGATTGTGTAGTGCCTGATTTGATCTTCATTTTTATATTTTTCTAAACTAAAATGAGAACCGTCTACTGCCCTCATACAAAGGCGGTCGACGGTTCTTATTTTACATAGCTATCAATACCAAGTTCGAGCTCTCTAGTTAACAGACTCACCTTGGAAATCACTCATCTGGTGTAGTTTGTATAATACAAACCTAGCGATAGGTTGAGCGATCAACGCCTCTACTGCAAAAGAAATAGCAAAGTTACGTGGCCATTTATAGAAGAAAAATCTAATCGGTTCCATACTGATTTGACGGCTGCCAATCCATGTTCCAACAACTGTAAGAACTACTGACATCAGTAAAACAGTACACATAATATTTATTGTTATATGCGAATTGAAACTATCATCCTTGTCTACAATTTTACTTGTAAGCCATTCAGCTGGTTTGTATGTAATCAACACCAAAGCAATTACACATACCCAGATAAAAGGTATTACTCTTAAAACATCGTACCACACGCTCAATTTGAACCCCACTTCAAATCCTGTGATAACCGGTGCGATTATATTGACAGATAAAATCGAAACTATTGCCATAAATAATGCAAATTCTCTTTTGTTACGGGGTAACTTCATGTAAAATTCCATTTAAACTCTCCTTCTGATTCCTATTATTCGCACAAAAAAACGCGTAAATTCAAATTAGAATTATACGCGTTTAAGCTGCTAATTAATAAATGGTGCAGGTGGCGGGATTTGAACCCGCACGAGAATTCTCTCACTACCCCCTCAAGATAGCGTGTCTGCCGTTCCACCACACCTGCATCTCCACTAATTATAATACAGGTTTTTCAGCAAAATTTCAAGCTTTTATTTAAATTATTTATAGATTTTGGCTCTTTTTCTAAATAAAATCCACCAAAATACTGATATTACCAAAGAAACTACAGTTATCACCGCTCCAGTTTTGAATCCCGGACTAACGTATTTAAACTCTACGTGATATCTGCCCTTCTCTAATTTAAGCACTGTAAACAATTTGTTCACCCTAATAGTCTCTGCTTTTTCGCCGTTTAACTTAGCTGTCCATCCATTTGAGTACGGAATATTTAACGCTAGTGTTCCATCTTCACCAATCTCTATATCACCTGAAACAAAACCGTTCTGTATATACAGATTTTCGAGATTGTATTTATTTAACTTTTCGATCCATTCATCGTACTTTTCATATGAGCTGCTTATAAGGCGTATATTTTTTACCTTGTACTCCCCCTTAGTAAGCCCTATCCTTATATTCTCAGTTCCACCATTTATTTTAAATGCGTAGTCCTTCATCGGATAATCCCAGATATATCCTACACCCTCTCTAGTCGTGTTCTTAGAATTTACATCTATTATGAACTTCTTGTTCCCCTTAGACTCTAAATCTGCTATGAGAAGTAATTCTGCATTCGTCTTTCTATATTTCTCTGGTACCTTTATTTCTATACTAGCATTGGATCCAGCCTTTATATTTCCACCTTCATATGCCATATTCTTCATCTTCATATTGTCTAAATCTATCGTATCACTGTCCAATGTATTGAGTTTCTTATCGTTTTTTCAACGCCCTTTACTGGATGCTCTATATAAGCTGTGTTCAAAATCGAAGCGTCTTTTTCAGCGTAGTTCATCTTATCAAGCTCTTTAACATCGTCATAGTTATCGTAAAATAAATCAAATCCAGCTATCTTGTCGTTTTTAAGTAATTTATACTTTCCTATCTGCTTTGAAACCCTGTATCCGTACGGCAGATTATCGTCGTTGTAGAGCAATTTATATTTTACACCTAATGCACTTTCTAAAAAGAATCTGTCGTCAAATCCTATATACCTACTTGGAGAGACATTCCTCCACTTCTAGAGTTCTTGTATACTACCAGAGATAATAGCGATAGGAATCCAAATAAATATACCCCTCCAAAGACTGCGTATTTTACTAAAAGAATTTCATTTCCGTTTATCCTAATACTGTAGACTATTGCCACAAATATTAGAATCGCCATAACGGAAGGTAAAAACAATACCATTCCAATTCCTATTGAAATTAAAATCTTCATGCCAAACTGGAACAGCTTCTTGATATAATTCATAAACTTTTCATTATTTGTCATGCCATCTGGAACTATTCATACAACGATTTATTGGCAAATGTCATGAAAAATATCGACAACCCGTATGCCATGGCTGAAACAACCGACAGTTCTACGCTCTTCTTTTCATATCTCATAAGTTTATACATCAAATACATCGTAAACGCCTGCTTAAATACAATCAGGTACAACCTAAACCTCAAACTGACAAACAGCGAATTTCCGACGTGAAGTATCGATTTTAAATCGAAATTCAAATAGAAAAACGGACTAGTCGTGTAGTAATATGAAAGCTCACCGAGCACGTTTCCACCAAGTCAATAACTCCAAGACCAGAATAAATTTCCCCTAGAAATACACCTCTCGATAAATGGAACGAAATACGTAAGCTGTACTGCATTATCCATGCCGTATGTAAAATAGAATGAATTTTTGAACAAGGCTTGAGCATTGCATAGAATCGCTATAGATATAAATAGCAAGATCACTCCAAACTCAACAATTAATCTATTGCCAGCATTATTTTTTATTTTATAATTTTTTATTTTGTCATTTATTATTCGCTTCAAATGACCTTACACCTCAATTCTCAATATTTTTAAATGCTAATTGCTTGTGCTGGCTAGTGCTTGTGCTGGCTAGTACTTATACTGACTAGTACCTCTTCTGGCTAGTACCTCTGCTGGATTTCAACCGCCACTGAAATGAGATTTATGCCCGCAACCTATAAAGGTGCATTTATCTCAAGTTTTATTATTATCTAAAAATAAGGAAGATAACACTCCCTCTACAGGCAAGCGTATCTTCCGTAATGATTGTTCAACGTTTTCAGTGGAGTATTCAATCTTCGCCGAAATGAGAAACCCTTCCCCCTCTATCGTCGGGACATTCTTCCCATGTTGTTACTTCATTATATAATCCTAATGTGACAAGTAGGTGACTTTTAAACAAGAACTTCAATCAATTTCTCCACTCCAATAATTGTTCCACCAATTGGTATACAGTCGTGCAAGATTCCCATTTAGAAGGGTCCTTATCATCGCTTAGCATATGCTTTTGGTGGGCTATCTTAGCATTGTTGATTGCAACGTGAATATTGTCGTTTAGCAAATCGTAGTGGTTTATCTTGGTCTTGTGATAGCGCACCTTCATATATCTAGACAATTGGCTATAATAAGCATTTCTATTCATTTTACCATCTATATACATATAGTGACATAGAAACCACAGCTCAAAGGCTTGATTTGAAAACGCCACATTGATTCCATTTTTGTTAGCCTGCTTTATAGCTCCATCAAAATCAACGAAATCATCCTTATCGAAAACACACCACACATGTATATAATGGGTGTTTTGCATTGATTTTATCGCAGACTCCACTATCCTTCTAGGTGACTTTGGATTATTCTCTACTACTATAGATACATCTGCCAAACCTTTCTTGAAATTTTCGAAATAATTTTCCTCTGTAGTACCTCCGCACACTATTAGAATTTTATTCTGAAGTTTTCTCTTTTTCTTGCTGCTTCTGTTTCTAGACATCACCCTGACCTCTTTCCATATTCATGTCTGAAAGATATATCCTTTTTGGTACCGCTCCATAAATACCAAGTAAATAGCTTTTTAAAATTGAGTCCTTCTTATCTATTCCCTCAAAATCAGCGAGTGAGTACAACTCTGTAGCACCGTATTTATTCTTTTCAGTGAACCAAACCTGATCGCTTCTTATATCTCCATCTAAAAGCAATACATCATGGGTACTACATATAAGTTGTGCCTTCTTTGGATTTAAATCTATGGAATTATACATCGACAATATCATCCTCACTATTGACGGGTGTAGCCTAGAGTCTATTTCATCTATCAACAGTACACTTCCATCGCTCAAGGTCTTAAATATCGGTCCAAGCATAATAAAGAGTTTCTTAACACCACTAGACTGGTATTTCATAAATGAGAGTCTTATTTCATCCACCTTTTTAGAATTATCATACACATTGTGTATTGTATTCATTTCTTCGCAATCTAATCCTTCTATTCCTGTATCCGTCTTTTTCAAGTACTCCAAAATACTATTTTTTACGCTAGGATTTTTCTCCATATACTCCATAGTATCTTTAATTTGATCCAAATCTTTATTTTTTCTTAGTATATTTATTCCTCCTGTGATCTCAGCTACAAATTTCATTGAAATCAACTCGTTTAACGCACTTGTAGTAGATATAAATAAGGCATTTTTTCTCGTAAATCTTTTTATAGGCTCCGCTTCATTAAACTCCTCAAATACTTCTATATCCTCCCAACTCGGCGATATCCTCTCAAACAATCTATCCTCGTTTTTGAGAAACCATTCCCTGATCACAGCGTTATCCAGAACTGCGAATCCATATCTGTATTCATCTTCATCTATTATCACAGATATCTCTAAAGTTATCGGCTCTGTTGTGTTCTTTTTATCAAATTTGAAAGGTTCTAGGTGTTTTAACGAGTTATTGGCTAGTATTGACGTATTTATTGCTTCCTTTAGAAAATCTATTGCGTTGATCAGATTAGTCTTGCCTGAAGCATTTGCTCCAAATATCAAGGTGCTTTTTAAATATTTTCCAGTCTTGTCCTCAAACGTGTTTAATTCATCGTATTCATCGTCCTCTGTCGCTTCCATTGTAAACAGGGTTTCATCTTTATACGATAGGAAGTTTTTCATTTTTACTGATTTTAATATCATCTATTTCACCTTCCTTTTCAGCATATTTTTATATGTTAAATGATGATTCAAGGTTTTCAGTTTGGAATTTAAACCAGACCGAAATGAGATTTATACCAAATATCTATAGAGGCTGGGGATTTATCTCAAGTACATTTTATCATAATAGAAGCAAAAAAGGGACTTGAAATAGAATTGTTGATTCTATTTCAAGTCCGTCATATATCAATACAAACTGGTAATTCATACCTCAGTTCGTATCTCGTCATCCGAAATTTTGAAGCAAAACAGATTGTATTGTAACCTGGTTATCTATCGCCCGTACTCGAATCTATTCCGCTTCTTCTAGAAAATTCTCGTTGTTATCCAATATATCCTTGCAAACTCCATTGAATCTTCCGAAGTTTTCATGGAAGTATCCAACTAATTCGTCTACCTTCTTATCGTAAGCAGCTTTGTCTTCCCAAGTATTTCTTGGATTTAAGATATCAGTTGGCACGTTTTCAACTTCTTTTGGTATAAGAACGTTGAAATTAGAGCATTCTTCGTAATCAGCATATCTTAGATCTCCATTTACAGCAGCTTTTACCATTGCTCTAGTGTATTCAAGGTTCATTCTTTCACCTACACCGTATTCGCCACCGCACCAACCAGTGTTTATCAAGTAAACTTCTGTGTTGTTTTTTTCTATTTTTTCTCCTAGAAGTTTTGCGTATACTTCTGGGTTCATAAGCATGAATGGTTCACCAAAGCAAGTTGAGAATGTAGCCTTAGGTTCCTTTATTCCTCTTTCTGTACCTGCAAGTTTACTTGTATATCCTGATAGGAAGTAGTACATTGCAGCTTCATTTGTAAGTTTTGATATTGGAGGTATTACACCAAAGGCATCTGCTGTAAGGAATACAACAGTGTTTGGATTTTTACCTCTTCCGCTTTTTTCAACATTATCTATAAATTCTAATGGATAAGCTGCTCTTGTATTTTCAGTTAAACTTCCATCTGAGTAATCTGGTTTATTTTTTTCATCTAAAACTACATTTTCTAATAATGTTCCAAATCTTATAGCTCCGTATATTTCTTGTTCCTTATCAGGGTTAAGATCTATTGTCTTAGCATAGCATCCACCTTCAAAGTTAAATATTCCATCATCACACCAACCGTGTTCATCGTCCCCGATTAGAGTTCTCTCTGGGTCAGCTGATAAAGTTGTCTTTCCTGTACCAGAAAGTCCGAAGAATACTGCTGTATTTCCGTCTTTACCTATGTTTGATGAACAGTGCATTGGGAATACACCTTGTTGAGGTAGTAGGAAGTTCATTACAGAGAAAACAGATTTTTTGATTTCTCCTGAGTATTGAGTTCCACCTATAAGCACTATTTTCTTTTCAAAGTTTACTATTATAAAGGCTTCTGAATTTACTCCATCAGCTTTTCCCTCTGCTTTAAATCCTGGTGCAACAACTATATTGAATTGTGGTGCAAAATCACTTAAATCTTTATCGTCAAATCTTCTGAATAATTGGTTTGACATAAGTGCTTCTGATGCATATTCATTTACAACTCTTATGTTCATGCTGTAATTGTCGTTAGCTCCAACGTATCCATCGAATACGTATAAATTTTTATCAGCTAGGTAATCTAATACCTTTGTATATAAGTTGTCGAATACAGATTCTTCTACTGGTAGATTTGTATCTCCCCAGTTTACTAATTCTTCTGCTATTCCTTTTTTTACTATAAATCTATCTTTAGGAGATCTTCCTGTGTATTTACCTGTGTGAACTACAAGAGCTCCCTTATCAGATAATGTTCCTTCTCCATTTGTTACTGCGTGTTTAACTAACTCTGGATAACTTAAATTTCTATATACACTTCCTGTTGTATTTATTCTCTTATCCAATTCACTAAAGTTCATCGTCAATGCCTCCACATATAATTAATATATTTTATATACTAGATATTTATCATTTATTTTATACTACTATAATACTTACATTTGTTTAAAAACACAAGCATAAATTTATATTTAATATACATAATATGATTCGCCCGCAGTTTTCCTTTAATTTCATACCATCATCTTAACTTATTAATTTAACTTCGACAAAACTTTTCATGCTTCTGAGTTTACAAAAATCATTATTATATATAATAGGTAAATAAAATAAAGTTATGCATTTATTTTTCGCAATATTAATGCATTTATCCTTGTCGAAAAAAAATTTTAGAAACCGAAATTCGTATATCTTAATTGAAGCCTTTTTCATAGTTTTTTGTAGTAAATCTTCCGAATTCTCTTATTAACACATCTTATTTGCATTTTTTACTACAATTAGTGTTGAATATATATTTATTGATGTATACTATTAAATTTAACATAAAAAAGCATCCATGTGTATGATGAATGCTTTTTTGTGGATTACTAAATTTAGTTTTAAATTTCTAACTTTGTTGTATTATAGACATTTATCTCATTATATATGCGTATAGAAGTTTTATAGTTCCTTCTAGTGCTTCTGCGTGTGTTCTTTCCATTCCGTGAGATGCATGAACCCCTGGCCCTACAAGTGCACCCTTGATATTATTTCCACCAGCTTGAGCTGCACCTACATCTGAGCCATAGTATGGATATATATCGACTGCGTATTTTATACCTATTTCCTTAGCTGTATTTACTAAGTCCGTAGTCATTTCAAAATCGTAAGGCCCTTTTGAATCCTTAGCACAGATAGACACATCGTATTCTGTACAAGATAGGTCTTCACCTATACATCCCATATCAACTGCTAGTAATTCGGTTATGTCTTGTGGAATGTACGAAGCTCCGTGCCCAACTTCTTCAAATACTGAAATAAAGAACTTAGTTGTGTAAGTTGGAACTACTTCCTCGTTTTTTAATATCTTAAGGAGTTGAAGCAAGCAGGCAACACTCGCCTTATCATCTATAAATCTAGATTTCAAGAATCCACTTTCTGTTATAGTTGTCTTTGTATCTATAAATACGAAATCTCCAGGACATATTCCTAGTTTTTCAACATCTTCTTTCGTCTTTACAACTTCATCTATCCTTATTTCCATAGTCTCTGGGTTTCTTGGTCTTGTCTTTGAGTCTTCATAGACATGTGCAGACGGACTCTTGCTTAGAAAAGTACCTGTGTATATTTTTTTATCCCTAGTCATTATCTTACAGTATTCTGCGTCTAATGTTGGAACTACAGGTCCTCCTATTATAGTGAAGTTTAATTTACCATCACTGCTTATAGATCTAACCATTGCACCAAGTGTATCAACGTGAGCGGCAAGTCCTAAAACCTTTTCATCGCTTTTACCTTGAACTGTAACTACTCCACAGCCTTTTTGAATTTGTTCAAATTTATATCCCAAATCCTTTACGATTTCTTCAACCCTACTCATCACCTCGTAATGGTAACCACTAGGGCTATCTATCGAAAGGATTTCTTTTGCAAGGTTTAATACTTCATCTCTGTTTACTAACACTTTAAAATTCCCCCTTATATTTTGTTTATTTATTTTAAGTATACTACAAATTACACATTAAAAAAAGATGACCCGAGCGTGAATCTAATTGTTCTTAGAATACAATTTAGACATGCTAGGTCATCTATATTATGTACTTCTCTATACATTTTATTCTCTAAAGTTTTTGCTATATGCATTTTATAGCTTACAGTTTTTTTGCTATGCATAAGTTCTTTTCCAGGTCTTCTTGCTGTATATTTTTGCTATATGCGTTTTTGATGTATGCGTTTCATATTGTATTCTCTAATAAAAATTTTTCACCCATTTAACATAGCTATCAGTAAATGTATGTATGAATTTTTCTGTAGCTAGCAATAATTTGCCATGTTCGTCTACACACTCTGATATATTTCCTATGTATCTCTCCGGTTGTTGCATAGTTCGAATATCCAAGAACATAAGCACCTGTCTAATATGGTTGTTTGAGCCAAATCCTCCCATAACTCCTGGTGATACACTTATTATTGCGCCTGGCTTTCCACCCCACACGCTTTGACCCGCTGGCCTAGAGGCTATATCCAAGGCATTCTTCAAAAGAGGCGGCATTGAGCGATTATACTCTGGTGTAACAAATAGATAAGCATCGCAATTTTTAACCTCTTCTCTAAAATCAGCATATTCCTTAGGTGTTTCATTGTTGTCGTCATAATCCTGGTTGAACATTATTAAATTGTCTATTTTAACCTGTTTTACTTCAAATTCGTCTGGCAGTTGTTTCATTATGGTATCTGCTATTAATTGACTGAATGCATTTTTTCTTGCACTCCCTACTAGTATTCCGACTCTTACCTTTTCCATATCAAACCCACCTTTTCTATGTATTGTTTTGTTAAAAGAGAAATTCCCCCTAATTCTTCCCTCTCCACTCGTTACTCGGGCAACAAATGCAACTAAGAGGAATTTCCCTGTCGACAAGCAAATGATATCGCTCGTTGAATGCTGATTACTTGCTCTAGGATACACACCAGCTAAATGAGATTTATACACACCACCTCTATATGGTATGAGATTCATCTCTTTTGATATACAGTATACTGTATATCTTTTGTTTTACTCTCTTACTCGCCAGTTTGACTTAGAACTATGTATCTGCTTATTAGAAGAAGTCTTAAAAGAGGTCCAGCACTTACAAACAACAGCGGATTGCTCTCAATCTTCAACCTATCTTTGTATATACCCATTATCAAATATTTCAATCTAATTTTTTGCTTTTTAATGTCAAAACACCACATAAATTATAGTTCTATTCATGTGGTGTTTTGATGATAATTGCATTGTGTATGAGTTTTACTACCACTACCTATTACCTTATTCCTGGGCTGAAGGTAGAGAATATTACTAGCGATCCATCACCTGTGTTTTTTATTCCGTGAGTTCTTCCTTTTGGAGCTTTGAACGCGTCGCCTCTTTTTATATACTTCCACTCGTCACCATCTAGGTACTCGCCTTCTCCTCCTACTATGTAGAAGAATTCTGTTGAGTCTTCATGCGTGTGTGGACTTATTTGAAATCCTGGTATTATCATTATTTCTACGTTACTTAGTCTGTCGTTGTCTTCTTTGCCGAATAGGTATTTCATGTATACCCCTTTGTGTACTGGGTTTTCTTCGAATTTCGCGTCTAGTATAAAGTTTTCGGACATTTGTTTCCTCCTTTTAGACTGTTTTGATGTTAGATCTAGATCTATAGACTCTAAGTCTGTACAATCAACTGCAAGAAATCATTTTGTACTTGATTGTATCTAGAATAACACTACTCTAAATCAAGATTACCATAAAAATCTCCTTTTGTAAAAAAATTATTTAAAATCATAATTTTATGCTTGTATCTCTTCTCTACCTGAAATAAAAATAATATCCCCTCCATATTGGATAAAATATCTTCATCAAATTATTGACATAAGATGGCATGGAAGCTAAAATATTAAATAAACATCAGAGAGGAAGCGACATATATGAGAGGGAATGAAATAAACGTAGGAATTACAACAGGAGAAATGCTTATAGAACAAGGCTATCGCAAGTACGAAGGTAAAGACGTCGATATCTACTACAACAAAGAAATTTGTATACACGCTGGCAAATGCACACATGGCGCCCCAGATGTATTCAAAGTACAAAGACGACCTTGGGTTCTACCAGATAACGGCTCGTCTGATAATGTGATTAAAGTTATAGACAGCTGCCCTAGTGGCGCTCTTAAATACGTTACGAAATCTAAGTAATCTATATCTTAGACTATACTTAGATTGCAATCTAGTTTATATCAATGAAGGCGAGTACTATCATACCAATATAATATATGATAGTACTCGCCTTCACTTTTTATTTCAATTAAGTTTCCTTTTTTACTACAATTCTATTTTAGCCTTTCTATTTTAACCTTTACTATCGAGTCTTGTCCTCATAAAATATACTTAGAATATTAGCTGATATAACATTTTAAACAGATTGCTCGGACCGCTATCTTCACCCTGCTTGTTGATATTTTTAGTGACTGCATCTACATCTGCCTGTGATAGAATAACTGGTTCTGGTAATTTCTCGTCCTTGTATTTATCTGCTAATAACTGCATAGGGGTTGCATCTTGATTCTTAATAATTTCTTTTTTCCAGTTATCACTCTTGTCCCCTTCAAGTCTATCCAGAAGTATTCCTGCAAATCCACCGATATTGTATCCTTCACTTATAATGCCGTAAGCTTCATTATAGTAATCACTTATAGCAAGCAATGTCAAAGCATCTTGTAAATCTTTTTCATTTTTTATTTGTTCTGGGTATGAAGCATATAAACAAGATATCAGCTCATAATAGTAGGCTGTCCCCTCTACCTTGTCAAAGTAAATTGAGTTCTGGTAATCATCAGGATATTTAGACTTGTACTCTTCAAAACTCGCAATCGCATCTAATACATATTTATCCTGATTTTTCGGATCTCTCACAGCCTCTAGCAATTGTTTCAGCAATAGATTCCTCTGTGCTCTAGCACCTTTATTTTCGTAAAAATCATTCTTAGCTTGATTAGGCACATCTGTACTGTTTCTACTGTTCCATTTATGTTGCTCGAGTAAATGGAATGACTCATGCGAATAAGTGATGAATACATCATAAGTTCCTAGATGATAGTATTCCTGATATACTAGATAATTACTCAAGTCTTCCTTAGATATAGCCAAGTACATTCCCTTTATGCCCCTGCCTTCAAACAGGTCAAATCCGTTGAAATACGGCACCCTCGAAATATTATAGCTTAGAGCTTCCTCCTTGTCCATTTCCTTTATGTCACCATTTGGATTAATCAGCCAAAATCTATCCTCCTCAACCGACTCCAACATAGCGTACTGATTTGTAACCGCATTATCAGGCCATAACTCAGCTGATTTCTTTTGGTAGTTTTTAACTTGTTCTGCAAATACTTTTACAAAATCGTCCACTGTCTTTATGTTTGGATGAGCTTGTACACCTAATTCGTATTTTCCTGATACAAGTGGCTGTATCGTTGGCACATCCGATGTTTTTTCTTTGAATATAAATTTATGTCCTGCGTAGACTGTTCCAAGTGCTATTAATACTAATGCTACTATTATGATTGCTGTCCATTTTAGAAATTTTTTTATGAACCTCATGATATTTTCCCTCCTTATTTTCAGTACATCCTTTTAGTTCCTCAATCAACTTCACATAGATCCTAATCCGTATACCTAGTGGACACGAGTCACGATAAGAGAAACTATTTTTCTTTTTGCTTATTGTATTATTTAATTCATACAATGTCAATAATTTTCGACAAAATTTTATATACAATATTTACATTTTTAGTTTTTACCTACTCTTTAGATTTATTCTAAATGCTCTAGCATTTTTATCCTTTTATTATTGTAAAAAAGAATAGAACTTAAACCAGCCATAATTCCAGTAAACTTAAACATTAATGCCATCCCTGCTCCTGATTTATATCCAAACAATTGTAAGAAAATTTGATTTGATCCAGCCAACGGTTCAAATAGATAATCTGCTAAGAATCCACCTAGTAATAAGGCTATAGGAACTGAAGCTCTCTGTATAGCATTTTTAGTAGCAAATACTCTACCCTGTATATCTTGTGGCACCGCCTTGTATAGAATTACATTATATACGGCTAATATAATTGGAATTGGAAAACTTGCGAAAATCGCTGCTGGTATCCAAAGTTTTAAGCTATGTCCAAAAGCCATCGACAAATCCCCAAATACAAATGAGATCCCCGCAGCTAAAAAGAATTCCCTTACTTTATTTTTAGGTAATTTAAACGCACTCACATACATTCCACCCAAAATGCCGCTAGCACCTATTATTCCTGTAACCACAGCTAGGACGTTATTAGAATTACTCCTAGATAATATCATCGCTGGCAAAATATTTTCATAAGTCAAATTTGAAAAGAAATTTATTACACATAGAAACATCATCATCATAAAAATTCCACTGTTCTCTTTTAAAAAATTATATCCTACACTTATTTCCGAAATGAACGTAGGCTTGCTAATACTAATTCCTGCGTTGCGACTTGCAGGTTCTTTTATTATAAGCACAATTACACTGGTCGCAAAGGCAAATGTAATAAAATCCATAGATAAAACGCTCGCCAATCCAAATTTCATAGATACAAACGTCGCTAACATAGGTGAAAACGACATCACGAGCGAATTCGAAAAAGAATTCAACCCACTTATTTTTTCGTACCCATCCTTAGGTGACAATTCCCCCAACAATATACTAAGAGCTAGAGATGTAAATGCATTAGTAAAACCTATAATAACGTTTACTGCTAGTATAGACCAAAACTCTAATTTATTACTTATTATTAGAAATAGGACTACAAGCGTGCATATCGCAGCTATACAATCCATAGACACTAGCATGTACTTCTTGCTTTTTCTATCCACGAATACACCTGCAAATGAACTTGTAATGATATACGGCATGCAAGTAAAAAACAGTATAAGAGAAATGTCAAATGCCAAATTTGTTTGGGCGTATACTCATAGTATTAATGCGTAGGCTGTCATTGAACTTCCTAGTTCTGAAATGGTTGTGAGGAACCATAGTATTATGTTGGCACAATATTGTCGTATTATCAATATTACAATAATTTTTTTAATAATCGATACTATTTTAAAACTTCTATAAATACACCCCCTCCAATTTAGGTGGGGGTATATTTATAGAACTATGATTTCGTAGTTTTAATTTCTAAATACGCTGCGATTAGAGAGTACGCTACCTCTATAGGTTGCGCTCATCTATCTCACGTTATATATTTATAGATTTATAGTTATATTGCTTAATGAAGACATCCCAAGTATAAATATTATTATCCACAATACCACCACTGCCAGAGATATCATAAACATTACTAACCCAGCTCTATTCCAAGTTTCTTGGATAGCCATGAAAGTTTCTGCATCTAATTCCGAGTTTCTGTAAGCCCATTCGTTTCCCTTAGCACCACAGACAAACACCCATACTATGTTGAATATTGGGATTAGACATAGTAGAGGTAGGTAACATTTGTTCCCGATTCCCCAAACTATACTGTACATAAATGCACCCCAGTTCCATCCTTTTACCTCTTTTGTTTCATTGAGCATAAAAACGCCTCCTTGAATTTTTGAATAATTACTTTTTTATTAAATGGTGATTCAACGATTTCAGTGGGGAACTTTACCCAACTGAAATTAGATTTATGCCCGCCACCTATAGAGGTGGGGGATATTTATCTCAAGTTATACTCTTTATTTACTTAACAATCCACCTACGAGTATGAAATATTCTGGTATCTCATTGCCCTTTGACCATTTGATTTCATGGTGAAGTAAATCCTGTGTGATTCCTACTACATCTCCACCCAAGGCCTCTATTGAATACCTCATTTTATCTTTATTTCTACAATCTTTCCCCTCTTGTCTTGTACAGATTTCACATTCCGTACACCTCCCCATAGACAAGGCTCTTATATTTGGATCTTGTTTTTCTAGCTCTAGTAATTCTCCTAGCACCGACTTCTTCTGATATTCCAACTCTTTCTTGATCATCTCCTTTTTTATTTCTATATCTTCGCTATATTTCTTCTCTATAGCTTTAGCTTCTTTAGCCTTGTTCTCTACACCGACCTGTTTATCTGCCTCTATTTTACCTATTTTGTTTTCTATATCTCTGTTAATTTTATCATCTGATATATCTGTCTGTATTTCCATACCTCTTTCATTTTCTGACTCTGATATCTCTATCTTCTTTCCTATTATCTTTAGATTTTTATATTCCTTTAAAAAATCTTCTACATTAAAGTCAAACGGCGGACACGACCACGTTTTTGAATAGTTTGGACATGCCTCACAATATCCTAGAAATTTTTCTACGTCGTTGTATTTTTCCATATATTCGTCTATAGAAATTTCATTTTCTAACTCTATAATATTAAATTTCACCATATATCACCACTTCTTTCTATTTAATCACTCGTTTTAAGTTCATTCCCATCGACATCGCTTATGCTATGTTTATCCTGTTTAATTTTCACAACCCTTAATACTAGAAAAGCTAATATCGCAACCGCTCCACATAAGATCCAAGACACCCTTATAGGCATTTGATTTGAGTACAGATCCGTGAAGTTTTTACTTATACTGCCTGTCACCACTAGACCTATACACATTCCTATCTGTGAAAGCGCAGAATCTATTAGTTATGCTATAATCTGAATCTGCACGCCTTTGTTCGTTTGGCTTTTCCTTCATCCTCGTTATTATGAGTACTATAAGCATAACAGCGAAGACTATACTAAGTATGCACAGCAAAGAGTAGTTTATACTTGCCAAAAATGCACCGAATATTCCACAGAAAAATCCAGAGAAATAGCTTATCGAGCTCGCTGTAGAAAATAGTTGCTCCATTGGTTCATCTGAATTTTCAACTGCCCATGATTCAATCGCTCCAGAGTTAAGACATGTAGATAATCCACCAAATATCTGTGCAAAGACAAGTACTAAGAAATTATTCGTCAATACGAATATTAAATCATATATCAGATACGATACTACTCCGAGTAAAACTGAAACCTTTCTTCCGTATTTATCAGCGATTACACCTGTTGGTATATCTCAATCCCATATTAATATAATAATACGAATTTTACACATTTACAATGTTTTTGAGAAAATTCGAACACAAAGTAAAACGGCTCTGTCAGGAATAAAAAAATTGATTGGGTAAACAATAAATTTATAACTTTATATAAATGTCCACAATCAAATTCTTATGTGGATATATCTCATTTCGATGTTGTCAAAATCACATTGAAAAACTTGAATCACCATTAAATTTTAATCAGGAGGTAAAAAATTGATCAAAGTAGGAATTAACGGATTTGGTAGAATAGGAAAACTTGCATTTAGAGTGATGATGGAAAGACCAGATGTATTTGAAATCGTAGGCATAAACGATCTAACCAATGTAGATATGCTCGCCTACCTCTTGAAACACGACACCACTCAGGGAAATTTCAAATACGACGTTCGAGTCAAAGGAAACTCTCTAATAGTAAAAGACAAAGAAATTCCAGTCTCTTCGCAGAGAAATCCTGAGGATATACCTTGGCTTGACCTAGATGCTGAAATCATACTTGAATGCACGGGATTTTTCACCACAAAAGAAAAGGCAAGTGCTCATCTCAAGGCTGGAGCCAAAAAAGTTATAATCTCTGCACCAGCTGGCGAAGGTATTAAAACTATAGTATACAATACAAATCATAAATCACTAGACGGCACTGAGGACGTAATCTCTGGCGCTTCGTGTACGACAAACTGTCTAGCTCCGATGGCTAAGGCATTGCACGATAATTTCACGATCCAAAAAGGATTTATGACGACTATACACGCCTATACAAACGACCAGAATACCTTAGATTCACCACATCCTAAGGGCGATTTCAGAAGGGCTAGGTCGGCTGCGAACAACATAGTTCCAAACAGTACTGGAGCAGCCAAGGCTATAGGAGAGGTTATTCCAGAATTAAAGGGAAAACTGGACGGATCTGCACAGAGAGTTCCCGTTCCGACTGGCTCAGTGACAGAGCTTATATGTACCTTGGAAAAGGATACTAGTGTAGAAGAAATAAACAAAGTCATGCGAAACGCCTCAAATGAATCATTTGGATATACAGAAGAAGAATTAGTATCTTCCGATATAGTAGGCATTCATTTTGGTTCATTGTTCGACGCAACTCAAACCGATGTCGTTGAGGTTAACGGTGCCCAACTCGTTAAAGTCGTATCGTGGTACGATAATGAAATGTCGTATACTTCACAGCTTGTTAGGTTACTTGAACACGTTGCAACCCTATCGAAATCTAAATAATAAAAATAAACCTACCAAAAATCTATTTGTATCTCGATTTTTGGTAGGTTTATTTTATTTTTTACTACTTATTATCAATTGCTTGTCCCTGATTCTTGATTCTCAATTATGGATTCATAATCCCTGCTTTATTATCGATTCGTAATCCTTAATTCTCAATTCGATATTCGCGATATTTAAAATTACTTAAATAGAGATTTTTCCTATTAGTATTGAGACCACAAGCATTATTATAGTGCCCGAGAAGGCTAGAGGAATCGTCTTCTTCTGATGCTCTCCAAGATCTATTCCTGTAAGTCCGGTTAATAGGAAGGTGGCTGCTGTAAGTGGACTCACTGGGAATCCAGTTGTCATCTGTCCTAGAATAGCTGCTCTGCCTATCATAATACTATCTACACCAAAGCTTCCTGCTGTCTTCGTAAGTACTGGTAATATTCCGAAGTAGAATGAATCCGGATCGAATAGCAGGCTGAGTGGCATTGCCAATACCCCCGTAAGCACTGGTAGAAGTCTACCTATCGACTGTGGTATTAGAGTTACTGCTACGTCAGCCATAGCCTTTATCATACCTGAGCCCTGCATTATTCCCGTGAAAGAACCTGCTGCAAATAATACACTCGCCATCATCAGAGCTTCTTTTGCATGAGCATTTATTCGCTCTCCCTGATCTTTTACCGACGGGTAGTTTATAAGTATTGCCAAGCAGAATCCAACCATGAAGACTACATGTGGTGGCAGTTCTTTGACCATTATCATAGTCGCTATTGCCGCTATTATAAGTATAATATTTACTGCAAATAACTTTGGTCTTGCAAGTCTTGCCTTTTCTTCATCCATTTGAGTTGTATTTATTATCTCTCTTACATTCTCTATACTTCCTAACCTAACCTGTTCTTTTTTACCAAGCCAAAATGCTGCAAATAATACGAATATTATTCCGACACCGAATGGTATGAGCATTGGTGAAAATAATTCTATCGGGCTTACCCCGAGGGTTGAAGCTGCTCTTATCGTAGGACCTCCCCAAGGAAGTATGTTCATAGTACCCGCCCCTAGGGCTGTTACTGTCGCCAAGGTAGTTCTTTTCATTCCTATTGCGTCGTAAAGTGGTAACATAGCTGGTATTGTTATTAAAAACGTCACTGCTCCTGAACCGTCAAGATGTACGATCATTGCCAGTATTGCTGTTCCAACAACTATTTTAACCGGGTCTGTACCTACAGTATTTATTATTTTTGATATAATAGGATCAAAAGTTCCTGCATCGCTCAATATACCGAAGAATAATATGGCAAATATAAACATTACACCTGTGGGTGCAATACTCTGTATTCCACTTGTCATAAATTCGCCTATTTTTAAACCTGATCCAGCAATTAGAGCTGTAATTATCGGCACTCCTATCAGTGCTACTGTAGGTGACGCTTTTTTCGTCATTATTAATGCCAATAATACTACTATAGTTAAAAATCCTAGAAATGCTAACATATATCCTCCATGTTTTATATATTTTTTATTGATTTTAGATGATATTCAATTATTTCAGCGAGGGATTTCAACCCCTCACTAAAATTAGATCCCTGCCTCCACCTATAGATGCGTGGGAAATTATCTCAAGTTAAATTTCCATCTCCATAAGAGCCATGCTCAGTGATTTCCCATGCTTATCCAAGGCTAGACTTCTCGTTACCCCACCGCCTAATGCTTTATCTAGTACAAAATTTAATGCATGTACATTTTCTAATTCATAACGAACAACTTCTCCATGACAGATGTCTTTAAAATATTCTTTAACCACTTCCGCCGTTACTTTTTCCTTTATTAAATCGAAGTCTTCTGCCTTATACGATATTACCGATATATTTGATATATCGCCTTTATCTCCAGTTCTTCCATGTGCTATGTCTTTTAATTTCATACCCTAGACCTCCTTATAGCTTACTTCTACTTTTACTGCTTCCCTTGGAACAAATACTGAGCAAACAGATACGATTTCTGAAACTCTTTTAGTCGCTCCACCTCCACCAGCTGGTCCATTTGTGTACAATGCTTCTATTTCATTTCCTATTAAATCAGCATTTTTTCTGTCCTTAGTCCTTGCACTTACTCTAAGCCTTATTTCTGAAAACGTTTCTGGTGCGTATTGATTGCTGATAGCATCTCCATAAAGTGAATTGTATCCTATATATTCAACTCTCTCTTCTTGCCTCTCAACACCTGCTATATCTAATCGCTTTAAGATTATATCCGCTGCCAATTTCGCTTTAGCTAATGAATTAGTTCCTCCATAGCTTATTTCGCCTTCACCAATAAAGCAGTCTTTGTAACCTATACTAGCTTTTAAAGTCTCTGGCTTACCATGGCTTGTCGCATTGCTCACCCCTACTACATCTTTAGATTTTTGTTCAAACTTAACTTTAGAGAAATCTGCTATTGAATCCGGTGTCATATATCTTTCTGGATTGTGTATCTCGTATACTAGCTGTTCTGTACAAGTTTCCACTGTCACTAGTCCCCCGGAACCTTCTACCTTACTTACTGTGAATTCGCCTTCTTGATCTATTTCAACTATTGGAAATCCTAGTCTTTCAAGTCCTTCTACATCTCTAATCCCAGGGTCTGCAAAGTATCCTCCCGTAACCTGCCCAGCGCATTCTAACAAATGGCCTGCAAGTGTAGCCTGTCCCATTTGATATATATTTTCATCTATATTCCAACCAAATTCATGTCTAAGAGGGCCTATTGTTAGGGCTGGATCTGCAACACGTCCTGTTATAACGATATCTGCACCATTTTCCAATGCTTCTATTATTCCTTCTGCACCTATATACACGTTAGTAGATACTAAATTTTCTTTTATTTCGCCTAATTTACAATCTAGTTCAAGCACGTCTTCTTCGTAGTAATCTGATATACTTGAAGATATATCGTCACCTGTTACAGCTGCTATCTTAATCCCAGTTATTCCTAGTTCTTTTGCTATTTCAACAGTCTTATCTACTGCTGAGAGCGGATTTGCCGCGCCCATGTTAGTTATAACTTTTATTCCATTTTCTTTTACTAGACCTAGTATTTTTCTCATTCTATTTTCTAGTAATTGATTGTACCCCTTCGTCGGGTCTTTTAATTTGTCCATCTGCCCTATAGCTATAGTTCGTTCTGCAAGGCATTCAAATATAATATAGTCTATATTGCCTTTTTCCATTAGTTCTACAGCCGGCTCTATGCGGTCTCCTGCATATCCAGCTCCACTTGCTATCCTGATTTTTTTCATATCTACTCCTCCTCTTTTGATAAATTATCCAAGGTTATATATAGTTATCTTGATTTTCTCAAATCTTCTGATATTGTTAATTTTGCCTCGGTATTTGAAATAACGTCCTCTACCGTAAACTCTGGGTTGATTTCCTTTAAAACTAGTCCATTTTTAGTAACTTCTATCACACCCATTTCCGTCACTATTAGGTCTACCACATTTCTGCCTGTAAGCGGCAATGTGCATTCACCAAGTATCTTTGGGGATCCCTTCTGAGTGTGTTCCATTGCTACTATCACCTTCTTTGCACCTGTCACTAGGTCCATTGCTCCACCCATGCCTGGTACCATTTTTCCAGGAATCATGTAATTGGCTATATTTCCCTCAGCATCTACTTGAAGTGAGCCGAGCACTGTAACATCGACATGTCCACCTCTTATTATCCCAAATGAGGTCGCACTGTCGAAGAAACATCCCCCTTCTAGTATTGTAACTGGTTGACCTCCTGCATTTACCACAGTCTCATCGCCTAAATCATCTGCTGCACCTAGTCCTAAAAACCCATTTTCAGACTGCAGTACGACAGTTACATCATCAGGTAAGTAGTTTGCAACCTTCGTTGGTAGACCTATCCCTAGGTTAACTACTGATCCATCGACCAATTCTTTAGCTACCCTCTTTGCTATATACTCTTGCATTTGTGCCTTATCCAATTGAATTCCCTCCCTCTACTATAAAATCTATGAAAATACCTGGAGTCACGACTTCATTTTGATTGATTTCTCCAACTTCAACTATTTCATCTACCTCAACTATCGTAATCTTTGCAGCTGATGCCATTAGATTGTTGAAATTATTCATAGAACCTTTGTATACTAGATTTCCTGCCTTATCTGCTTTAGATGCAAATATTATTGCAATATCTGCAGAGATCGGTTTTTCCAGAATAAATTCTTCTCCTTCAACAGTTACTTTTTCCTTACCTTGCTCAACTAGAGTTCCTAAGCCAGTTTTAGTAAGGACTCCACCAAGTCCGAATCCAGCTGAACGAATTTGTTCAGCGAGAGTTCCCTGTGGAATTAGTTCTACCTCTGTTTCAAATGCATTCATCTGTCTCCCTGTTTCTTTATTTAATCCTATATGTGATGCTATTATCTTTTTGAATTGTTTGTTCACTACCATTTTACCGACACCTCTATCAACAAATGCCGTATCATTACAAATTAAAGTTAAGTCTTTAGTTTTATTTTTACATAATTTATCTATCAAAGTTTCCGGCGTGCCGTTTGCCATGAAACCGCCGACCATTATTGTACATCCATCTTTAACGTGTGATAATGCTGTTTGAGCGCTCACTACCTTATTCATAATCTCCTCCTATTCTCGATACTACCATCGCAATACCCTGTCCTCCACCTATACAAAGAGTTGCCAGACCATTTTTGACCTTTCTTCTTCGCATCTCGTGAATTAATGTTACGAGAATTCTTGCCCCACTTGCCCCAAGAGGATGTCCCAGTGCTATTGCTCCACCATTTACATTTACCTTTGATAAATCTATATTCAATCCATTTATAACTGATAAGGCTTGAACTGCAAATGCTTCGTTTGCTTCGACTAAATCTATATCCTCCATAGTCAACCCAGATTTTTGAAGTGTTTTTTTTGCTGCTGGTATTGGTCCAGTTCCCATGATTGAAGGCTCTACCCCAGCTGATGAACTAGCTATTATCTTAGCTAATGGTTTTATACCCAAATTTCGAGCTTTTTCATCGCTCATCAACACTAGAACTGCAGCTCCATCATTTATTCCTGATGCATTACCCGCTGTGACAGTTCCATCTTTCTTAAATGCAGGTTTTAATTTCTTCAAATTTTCTATTGTCATACCCATTCTAGGATGCTCGTCTATATCAACTGTTTCCACTGTGTTTCTTTTTCTAATTTCTATTGGCACGATTTCATCTTTGAATATGCCGTTTTTAATCGCTACTTCTGCTTTTAACTGGCTTTGTAAGGCTAATTCGTCTTGCATTTCTCTCGTTATATTAAATTTTTCTGCTATGTTTTCTGCTGTAATTCCCATGTGGTATCCCTCGAATGCATCTGCTAGCCCATCCTTTAGCATGCTGTCTTCCATATTCACATCACCCATTTTGCTACCGTATCTAGCCGAGTTCATTAGATATGGCGCTCTACTCATATTTTCAGTTCCACCAGCCACTACAATATCGTTTTCTCCACATGCGATTGACTGTGCTGCTAGCTGAACTGTCTTTAGACCAGAACCACATACCTTATTTACTGTATAACTTGGTACCTCTACTGGTATACCCGCCTTGACTGAAACTTGTCTCGCAACATTTTGTCCAAGACCGGCTTGCAATACATTTCCTAAAATAACCTCGTCAATCATCGACGAATCTAATCCTATACGAGAAATAGCTTCTTTAACCACTACTGCTCCTAAATCTACTGCACTTACATCTTTAAATACTCCTCCAAAGGTTCCTATTGGAGTCCTAACTGCAGATACAATCACAACATCTCTCATATATATCCTCCTTATTTGTCAATAATTTTTAACTCGTTACAATTTCTAACTATTTTCATCAAGTTGTACCTTAAGTCAAATATACTATTATATTTTTTACTTGTCTAAGTCGTAAATATTATATAAACTATAAGTATAGCTTATAGTTTAGCGAATAATCAGACAGATATCATATCTATAAATATGCCTAAGCAAAATATAGGCGAGAATTTTATTTGAAAAGAGGTGATTATAATGGATATAAACCATTTAACTTATTTTGTTGAAATAGTGGACTCGGATTTTAATATATCAAATGCATCTAAGAAACTTCACGTATCTCAACCAGCTCTGAGCCAGGTTATCAAAAAATTTGAACTCGATGAAAATATCGTCCTTTTTGAAAGACAAAAGGGCAGGTTAAAAAACTTAACTTTAGCTGGTGAACATTTTTATGTCAGCGCTAAAAATGTACTTAAAGAATACAACTTGATGATGGATTCTCTCAGGGAAGATTCTCATCTACTAAAAGGTAAGGTGAGGATAGGAATACCTCCTCTAGTCCTAAGCATGGTTTTTTCAGAGGTTTTGACTAAACTAATAATAAACAATCCAGAAATAGAATTCGATATAGTCGAGAGAGGTGCATTTGACCTTAGCAAGATGCTACTTCTTCAAGAACTTGACTATGCTGTGCTGCTTAGCCCAACTTACATAGATAAGGAACTTGTAACTGAATATACTCTCAGAGAAGATGTATTGACAGGATTTATGGATAAGGATAACCCCTTATGCAATAATGATGAACTCGAATGGTGGGATTTATCTGATAAGTTTTTAGCTATATTTGATCACTCATTTATGATACATCATAAAATCGTCGAAAAATGCAAAAATGAAGGTATTATACCAAGCCGTACTCTTATGTCCAGCTCTTGGGATTATCTTATGCTTTCCACTATTGATTCAGATTTGGTGACGATTTTGCCTGCGCCAATGTACGATATCTTCAATCACGATAGAATTGTTATGAAATATTTTAAGGATCCGATTCAGTGGAAGGTTGTATTATGTAGGTTGAATAAGAAGCATTATACGCATGCTGATCAGTTTGTTTTCGATTTCATTGTAGATTATTTTCAAAATTAGGATGTGTTATATATTATTCTCCATGTATTCAAGCTGCTCCATAAATTCATAAACACGACTCTATGGAGCAGCTGATATCACTACTCGTCCAGCAAACTACCGTTGCATACTCAACATACACGATGTTGAAATCTCATATGTTTCTAATTTATTGTATTTACTAGATTATTATATGATGGTGTAAATATTTTTGTGTATTCTAATTTTACGACTCAAAACTTAATACAATCCCTGCTCATCTGTCTGAACTCAAGGTCTTAATTATATTTTCTTTAGAGTATTCACTACTTACTATTTCATATATTTCATCTACGTATTCACTTGCTATATCTGCGATTGCACGATCCACATCCTCAAAATCATCTACAGTGTAGTAATCAAATACCAATTCGTCTATTATTTCATATAAAACATCGCTAATTTGAATATAGTTTCTGACTTTACATGATTTACAGCTAGGCTCACAGGTGACTACATTGATCAAATGCAAAATATTTGAGTCAGGATATTTCTTACTTATTTTCTTCACGAATTTAACCTTGTTTCTAACCTTCTTAACATGTGGACATTTAATGTAAACAGGAACTCCCCCAGTTCCGATTCCAATAAATCTTTCCGTGTAAAACCGATTATAGAATTCGTATTTCCTCAACCTACTGTCGAATTCCCTTTTTGTTCTGCTGATAACTTCTTCGATAGTAGGTATAACTATTTCGTTACTCACGTTGCTCCCCCCTAATTTCCCTCATAAAAGTAAATCATTTATTCTTGTTTGTTTTGTTTTTATTACTTATTCTTAATTGTAAGCTATTTGTACTCACATCATTAACTGTACAATGAATACAAGTTCTTTTATTCTGATATATTTTTCACCTCTATTAATAATACTATTACAATGTTGCGAAAATTTCTATATCAAACGGCAATTTGTTACTATTTCCAATGCTTTCAAGGCGTTATTTTACATATTCCAATAAATTATTACATTTTTCTCATCTGAAAACCGAAAAATCTTTTTTATATTTTTTTTCTGAATAAACTTGACAACGATCTTTTAAGATGATAAACTTAGTAAAAATTGATATATGAAACTTGCTTTGAAGAGGAGAGTAGACATTTCATTGAAACTCAACAGAGAGTCTGGGTAGCTGAGAACAGACAGTGGATATAATGTTGAATATGGCCTCTGAGCTTTAATGGCTGAACTGTACCTGGTGCTTTAAGTCATTACGGGAGCGCCCGTTACAGCGACTCGGTATAAATTACAATTTATTGTTTGAGTACTGGCAGAGGCGACGATTCGTGAGGATAGTTGCAAACCAAGGTGGTAACGCGAAGCTTATAGCTCTCGTCCTTGAACCTAACATATTAGTTAGATTCTGGATGAGGGCTTTTTTAATTGCAAAAATTGAATTTAAAAATCTCTCTCGCACACTGTAGACACAGTAACTTAATCTAATAACTAGATCGAGTTTCTACAAAAGACTAGAGTATCAATTTGATTTTATGAATATATTGATTTACACATATGTGCAAAGCACATTTAAGGTGGTGTCTTGCTTTACACTACCACATTCAAAGGGGAGGTAATGAAATGATTAGTTTAGAGCACGTAAGTGTTACATTTAAGGAGAAAAACAGAATAGTTGAAGCTGTAAAGGACGTTAGCTTAACAATAGATAAAGGAGATGTCTTCGGTGTTGTAGGTTTTAGTGGTGCTGGTAAAAGTACCCTTGTAAGGACCATTAATCTACTGCAACCACCCACTTCTGGAAAGGTTGTAGTCGCTGGTGCTGATTTACTCAGTTTATCCAAAAGCGACCTCAGAAAAGCGAGAACAAAGATAGGCATGATATTTCAGCATTTTAATTTAATGCATTCTCGAACTGTCTTTGATAACATCGCATACCCTATTAAAAAATCACATACAAAGGATGAAATCAATAAAAAAGTTAGCGAACTACTAGATTTAGTTGGGATGGCAGACAAACGAGATTCCTATCCATCTCAATTATCAGGAGGTCAAAAACAAAGGGTTGCAATCGCACGTGCACTTGCGAATGATCCAGAGATTCTTCTCTGTGATGAGGCTACTAGCGCACTCGACCCTCAGACGACATTATCGATTTTAGACTTGCTTAAGGATTTAAATCAGACCTTACAACTTACAATTGTCCTTATAACCCACGAAATGCAGGTTGTAAAAGAAATTTGCAACAAGGTCGCAATCATGGAACTAGGCCGAGTGGTTGAGCAATCTGATATAGTTAGTATTTTTAGCAATCCAAAAGAAGAACTCACACAGAAGTTTATCAACACTGCTACCCATATAGAACAGGGAATTGAAACGATTTTAGATAATCCAGATCTGCTTCAATTGAATCCTGAAGATGTGTTAGCTAAGATATCGTATGTAGGCAAGAACACTACGGAACCTATAATTTCTCAACTGTTTAGTCTATTTGGCGTTTCTACAAATATTCTAACTGGAAATATCGAAATTTTGCAACAAACGCCAATAGGAACTCTAGTAGTTGCATTTTCTGGTGAGAAAGAATCTCTTTTAAAAGCTTTCTCTTACTTGAGCGACAACAATGTTGGCATTCAGGAAATTAAAATAAATAAAACTGGCTTTGATAACATAACTATATTAAATAAATATTTAAGGGAGGCATAAACATGAGTATTTTAGCATCATTCACGAATTTTTTCTCAAATGCCATTGAGATTAAAGATAAATTTTTTACAGAAACGATGACTACCCTGTACATGGTTGGGTTTACTGCATTTATAGCTGGAGTGATAGGCGTTCTTATAGGAGTTGTACTGGTAGTTACTGAAAAGGGACGCGTACTTGAAAACAAAGCGCTATTTGGATTCTTAGATAAGACTATAAATATCTTAAGATCTGTTCCTTTTATCATCATGCTCGCTGCAATTGCTCCACTTACGAGGTTGATAGTAGGAAGTTCGATAGGTGCTACCGCTGCAATTGTACCTTTGGCAATCGGAACTATTCCTTTCTTCTCAAGACAGGTGCAAAATGCGTTAGTCGAGGTCGATTCAGGTGTTGTAGAAGCTGCTCAGGCTATGGGAAACAGCCCCAGTGAAATTATCTTCGGTGTGTATTTGAAAGAAGGTCTAGCCGGCATAATACGTGCAGCCTCTGTCACTATAGTTAACCTAATTGGACTCACTGCAATGGCAGGTGCAATTGGAGCTGGCGGATTGGGAAGACTGGCAATTGCAGTTGGATACAACAGATTTCAAGATGATGTCACACTAGTAGCTACTCTGATTATAATGATCCTAGTGTTTATAAGTCAGTCAATTGGCAATTTTCTAGTAAAAAAAGCAACTCATTAGTTTCTACAATTGGGTAGATCCTAATGAAGTGATAATCATGCCCGACACCTGTATAACTGTTGTATATCTTCTCAAGTTATACTCATAATCTGCACAGTTTGGGATATCTTTATCAAGTAATAAATAAAATAAAAAAATTTGGAGGGAACACATTATGAAATTATTAAAAAAATTAGCTTTAGGACTTACGCTATCGACACTCGTATTTGGCACTGTTGGTTGCGGACAGAAATCTGCAGAAACAGAAACGATTAAAGTAGGCGTTGTCGGAGAAAACAACTACTCTTGGAACTACGTGAAAGAAGAATTGGCTAAAGAAAAAATCAATATAGAAATTATTAGCTTTGACGATTACAACCAGCCAAATGCAGCTCTTGATGCTGGTGAAATAGACCTCAATGCTTTCCAACACCAGATATTCTTAGATAACTACAATAAGGCTAAGGGAACAAACTTAGTTTCGATAGCTGAAACGGTCATCGCCCCACTTGGCATATATTCAGAAAAAATTACTGATATAAAGGATTTAAAAGACGGTGCAATAGTCGCAATTCCAGATGACGTAACCAACGGCGGTCGCTCTTTGAGATTACTTCAAACTGCTGGCTTGATCAACGTCAAAAAAGAAGCTGGATTAACGCCTAAGATTGAGGATATAACTGAAAATCCAAAAAAACTTCAGATAAAAGAACTAGCAGCTGACCAGACTGCCCGCTCTTTAAAAGACGTAGACATATCTATAATCAACAGTGGATTGGCTGTTGACGCTGGACTTTTACCAACTAAAGATTCTATTTTCCTAGAACCTATAGATGCATCTTCTAAGCCTTATAATAATATAATTGTATCGAGAGATGAAGATAAGGACAAAGAAATATTTAAGAAAATTATTAAGACTTACCAATCTGATGGAGATAAAAAAGTGATAGAAGAAAAATCTAAGGGTTCTTCTATACCAGTATGGTAAGAATGTAGATAATAATTAAGGTAATTACCATTTAATTTAATTAGGAGGAGAGATATGAGTACACTTGAAAATATCAATTTATCAAAAGACGTTGTCGAAGGAGCTGACGAAGTAATTGCCCTTAGAAGGCATTTCCACTCGCATCCTGAAGCTAGTTTAAAAGAATTTGAAACCATCAAAAGAATAAAGGAAGAATTGAGCGCACTTGATATAGCCTATGTTTCAGTAGGAGAAACAGGAGCCTTAGCCACTATCACTGGAAAGGCTGGCACTGGTAAAACAGTTCTTTTAAGAGCAGATATCGACGCTCTAGAACTTCAAGACGCTACCGATAAACCTTATACATCTAAAAATTGCGGACTCAATCACGCATGTGGACACGATGGGCACACTTCTACTCTACTAGGTGCCGCTAAAGTCCTAAAGAAACGTGAAAATGATTTTTGCGGAACGATAAAATTAGCTTTCCAACAAGCCGAGGAAATAGGTGCGGGTGCTAGGCAATTCGTGCAGGCCGGACATGTGAAAGACGTAGATCAAGTATTCGGAATACATCTAAGTTCATACGATCCAGTCGGAAAGATAATTTCCGTTCCCGGACCTACAAACGCATCCTGTGATATATTTAAAGTTAAGGTAAAAGGCCTAAGCGGTCACGTTTCAAGACCTGACTTAGGTAGAGATGCCCTTCTCTCTGCTGCATCTATTATAGTTGAACTACAAAGCATAGTCGCAAGAGAAGTAAGTCCACTCGACACAGTCGTAGTAGGTGTAGGAGTGTTGAATGCTGGAACTAGGTACAACGTTATAGCAAATGAAGCCTCATTTGAAGGAACTGTTCGTACATTTAGCCATGAAACTAGGAAAAATGTTTTAGAATCCGTTGAACGAATTTCAAAAGACACAGCTAAATCACATAAAACATCTGCAGAAATCGAGATTTACAACGCAGCTGCCCCACTTATAAACGACACAAAATCGGCTGAATTCGGTCAAAAAGTCGCAGCTGGAATAGTCGGTTCTGAAAATGTAATAACCTCAGAAGAAAAAAGTCTCGGTGCAGATGACTTCGCCGATTTCTTAGCCGAAGCCCCTGGACTCTACGCCAGAGTCGGTACTAAAAATCCCGACAACGAAGAAACTTGGTATGGACATCACCATGAAAACTTTGATATCGATGAGCGTTCACTAGCCATAGCTACTCAATTTTACGTAAACTACGCTCTTGAGTACTTAGCTAGATCCTAGGTTTAAATCACTCTATATCTAACAGCCCCTGTAAAAGTTTATTCTGACTTTCACTGGGGCTGTTGATTTAATTTCTTCATTTGCTTACTTAATTTGTCCCTTAACTTACATATTACTCGATTCGCAGTTGATTTCTTGATTTAATTCCCTAAAAGACTCCTTCTTTTGATTGTATTTAAACACAATCGGTTCTGTTTCCTTTAATAGTTCATCGCTCAATATCAATTTTACGATCTCGTGATTTTCATATGATGAGTAGTAATATGTCCTGCTTTCATTGCACATAGAGCCTATATATAATGAATAATCCTTAGCTCCAACACCTGTAACCACTATTCCTTTAGGTATTCTAACCGTGTTTAGAATATGATATGCATTACTTATACCTTCCGATTCGTCCTTTGCAGGCTCTATATTTTCTTTAAAAAATGTAGCACGTATAAAACGCTCTGGTGGCGTATATCCTCCAGGTAATCCAGATGTTCCAGTTCCTTGAGAAAATGGATTAGCCCTGTAGTCACCGTAGTTTCTCGACTCATATTGCTCAGGTCTAACGTGTAGGTAATTTCTCAAGTTCTCAATATGCCACTCTAGCCTAGGCGTATTTGTCATAGTTCCTACTGGATTTTCCATAACGTGAAGCGTAGGCTCTGTCGGTTCTATTACCACGCATCTACCCGTTGTATCCGAGATAATCCAGTGAAGTGGAGTGATAATCCCCATCTCTGGAACACGTATACTAATGAGATTTACAGTTGGCGCGAGTTCCTCAACTTCCTCTATTGATTTACAATTTCCAAGAATCCACATAAGAAATTCATGTGGTGCTAGGTTCAACTTTCCTTCTACAACCTCTTCTTGATAACATTCCTCCCCTGGAAGATAAAGTTCTGCAGCTGACAATCCATGCTCATTTACCCCATCAGTGACAAAGTACAGTGAGTTCAATTCTCCACCTGCTCCTATGTATGCGTATTTACTCTTGTAATATACATTATTTGCATCTGACTTCCATGCAAAATTTCTCGGTATAAAAGTCGGTGTCTCCTCTAATGGATGAGAAAAATCCATTGTCCTTGATAATATGTGTTTCCCATCTAATGTTTTTGTCAAAATGCTTGTGCACATAATATTCCCTCTCTTTCATGCATAAAACGTATCATGCCATGCCAATCACAAGTATACTGTATATATATATTGACAATTTACGCATTATTTTTTACTTGCTAATAATTATATCATATATAATTGTCAGATTAAAGTATTTACATCTTACTTAATGTACTTATTGATTCCTCAAACCTACGCTTTTATGTTAAATTGAGAATTATGAGTGCTCCTGTGGATGTACCGGTCATAATTCTCAATTTTTTTTACAGTCTTCATAACCCTTTAAAAATGCTTAATATATTTAACCACTAAGAGTTTTTCATCAATTATTACTGAAGATGTCATATCACATGTTTTCTGAAAGCCATTCTTCTCATAAAAACCTCTAGCTCGAGCATTTTTATCAAAAACCCACAGATAGATATCCTTAAATCCTTTTTTCAAAAGTTCATTAATTGCATATTCGAACAATGGTTTAGAATATCCTTTTCCGAAGTATTCGGGTAGTAAATATATTGTGTTTATCTCTCCCCACCCTGGCATATCTTCATCTCTAGATTCACTAATAGCCGCTGTTCCAATATATTTTCCATTGTCTATTACTACAATAGAATCTCCATTGCTATTTGTTAAAAATTCTTTCCACCTACTTCCACTAAGAGTATCTAAGTATTCTTGAGGCACAATTCCTTTGTAAGCGTATTTCCAACTATCTGCGTATATATTTCCAATAGCATCTAAATCATCATTTTCTCTAATCTTCCTTATTTCCATAACTATCCCTCCATTTACTCCAAGTATATAATAGAATTTTATTTAATTCACCGTTTATTTTCAATTTTCAGTATTTGATTGTAGGAATAAATAAAATTTATTAAATGTTGATTCAACGCTTTAAGTGGGATTTGACTCCCACTTAAATAAGATTTATGCCCGCAACCTGCAGAGGTGGGGGACATTTATCTCAAGTTATAAAATAATCGTTGTATAGTTCTAAATTTAGGAGCAACTTAACCAAAATTTCTGCACACCATCTATGGAGTTCGTGGAGATATTTTTTACCTCATAAAGTATCTATGCTTTTTTTGTAGTACTGTAAGCAACTTTTCCTTAGTGTAACTATCACATAAATCGTCGTAAATATCAAAACTATATCTGTCTAATTCAGTATATACATCCAGATTATCGCGTTTATCAGCATCGTCGGAAAAGGTATCTGGATATAGAGCAAGAATAATATCTTCTATTATGTCTAGTAAGATTTTGTCAAAACGTATGTAGTTCTTTCCATGACCTGATTCGAATGTTGGTTCCCAGTTTCCGGTGTATATTGCTCCTATCAATGGGAAATTAAAATCTTCTTCATCTAGAGCCTTTATGAATTCTATTTTGTTTTCTATCATTTTAACATAGCCGCTATCATCGTGTTTTCTTTGACCGTCAGCTCCAATACCCAGGAATTCTTCGTATGCGTACCATTCGTAAAATTTTGATTTTTTCAATGTTTTATTGAATTCTTTTTCTGCTTTGTTTGTTACGTATTCTACATCTACTACTTCTGTTTGACTGGTTTCTATCATGTTATTCATCCCTCTCTAGTTTTTTTATTCTTCTAGAGTATTGACAGGTTTTTTGGTTATTAGACATTTTTTTAAATTATTTTTATCTGGGTACTCGTATAGAGTGCGACTTCTTCACTATGCAATTCATTTACACTATATACATTTCAATCCACGCACTCGTAAGGAGTGCGACTTAATATTTTTTTTAAAAAATTGGGATCGAGTTATTTCAATCCACGCACTCGTAAGGAGTGCGACCGCAATATATGCCAACACATATACGCTCACATACTACATATAGAACACAAACACATTCACATTATAAAATCAACCTCTAAAATAACTCTAGAAATCAAACTTATATAGAAAAAACAGTGCGAAGCTACTGTAATTTCATGTACACTTGTACTTCGCACTAACAAATAATTAAATAATCAGCGGATTTGTAACATCAAAACTTCTATCCACGCCATAATGTTCAATTTTACTCTTATACTGATTCCCCAAACGATAGAAACGCAAGCTATCTAAATTATAATCAATAATCTTAAGCATCTTATCTTGTACTTGTCTGAATTTAGCTTCGTCAATATTACATTCAAAGACTGAATTTTGAACTCTTTGTCCATAATTCACACATTCTTTTGCTAGTTTTCTCAGCCTAGTTCTTCCTTCTTTTGTTTCAGTATTCACATCATAACAAATGATAACTAACATATTATTTACCTACTTCCATAAAAATGGCGGATACTCATCCAAATCTCCTCTTAGATGCCTAGCTAAAAGTAGGCTTTGGACATATGGAACTAATCCCCATGAAATTTTTTCCTTCAAATATGGATGTGTAAGCTCCTCTTGTTTCCTTTTCTGCCAAGCTGTCAATATTTTCTTTCTAGTATAATCATTCATTATGACAGCACCGTTATCCTGTGTTAAGAAATCAGATGAGTTTACCTGCTTATTATTAATCATCGTCAATACAAATCTATCTACTAGAGGAGCTCTCAGTTCTTCTATCAAATCTAGTGCTAATGACCTTCTTCCGGGTCTATCCTTATGCATAAATCCAACGAACGGATCTAGTCCAACACTTGATAATGCCGATGAAACATCATTCGTTAAGATAGTGTACATAAATGATAACATAGCATTTACATTATCCAGAGGAGGTCTTCTATTTCTTCCTTTAAAATAGAAATCTCCTTTATTGCTTAAAATTAAATCATCGAAAACTCCAAAATACAAAGATGCAACCTTTCCCTCTATTCCCCTCATTGAATCTAAATCAGGAGTTTCATCATCGTTAATAATATTGATACTATCCTTAATGAGTTGTGACTTTTCTTTTAAATTTGCAACGTCTACCCTCAAGGGATAGTCTCTACATGTTCTCTCAATCACAGCGCGGCTGTTATAAAACTTCCCAATCAAAATATTTTTAGCTATTTTAGTACATTGCTCTTCATTTTCCGAAAGTTTAAATTGTTGTTTCCTCAAATAAACGCTTCCTGTTTCTTCACCAACTACATTTGCTAGAAATCTTCCATTTGATGTGGCAAATGTCAATGAAATTCCCCTCTTCGCACAAGCACCCATCAATGCGGGACTTGCACCTGAATATCCAAATGAAACAATACTTTCTAGGTTATGCAGTGGCACGCGTGTTTTCAATTCATCATCTTGTCTTACCACTATATTTTCTCCATCTAGTGACAAATAGGTATCAGGATTAAGTATATACAATGTATTTAAAAGTTTTCTCAATCTTCCACCAAACTTTCTCTAATGTAATTTTTGACAGAATGTGAATCCGGCATTTTCGGGAGACAAATATTTTGAAGTGAGCAAGACCTACATCCCCTCTTCCATTTCGCACGCGGTGTGTATCCCCTGCTATAATATTCATTCATCTCCTGAATCATAGAAAATGTCTGATTTCTCAATTCATCAGTCAAAGCAACAACTTCTCTTCTTCTTGGTTCTCCGTAGAAAATAGCAGCTTCCTCTATTTTGTCACATAATAACATTTCTTCTAGACAAATTGCTTGTCCACAAAGTTGAAGACGATCACAATCGTTTATTTTTGATTTACCTCTCTTGTACTCTACAGGATAAGGTCGCCAAAGTCCATCATGACCAGAAATATTAACCCCGTTGTCATCTCTATGAAATTCAACTATATCGCACTTGCCTACAACTCTTAATTTATGAGAAACTATGCTCATTTCATGAGTCGCAATTCTATCCCTTCTTTTTTCTGATTTCAATGGATTATGAGCATTTTTATGCATAATCTCCCCATCGACAGTCAATAAATTTTCACTCCATTGATTTTCTACATGTATCAAGGCCCATTGACGCTTACAAAAAGAAAAATGTTGAATTCCAGACAGCATAAGATAATCTTCCTCTGATTTTTCCATAATTTCCATGAGCTTATTTAACACATTCTTCGTATTTTAAACCTTCTAATTCTTCGACCCTATAATCCCCATCTAAATCAACGCTCAAACTACCATGTACTTTAGCACTTGAATATTGTCCCGAAGGAGAGTTGTGTTCCCACCAAATCACTTGTTGAACCCACATACTACCTGCTGGTCTTGCACTGCTTTCATCATTTTCAAACAATGTTTTTAGTGATTCTTTTATAAGTTTTGCATCTTCATCAGAGAAACCAGTTTTAGACGCTAGTTGTGTATTTATTGATCCATAAGTAACATATGTACCTTTATCGACACGGTGTTTCATTCCCATAGTATCTGAAGCTTTTTCTCCGTCCTTCTTTTCTTCTCCATTTACGCTCTTTGTTATCTGAATGCTTTCAATATCTACCTGATCTACTGAAAATGCACTCTGTATTGTAACTGGTCCACGTATTCCTATAGAAACCCCTTTACTCTCTTTTGATTTAAATGCAAATACTTGACCAAATGAGCGGACATCTATCCATTTCTCACAGAGCTTTTCACTTAAAGCATCGCTACTTGTTTTTTTATCTTTGTCAAGTGACTTAGAAAACGTATCAAATCTACTTGATAAACTAGTTTGTCCATCATCATTTCTATCTTGACTTTGCACAAATATGCTTTGGTTAAAATCTTGAAGTCTATTCCTTATTTTTCGTTTAATCGCCACATCAGAAATTTCACCTAAGCCGTCATAATTTTGGCGAGGTCTATTTCCATTCAAAGGATCCCCATTTGGATTCGCATTCTTCACACCTATTATTACCGCAAAATCTACTTTATTTGTTAAACTCATATTATTCCCCCACTTTCACTTTGTTTTTTGATAATTTAATTACTTCTTCTGTAATCCATGCTTTTTCACAAGAATATCCAAGTAAATACGTTCCACTCAATGGCGAGTCATTTTCAAAATCATCAATTTCAAACATATTTTCAATTTCTTCTATTTCTGAATAAGCAATATCTTTTTTACCCTTGAGACTTTGTATATATGGAACTAAACTTTCTCTTATTATTAACCATGTCTTATACGGTTTTCTAGAAAAAGCACTCATATATCTTAGTGCTGTGGTTGCTCGCTCATTTTTTGCCTTATCATTTGCTCGAATTTCTAGTTTATCGGCAGCCCCTAATAATCGTCCGAACAGATAATCTCTTTTGGTATTTTCTCTTTCTAGACTCAATTCATACACCTCTTTTTCAGATTTTTTTACTAATGCACAAGCTACACTCACAAGTTCATTATGATTTTTCATAATTTCTCTTATACTATCTCCGTTTATACTCATTGGTGTAGAAGCTTTTCTAACAGCAGCGTTGACATATTCCCGTGGAACTGACTCTCCATTGAAAATACAGTGGATTAATCGCTCTCTAGCTGATTTCTGAAACTTTTTATATCCTTCATCGCTACTGCTTTTTGGTTTTCCATAAACGGTTTTAATTATCCAGTCTACACTCGGAGTTTTTATACATTTATGAGAAAGTTTATTTTCATCAAAATATGTGAAGTTAAACTTGCAGCTTTCATGCCAGTTTGCAATTTTTTCTAGATAATCATCATTGTCTAGCTCTTGATAATATGTTACTGATAGTCGTCCAGTAGTTGCTGCATCTAATATAATTATTGCTGTTCTTTTATGTCTAATCAGAGCCTCTGATCTTTTACCAAGAAAGATGGCTTCTCGCAATGCTTTTGAAAAATCCGAACCAGTATCTACACTTAAATTTTTTACATCAGATGAAATCGCTGGCTCTACGAACATATCCAATATATTTTTGCTATCTGCTACTGGATTTTTTATCTCCATCTCACTTGAGTCTTCTCCTATTTGGTAGGTGATTATTACTTGCTCCCCAGAAATCAATCCCCTATCTCTGATTAAAAAACGCAAGAATTGATGCGCCTTTTGACTGTTTTCATATCCTATTGACAATGCTTCCTCTGGATTTAAAAAAGTTCCTCTAAACGTATAGTTAGTTTTATCATTTGAAGATATTAATTTCGCATTACCACTGCCATTAGACACTTTTTTAGGATGTGCTTTTGCTAATACCTCAATTTTCCCACTTATAAAATCCAAACTTTTACCCGTGTCCTTTTGAGAAATATAGTAGTCATGCCATGCATTAAACACATCTTCGCTTTCCCACACCTTCGTCTGCTTTTCTCCAGGTATTTGCACCTCAAATACGATATTTGTATTACCCTTTAACTTTATATCTATCAAATCACACTTGAGACCTTTTTTAGATATATAGGAATATATTGCTTTAATTTGTCTTGTCGCGTATCTACTCTTCGCAAATTGCTCTAATTTGCATATATATGCGTCAAATTTATCACCTTCACCTGATAGATAATCAAACTGTTCAAAAACAGGATGAGGACTTATACCACTCGATCTACTTAAACTTTCCTCAGTGACAGGAAATATAATATTAATTATCTTCCCGCCACTCTTTCTTTTTTCGATCTTATCACACCCTAAGTAATTTCCATCTCCATCAATTTTTACAATTATGATATCCTCAGTGTTATTTGAAATCGAAGTTGTAGATAACGGAAAATCTTTTTTTAATCTACTGGAGTTTACATTATAGCTGTCAACTAAACCTTGCCAAAAACTCATTCCGATTCACCTTCCTCTAAATCACACTCAGTAACAGTGAAATTCTCATTTTCGATAAATTCCTTCGCCTTCTGTTCATGAATAAATTTAACCATTGAACATTCAGGAGGAGTAATGAAATCAATAATTCCATCATTCATTTTCGCATTCCAAAAACGAGTCTCTAATTTATCCTCACCCGTTTCATCTGGATAGTTAAACCCATGAAACATCGTTCCAAATGCAAGCTCTCCATATCCGTCGTAAAATCCTTCACCTTCTCCAAATTCACATGGAATCACATATCCTTGACATTCTCGTGTTCCCAGGAAAATATCTCTGCGTCCACCTTTATTTATGCTTCTTTTAGCTATATTGTGATGTTTATTTTCATTTCTGTCATGTTCCAAATTAGGTCTATTCTCATTAAACTCAAAATGAGCTAAAACTTGGTACCTAACATCACTTAGATAAGTGTAATACGACAACTCATTATCTTTTCCACTATTCATCTTTAAAGGACGAATACCCTTAGCTTGAGTCGCTATCTTATTGAGCACCCTAACCTTATCTATATACCAGATGATGGTAGGTTTCCAGTACACGCTTTCTAAAATTCCCTTTAAAGCTTGATATGTAGGTATTTGATAACTCATCTTCTCTCCACCAACGCGGGTAATCGGATCCGAAAACAAGGCATACTTACCATAAACTTCAAATTCAACGCTATTACGTTTTTTTGAAATAGTCATTTCAATCTCCTTTCATTAAATAAATAACGGGTCTAGAGTTGCATTGAACACAACACCCAACTCCTCGTTGTAATAATTTTTTTTCAAAGCAATAAAACTATCAGCAACAATAAAAATAGCATTTTCTTCTTCTAATTTCTTTATGCTGAAATTATACATTGATACGCTATATCTCTGTAATTGCTTCAAAATACTCTTTTTTCTATTAAAATCATTCTTTGGCAGATTCGTAAACTCGCCGATTAAATTTTCTGCCTCATCGTTATAAGGTACAATCACAGTAACTTGATTTTTATCAATGACCGAGAATTTTTCTGATGCTTCTTTAAATGCTGGAGATAATCCTCTAAATTTACACTCTTTCACATTTTCATATGCTTTGCGATTGTTATAGTTATCGGAAAGCAACTCGTAAATTGTCTTATTTCCAACTTTATAGTCAAGTTCATCTTCAAACTCAAAGAAATAATAGTCATAATACTGTTCAAGACATTTTTTTGATGAAAAGTCTGCTCCATGATTTTCTCCGAAAATTCTTTTACAATCATGTCTTCCTTGTTTTATTGATTGTAATCTTGATAAATCTTCATCCTTTATCTTTACGACAAATACTTCTCTTATACCATTAAATTCTCCATTTCGGTTACATCTTCCTGCTGCTTGCACAATATTATCTAATCCAGCTTGTGCTCGAATTACACATTCAAAAGAAATATCGACCCCTGCTTCTACAATCTGAGTCGAAACCAATACAGTTATTTCGTTCTCGTTTTTTAAACTAACCTTTACCTGCTTCAAAACTTCAAGACGATGTGCCGCACATAATGATGTACTTAGGAAAAATGCCTTGCAATTAGCTATTTTGTTTACTTCTTTAAATACCTCTTCTGCCTGTTTTTTTGTGTTAAAAATAGCCAATGTATTTTTATTTTGACTAACCTGTTGCTCAATAAATTCTGACAGTATTTCTGCTGTATATTCAGCCTGGGTTTTATCGACAATATTTGTCCTTTTAAAAATCGACAATTCCTCATCTGACAGTTCAACTAAATTCGGTTTGTCGTGTAATAATACAGGTCTTTTTACCTTGTCTAGTATTGGTTGCGTTGCCGTACAAAGTAAAACCGTCGTATCTACCATTTTAGTCAAAAAATTAACGCCTAAGTTGAACAAATGTGTACATTTAACTGGTAAAGCTTGAACCTCATCAAATATTATTACGCTATTAGCCATATTGTGAAATTTACGCAAGTCTGATCCTTTATTTGAATATATGCTTTCCAAGAACCTTACTATAGTAGTGATAATAATCGGCGATTGCCACGATGAGGTCAGAAGCCTATAATCATTATTTTTCTCTTCCACTTCTTGTGGTAAAACATTTGAATGATGCTCAAGTATATAATTATCATCTTCTTTATAATTTAAAGCCATTTTTATATTTTTAGCCGTCTGGTCTAACACAGATAGGTATGGAATAACATATATTATATGATTCTTTTTATTCTGCTCTGCATGATTTAATGCAAATCTCAAACTAGAGAAAGTTTTTCCGCCGCCAGTAGGAACATTTAATTGATACGCACCCACTCCAGTATTTAAACCTCTCTCTAGACATTGGTTAGATATTTTTTGACGCATTTTATCTAATTCGCATTCATCTGTAAACTTAGCTAAGTTTTCTTCTAGATTTTGTGAAAGTATATCCCATCTTGGTGTTGAATCTTTATATAATGATTGCTTGTTGTTGGACATCTTACTCAAGTTATCACCTTGATTTTCACCGATCGTAAATTTATAAGCACATGTTCTATCTGCATCAACCACACTAGAATAAATTACTTTTGTTAATAGATTTAAATAAAAATATCGTTCCTTCATCAAGATTTCATCTTGAAAGTTTTTATTTAGAAAATCAGATAATTCTTTTTCACTTTTATCAAATAAGTCCTCAAAATCCATTTCTGGGAATTCATTTTTAAATCTCTCTTTCACAGTTTCATATTCTAATTTATCTTCGTTATTTGCTAGTTTGTCATACATAGGCAAACTAGCATCTCTATCAATTCCATCCAATAATCCACCGTGATGCGCAAATATTACTTGAGCCATCATTTCCTTTAATAGTAAATGTGAATTCTGCTCTAGTATGAATTTTGCACCCTGTTGACTGTGAATTGCTCCATTATCAATATCAGACTTAATTCTTTCCTGAAACGAATCTGAATACTTACCAATATCGTGTAAGAGTCCAACTAGATATCCTACATTTGCTAGTCCAATTTTTTCTAGATTGTTTTTGCTTCGCTCAGCTACTTCTAGTAAATGATCTCTAACTAACTCCGTTGATATTTTTCCAGAAACCTCTTCTTTTCTAGAAATAAATTCATCTTCCATCGCTATCCTCCTAATAATCTACGGTTTATTACTTTATCATGATTTATTATCTTATCTGTAATTCTGTTATGATCATTTCTTTCTTAAAACTATATTTTATTTTCAATATTCAATCACAAATACAGCATACAATTATATATAACTTATTCAGTGTGACAATATAAAATTAAAGCACAATATAAATTAGTTTAATTTTATATTGTAATAAGTTCAAACAACTAAAATAAGAACTATGCCACCACGTGTATAGGTGGTGGACTCATTATCAAGTTATACATTGAAGATATTATACTCTATTTCCTAAAATAATTCAATTTTACGACGTTTACAGCACAACTTTTAATTCGCGACAGTACATTTTTCTACATTAACTACGGTACCAATAAGTGTTATTCCAAGCATATTGTTTTTGAGACATATACAGTCTATATTTGTTCCAACAACTGCATTACCTCCACGTTTGCTCGCTTTCATCCTCAATTCGTCTAGAGCAGCCAGTTTAGCTTCATCGAATTTATATTCATATTCTTTTGATCTATTTCCCACAAAATCAGAGAAACTAGCTACAAAGTCTGAACCTATGCTTGTCCCCATTATAACTTCTGAAATTTCAATTCCTATGTATTCTCTTATTTTATAGCCTTCAAGTTTTTGTGTTGTCGATATGATTATTCTTTTTAACTCGTCTTTTATATATTCTGTTTTTTCTGATTCTAATTTTTCCCTTGTTTCTCTACATTCATCACATTCGAAATTTATGTTGAATCCGTTTTGTTCAATCTTTTTTCCACAAGTTTTGCATGTATTGTTTTCTTTCTCTTGACATTTTTTACAGATGTCATCTCCTTCTAAAAATCCTAGTTTTTTGCCACATAATTTACATGTTTTATCTTACATAATAACTCCCCCTCATTTCTAAATTTGATATCTATCTCGATGTGTTTTAACGGTGTAGGTTTAACGTTGAGATAGTTTGAGAAGTCGTAAGATCTACAATAGTAGAAATTAACGGTGTAGGTTTAACTAGTGATATACCCCACTTTAAATAAAATCTACAATAGTAGAAATTAACGGTGTAGGTTTAACAATTTGTTAAGTCACACTAAAATCACATCTACAATAGTAGAAATTAACGGTGTAGGTTTAACACCAGATGAGAACCGTTCTCAGCTGGAATCTACAATAGTAGAAATTAACGGTGTAGGTTTAACTAAATAAACCACAGGAGCAGTCACCTAATCTACAATAGTAGAAATTAACGGTGTAGGTTTAACTTCAACAGGTTACGTTCGCAATTTACTATCTACAATAGTAGAAATTAACGGTGTAGGTTTAACTTAGACCTCGAATAATCATAAGATACGTGATCTACAATAGTAGAAATTAACGGTGTAGGTTTAACTGGCTATTTGAATCTGATGCATTTGACTATCTACAATAGTAGAAATTAACGGTGTAGGTTTAACATGTAGACAATTCGCTAGAGTGTACATCTACAATAGTAGAAATTAACGGTGTAGGTTTAACCAAATAAAGAACGTCTTTTTGACATAAAATCTACAATAGTAGAAATTAACGGTGTAGGTTTAACAAATAATAAGAATGTAAATTACATAAAATCTACAATAGTAGAAATTAACGGTGTAGGTTTAACCCAAGATCCGATATTTCATCAGATCACACCCTATTTTAATGAAAATTTATCGATTTTCAATAATTTATATCCATTTTTTTCAGCAACTTCAGCATTAAGACCGAGGTTTGCAAGCTATACCATTCACGCAACTCAATCATTAAACCTACACTAGATTTTATATTAAATTATACTATTATTATATCATCATTTGCATGTTTTTCATAGCCGAAACGCTGAATTTTGCAATTTTTACTCGTTTTTATTATCATCACGCTATCTTCTTCTCCAAATAGTTTTTCCCATTTGCTGACAATGTTAAATTCAATTTTATCTAGCATATTTTCACTATTACTTATCTCGTAAACACTGTACTGTAACATATGACCATATTTTCGAATATACTTATTGAATTTAGTTCTAAGTTTATTATCTGAAATATCATAACTAATTAGGATCATTTTTGTACACCTCCGCAGATGGGAAATTTTCTGTATTGGTACTGTCTTTCGTAAACCATCTATAATAACTCTGTACGAATCTGAAAATTGATACAGAATACTTATTTGTCTCTGTAATAAATTCAACTGTATAATTTGTCGATGATTTATAATTAAGATTCCACTTACCATGAATACATTTAAAATCTTCTTCTTTAATTTGATTTAAAGCATACATGTTTCTTATTTTTTTATCTACAATAACCCTAAATGGTTCCACAAAATCACAGATCAAAGATTTCCTATTGTAAAACTCTTGATGTAAATTGCCTTTATAAACATCAAAACCATAAATCGAAGCTATAGCGTCGATATAATTAAATAAAACTGTGTATCCAATATCTAGTAATAAATTTATAATATCCCTTTTTATCCTCGGTTGTCGTCCATTCCAATCAACTACATTGAATATTCTATTGAAATAAACTTTAGCTGCTGTACCCTCTATGCCCATGATCTTAGCTATTGTGAGATTATCTTCATTTAATCTAAGTAAGGCTTCATCTAGCATTGAAACACCTTCTTTTACCTCTTTTTTACGAGTACTTAGTAATGTTTTTCGCTGGTTTCTGATTTTATTTTTTATAATCAACTTTGCTATCTCTTCAGAATTCGGACAATTATATTGTTTAGAAACCAGCAATGTATTACCTCTAGTAAAATAATTCAGTGATTCATAGTATTTAAATCCTGCTGTCATAAAACAAATCGAAATTCCAAATTTTTTCGCACGCTCCACTATACCCGTAGTTATCGTGAATCCGCCAATGATGTAAATCATAAATATTCTATAACAGGTAAATTGAAGTAATATTTTTCCTTCTTTGTCGGTCACTACTATATTGTCATTTTTGAATTTGATCTTTTGACCTTGATTTGCAAAAACAACCACAACTTTTCGTGCTTTGAAATTAGACTCCGTTAACATTTTCTCCTCCTTGAACACATAATGGGGCGTATATACATCTTTTACATTTCTCAATATTGTTCTGCCTGAATTCTGAAAGTTCAAACGTGTTTATCGCCTCAAACAGATTTTCAAATTTCTTCTTCATTTCCAAATCATCATCTGGAAGCTTTATTGGATATGTCTTGTTATCTGAAAAACTGTAGATTTTAAGCTTTTCTATTTCATACCCCATTTCTGTCATTCCGTAATATTGAGCATATATTTGAAAAATATAACCATCGTAAATAGTTGTTATTTTGTTTTTTCGCTCGATCAACGTTTTAGTGTTTCCCTCATATATGTCAATTTTTCCTTGTATTTTATACCTTTCAGAATATACTTCAATTCCTTGTAATATATCTTTTCTTGTTGAATACTTGCCTTTATCCACTGTTTTATGGGCAAAAGTTCCTGCTAATTGAGCCTTTTCTTGATAAACATTTCTTTCTACATCTTCATACATACCATGATAATATATTGAAGCTGGGCAAAAAATAAAATCATTTAAATTCGATATTTTTAAAATCATCTCCATATATTTACCTCCAAAATATGTAGGTTACTCTAATAAAGAGTAACCTACGCTTCACTACTTCTGTAAGTATTTCAAATACTCTTCGTTACTTATCTTTAGATTTTTTTCATGGTTTTGTATTTTAGTAATCAGTTGTAGACCCTTTCTTGCAATGTTGAAAGCTCCATTTGCATCTGCATTTTCTGGATAATTTTTGCCTTTATCACGACTGTCAAAGAACTTTCCTTCATTATTTTTAACCGGTGAAATTAAGTAGTCATCTTCGCTTTTTGTACTTCCAGTAATAGAATTACGCATTTGTAGCATCAATTTAAACAACGTTAAAAATTCTTTATAAAACTCTTTGTCTGTATGTTCTAAGATGATTTCTTTACTGATTTTAGTTCCACCAAATAGTTTTTTAAACTCATTTGTCAAATTTAGACGTTTGTTGTCCCATTGGTTATTCAAATCTTTATTCCTAAATGTTTTTATTCTATCACCATATGAACAAATTGTCCATTTCATTCTCGAGTTATTATATCTATCTTCAAACTTAGAAAAATCAACATCAAACTCAAAGTATTTTTCCTCTTCATTATAGCGAATATCATCCATTTGAGTTATAAATTTCTTGGTCAATTCGACATTTTTGTATGAAGTCCATTTACCATAAATCAAATTCACAAATCCAGTTGTTGGGTCTATTTTAGAAGTATTCCAAGCAGGAATATAATAGATAATTCCACTTTGAGATCCTATTTCATCCAATGTACTAATTGGATTTGTCAACTGCTTTCCGTGATTATATGTTGTTGTATTTTTTTTATCAATTATATAATTGAATTTTTTGATTAAGGCTAATTCGAATTTTTGGTATACCTGTTGTTCTACCTTAATCCTTGAATTCTTAAACCCATAGTTCAAATTTTCAAGAATTACTACAGCATTGTATTTTTCCTGCCAAATCCTAATTTGATTAACAACTTGTGAAATATAACCCTCTTTTAATTCTTTGATTGTTTCAATTTCCTCCCATGATTTACGCTGATTATCTCGTGAATCCGCCTTACCTTTTAATTTTTCTAAATAATCTGTCTCTTTTTTTACTTCCTGATTTCCATTTGAATACATACTCATGATTTTATTCATACTTACTTGCTCTTTGATGTTTCCCTGTTTATCTATTACAACCAAATAAATTAAATGACGCTCTCCACGGTCAATACCAATAATATGATCAAAATCATCCATATTTTCATTAACTAACTCATTTAACTTTTTAGGGCTCAAATTTTCATTTGTAAAATTAATTTCTATTGGACAGTGGAAGAAAAACTTATCTTCCGTGTAGCGTCTATCTTTTATTATTGGATAGTTAAACTTATCTTTCAAATCTTCACTATGATGTCCTTTTTTCATTTTTTCTTCCGAGTAATAAACAGATTTTGGGCGATAGAATAATTCTGCTTGTCCAGATAGTTTATAGACAACTTCTTTTAAATTCTCTTTAGAGAATAAACTTTCAAAGTAAATGGTATTTAGATTTTTAGTCCCCTTAGAGTAAATACTAAAATCTTTGCTCCAAATTTGGAAAAGATAAAGCTTTCCATCTTTAACAAGTTGATCGATATTTGACACTTTATCAAATTTCACCTTATAACTTTGTGATTCTACCTCTCTGTAGAATTGATCTATACTATCGTAAGATTTTGTATCCGAAAATCTATAGTTGAAAATTTCTTGATAAGTTTTATCACTTCCATTTTTTTCATATATTTTTAAATTGTCTTTGAAGTAATTAATCAACTCATGCATATATTTTTTATCGAAATTTTCACCTTTACAATGAATTTTCGCTTTATATTTGTTCATAAATTCTTTCGAAACAGTGTTCTTACTGAGAAATTTCTTTGAAAAGAATATCTTCGGCAACATTTTATTAGCACCATTAAAGAAATCCATTGTCATTTTTTCATAATTACCATCACCGCATTCAACTGTCTTATCTTTACTTTTCATTGTCTTTTCCCATACACCTAAGTAGTAACCTCTTCCATTTTTTAAGAGGAAACATGAATTATCAATTTCTTTATTAGAATCCCATCCATTTGCAAGAGTTGGATTATCAAAATTAAGCTTGTATTTATTAGTTTTATAAGGTTTTTTAGTTAAAAAGTTGCGTGACTGATTGTATATGGCATTTAAATTTATTCCGAAATATCTATCTTGCTCGTCCATAAATTGATAAAATTCTACATCTTTTTGATTTGTTTCATCCACTATTTCAAACATTGAAAATAAATGCTGTATATCTTTAGCCGAGTCTAGTAGTTCTTTTATTATTTGCGACTTATTGTCTTGTTTTATATTGTTTACTAAATCCCAATTAACTTCTCTGAATTTTGATTTTTTATCCAGGAAACTATAAACTTTCTCGTGATAAATTTTAGTGAGATATTCTTCGATAGATTTATATATACTATTTCCATCATTATCTTTTTTATATGTCAAATCTATGCTGTTGAGTCTTCCGATTGTATATAAATCTTTTTCTATATAGCTGATACGATTTTTTTCATAAGTTTCTTTTTTTGTATTTGTTGTTGCTTTTTTAAGTATATCTGTATTCTTTCCATCATATTGATTCTCAAGATATTCTCTTACAGCTCTCCAATTTCCTGTAACTTGATTTGATAAATACGAGAGATTTTTTTCTTTTATATATATCTTTTCAAGATCAAACTTAGAAAAATCTAGCTCCTCCTTTACTATAACTTTATCAAGGTAACTTTTTATTAATTTAATTAAGTCTTTATCTTCTTCTATTGTTTCAAACTTAAAACTGCCTGTTTCTACATCAGACAAAATCATTTTGTATAGAGGATTCAACTTAGGTAATTTTCTATGTGGATTATTATTTTGATTATATAAATTGATAATCTCGTTTAGACCTTGGATCTTGCGAGAAGATGATTCTGCAACCCCACCTAAAATTTCATTATATACACTTATTCCTCGTTGTGATATATAATTATTGAAATCTGTAATTTTATTTATTTTCTGAATCATATCTTTTACTTCTGAACTTTTTCGTTTTATTTTATCTGTTTTATCGATATTCTGATAAAAATCGGATTCTTCTGCTATCTTTTTTAATATTTTTATATTGTTGGCATAAATTTTAAGATTATCTTCAACAACACGGTGACATACACTACCACTTGAATTATTGATATTATTTGGTTCTAATATATGCTTACGAATATCGAAAAAATTAGTGAAGTAAGTTGAAAACTTATCAAATTCTTTTACTTTAGTCCGGTCAATTTCTGGTATTTTTTCGTCATTTGCTATAATGCTTAGAACAGCGGCTGATGTCAATACTTTAATCAATTGTTCAGATTTTTCGTCTTTACCATTTAAGTATGTTATTTTGAGATTTTTATCTGTAAATTGAGAAACAACCGTTTTTTTCAATTCTTCATTTATTTTTTTTATTTTATCTTTTTCACCAAGATTATCCTCATATTCCTTCAATCTCAGCTCCCCAAATGAAAAATCTTCTAGAACTTCATCAATAATAATTTTATATTTATCATCAATTAACCTTTGAACATCTTTTTTGATCTCTGCCTTATATGAATCTCTTGCGTTAATATCCATATTAATAAAATTCTCTAGTGTTTTACCAATTGGTTTTAATTCAAAACGTAAAGTTTTTGGTATTGAATATAGTTTTTCAAATCTATTTTTACTCTCCATTTGTTCTCCCTTCATCTTTCATCGATTATTTTTTTTTAATAGATACCAAAAATCTTAATACCATACTATGCCACGCCTATATTCTTATTTAATTTTCAAGGTACATATTAAACTTGTCTTTATACTACTATCGTTTCATAATTAAACATAAAGTTTCATTTAAATACATTTTTCTAGTATATATAATTTAATAATACATTTTCTGATTATATTAGTCAAATACAATTGTTCCGTATATTTCGGCAAATATCTACTTCAAACGATAGATTATTTGCATTTTTATATCTAATTTAGATAATTTAATTTGATATATGCTTCTCATTTTATTATTTATTTTAAAACAATTCATACGATAAATATATTGTCTCTTCTTTTACCACACGACAATGGTGGCTTGCAAGTAGAATCCCTAATGCTGGTAACTATTTGCTTACTTTTCATTCCGCCGACTATCCAAGATGAACACTACTATATATTTCAGCACGTTGTTGAAGAACTCGCTCATTTCTTCTAACTGTTCTGTCATAACACGCCTCCAAATATACTATAAAACTTATTGAGTTCTTAGAGTTCATAATATAACCTCATATAATTTCTCCTCTGATTTTCTTCACTTCCAAACTTTAAGATTCAATTGATCTCCTCGCTACCTTAGTCCACATATGCAGTCCATAAAAAGCATTAAGTAGATACACAGACCACATAGTTGTTTGAATCCAGTCACCCGCGAGTATCCACATAAAGCACATTAAGCATGACCTCTCCATAATATTTAGAAATCCATGCCACAACTATGTATGCACCAATATTTGCAAACCCCAATAATATTGTGACTTTCTACAAGAGGCACAAAGTACCACACAGAAGATACCACATATCGCATAAACTGAACTCATGAGAATATACCACCACGAATTTACACGGTCGATCAGCGCAAAATAAATCGTAAAACCAATAACTGCTAACACCTCTATCTATTGAAAAAGAGTCATAGTTTTTATGAGCTTTTTTATGGTAGTCATTATTCTTCGTCTCCCTTGATCATTTTATCTATCAATCTAACTGCCTGTTCGAAGCGTGACTGATAATCTCCATTAATGCACTTGAATTCAAAACCATAATTTGTATAAAAATCTTTGATTTGCTGGCTATATTTTTCCCTGTCCGCGGCGATAAGTTCGCTTCGGTCGCCGTCCTGCACAAATTCCACATCAGGTTCCAAAAATAATATTAAATCGTATGTATTTAGTCCAGCTATTGCTTTTCCTAACTTTTCATTAGGCTCCTTATCCTTACTGACTAAAAAATTTAGGTAAAAAAGCGTAGTCAAGCAATCTGTATCTTCAAACAACAAGCGGTTACTATGCTTTATAGACTCGATTTCGCGAGCCTTGTGTTGTAATAAAATATCTGTGAAGTCGATGGGAAGCATCAACATATCTGTACCCGAGCGTTCTGAAATATCTCTCCCGACTTCTTCCAGATAGCTTGTGTTGTAGAAGTTTGATAGATTAATTGTCAGTGTAGATTTTCCTGTGCTTTCCCCTCCTATTAGGAGAATCTTCTTTGTATAAAATGAGCGGACAATACTCGGCAAACACTCCCAGTGCATAAGAGGGTTTTTTCGAATTTCTGTTGATGAAATATCGTCTCAGCTTCTGGGTAGCCTTTTGCCCAAAAACTATTTTCATCATAGTCATCACCACAGAAGATTACATCTATTGGCTCACCTGCAAAGTCTTTTACTTTTTCTGTATCCTCTTTCCAATACTCCTCTGTATATGTATCTTTGCTGATGGCTGTATCCTCCAGCACAAAAAGTTTTACATGAGGAATGTGCTTAACCAGCTGAAATATCTAGCGATAACGAATATGGATGTCAACTTCGTCACGGTTCAAACCATGGCTAATCACAACTACCAACTTTTCACAATTGTAGCTGCTTCGATAATACATTTTACATGACCTTGGTGCAGCGGATTAAAGCTACCACCGTAGATTCCACACTTATATTTCATCCACTTATCACTCCTTTTTGTATTTAGGATTTTGCTGCAAATAGAATAGTTTTAAGTAAGCTACTTTTTGTCAAATGGTGATTCAACGCTTTCAGTGGGGGATATTTATCTCAAGTTATACTCATCAATTATTGAAACCGTCATATTAACAACTTCGCTACCCAATGTTGTATATAGCTTTTTATCCCCAATAATATAGAACTCTTCTTTAGCACGGGTTGCTGCAACATTCATCATATTTGGTTTACAAACTGCCCATTTTGCTGATCCAATACTGCTTTCATCTGCACCTAAAATAAAATAAACAATTTTAGCTTCTTTCCCCTGGAAAGTGTGTACTGTACCAACATTGATAGTCTTCCCCTTTTCATAGCGTTTCGTAAATTGTATTTCATCTAAAACTTTAGAAACGTTATAAGCAACGTTTCTAAATGGTGTAATAACATAAATTTCATCTGCCAGTTCAGCTTTTTCTTTAATACGCATAGAAATTTCTTCTTTTAAAAACTCTCCCTGCGCTTTGACAAATTTATCATTAGCAGTACCAGATATATCAATCCACTCTGCTTTTCCTTCGCTTCATCCTCTTTTTTTCCCTGAACCATCAATCCGTTATATGAAATCTCGTTAGAAATTGTAAACATTGGATAATTTGACCGTCTATGAACCCAAAGTGGGATTCCAATCCATTTATCTTCATCTTTTTGAAATCCAAATTGGCTAGCTATATCTACTAATGATTGTGTTGAAGCCTCATTTGAAACAAATCGCTCTGTCACATCATAATTTTCAGCAATCAAATTTAATATATTCGAGTCTAAAGTTAAAACAGGTTTAATTTGTGATGGATCTCCAACTACCATTACGCGTTTACTTCTGAAAATTGCTCCCACACTAGCCTGTGGTAGCGCCTGACCAGCTTCATCAATAAATAGATTGCTTAATGAATTAATATCAAGATTTCTAAACATCCGTCCAAAACTTGCAAATGTTGTACTAATCACTGGAATTGCGAAGTTTATCCACTCCCAAGCCGTTTGGACTGATTTCTTACCATTAATTTTAGAAATATATTTAGATTGTTCCTTCCAAATTGAGACTGCCATCTTTAAATGCTTTTTATTCTCATATAAAAATTGTTTTCTGGCAGCTAATGCCTTAATAAACAGTTCACTTTGCATAATTCTAAACTCTTCATCAAACCAAAACTCAGATTTTTGAAGATCAGCATAATCTATTGTAAAATCTAATGTTTTTATATCACTACTATTTTTTAAATTGCTAATTGCATTAATTTTTTCACTTAAGGCTCCAATTTCTTCTTGTTGAGTTATCCATGTATGATATTCCTTATCAACATTTTGACTTGAGTTATTAATAGCAACAATTTCAGCTTCATTTGCCTCATATTTTCTATTCATATTGACTCTTTGTGTTTTAAGATAATTTTTTGAGTTTGCTAAATCTTTTATATTGTTGGTATGGTGTTAGTATAATATTGTAGACACATTTGACTGGACGATTTATAATAATATCCAGAAGGAGTGGTTAAAGTGTCTAGAAATAAATTTACAAAAGAATTCAAGAATACAATATTAGATTTACACAACGCCGGAAAAAGCATTCCCGAGTTGAGTAGCGAATATGCCGTTTCAGTATCAACAATAAACAACTGGATCAGGAAATCAAAACCAGTAACTACAACAGATGATGGGAAAGTCATTACTGTAGAACAATACGAGGAATTAATTCGTAAAAGTGCTAAACAGGCGGAGGAAATTGAAATATTAAAAAAAGCGTTGGGCATATTCGCAAAGAAGTAAGCAGTATCTATGAATTCATTGA
>JAISJN010000018.1 GCA_031261505.1 Clostridioides sp. | reverse complement strand
TAATATCTGGCTTTATATGGTTTGTTTCGTTTTCTTTTATAATTCGTTAGTTCCGACTGAACCTAACGAACTTAATTTACCTACTGTTTAATTTTCAATGTTCTTTAATTATTTAAAGTGTCTTGCCTTGTTTCTTAATTTGTTGCTGTTTTGTTTGCCCTTTGTTAAGGACAAGTATTATATTATCAAATTCAAAAACATATGTCAACATATTTTCTAAAAAAAGTTTTTTAAATTTATAATTCTATGCTAAACTGGGTTGTTTTTAAGTATAAATCTCGCCAGCCTCTGTAGGCACAGCATAAATCTAATTAAAACTAGGCCTGAAATTCCACACTTAAATTCTTCAACCGCCATTTAATTAAAAATGAGATCTATGCCAACCACCTGTAGAGGTAAGGGACATTTATCTCAAGTTATAGATGCGTATATTCTTAATTATAGTTAAAATACAAACTTATTTTACTTAAAAGTAAGTTATTTTCTCTGTTTTAAAGTATAATTACAATATACTATATAAGTATAATTACATCATAAAATAAGATTTCTCTGGTTTTAAAGAAATCAATAAATAAAAGGGGGTGTGTTTTTGGGAAAATACACTAGAGAACCTATAAACGGGTTTACACATTTGGCGGGGGCAATCCTGTCCTTCATCGGTCTACTTGCATTAGTGATAAAGGCTAGTATTGATAAACCAAGCATAATTTCCATAACATCGGTCATTATATTTGGACTTAGTCTTATACTCCTCTACACTGCATCGACTGTATATCATTTAGTAAAATCATCTGATAAAGTCATCTCCTGGCTGAGAAGACTTGACCACGCGATGATATTTATCCTAATTGCCGGCTCTTATACTCCGCTTTGCCTTGTTGCTCTCAAAGGAAAGACTGGATGGGTGATGTTCAGTATAATAGCTACGATCGCTATAGCAGGTGTATGTTTTAAGATGATTTGGTTCGATTGTCCTAGGTGGATTTCTACATTGATTTACATTGGAATGGGATGGATTGCCGTCTTTATAATGGGACCACTTTACAGAGCGATTTCGCTAAATGGAACAATCCTTCTACTCGGAGGAGGTCTTTTATACACCGTTGGTGCTGTAATATACGCAGTCAAACCTAAGTTTTTGGAGTTTAAGAAATTTGCTTTCCACGAGATCTTCCATGTATTTATACTACTAGGAAGCCTATCTCATTTCTTCTGTGTATTCAGTTATGTGATATAAATATAAAAAGAGCTTTTGCTGATTATAATGGACCCTATAGTGATAGACACTTTTTTTAGTGTCCTCACCATAGGGTCCATTATAAAAAATTCTCATGATCAATAGCTATTTCTTTATCTTGTTTCTTTTCATTTGTTTTGTCTATATATGGTTGTAAAACTCTGCCTTATTCCATATCTTATTGTCTTTAGACCTTTCAAATTTAAATCTATCATCGCTCAATTTTGTCAATCTATAGTATTCTACCTTGTCTGTTCTCATTAGAACAACGGTATTTTTAGATTTATCAACACTGCTTACCCTATATGAGGCATTGTCTATTTCCTCATATGAATCACTCCAGTTCCACGAAATGGAATCAGATGCTATCTGCATAAATACTCTATCATCGTTTTCTGATTCCCAATATCCAAACATATCACATATTACTGGGAGAGGATCGAGCGCGTCGTTTATTGTTTTATCGCTTAGCTTTCCTACTGCTGTTATCTTATCAGCAAATAATAGATCTCTCTTATCACTTTTTTCACTAACTAGGCAAAGTGGAGCATATTTTGCAACTGGAGCTGTTATTAGACCACTTGTTAGGTTGTATCCATCTGCTATGTAGAAATTTAACCCGACTACATTTGCAAAATCATCGCCCTCGGAAAAGAATACATCTAAAATCTGGCTATTCGTCGCAAATCTGTCTGCTCCTCCCAGCCTATCCGCCTTATTGTCCGCTACAATTTTATCATTCATAGATGTTTTTCCACCTATTACATAACATTCTTTACCAGAAGTTTGATAGTTTGCTTGATTTCCATCCGTCAATATAATCGGTGCTTTATATCTAGCTGCAACTGGTGCTATACTTATGGCATCCGCTTCACCCTTGTACCCATTTGATAAAAATATGTATTTAGAATCAACAAATGTCTTAACTTTATTTGCCACCTTTATACTGGTAGCCGCTCTATTTGAGCCTTCAATCCTCTCTACTTCCTTCCCCTTACTCTTTAGCTTTGATTCTACATTTGCCGTTACCGAATTAGTTCCACCTATTATATATATTTTCTTTACGCTTTCTAATCTTTTCATCGTCACATCTGGAATTGAGTCCTGTTGAGTTAGTAGGATTGGGGAAGATGTCGCACCCGCAAGTCCACTTGAACTCAATCCATCAGCTATTGACTTATCTAAGTTTACCAAAATCGCAGACGTATATTTCTGTTTATCCGCTATCTTAGCTGCTACCTCATAGTTATTTCCTTCAATTTTTTCGAGAGCTGGCTTTGTATATGCACTGACTTCTGGAATAATTCCTCCCAGGAGCATCAATGCCAATAATACTGTAGTTATTTTTTTTCTGAATTGCATCTCATTCACCTCTAGTTGACATAAATTAGTACTTATTTAAATTTTACCATAAATTCCATGTATTTGCGAACCAAAACTACATAAATAATCCCCCAAACTTATCTCGTCTGAGGGATTTTGAAAAATATATAGCTTTATCTATATCGTCTATATTGTCTTTCTTGGGTTTCTTACCTTCCTACCTTCCTTATCTTTCTTGGGTTTCTTACCTTTCTTCCTCTTCTTGACTATCTCATCGCTCTCATCGCATTGAGTACTGCTATTAGCGCCACTCCGACATCGGCAAATATAGCTTCCCACATATTTGCTACTCCACCAGCCCCTAGTACCATGACTATAGCCTTTACAGATAGTGCGAAGACTATGTTTTGCCATACTATCTTATTTGTCTTATGTGCTATGTTTACAGCCTTTGAAATTTTTGAAAGACTATCATCCATTAAAACTACGTCAGCTGCCTCTATAGCTGCATCTGATCCTATTCCACCCATCGCAATTCCGACGTCAGCCCTAGCGAGAACTGGTGCATCGTTTATTCCATCTCCGACAAATGCAATTTTTTCTTTGTCACTTCTTCCTATATACAATTCTTCGAGTTTTTCGACCTTTTCATCGGGTAGTAGGTTCGAGAATACCTTATCTAGCTTCAATTCATCTGCTACATAGTCTGCTACCTGTTTATTGTCTCCAGTTAACATCACTACTTGTTTTATTCCACTGTCTTTTAATCTTGCAATTGCCTCCTTGCTATCATCCTTTATTTCATCTGAGATCACAATATATCCCTTAAATTCGGAGTCGACCGCAATGTATACAACAGTTCCAACCTCTTCAGCTTCACGATATTCTATTCCTTCAGAGTCCATTAGCTTTTTATTACCCGCTAGTATTGTTTCCCCTGAATACCTAACCCTTATTCCGTGTGCTGCAACTTCTTCGTAGTCCTCGATTTTTTCTATGTCTAACAAATTAGCATCTTCTTCAACTACTGAAGTTGACGATAAATCTATCTTAAATATCTTCTCAGAAGCTGATTCTTCTTTATCTTGAACCGACTTTTCGTAGTAAGACATAATAGACTTAGCAATTGGATGGTTTGAGTTAACCTCTGCAACTGCTGCGTATTCGAGTAATTTTTCTTCAGAAATTCCAACCGTCTCTACTTTGTTTACCTTGAAGACTCCCTTAGTCAAGGTTCCAGTCTTGTCAAATACCACCGTGTCCACATTTCTGAGCGCTTCTAAATAATTGCTTCCCTTGATTAGTATTCCGTTTTTTGATGCCAATCCTATTCCACTAAAGAATGTAAGAGGTATTGAAAGCACCAATGCACATGGGCAAGATACCACTAGGAATATAAGCCCTCTATACAACCAAGTTCTAAGGTCTGCACCTGGTACAAATATCGGTGGTGCAAATGCCACTAATACTGCTACTGCTACTACTACTGGCGTATAGTACCTAGAAAATTTAGATATAAAATTCTCAGTAGGAGCTTTTTTACTACTTGCATTTTCTACCATATCTAAAATCTTAGATACAGTTGATTCTCCAAAAGGTTTAGTCACCCTAATTATGAGGAGTGCGTTTTTATTTATCACTCCTGAGAGTATTTCATCGCCTCTACCTGCTTCTCTCAACACCGATTCACCAGTGATTGCAGATGTATCTAGCATTGAATTTCCTTCTATAACAACACCATCTAGAGGCACTTTTTCGCCTGGTTTTACTACTATAATATCTCCGACTTCTACATCTTCTGGCGTTACCGTCTTTATTTCTGATCCTATTTTTAGGTTTGCATAATCAGCTCTTATCTCCATCAATGCAGTTATCGACTCTCTTGATTTTCCAACTGCCATATCTTGAAGGTACTCGCCTATTTTATAGAATAGCATAACCCCTACCGCTTCAGAGAATTCGCCTATTGCCAATGCTCCAACAGTTGCTATAGACATCAGAAAGTTTTCATCCAACATCCTTCCCTTAGTTGCATTTCTAAGAGCTTTTATAAGCACATCTCCACCTATCATCAAATAAGCTATTATAAATACCACATTGCTTATAATTCCCTTTGCGCCTGTCGCAATCTGGTAAATTCCAAATACGTATACCAATGCTCCTATTATCAGTTTAATCAGTTCTTTATTCGGTATCTTTTCTCCGTCACCATGTGAATTATCATGAGTATCATCTCCATAGTACTCGTATTCATAATTATGTTCGTGAGCACATCTACAATCGTCTCCGTGATTATGAGCATGACATCCGCATCCTTCTCCATGAGCATACCCGCCATTATATCCGTAACCGTATCCGTTTTCATCTTCGTGGCCATGTCCATGCCCGTGTCCATTTCCACATCCACATCCGTCTCCATGCTCAGATCCTTTGCCATTTGCGTTTTGACCAACTCTGTTATATGATTTTCTAGCTCTGACTTGGCTGGATTTCACAACTCTGAGGTTCAAACCCGATTCAGTCGAGTTTATGATTTTTTTTACTTCTTCAATCGCATCCTCTTCATCCAAACCATCTGCCACTTCGAAGCTAAGTTTCTTATTTACAAAATTTAAATTTGCAGAGTCGATAGACTTACTTTTATTGACTTTTTCCTCTATTACTCCTGCACAATGGGCACAATTTAGACCTCCCATAATTATTTCAACTTTTGAATTCTTTTTGTTAGGCTTACCTTGCTCACTATTATTGTTTTGTTCTTTACTTGCTAATTCTGCAGCCATATTGACACCCCCTCAATTAATTACGTATCCCTAAGACTCCTATTTACTCTTGTATATGGCATAGACCACAGTTGAATATCTGTCTAACGTGGTTATCGTCTAATGAATAGAATACTGATTTTCCGTCTTTTCTAGCCTTCACAAGCCTAGCCTGCTTTAGCACCCTGAGTTGATGTGAAATAGCCGAGTCTGTCATGCAAAGTAGACTTGCAATATCGCATACACACATCTCATCTGCAAACAACGCATATAGTATTTTTATTCTTGTTGAATCTCCGAGAACCTTAAATAAATCCGCTAGGTCGTACAGCACTTCTTCCTCTGGCATACCATCCTTTGCGTCTGCAACAACTCCTTCATGCACACATCTGCACTCACATATCTTTATTTCGTCTGATTTTAGGTATCCATCTTCGTTGTCTATATTTACGTCTCTCTTATCTTCGCCTTTGTTTGTCATTTTCATTTGCTCTCCCCTTTTCAATGAACATATGAATAACTGTTCATATGTTCATTATATTCCATGAGCTTGTACAATGCAACTGTTTTTATAATAATTTTTTAATAATATTTTGTAGTAACGAAATTTTTGTCAAGGGATATATTTTTCTGTATTTCACTCATATTTTCAATACAGAAGATATATATATTAATAAGAATAAATTTATGCAGTCAATGGAAATCAAACTTAAAGTGCAATTTTGGAGGTGGAAACTTTGAAAAATAAAACCGATCACAATAGAAAAAAGAAAATAAATAAAAATAATTTTCTCAGCGCAGAAAAACATTTAGATGAATACGACGAAATCAAGTTAGAGGATATGTATAGAAAAGAAAGCTCTAGTTCTAAAAATTACGGCGAATCTGGTGCAAACCTTCCTAATTACAGCGATGAGGTTGCAGCGATAAATGGATATGAATTGTTAAGCAAACATGTGTATAATCTAGCAAACCAAGAAAACTCTGGTGGTTTGGCTGGTTCTGCTAATTCGTGGAGTTTAGGTAATTCGAACGCTTCCAGTGGCTATGGTGCTTATGGTGGCTCAAATAAGTCTGCCAATCAAGCGAATTCTGTTGGTTATTCCAACAACCTCGGCACTGCCAATAACTCTAACTACGTCAGCAATCCTGGACACAGCAATTTCGCGTATCCAAACAATTCTAGTTCAGATAACTCAATCTACAGTTCAAATTCTACAAATTACACAAATTACAAACCAATAAATCTACCTACGATATATCCTGATCCTGATTTATCAAACAGCGACGTAATCATTATGATTCCAGGCTCAATAGTCGGTACTTACGCTGGCAAACCTATTATTATGCCTAGTTGTGGAAATCAGTTCAGCGGAATAACTGCGTATGGCAATCAATACAGTGGCATAATTGGCATTGGAAACCAAGGTGGAATACCGAATGGCGTTAACCCTGCATATGCTAACCAGGGTGGATATCTTAATAACTCTAACCCTGCATATGCTAATCAAAACGGATATCTTAATAACTCTAACACCGCATATACTAATCAAGGCGGCCATATAAATAACTCTAATAATTTAGGCAATTTAAATGGCGATATTCCACCTGCTTTCCTAGAGGATGCAGAGTACGATGATTTTCAAGATGGTATCAACTCTGGAGCGAATCCAGGCGTTTACTCAGATTCTTCAAACGTAGAAGCTGGTGACTCATATTACCATTCTGGAGCCACAACTAACCAAAATTCATCAATATCATACTACAATGGAGAGCCGATAACGCAAAATCCCGCTAAATTCAACTATACTAATTCCAGTCCGGTGTATTCTAACGAATATGGTGTATCGGCAAACTCTGGATCACAGTACTACAATAGCGGTGGTACTGGGCAGACTCAAACTTCCTATGATCCGTACAACAGTAATCCAACTGTGAAACCTCAAAATACAAATTCATCAGCAAACAAGACAGCTGTGTCCTACTACAACTCTGGTGGCAAATCACCTAAGATAGGCTCTATAGAGGACGAATATGTTAAATCCTTGAATAAGGCTCTTTCATCTGGTTCCTACCAGGCTGCTCCAGGCTCAAAAAAACAGCAATCTACTCCATCGCCACAAAGTTATCAAAATGCTCAGTCACCTATTGGATATAATAACTATCAAAGCGCCCAAGGAATTTCAGACCCTAGCTACTATAATAACTCTCAATCCACACCTACTGGTGCAGATTACACTGGATTTGAATACGATTTTGTAGCTCAGGTAAACACACTCGATCCACAAACTTATGGAACTAGTTATGAAAATGCAGACGCAAATAATCACACAAGATTTTTAAATACAAGGCTGGATATAGATTCAGACATAGCTCGAGAAGAAAATGATGAAGAGACTATCTAAAAATTTATTTTTAATTTTTATTTGAATTATGTATATATTTTTTTATTAAGACAATAATATTAAGGTATTCCTCATAATATCCCCCAATATTATATGAATCATTAAGAGTGGTCAGCCGAATGACCACTCTTAATTAATTTTTGCAACCACTGCCTATTCAGGATCACAGTACATTGTCCTTCAGTCAATAAAATCATCCAAATCGAGTGAACCAGACTCAGCAAAATCGTAGAGCGCATTCTCCTCAAAGTAGAAAATTTCACCCGGATCCAAATAATCCTTGTAGACAATAGCCAGCGAATCGTTTAAAACCTTTGCGTCTTCAGGTGAATACGTTCCGGCAAACATCTTGTCTTCTAGAAAATAATAAATCGCCTTAATATCGTTATTTATAACATACACGTTTTGTTTAACGTGATCGTTGTTGTAATTAAATCTAGTGTACAAAGTCCCCTTGTCCATATTACTCTTGCAAAGCCCTGGATTTTCCTTATGAAATACATCCTCAAAATCACTTCTAAATTTAACCTCTGTACCAATCTTGAAATTTGAATATACAGCTCCCTCATCTGTCTGATTTTTTATATTATAAACCGAAACGTACTCTGCTTTTGAGATTTCTTCAAATACAAAGTAGTCGAACATAGTATTAGAATCTAGTACGAGTAGCGAATTTAATCTATAATTTCCTTCATCCAACGCCTCTACACCCATCACTACATCACATGTATAATATCCATCTTCATCTTCGTATATCGCCGTGCATTTATAATTTTGCTTGCTCATCTTGACGACAGTGTTCTTTAAAAGAGTTCCGTTGATCTTAGTCAGGTGCATTTTTGCTATTTCCTCTCTCCCAGAAAAATACTTGAGAGCCTCCGAATCTCTAGCTATAAACCTCATCATCATATAATTCACAAATTCCACTTCTGAATCTAGCTTCTTACATATCTTTGGATACAGGTCGTCAATAGTCAAATTTCCACTGTAGCTATCTAGGAAGTCTAGATAATAAGCCATTCCACTTGGAAGATCTTCCTCAGTCTCATCTTGTACTTTTCCAAAGTAATCGATCAAAAATCTAACTTCATCTTCATTTATATCTATCCTATTAGCACCGAGTCCGCCCATAAGTCTTTCCTCTTCCCTGTGAGCTTCCTCTGGAGTCGGATTTTCGAGGTATACATGATCTGCCATACCCAGCCCCTCTGAATCTAGTAGGAAATATTGATAGAAATTTTCCCCCTTGTCTTCCCATTTAATCATGAGCCCCATACTACCCATCAATCTGGAGTTTGAGATCCTTGCTAAAATAAATTTCATATGTATCGCCCTTTCAATTTTACTTATGTATAATTATACCTTAGTTGAGATTAAATTCAACGTGTATTAATGCTTTTCATTGTTTAGAATCACCAAATTTTCTTCTACTATGGTAGAATAATAAATATACAATGCTCGATATTTATGCGAGGGAGGGATAATTTTGAAAAAAATAGCAGCATTCTTTGACATAGACGGTACCTTATATAGAGATTCACTAATGGTAGAACATTTTAAGAAGCTAATTAAATACGATATCATCGATCAGAAAAACTGGTACAGTAATGTGAGGGATACATTTATGGACTGGGATAAAAGACAGGGAAACTACGACGATTACCTCGATGAAGTCAGCTCTCTATACGTTCACTCTATAAAGGGACTCGACAGGACTTGTATAGACTTCACAAGCGATCAAGTGATTAGATTGAAGGCTGACAGAGTTTATAAATACACAAGACATAGGATAAAATGGCATATCGAACAGGGACATATAGTTATATTCATTTCTGGAAGCCCAGATTTTCTCGTTTCTAAAATGGCAAGTAAATATAATGTAACTGATTATTGTGGCAGTATGTATAAATTCCAAGACGATATCTTCACTGGGGATGTAATGCCTATGTGGGATTCATCCAGTAAAAATAAGGCAATCGATGCGTTTACTAAAAAATACGATATAGATTTGACTAATTCCTACGCTTACGGAGACACCAACGGAGATATAAACATGCTCAGAAAGGTCGGCAATCCAATTGCTATAAACCCTACCAAGGAGCTATTAAAATCCATTCTCTCCGATAAGAATATCTGTAGCAAAGTTCAGATCATGGTTGAGAGAAAAGATATTGTGTATTCTTTGAGACCAGATACAGAAATTGTCGATATATAACTTGAGATTTAACTCGTACGTACAACGACATAAAAATAAAAAGATGTCTCATGAAAGTCGAGAGCATGAATTGTAAATTCAACTGCTTTCTCAAGAGCATCTTTTTATTTTCTAATATTAGTATATCTAGATACGAAAAGACTGTAGGCATAATCGTAAATCAAAAATACGACTTCAAACGCCAGAACGTACCAAGGTTTCATCGGAATATACACAAATGCCTTAACTGCGAAAAATAAGGCTAATACCGCAATATTTGCATAAATCAATTTTAATACATATTCTAAAACCATTGATCTATCACGCTCTATTAAGTATTTAATCAACCCATAGTTCCCGAAAGTGAATACGTATACAAGCCATTGAATCTTGTTTCCAATCACCAAAAATGATAGTATAGCACTCGCCATGAAGAATACTACACCGTATTTTACACCAAATTCAATTATCGTCACCGATATGAGCAGCGACGATAGCCCCATCAAAAACACCGTATTATTTGGTATTATATTTATCAACATCAGTAGAATTACATTCAAAGCCAGAAGCAATCCTGTGTACGCTAAAACCGTATTTTCTTTGAATTTATTAGAAATAAGCTTCTCCCCCCTCTAAACAGCGTGTATCCATGATTGTATCAGAAATGTTCAACCATTTGTAAGATTAAACATCATTAAAGATCGATACAATAAAAGTTAAGCACCTGCCTGTTAACAGCAGGTAATCAAATCTCCGCCCATGCATTCACAGCAAGAGTCTGCACACCATAATTGGCAACATAGATCGCTACAGTCATCTCCACAACAACAGCAACAAGGCAAACATCCACCTACATCATTGTTTCTTCTTCTATTGTATCCATCCGCCCTGTAGTTGTAGTCATTTCTATATGTCGAGAAACTATCTAATGCACTGCTATACTCACTGTTTTCCGGATCCATGAATTTAGCCCTCTTTAAATAATCTTCACCTTCTTCATATTTTCCAATCTTCATAGCTGATAGTCCAGTTAAGTAAAACCATTCAGCTGTTCTCTCAGATAAATTTATGAGCAACTCGTATGCCCTTCTAAACTCATTTTTGCCAATCAATTCCCTCGCTTGCAAAGTGCTTTCACTGTACACTACGCTCATCTCCTTTTTTTAAAATTCCCTTATATCTTAAGTATACGCCAGAATATATTATATTCTCGATTATTCCCCGATTGTACTTTAAGTCTAAACTATCTACAGACTGACCTAAAAATCCCAGTGTCATTCCTATAATATTATCCACCCTATTTGAGAGTGCATGTCTAGTACTCGGAGATACCTCTTTAAGTTCTGCAAAATCTTTGTTTTTTATACTTTCATCCACATCTGCTCGTGCGAACTTAGTTTTACTTAAATTCAAAGCCCTAGTTGAGTTTAAATCGTTTTCCTTACCTAAATTCAATGTCCTATAGCTCTTAAATGGATTATATCTATTTTTCGCTATATCCTCATCTAAATCCTCGTACGCATCAAGTGTGTAGATATATTTTCCTATATTAAATCCTACAAACCTAAGTCTTTCCTCATATTCATCTTTTCTATATGCGAATATCTCGCCCATCAAATTTCCAAATATATTTGATACCTCATCTATATCGTCGCAATCTTCATTTTCTAATTCCCTAAGATGTTCGAGTTGTGCCTTCATATATTCAGCTTTCTCTGGATATCTCTCATACGCCGACTTGTGATTTCCTTTGAATAGGTTAAATGCTATCTTACTTTTAAAATCCTTATCGTCTATTACATCGTCTTCCAATTTATAATATGTCAATAATACGTTCATATCCGCTGCATATTCTGTTATCTCATTTATCAGTATTTTTTTCTTTTTAAATGGGGAAACAATGCATATTTCCTCGGAAATATTTGCTTTCGGTCTATATACCGAGGATAGTAGAACTATTAAAAATGTTATGTCGAAATTTAGAGATAATCTTGAAATCTCACCATGCGTTCTTTTTAAGCATTTACATAGGCCACAGTAGTAGGATTTATAGTGATCATATTCCCTGAATGTCAGATCCATCTTATTAATTTTTACGTATCCAAACATAATGTCTCCTTGTATTTTGTAATTGTATATATATTAATTCACTGATTTTCAATCAATATTTCGTTAAAGTGTATTATACCATAATTTCATCTTCACTGCTAATTTTTGACTTCTTAAATAGTTATTTCTATAATTGAAATGCCTCCAGCTTCGTCTCTTCGCTATCTTCACTATCTTTACACTCTCTTGATTTTTCCCGAATCAAATCTCAACCACATCCTAATATTAATCTATGGATTTAATGAATATATGTTACTATTGTGACTGAAAAAAGGACAACCTTTATAATACTGGTTATCCTTATTTCTATACAGCCTATTTAAATAACTTAAATAACTAAATAGTGATTCTGCGATTTCTGTGTTGCGCTCAGGCTCACCAAAATGATATTATGTACCACACCTATACGGTGGGGACATAAATCTCAAGTTATAATACAAACTTGCTGATATTTCCGTCTGCAGATTCAATTTGGATGATATCCAAACCTTTGTAGTTTCTAAACAGCCATTTGATGGCTTCCATTGATTCATCGATTTGGTTTTGCGACAACTGATTTATAAAATATTCTCTTCTCGTATCTTCATATTGTTTGTCTGTAAGGAAGCTTTTGATAAATGTGAAGGCTAACACATTTGGTAGATTCTTCACATTAGTTCTTTTATTCCACAAGTTGCTATTATAAATTTTCATATTTTTACCTCACAAATCTAATTGAGACGGCTTAGGTGTTCATTAACTTTGAGGCGCTGCTCACTATGCTGTTCTACTATTGCCGTCTCTATTATTTTATATGCTAGATACTCTAAATTAATGACTCATTGTAAAATGAAATTGAACCAATAAAAAAAGTCCACAGTGGATTACTCTATGTTATGATTTAATTGACAAAAAGAAAATTATAACTGGAGGATAATCACTATGGACTATCAAGAGAATACCTCAAAATCAAGGAAAAATAAACACCTAAATTACGATGAAAGAAAAACCATTGAATTACGTCTTAAGGATGGTTTTTCGGCATACAAGATAGCAAAAAAATTAGAACGACCAATTAACACCATTCTTAATGAAATTTAAGATAGGAACTACTATTCAGATAAAGCAAGGTAAACATATTGAACTTTATCTAGCTGAGACCGGTGTGCTGTATATAAAAAGAACCACAGGTTCTCTTGCAACGTCTATAAGCGTATTGATCGGTGAAAAAACAAATGATGACACTGTTATTTTGACAATTGTTGAGCGTAAAACTACAAATGCTATTGTTCGTGAGATTTCCTCTAAAACAGCTGACGCTGTGATGAGCGAACTTACTAATTTACGTCAATTATTTGGGGATAAGTTTAGTACAGTATTTAAGACCATAACTGGAGATAATGGATCTGAGTTTGCTGATTTATCTAATCTTGAAAATGAGGTAGACACTAAAGTGTATTATACTCATCCGTATTCATCTTTTGAAAAGGGAACTAATGAAAGGCACAATGGTTTAATACGTCGTTTTATACCAAAAGGTAAACGAATATCAGATTATCCTATTGAAACACTTGCTTTCATTGAAGAATGGATGAATACTCTTCCCCGCAGAATACTTTCTTACAAAAAACCTGAAGAACTCTTCGAGGAAGAATTAGATCTGATTTATTCAATACATTAATGGTGAATTAAACCATAGCATAAAATAGTTCAATTTGATATTGCAATTAGTCGAAAAAATAATCGTACTGATGCTGCTAAAGAAATATATGATTCCTAGAAAAGAGCTATTGATATTCGCATTGTTGTAGTACAGTTGAGAAACTATGTACACCCCTGACAAAATTCCAAGCAGTGATCCTAAAAACAACAAATCCTTGTTTTCCTTAAATGTATGAACTGCAATTATCGTGATAAAATTAGAAAACGACCCATCATCTTAGGCCGTTTCTACCGATCAAGTGGCACGATAGCATACCACTCGAATATAATATTATCATAAACACTGTTTTAATCCACGCACTCCCCTTTCTACCTAAGAAGAGTGTGACTTATAGCAAGTTCTAAATTTAAGTTATAGATTTTAATCCACGCACTCATACGAGCGACCAAGGACTTTCAAACAATCCTTGCTTAGATTCCATATCCAAATTTCAATCCACGTACTCCATGAACTTGAAGATAGTGTTCCTCATGAGCACGACAATATGTTTCCATTTATATATATGATATTTCTTGAATCCTTTTAATATAATTTTTATCCACGCATTTATGTTAATGCGACATATACCCATTTCTTAAATGATTCTAGAACTTATTCCATCATCCATACATTTTTACTAAATATTCTAGATCTTCTTCTACTATACAAGTATGTTTCTTAGTTAATTTTCTCTTAGTTACTTCTTGATTACTTACTTCTAACTTCGTTGACTCTAAAATTACTTCCTCCTTACAAGTTTTTTCACTCGATACTTTCATAACTTCTTCGGCAATCCACTTTTTTTCACAGGAATATCCGAGTAGAAAAATCCCATTGAGTGGTGAATCATTTTCAAAATCGCTTATTTTAAACATATTTTCTATTTCTTCTATCTCTGAATACGCTATGTCATTTTTTCCCTTAAGTTCCTGTATATATGGAACTAATCTTTCTCGAATTACAAGCCATATCTTAAAAGGTCTTCTGGAAAATGCGTTCATATACATCAATGACGTAGTTGCCCTCTTGTTTTTATATCTTTGATTTGCTATACATTCAAACTTGTCAGCAGCTCCTAGTAATCGTCCGAATAGATAATCTCTTGTTTTATTTTCTCGCTCTAGACTCAATCCATACACCTCTTTTTCGGATTTTCTTACTAATGCACAGGCTATACTAACGACCTCTTCATGTTCTCTTATAATTTCCCTAATGTTATCACCATTTATGCTAAATGGCACTGAAGCTCTTCTGACTACTGCATCTACATAATCTCTAGGTATGCTTTCACCACTAAAAATACAGTGAATAAACCTTTCTCGAGCTATTTTTTTAAACTCATTATGCCCCTCGTCGTTATTGATTTTTGATTTTCTATATATCGCCTTGCTTATTCTATCCACGCTTGGACTTTGTATATAATTACGGTACTTATTTCCTTTATTAAAATATGAAAAATTAAACTTATACGCCTCGTGCCAGTCAACTAGTTTCTCTAGGTAATCTTCGTTGTCTAGCTCTTGATAGTATTTCACTGAAAGTCTACCTGTAGTCGCCGCATCTAAAATAATAATGGCAGTTTTTTCTTTGCAGTATTTAACGAATGAGCGACCAGTCTTTTCCTCATCTAACACAATAATTGGTGTTTTTTTATTCAATCTGGATGCACTGTATTTTTTCTCAATTGAAATATTTTCTCTTAAAGCCTCTAATATATTTTTACCGCTTTCTAGTGGATTTTTGAGCTTCATTGAATTCAAGTCTTGTCCTATTTCATAGGCGATGATCACCTGTTCCCCCAAGCTCAATCCTCTATCTCTGATTAAAAATCTCAAGAGTTGGTGAGCTTTCTGGCTGCTTTCATAACCTATTGACAAGGCTTCATCTGAATCCGCAAAAATTCCTCTGTATGTGAAATTTGATCGATCATTTGCAGATATCAATTTTGCATTACCACTCGTGTTAGAAATTTTTCTAGGATGAGCCCTTGCTAGCTTTTGAATTTTTCCAGTTATAAAATCAAAGCTCTCATCTTGCTCCTTAGTGGAAAGATAGTAATTATGCCAAGCTCTAATTGTTTCCTTGTTTTCCCAAACTTTTGCCTCTCCTGCGCCACCTGTTTCTACTTCAAATAAAATATTTTTATTTCCTTTTATTTTTATATCCGCTAAGTCTGACAGAATGCTTTTCCCCGAAACATAGTTAAAAATTGCTTTAATTTGACTTGTTGCATATCTACTCTGTTCGAAATCTCTTAATTGCTTGATATACGCTTCGAATTTATCTCCCTCTCCAGAAAGATAGCCGAATTGGTCAAAGATTGGATGCGCGCATATTCCGCACGAGCGACCCATGCTGAGTTCAGTGACAGGAAATACAAAATCACTTACTTCCTCTTTGTTCTTTCTTTTTTCTATTTTATAATATCCTAAATAATTTCCGTCTACATCTAGTTTAATAACTATAATTTCATTGGAATTATTCGAAATCGAAGTTGTAGATAGAGGAAATTCTTTCTCTAATTCATCGTAATTTGCATCGTAAGTCTCAACTAAACCCTGCCAAAAACTCATTTCATACCTCCCGTAGACTTCAAACTCGACGCTATTTCATCTAAATTGTGATTACTTGTTCTGTAAAGTACTTGTGCTGGCGAGTACATGCTTGGTAATTTCAACCCACACTGAAATGAGATTTATGCCCGCCGCCTATGGCGGTGGAGGACATTTATCTCAACTTATATTCCACCACAAATGTATACAGTGTATATACTGAATAATATCATTTTTTTCGGTATTTTTGATAATGTGTATAGAAATAGCATTCAAACTCATCAAAATATCAACTGTAGTGCATATTTCAGCATCTAAAAATAATTTCTCCCTTGACCTTATTTAAATCACATTTCTCAAAACAACGCATTTGCCTATCAAAACGACATCTATTTTATATTTCCTAAAATATATATATTTCCTAAAATATATATTTTTCCTAAAATTAGAGAGAGCAACCATACTTAGGTATAGGTTGCTCTCTCTAATTATATAAACGAAAACGACCCGTCACAGGTTGGGTCGTTTTCGTTTCGGTTGTGATAAATCTACATCGCTCAATTATTTAATTTATCATAAACACTATTTTAATCCACACATCTTATGATGCGATTGTAAACTTAAAACCTTCCTTATTTAATATTCCATATCCAAATTTAAATCCACGCTGTAAAAGCGAGTGTATCTTTCTTTATTACTTAATTGATAGTTCCTATTCTATTTTAATCATTTCAATCCACGCACTCTAAGGCTGTCATATGATACTCCAAAGAGTGAGACACATGCCTCTTTTATTGTGAACTTAATGCAATTTCAATCTGCGTATTTTCCCTAGATAATTTCATAACTTCTTCTTTCATAGATACATTTTTTCTAGATAATCTTATGTCTTCTTCGCTGATCCATGCTTTTTCACAGGCATATCCAATCAAGAAAATCCCACTAAGTGGCAAATTATTTTCAAAATCGCTTATCTTAAACATATTTTCTATTTCTTCTATCTCTGAATTCGCAATTTCCTCTGTTCTTAAATACATAGGACTCTTATCCATCTCAAGACTCTGTATATATGGAACTAGCCTTTCACGAATTATAAGCCATGTCTTGAATGGTTTATTAGAAAAATCACTCATATATCTCACTGCTATAGTCGCTCGCTCATTCATAATTTTTTTATTTTCACCGGATTCTAACTTTTCTGCAGCTCCTAGTAATCGTCCGAATAGGTAATCCCTTTTTGTATTTTCTCTTTCTAAACTCAATTCGTACACATCTTTCACTGATTTTCTCACCAATGCACAGGCTATACTTACTATCTCTTCATATTCTCGTACGACTTTTTCATAAATTTTACCCTTGATGTTAAATGGCATTGAAGCTCTTCTGACCACTTTGTCTACATAATCTCTTGGAATGCTTTCTCCGTTGAAAATACAGTGAATTAAGCATTCACGGGCTGTTTTTGAAAACTTATTATATCCGATATCATTATTTGTTTTTTGTCTTACATACATCGCTTTGATGATCCTATCCACGCTAGGTGTTTGTATACAATTGTGGTAATTATTTAGCTTATCAAAATACGAGAAATTAAACTTACAAGTTTCGTGCCAGTCAATAAGTTTTTCCAAATATTCTTCGCTATCTAGCTCTTGATAATATTTCACAGCAAGTCTACCTGTTGTTGCCGCGTCCAAAATAATAATTGCCGTCTTTTCTTTGTAGTATTTTACACACATCTGACCTGTATTTTCTTCGCTCAAGACGACGATTGAAGACTTCTTGTGTAGATTTAACGCATTGTATTTTTCCTCTCTCAATGCATATTCCTTAAGCAATTTTGTATAGTCGATACCAATATCTTCAATTATATTTTTAATTCCATAACTTTTTTTCACATCTCTTAACGTTTTTACTATACTTTTACTGTTTGCCAATGGATTCTTGAGCTTCATCATATTCACGTCTTGTCCTATTTGATAGGTGATAATTACCTGCTCACCCGAAGTCAATCCTCTATCCCTAACCAAAAATCTCAAAAATTGATGAGCTTTTTGGCTGCTTTCATAACCTATTGACAACGCGTCCTCAGGATTTGTGAAAGTCCCCCTATATGTAAAATTCGATCTATCATTTGCCGAGATCAGCTTTGCATTAGGACTACTATTAGTTATTTTTCTAGGATTAGCCCTTGCGTATTCTTTCAGTTCTCCAGTTATAAAATCAAGGCTTTCATCTTGATTCTTCGTGGAAATATAGTAATTATGCCAAGCTCTAATTGTTTCATTGTTTTCCCACACTTTATCCGCGTTTCCTACACGTGTCTTCACCTCAAACAATATATTTATGTCTGGTTTTACTTTCATATCTGATAAATCTGATGAAATACTTTTCTTAGAAATATAGTTGTAAATTGACTTGATTTGTTGTGTTGTGTAACGGCTCTCTGCAAATCTCCTCAATTGTCCGATATATGCCTTGAATTTATCGCCACTTCCAGAAAGATACTCAAACTGATCAAATATAGGATGTGCATATATACCAGAAGATCGTCCCATGCTCTCTTCACTTACAGGAAATACAAAATTAATAACTTTCTCATCCTTACTTCTTTTTTCGATTTTATAATGTCCTAAATGATTTCCATCTCCATCGAGTTTGATGACTATGATATCGTTGGAATTATTTGAAATAGAAGTTGTAGATAGAGGGAATTCTTTTTCTAATTCGACGAAATTTACATCATAAGTGTCAACCAACCCCTGCCAAAAACTCATCTCGCACGCCCCCTATAAATCTCCCTTAATTACAGTAAAATTCTTTATTTTTACGCAGTCTTGATTTTCAGTTACACACTTTACTTTAGTTAAATATCCATTTTTATCCATCTCTTTATTTTTAGCTATCTCATTATCTTTAGTGAATCCCATATCTCCAGTCATGCCCTTCTTTACAGTTACATTCCTAACTCCTGTAAATCTCTTAGCCTTTTGCTTTCGAATAAACTTAACCATTGTGCATTCAACTGGACTTATGAAGTCAACTACTCCATCCACCATTTTTGCGTTCCAAAAACGTGTTTCTAATTTATCCTCCCCTGTTTCATCTGGGTAATTAAATCCGTGAAACATAGGTCCAAATGAAATCTCACCATATTCATCGTAATACCCTTCACCCTCTCCAAATTCGCAGGGTATAACGTAGCCTTGACATTCGTGAGTCCCTAGAAATATATCTCTGCGACCTCCCTTTTCTATATTTCTCTTCGCTATATTATGGTGTTTATTTTCATTTCGATCCTGTTCTAATTCTGGTCTATTCAAATTAAATTCAAAATGAGCTAGAACCTGATACCTTACATCGTTGAGGTAAGTGCAATACGCTAAATCATTTTCTTTCCAGCTACTCATCTTTATAGGTCTAATCTCATTATCCTGAGTAGCTATCTTATTTATGACCCTAACTTTATCTATGTACCAAATAATAGTTGGCTTCCAATATACACTTTCCATTATTCCCTTTAAGACTTGGTACGTAGGTATTTGATAACTCATCTTCTCCCCGCCGACACGAGTGACAGGGTCTGAAAATAAGGCGTACTTTCCATAGACTTCAAACTCTACGCTATTGCGTTTCTTTAAAATATCCATTGTCTCATATCTCCTGTATAAATTTAGATTAAGTAATAGTTATTCCCAAGCCTAAATAAGTGAGGGATATCTTTCTCTACTTATAGTATAGCAGAGGCTGGCACCTTAAAACTGTGACAACCTCTGCTTAATTTTTTACTCAACCTTTTTTGCTAATACAACCATCCTACCATTTGCAGCACTATACTCACATGTCGAGAGAGTTATTAACTTATCTCCATACGATGCAGTTACCCCCGTATCATATAAAGCCTTGCCCTTGCTCTTCGCAACATAGGCATCAAACTCCTCTTTTGAGCTTGCATCCACAAAATTATAGTATTTAAACTCATCATTACCACTACCCACTGTTGTCTTATACCCTGCTACAACCTCATATTTTCCATCACCCTCTATGGTGTTGAAATATATATATCTATTTTGTTTGAAAAAGTCTTTATTCTTATACTCTTCTAAATCCGCAAACATTGTTCCATTTCTCATGTGGTGTCCATATATAATCAAATTATCACTTGGCTTTGATAAATCTGTATTTTCCCCAAGACATGGCACCCCGTAATTCGAAGTTTTTCTATTTAAATCATGGTGTAGGTAAAAATACGGCTCGCTCTTTGTTTGCATAACAGGATAATTTATTCTTGTATTTGTAACTTTTATCCATCCAACTATATCTGGATTCTTCGCATGTAACCTACATACCTCACTGCTTGATGGTATATTCACATAGTTCGATGACTTTTGCTTTTTCTGTTCATGTTGATTTCCCAAAATCGAGGACCAAAAAATTGATGCTTTGAATTTTGATAATCCATTTGACAATCCATTTGTTGAGTCCCCTTCTGAATCGTCGTCTATCGATGCCGTGTTTAATAAATCATTGAAACTACTCTGTTGTAACAGTGATTCTTTCTCGTATATAAAAACTTTCCCCCCATAATACATACCTGTGAACGAAAAAAACAGAATCATAATCAAACAAAATATTTTTTTTACATTCATTTTACATCGTTCTCTTTCTTATTTCTCCTTTTTAGGTAGAATGTACATCCAGCCACTCCAAGTACTGATATAATTACAATTGCATACATTCTTTTTATGTCAGTGTAATCTCCAGTTTTTGGCGATGTTGAAGGTCCTTTGCCATCGTCACCAGTTGTTGTACCTGGCGTCTTAGGTGGTGTCGGTGTAGTTGGATCACTTGGTTTTTCTGGATCACTAGGCTTACTTGGGTCACTAGGCTTATTTGGGTCTCCCGGTGGTACTACAACTACTGGATTTGTATCCTTTTCTCCTGTAACTCCATTTTTATTTGTGTAGTCTAATTTTCCTTGGTTCTTTACTTCCGACTCTCCCTTAGCCTTTTCATTTAACTTAGCTTTAAATGTAAGTACTAATTCTTTTCCACCTTTCAATGCTTTTACTGCATCGTCTTTGGCTATTGCTGTCAACGTTCTTGAAGACGAATCGTATTTTATTTTGAATCCGCTTACTTCTTTTCCGTCTAACATCATTTTTGCTGAATTTGCTACATAGTCTAATTTTTCATCTAATACGTCTTTAAATCCAAATAACTTGTACTCTTCTATATCCGATGGTAATTTTTCTTTTAGATTGAATGTTACTTCTTGACCTATGTTTGCATTGTCACTTGGTTTCCCATTTACATCCTTTGTTGGATCATCTGGTTTTATTGGGTCTCCCGGTGGTACTACAACTACTGGATTAGTATCCTTTTCTCCTGTAACTCCACTTTTATTTGTGTAGTCTAGTTTTCCTGTATTAGATATCTCTTTATCTGATTCTGCTGATACCTTTATTTTTACATCAAACTTAAGTTCCAGTTTATCCTTCCCTTCAAGAGCTTTAAGAACGTCTTCATCATCGATTGTAGCTGTCAATGTATTCTTTAATTCCTCGAATGTTATCTTAGAATCTGCCTTATTGAGTTCCTGTCCATCTACCATAAGTTTTGCACTATCTGTAATATACTCAAGTCTAGAATCAAGTTCATCCTTGAATCCAAAGTTTTTAAAAGCAGCTATTGTTTCTGGTATATTTTCACTTAGGTTGTACGAAAACTCTTTTTCTTTTTCTTGATTTACTTTGTCCTTACCTTCCTGACCAACTATATCCTTATGTGGATCCTCAATATCCTTATGTGGATGTGTTACTACTTCATTTGAAGTCATACTTTGGTCGTCAAAGTTTACTTTCCCAGTATTTTTAAAATCTTTTCCCGATTCGATAGCCTCTGCCTTTACTTTTACCCTTATCAATAAGGTATAGGTTTCTCCTGCTAATGCCATGTTTCCCGTAACAAATTTTCCTTCTGCATCTATACATCCTAAATCTTCTTTATTTGCCTCCCAAGTGACCTTGTGAGTTCCCTTATCGTATACTGGTTTAGCACTTGATTCAAAAGGTTTCCCATCTACAAGCATTTCAGCTGATACAAATTCAACCTCATTTGGCAAGGCATCTTCAATAGAATATTTACTGTACACTTCACTCACTTCAGAATGTAAATCTTTAACAGTGTGATTTACCTTGTATATCATCTCTTCGTCTTTTGAATCTATATAGTTGCCTGGGGAATCTTTTTCATCTTCATCAGAAACGCTTTTTGTTGGAGTATTCGTATACTCATTGATGTATTTTTCTGCACTACCAATTGAAAAAGCAGTCCAAGCATGACCGTATTTTTTGGTTGTATCAGCTTCAGGATCTTTAGGCACTTGGAATTCACTTATGAAAAATTCATATTTATCTAGTTCACTCATTTTAAAACTTACCATATTTTTATAAAAATCTGAACTTCCAAGTTGATCTGTAAAATTCTCACTTATACCTAAATACGATACCAGATCTAACTTATCATAATAATCATTCCATTTTAAATCTGCTATATAGTCTTTTGAATCAAGTTTTGAATCTCCTGTTACAGATTTAAATTTTTTTGTTCCAATATTTGAATCCTTATACGCATATGCTTTTGTCCCTTCATTTGGACTCATCACTGCCACACCTTCACGTACCTCCATAGGCGGTTCAAAATCATATGTTCTATCATTTAATGAAGCAAACACGATATCACAAATACTATCTTTCTCTTCAGTACTACCATCTTTATTTACTACTGTAACGTGATTTAAATCTATAGATTTACCATCTTTATCATAAAATTCAAATTTAGCCTGATATCCCTCTATATTGCAAGCAAAAACTCCACTTGCAAAATCGTTAGACAATACCAATGCCATTCCGTCATATTCTGGTCGAAGCCCTTCTTTCCTATACCATTCAAGCACATTTATAAAACCACTTAATGTTACCTTAGGAGTCACATATATCCTTGGGCCCTCTACATATTTGTTGAACTCTTCACTCCATACTACACTTCTTTTGTAAAGTGCATTCGGATATGTTACTTCAACATTGATATCTTGATTTTGTTTATATACATTTTTCGGTATATAGACTGTATTTCCATCGTATCTTCCATCAAATCTATTATAGCAACCACTAGTAAGACTATTCCAAATATTAGAGTCATTATTATTATATTTTCCTTTCAAACCTGTCCACACATGTATATTTGACTTGTCAGTCTTATCCCCCAAATCACTTGCGCTATACACCTTATCCGGATTTCCACTCATTCCTTTAATTTTAATTTCTGCCTGTGCATTTATATTGTCTCTGCTAATTCCAACTGAAACAATACCATTTTTATATCCATCCTCTTTATCAACCAGAGTCAATTTGCTTTCTTGTGCAAATGCAATAGTTGAAGTTTGTAATGTGCTTATCACCATAATAAAGCACACCATGCTCGATAATAGCCTCCTAATACGCTTACGCATTTTCACCTCACCCTTTCACCTTTGTATATATTTCGACAAACCTTCCACATAGAATCCACTCTTGAGGAAAACCAAATCACACACTAAACGACTTTTTTCAAACGTTTTGCAGCACATCATCTGTATACAATATACATTATATTAAATTTTTCTATATATCAATCGGTATTAATTAGTCATCGCTTGCGTTTTTTTAATTCTTTCGTCAAACAAAATCTAAATAATAATTTGTCTAATTTATGTCCATATATGCACATTATGGTGACTTGTTCTTTTACTAAAAGTTTAAGTAAAAAAATCTAAAAAGTTTAAGATAAAATACTATTTTAATCGAAGTATATTTTTGCGCCACTCCACCTCCACCTTTTAATCGCTTTATCCATTTCACATATGATTTTTTATGCTTTTTTGAAAAATAAAACCCGCAGGCAAAAATACCAACGGGTCCTATTTTAATTTATTTTTTTATTTTTTTTAATTATAGGATAATGGTGACGTACCCTCTGCCATATCTTCCCGATTCAAATTGCAGCGTCGTCGAGATGGTCCTACGAGTAGCGAAATTTGAAGCGGGCATGCGTCTGAGGGTCCACGCACCATTCCCTATAATGTTTTATTTAAAATATTTCACTCCAGATTCAAATATTTTCTGGTCTTTTTCTCCATATATGTTCTTTAATACATTGTTTCCAATTCTTTCAGAATGACCCATCTTTCCAAGAACTCTACCGTCGATGCTTGTTATACCTTCTACTGCGTAGAACGAGCTGTTCGGATTGAATTCTATATCGTAGGTAGCCTCTCCGTCGAAGTCTACGTACTGAGTTGCTATTTGACCGTTTGCAATCAAGGTATTAAGCGTATCTTCATCGGCTACGAATCTACCTTCTCCGTGAGATATAGCTATTTTGTGGATATCTCCTACATTTGTCTCTGCAAGCCATGGAGACTTATTTGAAGCTATCCTTGTGTTCACTATCATAGATTGGTGATGAGCTATCTTGTTGTGAGCGAGCGTTGGAGATTTTTCATCCATCACTCTTATTTCACCAAATGGCACTAGTCCTAGTTTGATTAGGGCTTGGAATCCATTGCATATCCCCAGTATCAATCCGTCTTGTTTATATAAGAACTCGTTTACGGCTTCCATTACCCTTGGATTTCTAAATACTGTAGCTATGAATTTACCAGATCCTCCTGGTTCGTCTCCAGCACTGAATCCTCCTGGCAACATGATTATCTGAGAATTTTTTATTTCATCTACCATCATTTCTATTGAACTTTCTATATCGGCTTCTGTAAGGTTTTTGAATACCTTTATGCTCGTCTTTGCTCCAGATTCTCTAAATCTCTTCTGGACATCATACTCGCAGTTGGTTCCTGGGAACGCTGGTATAAATACTCTAGGTGCGGCGATTGTACTTCCACTGTGGCATGCATCGCCCTTGCTGATATAAGTTATAGTCTTGATGTCTTCGTCTATCTCTTCTATCTTAGTTGGGAATATCGACTCTAGAGTATTTGTGTATTCGTAATATAAATCGTCTAGACTTATTCTCTGATCCGCAACTATTATAGCTCTTTCTGATTTTGTCTTACCTAGTTTAACTGCATTATAACCTTCTAATTCGTCCATTGCACCCTCTGTCAATTCTAGAATCATCGAACCGTACATAGGTTTGAATAGATTGTTAGCTTCTTCTACCTCTGATACAAATCCCTTGCAGAATTTAAATCCTATTTTATTTCCAAACGACATCTTAGAAATAGCTTCTCCAATTCCCGCATATCCAACTGCGTATGAAGAAAGTACTTTTCCACTGTGAATCATTTCCCTTGCCTTTGCCATGTTCTTTTTAAACTCGTCAAAGTCTAGTACTCCGTCTTCTCCTACTTCAGTCTTTAGAAGTGCTACGACGCTTTTTTCTTTTTTGAAATCAGAAGATATTACCTTGGCGGCGTCTACTGTATCGACTGCAAAAGATACTAGAGTTGGAGGGACGTGTATGTTTTTAAATGTTCCTGACATACTGTCTTTTCCACCTATTGCAGGTATTTCTAGCTTGTTCTGCGCGTAGTATGCCCCTAGAAGAGCTGAGAACGGCTTGCCCCATTTTTGTGGATCGTTGCCTAGTTTTTCAAAGTACTCTTGGAAGGTAAGTCTTATCTTAGAATAATCTCCACCTACTGCTACTACCTTAGTCACCGAGTCTATTACAGCGTAGAGTGCTCCGTGGAAAGGACTCCATTTCCCTATCTTAGGGTTGTATCCGTAAGTCATTATTGTAGAGGTATTAGTTTCTCCTCCTAGTACTGGTATCTTAGCTACCATTGCTTGAGATTGAGATGCTTGATACTTTCCACCATATGGCATAAGTACTGTTGAGCCACCTATTGTAGAGTCGAACTTGTCAACTAGTCCTTTTTGAGAACATACGTTTAGATCTGATATTACACATTTAAACTTATCTGCTATTCCTGAAAATTTATCTATTCCAGCGCTGTTTAAATCTATTTTTGTAGCCTTTGTGCTTCTCTTTATATTATCTTCGTTTAACTTGCCACCGAAGATGTTTTCTTTTGCAAAGAAGTTCTTTTCTTCATTTACCCTCGATACGTGCACTTCTGTAGATTGTTTAACTCCATTTGTATCTAAGAAAGCTCTGCTCACGTTTACTATTGCCTCACCTCTCCAGAATAATCTTAGGTATCCTGTGTCTGTCACTGTGGCTACGTGAGTTGCCTCTAAATTTTCAAGTGATGCTAGTTCTATAAATTTATCTTTGTTTTCTTTGTCTATACACACTGCCATACGCTCTTGTGATTCTGATATAGCGAGTTCTGTTCCATCTAATCCATCGTACTTCTTTGGAACTAGGTCTAGGTTGATGTCTAAACTGTCAGCTATCTCACCTATAGCCACGCACACACCACCTGCACCGAAGTCGTTGCATCTTTTTATCATCTTAGCTGCATCTGCGTTTCTAAAGAATCTCTGAATTTTTCTCTCATTTGGAGCGTCACCTTTTTGGACTTCTGTGCTTGCTTCAACTATGGATGCCTCTGTATGTTCCTTTGATGAGCCAGTTGCCCCTCCGCATCCATCTCTTCCTGTCTTTCCTCCTAGAAGGATTATCACATCGCCCTCTTCAGGTCTTTTTCTTATCACGTTTTCCTTTGGAGCCGCTGCTATTACCGCACCTATCTCCATTCTCTTCGCTACGAAATCTTCATCGTACACTTCAGATACCTGTCCAGTTGTTAGACCGATTTGGTTTCCGTATGAGCTGTATCCATTGGCTGCCTCTGTAGTTATCTTCTTCTGCATTAGTTTACCAGATAAAGTATCCTCCAAAGTCGTCCTCGGATCTGCGCTTCCAGTTACTCGCATAGCTTGGTATACATAGCTTCTTCCTGAAAGGGGATCTCTTATAGCTCCTCCTAGGCAGGTCGCTGCTCCACCAAACGGCTCTATCTCTGTTGGATGGTTGTGTGTTTCATTTTTAAACATAACTAGGTACGGAACTTTTTCTCCATCTATATCTACGTCCACGTTTATACTGCAGGCGTTTATTTCTTCGCTTTCGTCTAAATCCTTTAATTTACCTTGTTTTCTAAGCTCTTTAACAGCTATTGTACCGATATCCATAAGACATATATCCTTATGTCTATCTGTGTATATTTCTTTTCTCGAATCTAGGTACATATTATAGGTTTCTTTTATTATCTCATTGTACTTGCCTTCTTCTATTGTAGCCTTTGATATCTCTGTCATAAATGTTGTATGTCTACAATGGTCTGACCAGTAAGTATCTAGAACTTTGATCTCTGTTATAGTCGGATTTCTCTTTTCTGAATCTCTAAAATAGACCTGAATCGACTCTAGATCTCCTATAGTCATAGCTAGAGATTGTTTTTTGAGGAATTTTTCTAGCTCCTCAGCCGTGTAATCTATGAATCCGTCAAACACTTGCACATTTGACGGCGTTTCGTAATCGACTCTTAGAGTATCCGGTTTGATGATTTCCGCTTCTCTACTGTCTACTGGATTGATGCAGTATTCCTTTATTCTACGGAACTCTTCTATGTCTATGCATCCGTTTAATATATATAATTTTGACGATATTATCCTAGGTCTAACGCCTTCATTTAATATCGCTACACATTGCTCTGCCCAGTCAGCCCTCTGGTCGTATTGACCTGGTAGGTATTCTATTGCAAATATATTGTCTTCACCTTCCCAAGGAACTTCTTCATGGTAGACTAAGTCTAGGTTTGGTTCTGAAAATATTGTTTTTACCGCTGTGTCGTATACCTCATCAGATATTCCCTCTATATCGTATCTGTTTAATACTCTGATATTTTCAACGCTATCTATATGAAGACTTTCAAATATATCCTTTTTAAGACCTCTTGCCTCATTGTCAAATCCAGGTCTCTGTTCTACTAGTACTCTTCTTACACCTAGGTTTTTACTTGCTAATACTGACATTTTTCGTCCTCCGTTATTTGAGATTCATTTCATGATATCCGTTCTATAGTGCATACCTTCAAAGTTTATCTTTTGTATATTTGCGTAGACTTTTTCGCTCGCTTGTGCAACTGTCTTTCCTTTTGAAGTTATTCCTATAACTCTTCCGCCGTTTGTCACAAGCTTTCCGTCACTCATCTTTGTTCCACTGTGAAATACCATTATTCCATCGTCCAATGAATCCAGTCCAGTGATGACCTTCCCTTTTTCGTAGTTTTCAGGATATCCTCCAGATACCAACATTACACAGACAGCTTCTTCGTCTGAATAAGTTATTTCTACTTCTTTTAACCTATCCTCTGTTATCGCCATCATTATCTCGCTTAAATCGGTTTCTAGTCTAAACAGCACCGATTGAGTTTCAGGATCCCCAAATCTTACATTGTACTCTAAAACTTTTTCGCCATCTGGCGATATCATAAGCCCTACAAATAGGATTCCTCTGAATTTCAATCCATCTTTTTTGAAACCTTCAAGCGTCTTTTCTAATACCGACACCCTCACTTTTTCAGCTAATTCTTCAGTATATATCTCACTTGGCGAAAAAGTTCCCATACCACCTGTATTTGGTCCTTTTTCCCCATTGTAGACTTTCTTGTGGTCTTTTGCACTCACCATCTGAACTATAGTATTGTTGTCGACAAAGGCAAGTATCGACGTTTCGACCCCTGTCAAGAATTCTTCTATGACTATCTTTTCTCCAGCGTCTCCGAATTTTTTCTCACTCATCATTTCATTTAGAGCTTCTATAGCTGCCTCGTGAGTCTGTGCTATTACGACTCCCTTTCCTGCTGCTAGTCCGTCTGCCTTAATGACTACTGGATATCCAAACTCGTCTATATTTCCTATTGCCTCTGATACGTCAGTGTATTCCCTGTACTTTGCCGTTGGAATTGCATGTCTCACCATGAAGTCCTTGCAAAACGCCTTACTTCCCTCTAGCTGAGCACATTTCTTGTCTGGACCGAATACTCGAAGTCCATTTTCTTGAAACTTATCCACTACCCCAAGTACTAGAGGTACCTCTGGACCAACTACTGTCAGGTCTATCTCGTTGTCTAGGGCAAATTTTAAAAGTCCATCTATATCGTCGTCCTTTATGTCTACGCATTGGGCTACTTCTCCAATACCAGCGTTTCCAGGTGCGCAGTATATCTTTTCTACTTGTTTTTCATTGCTGAGCTTCCAACAGATGGCATGCTCTCTTCCGCCACCACCTATAACTAATATTTTCATAATAATCTCCTAGTCTCAGTGTTTTTTTTTATTCATCCATTCTATTTAAGTTCTCCTAAATAGCAGTTTTCGTGGTTAGATATATTCTTTAGTCACGCTCAAATTTTCTCAGAGTAAAACTCGGTATCTCCCTTAACACAAGTCGATAAATACGATATAACCTAAGAAAGATGTCCCCCACCTAAGGAGGTGGGGGACATAATTCACATTTCAGCGGGGGCGAAATCCCCCACCGAAAGCGTTGAATCATCAGTAATCTATCCCTCAACTCAGTTGGGCATATCACTCCCACCAAAATAGTTCAAACTAATGTTTAAAGTGTCTAGTGCCAGTAAATACCATCGACATACCAAATCTATCACAGGCTTCTATTGAATCTTCGTCTTTTATTGATCCTCCTGGCTGTACTACTGCACTGATTCCGTATTCATGTGCAAGAGTAACGCAGTCGTCAAATGGGAAGAATGCATCAGATGCCAATACCGCTCCTGTAAAGTCTTTGTCTTTATTATTTTCAAGTGCGTTTTTAAGCGCCCAGATTCTAGAAGTTTGACCCATGCCAACTGCAAGAGTCTGACCGTTTTTAACTACTGATATTGCATTTGATTTTAGATGTTTAGCTATCTTCATAGCAAATTCCATATCCCTAAGTTCTGCCTTAGTTGGTTTAACCTTTGTTACTACTTCTTGTTTTTCAAATAGAGCCTCGTTTCTATCTTGAACAAGAAGTTTTCCGTCTAAGTATTTCATTTCAAAATGTTGTTTGCTTTCTTTTGGTTCATTTATTTTAAGTACTCTCAGATTTTTCTTTTGGCATATTAATTCAAGTGCCTCTGGTTCGTAGTCGTAAGCCACTACTATTTCAAGGAAGATATCGTGTAGTTTTTCAGCTGTAGCGAGATCAACCTTTGAAGTTATACCTACTATCCCACCGAATATTGAAACTGGATCCGCGTCAAAACATTTTTGGAATGCTTCTTTTGGAGTCTTTCCAAGTGCAACTCCGCATGGGTTTGCGTGTTTAACTGCAACAGATAGTATTTGCTTGTCGTCCTTGAATTCTCTCATCATTTCTAGACAACCTGATAAGTCGTTTAAGTTGTTATAAGATACTGCTTTTCCATGTAATTGTTCGAATTCAAGTATTGGGTTCTTAGACGATGATTCACTGTACAAAAAACCTCTTTGGTGAGCATTTTCACCGTATCTCAATTCTTTTTCTTTTTGGAAACTCATATTCATTATCTCTGGATATCTATCTCCAACTCTTTCTGCAAAGTAGTTTGATATCAAACTGTCGTATCTTCCAGTTATGGCAAATGCTTTATATGCTAATTTTTCTCTGTCTTCTAAGGTAATCTCATCGTTTTTCAACTTTTCAACGATCATACCGTAGTCCTTGATATCTACTACGACCAATACATCCTTGTAGTTCTTAGCTGCAGATCTTATCATCGAAGGTCCGCCGATATCTATGTTCTCGATCATTTCATCATGAGGTTTTCCAGCTTTTAGAGTCCCTTCGAAATCGTATAAATTTACCACAACTATATCTATCGGCTCTATGCCGTGTTCCTCTATAGTTGATACATGACCTTCGTCGTTTCTCTTATAAAGTATACCACCGTGTATCATAGGATGTAGAGTCTTTACTCTTCCGCCTAGCATTTCTGGGAAATTCGTAACTTCATCTATCTGTATAGCATCTTCTACTTCTTCTTTTATCACCTTGTACGTATTCCCTGTAGACACTATTTCATATCCTAATTTGCTCAGTTCTTTTGCAAATTCTACAACACCTGTCTTGTCTGTTACACTTATTAAAGCTCTCTTTTTACTCATTTATCGATACCCTCCTACCTTCAACTTTCAATTTATTTTCACAGAATAATTTTACGCCCTCTACCAAGATTTCATGCTCTACCACAAGCACCCTCGCTCCGAGTTCTTTGGCGTCGTCATCGTCTTTTACTTCTACTGCCTTTTGTATGATGATCGGCCCTGTATCAGCTCCCTCGTCGATGAAGTGAACTGTTGCTCCAGTGACTTTTGCACCGTAGTCCAGTACTCCTTGATGTACTTTCTGACCGTAAAATCCCTTGCCACAGAATGCAGGAATCAATGAAGGATGTATATTGATCATTTTATTTCTGTATTCATTTACAAACTTTGGACTTATAATCTTTAGATATCCCGCAAGTACTACTAAATCTATATTTCTATCTTTTAGGATCTCTATAACCCTATCCTCATCTGTCTCGTATATTGCTTCTATACCAGAGTTTTTAGCTCTCTCGAGTCCGTAAACTCCATCTTTGTTTGAAATCACTACCTTTACTTCACCGTCTATCGTTTTTGCTTTGGTAGCATCTATTATGGATTGTAGATTAGTTCCTCCACCAGATACTAAAACACCGATATTTTTCAACTACTCAGCACCTCACCTTCGCTAGTTAATAACCGAAAACTACTACTTGAGCTCAGCATTCGATCGCTCATCTTTTACGCGAGCGATTAACGAAGTTCTACACCTTCGTGTTCAGCGGTTACCTCACCTATGATGTAGGCCCTGTCTTCATATAACTTTTTATACTTATCTTCAACATAGTTTATGTTGTCGTTTTCTCTTTTATTTACGAAATCGACTACCCTTTTGGCTTCGTCCTTATCTACTACTAGCACAAGTCCTATACCCATGTTGAAACTCTTGTGGAGTTCCCTTTCGTCAACTGCGTTAAATCCTTCTATCATTTTAAATATGGCTGGTTTTTCCCAAGAGTCCTTGTTTATATCTAGACCCAATCCATCAGGAATTACCCTTACAATATTTTCTATCACACCACCGCCAGTTATATGGGCTATGGCTTTTATATTTCTTTTTTGTAATAACTCTAGGACTAGTTTTACATATATCTTTGTGGGAGTTAAAAGTGCATCCCCCAAAGTCATACCTAATTCGTCTATATATCCTTCTAGTTTGTAGTCGTAAGTTTCTAGGAATATCTTTCTTATGAAAGAAAATCCGTTGCTGTGGATTCCGCTTGAAGATATACCCACTAGAAGATCGCCTTCTTTTACGTCACTACCAGATACTATATTTTCTTTGTCTGCTATTCCAACTGAAAATCCTGCTAAATCGTAATCGCCTTTCCCGTACATTCCAGGCATCTCAGCTGTTTCTCCTCCGATAAGAGAAGCTCCCGACATCAGGCATCCGTCAGTTATACCACCTACTACCTCTTCTATATCTTCGGCTATTAACTTTCCAAGTGCAATATAGTCTAGGAAGAATAGTGGTTTTGCTCCCTGACAGATTAAGTCATTGACGCACATCGCTACCAAGTCTATACCTACTGTATCGTGTTTGCCGAGCATCTGAGCTATTTTAAGCTTTGTTCCAACTCCGTCTGTCGATGCAAGTAGCACTGGTTCTTTCATGAGCACAAAGTCTTGGAGACTGTAAAGACCGCTGAAATTTCCGAGGTCTCCTATTACATTTCTATCGTAAGTTCCTTTTATAAGCCCTTTAATAAGGCCTACTGTTCTATTTCCTTCGTCTATATCTACACCTGACTGCTTATATGTTAACATTCAGTTTAATCCTCCAAAAATTTTATTTTAAATCCATTAACTTCTATATACACCGTGATTTACTTATATACCTTAGTTATCCACTATAGTAACACTATTATACTCTCTCGTCTTAGTTATCTGCTATAGCCGCGCTATTATATACTTCTATCTATCTTCGTTATCCTTCTATATCGTGAATTTTGACTGCGTAGTCTCCGTCAAAACAAGCTTTACAGAAATTCGTATGGCTTCCAGCTACGTCCAACATATCGTTTATATCTATAAACTTAAGCGTATCGCAACCGATGTAGTCTCTCATCTCTTCAACTGTGTGGTTCGATGCAATCAAATTTGCTCTGTTAGGAGTATCTATTCCGTAAAAACATGAATATGCAACTGGTGGAGAGGTGATTCTTAGATGTATCTCCCTAGCACCAGCTTCTCTCAATGATTTCACCAACTGTCTAGAAGTTGTACCCCTGACTATCGAGTCGTCTACCAGAACTATTGATTTATCCTTTATGAGCCTCTTAAGTGGGTTTAATTTTATCTTAACCCCTATTTCTCTTTCTTCCTGAGTCGGTTTTATGAAGGTCCTGCCTACATATCTGTTTTTGACCAAGGCTTCACTCACCCTCATACCAGCAGCATTTGCGTATCCCAATGCTCCCGGCCAACCCGAATCTGGTACAGGCACTACTAAATCTATGTCTACCTCGTCGTTTTCTGCAAGTTTTTCTCCACATCTTATTCTAAAATCGTACGCGTTGACACCGTCTATAGTCGCATCGTTTCTAGCGAAGTAGACATGCTCAAATATACAGCTCTTTTTAACTGGTTTGTAGTTTTGAGAGTAGTTAAAAGACTCGACACTTCCGTCTTTTACTACTATTATCTCTCCTGGCTCTACATCTCTTATGACTTCTCCACCGAGTATGTCTATAGCGCAGTTTTCAGAGGCGAAGATATACTCATCTCCTCTTTTTCCCATTATGAGCGGCCTGAATCCATGTGGATCCCTAGCTGCAACCAATGCGTCGTCGCAAAGGATGACTAGAGCATAAGCGCCCTTGATATAGTCCATAGTGAGTTTCAAGCTTTCAACTATATCTCCTTTATAGTATCTAGCCAGTATATAGAGGATTACCTCTGTATCTGAATTAGTCTGAAACATATATCCGTCTTCTTCCAACATATCCTTTAACACCTGTGCGTTTACTAAGTTTCCATTGTGGGCAACCGCAAGATTTCTCTTTCTAAGTGTTCCGACAAACGGTTGGCAGTTTTCTATTATACTTCCGCCTGCTGTCGAATAACGAACATGTCCTATTCCCTTACTTCCGTTTAGATAGTCGATTTGTTTCTCTTTAAAAACATCACCGACTAATCCCATTTCTCGTATATATTTAATTTTGTTTTCATTATCGTCAGCAACAGCCAACCCGCAGCTTTCCTGACCCCTGTGTTGTATCGAGTACAACCCATAATATAGATCTTTTGCTATGTTTTTATTCGAGAACATTCCGATGATACCACACATAGTTTGTGCCTCCTATTTATTCATTCTTGAAAGAACTTCTGTATAACTTTCCACTAAGCCTCCAAGATTTCTTCTGAATCTATCTTTATCTAGTTTCTCGTTTGTATCAACATCCCATAATCTACAAGTATCAGGTGATATTTCATCTGCTAAGATTATCTTTCCTTGTGAATCTTTTCCGAACTCTATTTTAAAGTCAACTAACTTAAGATTTAATTTAAGGAAGAAATCCTTTAATAAATCGTTTATCTTAAGAGTTTCTTCTCTTAAGAATTTTAATTCTTCTCTAGTCGCCAACTTCATCGCAAATGCATGGTCGTCGTTTAACATAGGGTCGCCGAGGTCGTCGTCTTTATAACTAAATTCAAATATTGGCTCGTCTAATACTATTCCTTCTTCTATTCCGTATCTCTTACAGAATGAACCAGCTGTTATATTTCTTACTATTACTTCGAGAGGTAGTATTGTGACCTTTTTTACAAGTTGTTCCCTCTCTGAAAGATTTTTAACGAAATGTGTATCTATACCGTTTTCGTTAAGCATCTCGAATATTATTGTAGATATTTTATTATTAAGTATTCCCTTCGAATCTATTGATTCCTTCTTTTCACCATTGAAAGCTGTTGCATCGTCCTTATAATAAACAACGTATTCATTTTCATTATCTGTCTTATATACTCTTTTTGCTTTTCCCTCATATAGTAAGTTTTCTTCTTTTAACATCTGCATATCCTCCAGTATTTAAAATAGTATTTTTCTTTGTGTATCAATCTATTTCCTCAAGCTTCTGTCATCTTCCAAAACCTTGTCTGCCATTTCTTTCCTGTATGCCTTTAAATCTTCTATCAGCTCAGGATACTTTAGCGTCATTATCTGCATGGCTAAAAGTGCTGCGTTTAAGCCTAGGTCAATCGTTACAGTTGCTACCGGTATTCCCTTTGGCATTTGTACTATTGATAAAAGTGAATCTAGTCCATCCATCGTAGAAGATTTTATCGGCAATCCTATTACTGGAATCAGGGTCTGACTCGCTATCACTCCTGGTAAATGTGCTGCCTTTCCAGCTGCTGCAATTATCACATCAACTGTTCCCTCTATTTCTTCTAAAAATGCTGTAAGTTCATGTGGTGTTCTGTGGGCTGATAACGCTCTTACTACTACTTCTATTCCATATCTTTCTAAGAGTTTGATCCCATCTTCCAATTTCGGGTAATCCGATTTTGAACCCATTACTACTGCTACTTTCACGTAATTCACCATGCCTTTCTGTAAAAACATTTTCTCTTTAGTCTTCGAAAACAAATTATTATTCTATAATGTACGAATTATATACTCTAATTTTATAATAATATACATATTTATTCAAGTTATTTTTCATTTTTAATGTACATTTTTTATTTTTCGAGATTAAATGTTCGTGTTTTGTTCTTATTTATGAATATTCGGATTTATCTTTTACATGTTTTTTAAAATATGCTTAAATTCATTTGATATTTAAATAAAAAATGTATACAAATATTCAAAATATAACTTGAGATTTATGTCCCCCACCTCTATAGATGGCGGGCATAAATCTCAAATTATTTACAAGGCTATTCAAAGTCTAAATTCGTTTTTATTGGAATAAGTATATACAGATAAGTAAATAAGATACTTTTTAGGAGGTTAACTATGGATATTAAAGAGAAAATTTTAATCGCAGGTACAATAAAGGATAAACCAGAGATAATCACTGAATATTTGGATTCTCTTAAAGGACTGACAAAGAGTAAATACGAGGTCTCTTATTATTTTGTAGACGATAATGTAGAAGAAGAATCCTCAGCAATCTTAAAGTCTTTCAAGGAAGAAGAAAAAAATGTAATCTTAGTTAAGTCCGATAATTCAGATCAGATTGAAACTGTTGAGCAAGACGATTTTACCCATATCTGGACTTATGGATTAATCGATAGGATCACTGAGTTTAAAAATCATATAATAGAATACGCAAAGGAAAATGAATTCGACTACATATTATTTGTAGATTCTGACCTATACCTCCACCCTTCAACGCTTACTCAGCTCAGGTCTGATGATAAGGATATCGTCTCTTGTGTATTCTGGACTAGGTGGAATGCCGACAGTATTGAATTGCCACAGGTTTGGCTACAGGACCAGTACAATATGTATACGAATGGAAATTCTATAGACAGTAGCGAACAGATTGCTGATTTTTTAAATCAAATGAGAGTTCCAGGTGTGTACAGGGTTGGAGGCCTAGGTGCCTGTACCCTAATCAGTAAGCACGCTCTCAAAAAGGGCGTAAATTTCAGCAAGATAAAGAATATATCATTCTGGGGAGAGGACAGACATTTCTGTATCAGGGCTGAGGCTTTAGGGCTTGAGCTGTTTGTCGATACCCATAATCCAGCTTACCATATATACAGAGACTCTGATTTAGAGGGACTAAACAGCTACAAGAAAAGCTTTTAGGATTGGTTTTTTATTGTGGATTTGAGAGATTTATTATCCCTCTATCTCACGTTATTAATTGCTATAATTTAACAAGCATGTTGAATACAAATAAGGAGATGTTTCGCATGAACTTTAGAGATCTAATTTGCAAGTCTATTTTGCCGCTTGAGAACTATTCATATAGAGAGCTGTCGGGACTTGATAGAGATGCGTATATAAAAAAATTTGCTCACATTGATTTTTTAAAAAATTTCACCTCTGATGAAGCCTGTAGGCAGTTGGAAATATTTAAGGATAAATGGACCGAAATAATAGCTGAGAAGATTATCTACAAATCTGAAGTTACTTCTTTTGATGTTTTTGAAGATGATGACTCCTCTGTCGACTGCAATTTCGACATCTTAAGCGATGGATTTTCGAAGTTCGGCGAAGATAAGTTAAAAAGTTTCCATGAAATCAAGGTTGCCAGATGCAAGCTAACTAAATTAGAAAATGGAGATTACAAGATATCTGAATACGAGAAAATAGATGAAAAGCCTTTGTCACCACTCCCTATGGCTAGATATATCCGAGAGATACCTAGGCTCAGCCTGTCCATGGTAGTTAAAAACGAGGCTGATAGGTATTTGAGACCTGTTCTCGAATCTGCTCGCGATTATATAGATAATGCAGTCATAATCGATGACGGGAGCACAGATGACACGGTTGCCATATGCGAAGAGGTATTGGCCGATATTCCACTTAAAATAGTCAAAAACTCTGGTTCAGATTTTTCGACAAGCGAGGTCAATTTGAGAGAGAAACAGTGGAATGAGGTAGTTGCTACCGACCCTGATTGGATATTGTTTTTAGATTCAGATGAGATTTTCGAAAAATCCTTCGAAGATGAGGTCTACTACTTGATGAGCAATGACCTAGTCGACGGATATGGATTTAGATTATACGACTTCTGGGATGAAAATCACTATCGTGATGATGCCCTTTGGTGTGCTCATCAATACTATAAATTATTCATGCTTAGATATCAGCCTGATTTCGATTATAAGTTTGATAACACAGCCCACCATTGTCCCAGGCTTCCAATTAATTCAAATGCATTATGCACAGCTTCTTCCCAACTTAGGCTTAAACATTTCGGTTGGGCAAAGGAAGAAGATAGGATACAGAAATATGAGCGTTATATGAAAATGGATCCACTCGGCATCTATAATTCACTAAAGCAGTATATATCTATTATGGATAAAAACATCAACTTGGTGGAGTGGAGTGAGTAAAATAACTTGAGTAAAGTAACTTGAGAATTAGGTCAATATCTAGATTCTGGGCATAATTCTCATTTCAGTGCTGGGACACCATCACGGAGTCGTAATTTAACAGAAGTAGAAGGAGGATTTATGTGGAAAAATCAGATAAAATTTTAATAGCTAGCCCAATCCACCAAACACCTGAGATATTGAGTGAATTTCTGCTATCACTTACTGAGTTAAAAAAAGACAATTTTGAAATACATTATTATTTTATAGATGATAATATCGATGTCGAATCTTCTAATTTACTCGAGACATTCAAGGGTTTCCAAGAAAATGTAACTATTGTTAATTCCAACATCTCCAGCAGATATGTAAAGACCGAATCTACACATCTTTGGAATAATGCCTTAATAGATAAAATCACTCAATTTAAAAATTCAATAATCAAATATGCTGGAAAAAACGACTTTGACTACCTTTTTTTTATAGACTCTGATGTCCTAGTTGCACCGCTCTCTTTAATACAACTTAGACGCGATGATAAGGACATCGTCTCAAATATATTTTGGACCAGGTGGGGTCCTAACTCCGAACCTATGCCACAGGTGTGGGTACAAGATAAATACAATATGTACGACGGTATGAAATCCTTAGACTACAACCTACAGTCAAAAGAATTTTTAAACAAACTCAGAACTCCTGGCGTATACAAGGTCGGAGGTCTGGGCGCCTGTACGCTTTTAAGCAAAAAGGCGATAAATTCTGGTATTAGCTTTGATAGGGTCTACAATGTTTCATTTTGGGGAGAGGACAGACATTTCTGTATAAGAGCTGCCGTTTTGGGATTCGATTTATTCGTAGACACCCACTACCCCGCCTATCATATTTACAGAGATTCTGATTTAAATGGTGTCGCTGAATTTAAATCGGATTTTAAAATAAGAGAGGATGATTTGTTTAACTCAGAATTTAAACGACTCATCTCTGAATTTAAACAACTCATCTCTGAATCAATTTTGCCGCTTGAAAATTATTCGTATAAAGATTTGAACGGTATTCAGATAGATGACTATCTTCAAACTCTTAAGACATCTGCTTTTATAAACAATTTCACCCCTAAAGAATTTGAAAGACAGCTTAATATGTTTAAATCGCAGTTTGAGGAAATCATCTCAGAAAAATTAATCCGAAAGTCTGAGATTTCAGCCTTTGATCTGTCAACGGACGATACCGGAATCTTAAGCTGTAGTTTTGAGATTTCAGCCAAGGGATTTAAGCGCTCCTATGGCGATAAGCTCGAGAGTTTTACTGAAATCAATCCAGCTCGATGTGAATTAATCAAAGACAAAAATGGTTGTTATTCGATCAGTAAATACGAAAAATTTGATAAAAAACCTATTTTTAATCCTCCAATGACTCGTTATATTAGAGAATCACCAAAATTGACCTTATCGATGGTGGTTAAAAACGAGGCTGGTCGCTATTTAAGAATGGGGCTTGAATCAATACGAGAGTATATCGACGAAGCCGTTATAATTGACGATGGCAGCGTGGATGACACCATCGCTATATGTGAGGAAATTTTAACTGGGATACCGCTAAAAATAATTAAGAATGAGAAATCTCAGTTTCATAATGAAGCGAATTTAAGAAAACAGCAATGGATTGAAACAATTAAAACAGATCCTGAATGGATGATTTTTTTAGATTCAGATGAGATTTTTGAGGACTCATTCAAACGATATATTCACGATTTGATGATAAATGAATATTTTGACTGCTACACCTTTAGATTATACGATTTTTGGGATGAAAACCACTATAGGGACGACGCTCTTTGGTGTGCACATAAGATCTATAGACCATTTTTGGTTCGATATCAAAAAGAATTTAAATACGCGTTTAAAAATACCCCTCAACACTGTGGTAGACTTCCATACAATGTAAACAAACTCTTAAGCTGCACTTCCTCACTCAGACTTAAGCATTACGGTTGGGCAAGAGAGTGTGACAGGATAGAAAAATACAATCGCTACATGAGATTGGATCCACAAGGTATATATGGATCTATGGCGCAGTATGAATCTATTTTAGATGAGTACGTAAACTTAGTCGAATGGATTAATTAAATGAGGTAGGTGATTTGAATTAGAGTACTTTCGATATTTGGCACAAGACCTGAGGCTATAAAAATGTCTCCCGTTATAAAAGAATTATCAAAGCGAGATGGCATCGAGAGTGTAGTCTGTGTAACTGCACAACATAGGCAGATGCTCGACCAGGTGTTATCAGCATTTAACATAGTACCTGATTACGATTTAAATATAATGCAAGAATCACAGAGTCTATCGGAAATTACAGTCCATGTCCTCTCCACTCTAGACCTAGTTGTGAAGGAAGTCGCTCCGGATATAATACTCGTACACGGCGATACTACCACTACATTTGCAGCTAGCCTATGTGCATTTTATAACGGTGTACTACTCGGGCATGTCGAGGCTGGACTTAGAACATATAATAAACACTCTCCTTTTCCAGAGGAGGTAAACAGACAGCTCACCAGTGTAGTGGCTGATTTCCATTTTGCACCTACAGAATACGCCAGAGATAATTTGATTCGTGAGGGAAAGGATCCCGAAAAGATAATAGTTACTGGTAATACGGCAATTGACGCCTTGAGCACTACTATACTCAAGGAATACACACATCCATTGATCGAATCTATCGGCGATGATAGAATGATTTTATTTACTGCTCATAGACGAGAAAATATTGGAGACATTATGAGCCATATATTTAGGTCTGTACTAAAAATTGTCGAGGAATTCAACGACGTCCATCTGGTGTACCCTGTACATCTAAACCCTCTGGTTAGAAAACTAGCCTACGATGTGTTCGGCGACGACGAAAATAGAAATCCAAGAATACATCTACTCGAGCCACTTGACGTAATTGACTTCCATAATTTTATGGCGAGAAGCTATTTTATAATGAGCGATAGTGGCGGAATTCAAGAAGAGGCACCTTCTCTTGGCAAGCCCGTACTGGTGCTAAGGGACACTACCGAAAGACCTGAGGGTGTACGCGCTGGAACCTTGAAGCTGACTGGTCTGGGTGAAGACGATGTCTACAATACAGCAAAAATATTGCTAGAAGATCGTGAGGTGTACGAATCTATGGCGAATTCAATCAACCCTTATGGAGATGGACATTCTAGCGAATACATCGTCGATTATTTAGAAAAGTACTTCAGTCGATATCATTTTAAATGGTGATTTATTGCGCTGTAAAATGCCTGCGCTGGTGAGTGCCTGTACTGGTGAGTACCTGTGCTGCAAAGTACGTGGTGTGGGACATTTATCTCAAGTTATATTTTAGTTTGTACAGGTCTATATCTATAGCATGAGTTTTTCTAAATATTTTTTGAAACCGTAAATAGGGATATGTGTTCAATCCACATATCCCTATTCTAATTTTTTCTTGGTAACCTACTCTGTTGCAAATACTGCAACTTACGATCATCCCCATTTGACTCTCTCTAATCGTTCCCCCTGAAACCATTTATACACATTTAGCAGCATATACACTCGCCATTTCGCAAATACCGTCAAATATCATTTAAAATTAGTCTAAATTTCAGATTAGTCCAAAATCAAACTCCATCATTGGAATTTCGCTCCAACATCCAATTGTTAAGTTGTGTACGCGATTAAATATACTTACATTATATATCCAAGCCAATTTAAAATCAAGCGCTTTTCAAACGTTCTCAATCTATGTGAAAATATTTGATTTCGTTACAAACACAAGCTTTTCATGAGTTTTAATATTTATAATACTATAAAATATATACCTATTTGAATATATTGGAATATATTTTAAAACTACATAAAATATATGTGATTATGGTGTCAACTTAATTATGGTCACTAACTTATTTATCCTATTAACTTGTTTATACTATTAACTTAGTTTTAGTCATCAACTTGATTTCACTAACAATAGATGTTATCATAACTTGAGATAAATGTCCCACACCTCTACAGGTGGAGGGCATAAATCTCATTTCAGTGTGAGTCAAATCTCTCACTGAAAACGTTGAATCACCATTTAATAGGAATTTGAATATATGTAAGGAGAATCAAATGGACTATATATACTATAAATCTAATGCTGTTAAAATTTTAAAGTATTTTTTTAAATGGCTCTTTCTCGCTCTGATTGTCGGAATTCCAGTTGGAGCCGTTTCCGCTGTGTTTTTGAGGCTACTGTCCATTGCAACTGAATTAAGGACATCAAATAGCTGGCTATTTTACATACTCCCACTCGGAGGTGCATTAGTTTCGTACTGCTATAAATATTACGGAAAAAACTCCATACTCGGAAATAACCTAGTGCTCTCACAAGCCGCTGGAGGTGATGAGGATATACCTCTGATACTACTTCCACTTACCTTATTTGGAACTGTTGCCTCCCATCTTTTTGGTGCATCAGTCGGTCGAGAAGGTACAGCTGTTCAAATGGGTGGAGCTATATCAAACGCTATCTGGAATATTTTTAAATTAGACTGTGACGATAGAAAAATATTAATTCGCTGTGGTGTTTCCGCTGGATTTAGTTCAGTATTTGGCACTCCCCTAGCTGGTACTCTATTTGGTTTAGAGGTTCCCAGTTCTGGACAAATACGACCTGATTCACTTATACCCTGCTTGTTCTCTGCGTTTTTTGCAAATACGACCGCTCTACTTCTCGGTACGAATCATAAGCTTTATAAAATTGGAAATATCCCAGAGATCAACCCAGCTCTGTTTGCAAAGCTCATTGTGTCTGGCATTATTTTTGGAATAACAGGGTTTATTTTTATTCATTCGGTCAGACTTGCAAAATCTTTATATTCAACTTACATAAAAGACCCTATTCTTAGGTCTTTCATAGGTGGAATTGTAATTATACTGTTTGTACTTGCCATATCTTCTAGAGATTATATCGGCCTAGGCCTTCCTCTGCTTGATAAGGCATTCACTGGAGAAAACAACCCCCTTGCGTTTGTGATTAAGTTACTACTCACTGCACTCTCACTTGGCGCAGGTTTCCAAGGTGGAGAGGTTACTCCATTGTTTGTAATAGGTGCTACACTAGGCTCTACACTATCTAATCTATTGTCGTTGCCGACTTCATTTCTGGCCGCACTTGGATACATAGGAGTCTTTTCAGCTGCTACCAACGCCCCGATAACTTGTTTTATCATGGGTATTGAGTTGTTTGGAGGATCTGGATGTGAATATATGTTTTTGATCTGTGTCTTGAGCTTTTTCTTCTCCGGCCACAGGAGTATATATTCGTTGCGTAAAACTGATGTCCAAAAATAAAAAACAGGGTTAAATATAGTTTTATTTCTATGTTTCACCCTGTTTTAATATTATTTGAAAATATATATCATATCAGTTTTGATATGCTCTAACCTTTTATGCAATGTTTGTTTATTGCATCCGACAATACTTTTATATGAACTTCTTCATCTCTTATTATCCTCTTTAGAATTTCTCTTACAAAGACATCTTCAATCATTCCCATAGCCGACTTGTAGTTTAGGATAGATTTTATTTCACTTTCTAAATCGCTCGCAAGCTGGTCTTCAACTTTTATTCCGTATCCAGAGATTCCACCGTGCCACCAATTTCCATTTGAAGTTATGCCGCCTCTGAATTTTGGTTCTCCACCTAATAGCCTGATTACCTTAGCTAAAATAGTTAGGTGATTAAGCTCAGTCTTAGCCATATTCTCCCACATTTCCTGAAGTTCTTCATCTGCATCCACGTTTGAACTCTTGTATATATACTGTGTCAACGACGTGAATTCGCTGTCTATACCTGCGAATATATCCATTAGGATTTCTGCATATTTTTTGTTTATTCCAGCTACCTTTGTCTCCGGCCACGGATCAAGGCATTTAAAAGCATGCCCCTCCTCTTTGCTGTGGTTTTCCTTGCTGTTTTGGATTATAGTCTGTTTCTGTTTCGATGCATTTGCAGCAGAATTAGAAGTTTTTCCACTTTCTACTATTTCTATTTCTTCACCCGTTTTTTTAGATTTAGATGAGGATTTTTTCTTAGCACTTGATTCTGACTTATTCGATGTATTGGATTTACCACTGCTCGATTCAGATTTGCTCGATGTTCCAGATTCACTGCTGCTCGAGCCAGATTTGCTCGATGTTCCAGATTCGCTGCTGCTCGAGCCGGATTTACTCGATGTGTCAGACTTACTACTGCTCAATTCCGAACCCGTTTGTTCCTTTTCAATTGATCCTATATAATCATTTTCTTCTATAGTTTTAGTCTCAGTTCCCGAACCTTTGCTTCCTTCTACTCCCTTTTTACTTTCTTCTACATGGTTTCCTTCCACTGCTTTTTTGTTTCCTCCGCTTGTATCTTTCGTTGTATTTGAATAGCTTTCTTTAGCGCTGTTATTTTTTTTAGAATTTCCTAACTTAGCAGCCTCATTTCGTTTATTGCGTTTCATAAAATTAACCTCCTAAATTCATATGCTCTAAAATATATGCAGAACACAAAATTTTTATTACAAAATTTCGCTATAAATAAGATATTTTTACCATGTCGATATCGACTGTCAAATCTTAGATGTATAATAGAAAGATTTTATTGAGATAATAACCAAAGATACAAATTTGAAAGGAGCTCTCCAATGTATAATTATAAAGACGTTTTACTAGCACCAGAGGATATTGTAATAGCTATAATCGACGAAGAACCTCAGATGTTCTTTGGCGTAGAAGGTTTTAATCGCGCCCAGATAATGAACAATGTAGTAGGCTTGGCTAAGGCTGCAAAAATCTTCAATGTCCCAGTCATACTATCTACAGTTCAAGCTAAGGAATTTTCAGGACCGATGTATTCAAAACTACAAGAAGTATACCCCAACCAAACTCCTATAGACAGAACTACATTAAACTCTTGGGAGGATGAAAATTTCAAAGCTGCTGTTATGGCAACTGGACGTAAAAAACTTATAATTGCAGGTCTATGGACAGAAGTCTGTGTAGCCCTACCTGCTCTATGTGCTAAACGCGACGGTTATGATGTTTACTTTGTATCAGATGCCTGTGGTGGATCTAGCAAGGATGCACACGATATGGCCGTCCAAAGGATGATTCAAGCTGGAGTAAAACCTCTTACTTGGCAGGCACTTCTTCTTGAGCTTCAAAGAGACTGGGCAAATTCCGCTACTTATACTCCTGTAACCAACTTGATACAACAGGTCGGTGGCGTATATGGTCTCGGGCTGGAATACGCTAACGAAATGATACCTAAAAACTAAAATATTTAATTTTAAGGCATTTAATTTAAGGAGGGTGGTTCAGCTACCTTCCTTTTTTCATTTATCTTTCTCTCAAATTATGGTTTCATGGTGGGGAATTTTTCCTACATTGAAATGAAAATTCTGTCGAAACATACAGTGTTTATGCTATATTTCTCGAGTTATTACAATGTATTTGTTATTTTATTATCAATAGTGTATCATTTTTTCATAATCTTCAAATTTGTTATTTTTTAGGTTTATTTTTCCTATTTGTAAATTTAGAGTCTAGAATCTAAATTTACATGATAAAAAATAAACATCTAAAATAACGATAAATTGCCTAAATTCCCTTGTTTTTTTGCTGTATTTGTGTAAAATATAAACTAAAGACACCATAGATTATTATAAAAAATATCAATTCAAAATTAAGGTGGTGAAGTAATTTATGAGGAAAAAAGTTTTGGTGGTAGGTGGCGGTATCGCGGGTTCTATGTCTGCAAACCTTCTCCAGAATGATTTAGATGTTATTTTATTAACAAAAGAAAGTATGTCCGATTGTAATTCTATGTTAGCTCAGGGAGGTATTGCATCTGCATACGATTCTAATGATTCCCCTAATGAACATTTTTTAGATTCGATGATTGCTGGTTCATACCTAAACAATCCCGATGCTCTTAATGAACTCGTTGTGGAGGGACCAAAGATTATTCAGAAATTGATAGACTGGGGTATGAAATTCGATAAAAAATCCGACGGTAGCTACAGTTACGGACTTGAAGGCGCTCATAAAATCGCCCGTATACTCCACAGTGGCGGAGACAAAACTGGTGAGCATATGACATCTTTTCTCCAGAGTCTACTAAAAAATATAGAAATAAAAGAAAATACTTTTATCACAGAACTAATAGTTGAAAATGGTTGCTGTATCGGCGTAAAGGCATTAAACCAGTCTGGTGAAGTTGAATCTATTTATAGCGACTACGTCATACTTGCGACTGGAGGTATAGGTGGTCTCTACCCTATCACCTCAAATGATTCAACGATCACTGGAGATGGTATCTCTATAGCCTACCTTGCTGGCTGTGAACTCAGCAATATGGAATTCGTACAATTCCACCCTACTCTGTTATCTATTGATAAACATTGCTACGGTTTGATTTCCGAGGCTGTTCGAGGTGAAGGGGCTGTTTTGGTCAGGGAGGACGGATCTAGGATAATGAAGGGAAAACACGAATACGAGGACTTAGCTCCTAGGGATGTAGTTAGCAGAGAGTTGGCAGCTGAAATCCTAAAGGGTGAGAATGTATTTTTAGACATATCGAGTATTCCAAATTTCACGGAACGTTTCCCCGGTATAACAGAAAATTTAAAGAAGCACGACATACCATTTGAAGAAACTGGCAGAATCCCAGTTCAGCCTGGAGCTCATTTCTTCATGGGTGGAATCAAAACCGATTTACACGGAGAGACGAATATCTCAAACCTATTTGCAATTGGCGAAACCGCTTGTACAGGCGTCCACGGTGCAAATAGACTGGCTAGCAATTCACTACTCGAGGCCATCGTCTTTGCGAATGAAGCTTCTCTTGAGATAAAAAAGAGGTCGTCATTTGAACGAATCACAGCCAGCGAGATCTCTGTCACATCTGATCTACCGTCTGAATGCGAACCTATGTTTGATTCTTCCGTGTGCGACCCTGAATTTGACTCTAGCTTTAATCCTTATGTACATGACTCCCAATCCGGCTCTGGTTTTGATTGTTATATACGTGAGTCCGATTGCAATTGCGATTGCGATTCTATTTCGGATAAACATTTTATAAATCTTCCAGATGTAGATGTACTTAAGGATAAGTGCTGGAACTACCTCGGGATAACTAGAACAGAAGAAAAACTCGAATATTTTATAGAATGGATTTCTCAGTTTGACTTTTTAAACCTTCTCGACAATGAAGTTCTAGATAGAGATATTCTCGAGAGACGAAATTTAACCCTACTCGCCTATTTAATAGCAAAGTACGCTTTAAATAGAAAAGAAAGCATAGGGGCTCATTTTATATTAAAAAAATAGGCTCGTAACAAGTTTATAATTCAATATGCAGTAATAATGTAATGCAATTTTTATTTAGAACGATATTCGCAAAATCTATAGAGATTGTTACATTTATCTCAAGTTATAATAAATCCTTGAAAGGAATTTTTAGATATGAATTTACTCTTGGCTAGAAAAAAAATTGAAGAGTTTTTAAACGAAGACATTGGTACAGGAGATCTTTCAACCGATTTGACCTTTACCGAAACCGACGTTGACGAGGGTGTGTTCCTCGCCAAACAAGATGGGGTTATCTGTGGAACATTTATTCCAAACATCGTATACGATATCCTCGGTGGTGAAGCTCATTTTACACCTTCGATCAAAGACGGTGACACTGTCAAATCCGGAGATATAATCGGAACTGCAAAAGGATCTGTAAGAACTCTCCTAACTGGCGAGCGCGTCATACTAAACTTAATGCAGCGCATGGGTGCAATAGCTACAATCACTGCAAAATCCATAGCCGAACTAAACGATACTAAGATAAGGATCTGTGATACTCGAAAAACAGCACCGGGTCTTAGACTGTTTGATAAATACGCTGTAACCCAGGGTGGGGGCTATAACCATAGGGTTGGGCTGTACGACGGAGTTATGCTAAAGGATAATCACATCGCCTATGCTGGTGGTATCGAAAAAGCGGTAAAAAAAGTCAGAGACCAGATAGGACAGATGGTTAAAATAGAAGTTGAGGTCGAAAGCCTAGACGAGGTAAAACAAGCTGTCAACGCAAATGCCGACGTAATAATGTTCGACAACAGAAGCCCTCAAGAGGTCAGTGAATTTATGAAATTTATACCTTCCCACATTGTAACCGAAGTATCTGGTGGGATAAATTTAGACAATATAAATTCGTACAGTGGCTGTGGAGCTGACTATATATCTATAGGATTCCTCACACATTCGGTCACTGCACTTGATATAAGCTTCAACAATATAGAAAAAATGAAAAATATATTAAACGATAATGATAATACTAAGGATGGTAAATCATCAAATATCAAGGGAGAAGATTAATGGAGAGTTTAACAACTAATTTGCCAAAATATTATAATGAGGCGTCATATGATGAATTGTCTCAAAGAATCCTAGACGCCAAAGAAAAACTTGGAGATAAGTTATTGATATTGGCTCATCACTATCAAAAGGACGAGGTAGTCAAATTTGCAGATGAAACTGGAGATTCACTTCAATTAGCTCAGCTAGCACAGCTAAACAAGGTCGCTGAGCATATTGTCTTCTGTGGAGTCCACTTCATGGCTGAGACGGCAGATATACTTACTGAAGATAATCAAAAGGTAATTTTACCTGATTTAAGCGCTGGCTGTACAATGGCTGATATGGTCGATGACGATGAACTCGAAATCGCTTGGAATATGCTCACCGAAAAATTTGGTGATTTGCTACCTGTCACCTATATCAACTCCACTGCTAGCGTTAAGGCTTTTGTCGGGACTCACGGAGGCTCAACTGTAACTTCTAGCAATGCAGAAAATATTATCACCTGGGCTTTAAACCAAGGCAAGAGGGTATTTTTCATGCCAGACCAACATCTAGGTAGAAATGTATGCTTTGACCTAGGTATACCACTAGATCAAATGGCTACCTGGGATTATATCGATCACGAGCTGAATTCAGACGGCGACCTCGACGATTGCAAAATAATTTTATGGAATGGATTTTGCTCTGTACACCAGCAGTTCATAACTGAACACGTAAAATACATGAGGGATACCTATCCAGAAGTAAACATCATAGTTCATTCGGAATGCTGTCGTGAGGTGGTTGCACTTTCTGATTCTCATGGATCTACCAACAAGATTTTAAATTCTGTGAAAAATTCTCCCGACGGTTCTTACTGGGCTATAGGCACTGACAACAACTTGGTTGGTCGCATAATCGCTAGGTATCCAGATAAGCACGTATTCTCACTTAACCCTAATTCATGTCCATGCTCTAGCATGAACAGAATCGAGCTTCCACATCTTGCTTGGGCTATTGACAATATACTAAATTGCGATGTAAAAAATGTAATAACCGTAGATGAAAAAATTAGTGAAAATGCAGTTATGGCATTAGAAAAAATGCTATCTTTAAGTTAATTCACCTTAAAATTATGCCCACCGCCTATCTAGGCAGTGGGCATAATTTTCTTATTTTAATGCTGATTCAACGCTTTCAGTGTGGGATTAGCCCACACTGGAAGCGTTATAATCTAATATTGTTTTTCTTACGTTCTTAGATTTCATCACCGTCGACATTACGGCGTAGTCGTTGGCTTCATTCTCTAGTTCTGATACATTTGTCGGAATAATTCCCCCCAATGCGATTATTTTTATTTTTCTTTTTTCTTTTCCTACCACTTTTGTTTTCGCTTTTGTTTTTATTTCTGTTTCTGTTTTTATTTCTGATTTAGCGTCTGTTGCACATTCTTTATATCTCTGCTCTAGGACTTCTTTTACTTCTTTTATAAATTCTATTCCTTTTGGAACTAGTCCTTTTTTACAGTCGGTGCTGAATATATGAGATACCGTAATGTACTCTACTACCGGGCCGATTTCTTTTAAAACTTCGATTAATTTATTCACCTCGTCAACCGAATGTATAGATAATCCAAGTATTTTATTTTTCTCTACGCTAAATTCTTCAAATCTTTCTCCCGATTCGACCATTTCTATAAATTTACCAAACGAAAGTTGAAGCCCGTCCGCTTGTAATGATCGGAAGGCTTCTACCTTGTTGTTGATTATTAAATTTACTCCGTCTTTCGCCCGTGGCAAAACAGACACGCGTTTTACTATATCAAGATATAAATCTTTGAATTCTAAATCATCCATATCTTTTTCCCTTACTATGACGTTTTTTACTCCTGATGAGACCGCATCTTCTATTACGCTTAGATATGTATCTAAATCAGGCGTTAAATGTCTGTTGGTTATTAGGTACATCTTAGAATCTCACCCAATCTTTGAATATATACTGATATCCAATTGATTTTAGCATTTCATCTATATCTTCTAGCGAACAGTCATCTTCTATTTCAAACTGAGCTGTTTCAACTTCGTTCTGTGAATGCCCACCTACGTTCGTAGTTACTTCTGCACTTAATTTTGTTACTCCGAGACACATAAGATGTTTTCTAAACTCTAAATCTTCTCTCGTAGACACATTTAATGCACTGTGGTGGTCGAATATCCTCATCGTGCACATTATTTGATATAAATCGGCATCGCTGACTCCTACTTTTCCATCGAAACATCCCTTAAACGGCTTGATTCTCGGAGCTGAATAAGACAATTCAATATGTGGATACTTGTCCTTTAAATACTCGCCATGTAAGATTGTAAAGAAGGCGTCCTTCCTGAATTCGCTAAGCCCTAGCAATGCTCCTACAGATAAAGTTCTCATTCCCGCCATAGCTCCTCTTTCGGGTGCATCTAATCTATACCTATAATTCGCCTTTGGCCCTTTTATATGGACTTTTTTGTACATTTCTTCGTCGTATGTTTCTTGATAAACGGTCAAACCATCAGCGCCCTTGCTTATCACGTATTCATACCCCTCCACGTCCATAGGGTATACTTCTATGCCTATTGAAGGAAATTTTTTTGATAGTAATTCGACTGCCTCGCCGATATACTCTATACTCGAGTGGTACTCGCTCTCACCTGTGAGCACTAGTATATGGTTGAATCCAAGGTCCTTGATTGCATCCCCTTCCCTATCTATCTCTTCAATATTTAATTTTTTTCTTTTAATCCCACTTTTCACGTTGTAACCGCAGTACACACATTCATTTATACAGTAATTTGCTATGTACATAGGGGTGTAGAGGCAAACTGTTTTACCCATATTTTGAAGTGCTATTTTAGCTGCCTTTTGAGCCATTGCTTCAAGGTACTCCTGTGCCTTAGGCGAAAGTAAATTAAGAACGTCTTCATGGCTCAATTTATCTTTTTCCAAGCTTCTAAGAATATCCGCTCCACTTACGTTTTTGAAATATTCTTCAAAATCAAAATCTCTATATCTATCTATTACTTCGTAAAAACTCATATAGTTGCTCCTCTCTAGAGTTTATTTATCAAATTCAATCCTGATTTAACGCCTCATCAAATATCAATTTAATCCCTCATCATCGATTTATTTACTAAGTTCTAATTCGCCCAAAAATCCTGTCAATGGCGATGATGCATTTGCAAATTCACTTACAGCACCCGTTTGAGCTAGATAAGCACTTCTTCCACCTTCTACTGCTAGTCTAAACGCCATAGCCATCTCCACATGGTCTCCAGCACTCGCTATTGCTGTATTTACGAGAACTGCAGATGCGCCCATCTCCATTGCCTCCATAGCCTGTGACGGTTTACCTATTCCCGCATCCACGATTATCGGTATATCTAATTCTGAGATCATTATTCTTATCATTTCCTTCATCTGAAGGCCTCTATTAGATCCTATAGGTGCACCTAATGGCATAACAGCTGCTGCTCCAGCCTCTATCAACCTTCTTCCTGCATATAAGTCTGGAGTCATGTACGGAAGCACTACAAACCCTTCTTTCGCTAGTATTTCGGTTGCTTTTATCGTTTCTTCATTGTCTGGAAGTAGGTATCTAGTGTCTGAAATAACTTCGATTTTAATAAAATCGCCACAACCCATTTTCCTAGATATTCTAGCTATCCTAACAGCCTCATCTGCATTTGTAGCACCAGATGTGTTTGGTAAAATAGTTATTCCCTCTGGTATGTGTGTTAGTATGTTTTCATTTTTATTTCCGAGGTCTACTCGCCTGAGCGCCATTGTAATTATTTCACTCCCACTAGCATCTATTACCTCTGGAATTATTTTGTTTGTTCCGTATTTTCCTGTTCCAACCAAGAGTCTACTTGCGAATTCGTGACCGCCTAATATCAATTTATCATCCATGATTTTCACTCCTTTTTTAATTTTGCTTTCTTATATATTTCTCTATTTCTCTGCATTTATCAATATCTGAGTTGTCAAGTTCGCCATGTGGTTCGCACAGATTGCTACCCTCGGTGCCATTAGCCCCTCACCTTGCCTCGCCTCATTTACAAGATCTCCACAGATGTAAAACCTGTCTTTTACTTTTCTTGTCTTTATCGTATTTGAGTCGCTGTACCCAGCCATTCCAGATGATGTAATGAGATATGTACCACTCATTTTTTTCAATACATAGTTCGATAGCTTGGCTTTTGAAACCGGATCGTCAAATGCCTCTACTACAATATCAACGCCTAGATCTTCTAAGATATCTAAGTTATCCTCTCTCAAGAATACATCGACTATCTCTATCTCGATAAACGGGTTTATCTTCTCTATATTAGATTTTATCGCCTCGGTTTTTAGCCTTCCTATATCTTCAATCATATACTGTTGTCTATTTAAGTTTGACGGCTCTACTACATCGTAGTCCATCAAAATCAGCTTCCCTACGCCTATTCTCGCTAATGATATTGCAATGTTTGAACCAAGCCCGCCTAGCCCCAGTATCGCTACACTTCCTCTTTTAAGTTTCTCGTGAATCCTAGGTGTGTGTCTCGCTATCATCAGACTCTCTAGCTCCTCTATTTTAGGCATCACACCTTTTTGTATCAATGTCACTCTGTCATTTTCCTTCAAAATACAATCTTGTTTCACAGGAAACCCGTTTAAAACCATAACATCGCTTTTATCGCTCTTTTCCTGCCTCAATTTAAACAAGTTCATTCCATTTTCGACTTCGTTTTCTATTTCATTTATATAAATTTTCATGCCTAACCACCACCTACAAAGCTTATTATCTCGATCTTATCCGCCTTATCTATGATGTAGTCGCCGTATCCATCTACGTCTATTATCTCTGCATTGACTTCGACTACTACTCTATCTGCTTTTAAATTATATCTCTCTAGCAAATCTAGTATACTCATATTTATTTTGAACTTCTCTTCTTTTCCATTTACTATCATCCTCGCCCCTCCTTTCATTTATTTATCTCAATCTACATAGTTGTAAACTTAAATGCTGATTAGCTAGTTTAGAATTACCCCCACTTAAATGAAATTTATGTCCGCCACCTATAGAGGTGGTGGACATTTATCTCAATTTATATCAAGCTTAGTTCTTCGTGATTTAGTATTTTCTTTACAGTACGCATAGAACACATCTTCCCACACATTGTGCAGCTGTCTTCATTTGCTGGTTTCGATTCTTCTCTATACCTTCTAGCCTTTTCTGGATCCATTGCAAGGTTGAACATCTCTTCCCAGTCTAAATCCGCTCTCGCCCTGCTCATCTTATCGTCCCATTCTCGTGCACCATTGACATTTTTAGCTATATCGCCTGCGTGGGCTGCTATTTTGGCAGCTATTATTCCCTCCTTCATATCCTCTAGATTTGGAAGTCTTAGATGTTCTGCAGGTGTCACATAACAGAGGAAGTCAACTCCTTTTGAGCATGCCAAAGCTCCACCTATCGCACTTGTAATATGGTCGTATCCAGGTGCAACATCTGTAACTAGAGGTCCTAGCACATAGAAAGGAGCTCCATGACAAAGTCTTTTCTCAAGTAGCACATTTGCCTCTATCTCGTTTATAGCCATATGTCCGGGTCCTTCTATCATGACTTGTACATTTCTCTCCCAAGCCCTTTTAGTTAGCTCGCCTAAATTAACTAGTTCTTGAATCTGAACTGTATCAGTAGCATCTGAAATGCAACCTGGTCTACACGCATCCCCTAGGCTTAGAGTGACATCGTATTCTTCACATATATCTAAAATTTTATCGAAATTGCTGAATATAGGATTTTCTTTATCGTTTAACTCCATCCAAGCGAACAATAATGATCCACCTCTTGAAACTATATGTGTGATCCTTTGATGATTTTTAACTTTCTCACACACTTCTCTAGTTATACCTGGATGTATTGTTATAAAGTCCACCCCATCCTTTGCATGCTGCTCAATTACATCTAAAAATTCCTGCTCTGCTATATCCTTAAGTTCTTTGTCTAGATATCCAATTGCATCGTACATAGGAACCGAACCTATCATAGCTGGAGAGATCTCAACTACTTTTTCCCTGAATTCTCTAGTCTTTCCGTAGTTGCTCAGGTCCATAATAGCCTCTGCCTTCATATCTATTGCAGTTCTCACCTTTTCTAATTCCACGTCTATATTTTTGCAATCCCTAGATATTCCTAGATTGACGTTGATTTTTGTGCGAAGTCCACTACCTACGCCCTCTGCACTTAAACTCTTATGGTTCTTGTTTGCAGGTATTACAACCTGTCCCCTAGCTATCAACTCTCTCAGTTCTTCTACTTCCAACTGTTCTTTCTCTGCTACTACCTTCATTTCTTCTGTAATTATCCCTTTTCTCGCTGCATCCATCTGTGTTGTGTAATTCATGAATTTTAATCTCCCTTTTGATTTTATTTTGTATTTCAAATCTTTATTGGTTCATCAATTTTGCAGTTGCGTCCACAAGGCTTCTCTTAGGATAATTTCGTTTTTTTGCATTAAAAAAAGCGCTCTTCCTTTATGGAAAGCACTTTGAATTTTTACTCCTACTGCCTCTATTTCGCAATTTAACAACTATTCTCACAGCCTGCATTCCGCATTCCCTAAAGATTATAGAAAACGATTTTTCAATCATCAATCCTGAAATACGTGCACTTCCGACTAACTCTCTGCACTCGGAATGCTGTTATTTTCTGCTGTTGTTATATTTAAACTTATCGGCAATTTTGTAAATTCTTCATAGGCTTCCCTTCGCAAGCATTATCTTGATCAGGTCATTAGGGTTTGTAAGTTTTAGGCTTTTCTCTCAGCTATCCAATTATAGCGCCCCTAGCTATTACTTGTTTCTCTTCATTTAAGTTGTAGTCTATCATAAAATTTATGTAAATACAACGTATATTTTCTAAACTTAGAAATTTTATAAATATATTCTCTTCATATTTACGTAAATCACATACTGGTTTCACCCTACTCAATCGTTATTTAATCGTTAAATTCCGATTTTCATTGGAGAAATAATATTTATTCCGAATTATCTTGTTTTGTATTTTATTCCGTCTTTTATTTTGATACCCGAATTATTTTAAATCGAGTCTATTTTGTACATTTCCAACCGGTAACCCTCATCTTTAAATTCATTTTACTCCTTGTAAATACTTGTAATTATTCCAGATTAACCTCCTTTCTCCCATTTATAAATACAGTATCCTTTATGCAAACACTAGTGTTTAGTTACATTTTTGTAATATATATAAAATATTGTTTATAATTTATTTTACCTTATTACTTATATTTTGTCGTTTTTCACTTAAGTTTACATAACTTAACAGTTACAAACCTGTCATTCCTATGTTAGTATATTGACTGTAGTTAATTGAAATACAGATATTGATTTGGCAACAATCAGCGTAAGATTAAGATACTTTTATAACTTGAGATCAATATCCCACACATTTATATGTGTTGGACATAAATCTCATTTCAGTTCAGGTTGAAAACCACAACTGAAAGAGTTGAATCTAGATTTAACTCGAGAAAGATTTCCCCCTACCCCTGCGTGGGTAAGATACACCCCATATAGAGGGAGTCGATATTTAATTCGACAAAAGAAAAAATATTTAAAAAGAGAGGTAATATGATGAATTTTAAACTATCGAAAAAAGCAAAAACTTTAATAGTGTCAAGTGTAATTGGAGTAACTGCATTCTCAAGTACAGTACAAGTAAATGCTAATACTATTAAAAACTCAGCAAGACCAAATACTATTTGTAGCAACGGAAGCTGTGGTTCAAATGGAAAATCAAAATCTAATTGCAACCTTAATTTCGGATCAAACTGTAATAGTTTCTTAAACGGATTTAATTGCAACGCTGGAAACAACAATACTAACTGTAACACTGGCAACTGTGGTTCTTCAAACAACTGTGCTGGTGGCAACTGCGATAACGGAAGTTGCGATATTTCAAACGGTAACTGTAATACTGGTAACTGCAATGTAGTTGACAACAACGACTGGAAAAATGGATTCTGTTCAATTGTAGATATCTTCAATGGACAAGATGATTCATCTGACAACACTGTTGACAACAACGACGCTCAAGAAAATAACGACACTGACAAAAATGATACAAACGACAACAATGCAAACAACAACGATGCAAACAGCAACGATGCAAACGACAACTCTAATGCTGGAACTGGAGAATTTGCTGATTTACAAAAACAAGTTCTTGATATAGTTAACGCTGAGAGAGCTAAAAGCGGATTAAAAGCACTTACTTTAGATGCTAAACTTTCTGAAGTAGCTACTTTAAAATCTCAAGATATGATAAACAAAAACTACTTTGACCACAATTCACCTACTTATGGTTCTCCATTTGATATGATGAAAAAATATGGAATAACTTATCAAACAGCTGGTGAAAACATAGCTATGGGACAAAAAAGTCCTCAAGAAGTTATGACAGCTTGGATGAATTCTGAAGGACATAGAAAAAATATACTAACTTCTAACTTTACTAAAATCGGAGTTGGTGTAGCAAAAAATGCTAATGGAACAATCTACTGGACACAGATGTTCGTTGGATAAATATATTTTTGCATAACAACGCCCCCAGAGTACATATGATCGTAAATTGCTAGCCGCTCGTTTAGAACTTTCTCTATTCGTCTGCTCAATTAAATCATATACCCTGGGGGTATTTTGTTGCCTTCATTTTCTGTTTCCATAATTATTTTGCTTATATCCTCTTATATCGCTATCAATATTTTATCGCTATCAATATTTTATCGCTATTATCATTGTTTTTACTCATAATAATATTTTTATCTAAAATTACTCTCTAATTGTAAAAACCGTGTGATTTTGCATAGCACATGGCTTTATCTAATGTTTCGAATCTATCAATTCCTGTGAATGCGATGTATTTATCTGGTAAATATTTGGCTTTGAATTTTATTTCGGCTATTCCTCCTATTATATATATATTCTTTCCCAAGTCTTTTTCGTAGTTCGCTACTGGTACTACGATACAGTCATCGAAATACCACGAGAATATACTGGCAATATGATAATCAGCTGTACTTTCGTATAGCACGCAGTTTTTTCGCATAATTTAACAAGCCCCCTTGAATGTCATTTAATATAGTATATTCAAGTGGGCTTGTTAAATTTCATAATTATGTACAGATAGTCATAAGTCCTATAATAAATTTGCTACAGACTTCAATTTATACCATAAACACATAAAAACAGGTAAAATAATTTAAAAGAATGGTATAATAAAAGTAAGTACAAAATTTATTAATAATACAAATTTACAAAGGGATAAGGGTGGCGTTTTATGAAGAAAATACCATCTGTAATATTACCAAGTATAATAATACTTGCAATAGCTTTTTTATCCAGAGCTGATAAATATATATTAGTTGGATTATATTTGTTATTTCCAATTACATTTATAATCCAAGGTGGAATATATTCAAATTTTACAAAAGAGTTAATTATAGGGTTTATTTTATCATCTATTGCATTTATAGTTCCTATAAATCTATGGTATCATACGGGGAGTTGTATTGAGTTGTTGGTGATTTATAATATATTAGGTGTTATAAGTTATTTTATCAAGAATAGAGTGATTTATAGAAATAAAAAATCTGATTAATGCACTATATTAATAAAACATAAACGAAAAAGTAGAGGTATATCATCAGTCGGCATACTCCTACTTTTTTATTATTGAAATCATACTTAATATCAACACTGTATTAAAACATAGCCTATTATTTAAGCGTTTTAAATGGTGATTCAACGATTTCCGCCTTGGATTTGTCCCACACGTAAATGAGATAAATGCCCGCCACCTGTAGAGGTGGTGGACATTTATCTCAAGTTATATTTAACCATATAATTATTGGAAATATGTTACTCGTTATCTCTTTTTTTCAATGATAGTTTTGCCAGCACTAGTACTATAGCTACTGGAGCTAATATGCTTAATCTCACTAATAATTTGTTTCCAATGCCAGGCACTATTTTTCTCTTGCCTTTTTTCATAGCTTCATATCCTATATCCACTACTTCTTTTGGCGACATCTCTCTTGAGAATGCAATTGTATCACCCATTCCAGATTTATTTCCAAATGCTGTGGCCGTCGGTCCTGGACAGAGTGTTGTTATGTTTACACCTGTTCCCCTTATTTCCTCGTTGACTGCCTGTGAGAAGCTGAGTACATACGCTTTTGTCGCTGCGTACACACTTCCGAGTGGATTTGGCATAAATGATGCGATCGAACCCATATTTATTATGTTTCCACACTCTCTTTTTACCATCTTTCTTAGTACTACCTTTGTAAAATGAGTCAATGCCATTATGTTTACCCTTATCATTTCCTCTTCGCCATTTAAATCTGTTTCTAAGAATTCTCCGCATAATCCAAATCCTGCGTTGTTTACGAATATATCTATTGTGTAGTCTTCAAGGAGCATGCTTGCTTCTTCGACATCTTCTTTGTTAGCTAGATTTGCCACTATTGTCTCTACTTTTTGTGGTTGGTATTCTTCTTCTAGCTCATTTTTTAGTTCTTCTAATTTTTTTATATTTCTTCCTATCAGCAGGACTGGATATCCTTCATCTGCAAATTTTTTAGCAAATTCTTTTCCAATTCCCGATGTTGCACCTGTTACTACCGCAAATCCCTTCATCTTCTTCGACCTCCTTTTCAACTGTATCTCCTAGTATCACGATATAGTTTGTCCAATCAAAATTTACTTATGTTTATCTAGTTTATTGCTTTCTAAGACTATATAACTACATCTGTATTAATTTTACATCTATATGTAGTATAGCACATTACGGGAATGCTAATTATAAAATTTTTAAACCACAAAAATGCCCAAAATCTATATAGATTTTGGACATCTTTCTAGTTTAAGCTGAAATAGATTAATCGCTATTTCACTCCATGATGATTATTTATATTCTATAGCTTGATACTCTGGCTTTCTACTAAATTCTTTTTTGGCAAATGGACAAAGCGGCATTATTTTCTTGTCTCGCTCTATAGCTAGGTCGACTACGTGTTTCACTAGTTCATTTGCTATATGTTGCCCTCTGAATTCTTCATCTACAAAGGTGTGGTCTATAATCAGGATTTTATCTCCAGCCTTGCTAAATGTGACTTCTCCAACTTCCTTTCCTTCGCTGTATGCTGCAAAACGGTCTTTTTCTTCCTCAAATTTAATCTGTATCATGTCTTCCCTCCAATGTTTGATATAATGTGTAAACACATTGTATATATTATACCTAAATTGTATACATTTAAACATAATCCTACATTTTTGTATTTTTACTTATTTTCTTGTGCCGGGTCTTCCACCAAAAGGCAGTGACTTTGCATAAGTTATTATCACTTAATTATTTCATACAGTGAATATCGTCTGATCGTCTAATTATTTAAATATTACCAATTGTTCACTGTATGAATAAGCTATCTATTTCTCAATATCCTAAACGGTAGATAATAAACATCTTACCCACTTATTTTCAGCTCTATAATTAAATTATACGGAAATCGATTCTTTAAAGCAATATCTTCCGCTATGTATTAAGTATTCAGATTCGTACATGGATATATGTAAAAAGTATTTCACTTTTAATGTATAAGAAATAATAAGTACGATCCTTCACTTAGCCCAGCGTTTAAATTAGCTAATAAATTAGATAGCACTGTCGATGAGTTATTTATTTATGAAGAAAGTGAGGAGAAAGAAAAAAATGACTTCTAAAGAATATTTAAAATTTAGGTCGATTACCAACATTGTCAACCATACGTGTCTATGTGTCATCATTTTATTAAAATTAAACAACGATTTTATTACAAATCGACATCTTGGATTGGCATTACTCTTTACTACTATAGTAGTAGGTCTTGCTAATTGTCTGGCTATCAAATATTATCCTAAAAAACACGGTATCGACCTTAAAAAAATTAAAAATGAGGATTTGATGAAACAGGATATACTTAGTTGGACAAATGACGAAAGAGAAATTAATGCTGCCCTCAAGGTTTATGCTTCGAGGTATCTTGGCTCAAATACAAGTATAAATTATATATTTATCTTTGTTATGTTTTCAGCTGTATTTGACTGGGGAAGATTATTGATCTTAAATATTTTGCTTATATATATTCTATTCCATTTTTGGTTGTCAAATATCATGTTCGTTAGAGATTGGCATAAGTACGCTGAACTCGACATTATGTAGATAATACTCGTTTCACATTTTAGTAAAAAACTATTGATATAGAGCTAATGTTCATATAAAATAGCTATTTCAACATATATGCTTATAACATATTATGAAATAGCTATTTTTGTTCTAAAGTTTGATATGCTTCTTAAGTTGATTAGTTATCGGAAGTGCTACTGCCATTCCAAGCAAGACTTGAAGTGCGTTACTCGGTACTCCTAGCACTGCATTAGGCCAATCGTATATCATCCATCCTGCGAAAAAATACCCTATCATCATAACAACTCCAGCAACTATAAATGCTAACACATTATTCCAAAGATTTTTACCCTCGTATCCATTTCTATAAGCTATAACTCCCGCTGTGTACCCCATTAATCCTTTTATTACAAATGTGAATGGAGCCCATACTACATACGGTGAAAGTACATCGAACAAGGTCATGCCGATTGCACCTGCTAACGCTCCTTTTTTCTTTCCTAACATTATAGCTGCTATAAATACAGCACTGTCTCCTAGATGAAGCACACCCTCCCCAGAGAAAAACGGTATATTTATTATACTAGTACAGACAAATGCTATTGCCGCCATTATTCCTACCTGGACTACCGAGGATGTCATACTTTTACTAGTATTCTTCTTTACTGTATCAGCGTTATTTCCCATTTTAACCACTCCTTTTATTCAATCTGCCATTATCTTCAAATTCCAATCAATAGTCTTCTACATGTATTGATTACATTTTACCTCCATGATATAATATATACAATAATAGAATTGTATGTATTACAATATTGAAAGCGAGGATGAGAAAAATGCCTGTAAATTCTTTTGACAATTACCCCATGACATGGAAACCAGATAGAGATGTACTAACGCATCCATACTACTTATCGTTAGCAGAACAGTTAGAAGAGGAAATAAAGAGCGGTAGGCTATCACCTGGCACCTTACTCCCACCACAACGTGAGCTCGCTGACTTTCTAGATGTAAATTTCACGACGATAACTAGGACGTATAACACTTGCAAACAAAAGGGATTGATTTACGGAATAACCGGAAAGGGAACTTTCGTAGCACCACACGCTGCTGAAAAAATAAGAATCTATGTTTCCGACCTTGATAATGGATGTATCGAACTCGGCGCTGTGAATGGATTTAGCGAGTACAGCGAACTGGTTGAAAAAGCCACCCAATCCGTAGTTGCGAAAGGTTATTTGAGGAATCTATACGATTACCACCATCCCCTTGGACATCCTCATCAACTGGCGGCGGGACTAAGATGGATGGAACAGATGGGAGTGCATTCCGACAGCGAGCATACTGCTATCTTCGCTGGTGCTCAAAACGCATTGACAATAGCCTTGATATCTCTATTCTCACCAGGCGACAAAATTGCAACCGATAAGTACACTTATTCAAATATGATTGAACTCGCAAAACTGTTAAACATAGTTTTAATCCCAATAGAAGGCGATACTCACGGTATGATAGCCTCTGAGCTACAAAAACAATGCAGGAGGCAGAAGATAAACGGCGTCTACTTAATGCCAAGCTGCTCAAATCCAACGTCTATCTGTATTCCTATCGACAGGAGAAAAGAACTTGCCTCTGTAATTAAGGAACAGGATTTAATTTTAATAGAAGACGATGTATCTGCATGGCTGTCCACAGCGTACAAGATTCCCACTACTTCAATGTTTGATATAATTCCAGATCAGAGCTTGTACATCTGCGCAACTACCAAGAGCCTTTGCCCTGGACTAAGAATTGCATTTATGGCTTTTTCCGAAAAGTTTAAAGAAAAAATATTGAACGGGTTTTATAATATCAACATAAAAACGTCTTCCTTAGATGCTGAAATAATAACAGAGCTTATCTTAAACGGCGATGCCTATAGGATTGCTGAAAACAAACGCGATTTGGCTAAAAAGGCTTGTCTTTTATTTGATGAGTATTTTCCAAACTGCAGACATGACAAGGATTTCGTGACCTATTACTGCTGGCTTCCGATCGATACTGATAAACCTTTTTACGAAGTTGAAGACGATCTCGCCAAACTAGGCGTTAGAATATACCACTCTAATCGATTTGCTGTAGCCAATGACGACAAGCAGAGCTATCTACGTGTTTCTCTATCATCAGCTGGCAGTATGCCTAAATTAAAGAAAGCTTTGGGTATTTTGAGAGATTATTTAAATAGTTAAATCTAGATATGAAACAAGAAAGATGTCCACGATATTTTTATGCGTTGACATCCTTCTTGTTTTATTTTTTAATTTTTTCCCACATCTGACAATCATCATTTAACTTGATTCTATTGCTAAATGGTTCAATATATCAGCACTTATTATCTTAAATTTTCAAGTAATGTATAATTATAATATGTTTTACCCCTAGATTTCCCATCTGAGAAAATCACATTATTTGATTCTAGTACATTTAAATATTTCCTACAAGTTTGACTTTGTATTCCAGTTAATTCTGCCATCTTATTTACATTGAATATAGGTACTCTGTACATCATCTCTACTATATCTATAATCTTGTTATTCTTAACAAGTTTTCTTGCTGTTTCAATACTTTCTTCATAATTATTATTTATGATTTTTAAAACATTTATATTTTTCTTTGCCTGTTCATTTATACTCTCAATAAAAAACTTAATCCATTCATTCCATTTATTGTTCAACCTGGTGTCATTAAGCATTTTATAATATCTAAACTTGTCTTTTTCAAGAGTGTCACTTATGAAAAAATTAGGTGCGTCTATTAAACTTACATCATATAGATATAATGGTATTAAAATTCTGCCTATTCGACCATTGCCGTCTAAAAATGGATGAATCGTTTCAAACTGTGCATGTATGATTGCTATTTTTATTAATGGATCTATAGCGTCATCTCTATCGTTCATATATTTTTCTAAATTTGATATATAATCATCTACCAGCTGAGGTTCTGGAGGAACAAATGTTGCCGTTTTAACAGTACATCCAGTAGGACCTATGAAATTTTGTATTCTCCTGAATTCTCCCGGTGATTTATTCTTACCTCTAACATTATCTGACATTAATATTTCATGTAGCTTCTTAAATATCCTTGTACCTAAAGGGAGCCTTTTTAATGAGTCTTCTCCAAAAACAAGTGCCTTATAATAGTTCAGTACTTCCGTTACATTATCATCTTTTTCTTTATTGTTTTCTAATTCACTTTCTAATACCTCATCTATTGTTACTTGTGTGCCCTCAATTTTTGTCGATTGAACAGCTTCTTGTAATAGCAATGGGTTAATGAGTATATCCCAAGATATTTTTGAACTGTTTAATATCTCTTGATATCTAGCTATATTTTTATTAGCCTCGATTAATTCATTCATGAAATACAATAGATTTAAATCATCGAATGGTAGTTTTTTTGGAACAAATGGATTCATACACTTCCCTCCTTATTATATAAAATATATTTTTTATATCGTTAACATCTATTATATACGTTTTGTTATATAAAATCTATATTTTAAAAAATAAAATAAGGGATGTAATTAGATATTTCAACCTAGTTACATCCCTTACAGTACTACTTAAATATTACTATTCCCACTCAATAGTTCCAGGTGGTTTAGAAGTAATGTCATACACTACCCTATTAACCCCATCGACCTCGTTTATAATCCTATTAGATATCCTCTCTAATACATCATAAGGCATGTTGTACCAGTCAGAAGTCATACCGTCAGACGAAGTTACAGCTCTTATACCTACTAGATGTGCATAAGTTCTCTCATCACCCATTACGCCGACTGTCATAACATCTGGTAGAGTTGCGAATGCCTGCCAAATTTCTCTGTAAAGACCTGCATTTCTAAGCTCGTCCATGTAAACGGCATCTGCTTCTCTCAAGATATCGCATTTTTCTTTAGTCACTTCACCTATTACCCTGATACCAAGTCCTGGTCCTGGGAAAGGATGTCTGAATATAAGATTTTCTTCTATTCCAAGTTCTAGACCTATCTGTCTAACCTCGTCTTTAAATAATAATCTAAGTGGCTCTATTATTTCTTGGAAGTCTACATCTTCAGGAAGTCCACCGACGTTGTGGTGAGATTTTATTGTAGCTGAATCCCCTAATCCACTTTCTATAACGTCAGGATAAATTGTTCCCTGTACTAGGAAGTCCATTCTTCCAAGTTTTTGAGATTCTTCTTCAAATACTCTGATGAATTCTTCACCTATTATTTTTCTCTTTTGTTCTGGCTCTGTTACGCCTTTTAATTTTCCTAAGAATCTATCTTCAGCATTTACTCTGATTAGATTCATGTCAAATTTTTCTCTGAATATTCTCTCTACATCGTCCCCTTCATTTTTTCTTAGAAGTCCGTGATCTACGAATATACAAGTTAGGTTGTCACCTATAGCCCTGTGTATTAATACCGCTGCGACAGATGAGTCAACTCCACCACTTAGAGCGCATAGAGCCTTCTTATCGCCTATTTTTTCTTTAAGTTCTTTTATCTTGTCATCTATAAATGAAGTGGTAGTCCAGTCTCCGCTGACTTTACAAACATTATATAGGAAGTTTTTGATTATTTTGTACCCTTCTTGACTGTGTTCAACTTCTGGATGGAATTGAACTCCGTATATTTTTTTATCAACTTTTTGGAATGCTGCTACCGGACATACGTCTGTATATGAAACTATTTCAAATCCCTCTGGAGCATTTGCAACGTAGTCTGTATGGCTCATCCAAACTGAATTTGTAGTTAAACCATCAAATAATGTTGATTCTCCATAGTTGATTTTTGTTTTACCGTATTCTTTTTGATTATTTTCGCCTCTTTTAACTTCTCCACCTAATGTGTGAGCTATGAATTGCATTCCGTAACATATTCCTAGTATAGGTATATCAAGATCAAATATATCTGCTGATATCTGTGGTGAATCTGGTAGGTATGCACTGTTAGGTCCACCTGTAAATATTATTCCCTTAGGATTTTTTGCTTTTATCGCTTCTACACCAGCAGTGTAAGGGATTATTTCGCAGTATACGTCATTTTCTCTGACTCTTCTAGCTATTAATTGGTTGTATTGACCACCAAAGTCTACAACAAGCACTAGTTCATGATTCATATTTTTTCTCCTTCAGTCTTTTTTGATTTAACTACACGTATATTCTCTCGTCGGCGATTTCATTGAAATTCTCACGTAAAATCACGTGTTAAAGATTCGTTATATAACTTATTATTATACACAATTTACGTATATTATTGCAAGATAAAACAAGATTTTTTTCGTACTTCTATTCGTAATTCTATATTATCACATTTTCGCGGTTTTGATAAGCCAGCCTGCTACGAATTCAACCTATAACTTGAGATAATGTCCCAACTGAAATCATTGAATCATCATTAGCTGAAATCATGAAATCATCATTTAAAAATAAAAGCCTGTATAATAACTTCATAGTTTCTATTGGGGTAGAAATTATTATACAGGCTTCCAGAAATGCGGACTAAATTGCCAACATCCACGGATATTAATCAGCGTGGGTATTTACCATCTGCAATTCTGATATATAATTCACTCGTGATTTAAAACCTTTACTATAAAATTCTATGTAAAAAACCAGAGTGATATTATTCTTATTATTAAGTTATGTAGACCAATAAACGTGTCCAATGACTATTCTACATTAATTCCGCATATTCTGTCAATATGTTTTGTCTCTATTTTTCTGAAAATATCAGTTATTACTACTAAAGAACAATTAAAATCAAGTTACTAAACAGCTCCTCTAAGTATGTTTTTAGATTATTCTTGAATTTTATTGTAAATTTCCAATTTATTGTATAAAATAATTGTAATCACATATATTTGCTACAGGACCGAATTATAACTTGAGATAAATGTTCCAACATATAGAATGCTGGCATAAATCTCATTTCTGTTATGGTTGAAACCCATACTGAAATCATTGAATCACCATTTAAAATACATATTTGGAAAGAAGAAAGGAAGAAACCATGAATTACTACATGCCAACAAAAATTATTCAAGACAAGGATTGTGTTGTAAAAAACTCATCCGAAATCAAAAGTTTTGGTGAACTCTGTCTAATCATCACAGGACATAATTCATCAAAGAGAAACGGCTCATTAGACGACGTAAAGATAGCTCTAGATCAAGAAAATATAGAGTACTTCATATTTGATGAGGTTGAAGAAAACCCGTCTAAGGAGACCGTACAAAAAATAGTATCTTTATATAAGTCTAAAAACATAGACTTCCTAATCGGTGTAGGCGGTGGTTCTGCAATAGACACCGCAAAAGCAGTTTCATTGCTACTTAAAAACGTAAATACTGTAGTCAGTGATATTTTTGTAGACGGAAATTTAGACTACCTACCTCTATTAGCTATTCCTACGACTGCTGGAACAGGAAGCGAAACTACCCCTTACAGCATTATAACTGACAAGGATATGAAAACTAAGAGGGGTATTGCGACTAAGGTCTTCCCTGTGCTTGCGTTTTTAGATGCTAAGTACTTACTGGACACACCGATAAATATAACTATAAATACGGCAATAGACACCTTGGCACATTTAGTTGAAGGGTATTTATCTACAAATTCAAATGCATTAAGCATTATATTTGCAGAATACGGACTTCATTTGTTCAGCGAGTATAAATCTAATCTCATAAATGGTAATTTTCCATACGAAATTAGAGAAAAACTTATACTTGCTTCTACAATCGCAGGTATTTTGATATCTCAAAGCGGAACATCTCTTCCACATGGAATGAGTTATCCTCTTACTTATTTCCACAACGTTCCCCATGGTAAAGGCTGTGGAATACTTCTCGCTGGATATCTCAATTTATACGAAAAAAGCTCAAAATCAAAGGTTGACACAGTAATTTCTGCATTGGGATTCGATTCAATTTCTGAGTTTAAAGTATTTATCGATGCTCTATATCCAGATAAGGTAGCTCTCTCTAAGGTCGAAGTCTCTGATTACTCTGCTAACATGTTCAATAACAAGGAAAAACTCAAAAATCATCCACTCGAGGTGACATTAGAGGATATCGAGGATATATACAAGAGTCTATAGCGTTAATTTATGTAGTTATTTATTATTTAAACTTATTGCAATTAGCAGCAAAAATTTAAATTGATTCATACAAATTTACACATACATAAATTAAATTTTACACATACTATCTGTATTAATTATTATACAGGTGGTGATACAATGAACTCCACAGTTCGACTACAGGAAATACATCTAAAAAACTTCAAAAATGTCAAAAACGGGACCGTAACTATGAACAGTTACAACTATATAAACTCAGATGAGCCATCTGATATATCAGACATCCTGGGTATTTACGGGCAAAATGGCTCTGGTAAAACGACCTTGATCGACTCTTTAAATCTTTTGAAATATGTCATCAAGGGCGAGCCGCTTCCCGATAACACGACAAATTTAATTTCGTTTGGCGATGATTTTGCAACTCTGTCTACTAAGTTTTTGATCCAGGATGCTGATAAAGAATTTTTGGTAGATTACTCCCTGGAGTTAAAAAAGAAGGTTCCGACAAAGACATCAGAAAAAACAGGTAAGGTCATCGTATCCAAGGAAAGGCTTGATTTCATAGACCTAAGCTCTCTCGATAAGACGAGAAAGGTCAAGGTTAAAATGATAGACTACGATATCGACAATGAACTCACTTGTTTCGTACCAAAAAAGAGATATAACGATATAATAAGAGAGAACGCCGAAAATATCTACAAAATAAACATCGCACGCGCATTTTCACTTAAAGACTCTACCTCGTATATATTTTCTGAATTGATGACTGCAATTTTTAGGAACAGTGAAAGCATGGATGAAAGATATCCACAGATAATAAATGCATTACAAAATTTTGCAAATAAAAATCTATTTGTTATAAAGACGGATCAACTTGGACAGATAAATAGTGATCACCTGATGCCGTTTAATTTCAAAATTAACTCAAAGGCTTCTTCTGGAGGAAATCGAGACAATTACGACGTGGGTGATTCAAGCTCCATCACTAATGAATACATTGAAAATACTGTTGTTTCCGATGGTTTTACCATACATTTTTTTGATAATTTCAGTATACCCGAGGAAATGTACGATATCATGACCAAAATTATAGAGCAGATAAATATAGTTTTGAGCGCCTTGATTCCAGAACTCAAAATAGAATTATGCAATCTCGGAGCACATTTATCCACAAGTACACAAAAGCTTGTGAATATAGAACTTATCTCAAGGAGAGGCGACCTAGGCATTCCACTTAAATACGAGTCTGAGGGTATAAAGAAGATCATCTCCATACTCAGTGTGATGATAGCCGTATACAACAATGAAGGAGTCTGTCTAGCTATTGACGAGCTCGATTCGGGTGTATTTGAATACCTTCTAGGCGAAATTCTTGAGGTATTTGAGAAAAACTCCAATGGTCAATTCATCTTCACCTCTCATAATTTAAGACCGCTTGAGAGACTTAGCAAGGAATCTGTAGTTTTCACAACGACGAATCCAGAAAATAGATATCTTAGACTCGTCAATGTCAAAAAGACCGACAATTTAAGGGACTTCTACTTGAGACTTGTAATACTCGGAGGTCAAAAAGAGGAAATCTACAGAGAGACAAATTCGTTTGAAATCAGACACGCATTCAGAAAGGCGGGTGATCTGAGGTGAATGATGAAAAAAAGATAAGCCTTTTTTTGGTAGAAGGTCCTTCAGAGGAAAGGGCATTATCCCTACTTCTATCTAGGCTGGTTAGCAATAGTCTGACGAAATTCTATATAGTCAGCGGAGACATTACTTCTAGAGATTCATCAGACAATCAAAATATCTTAAGTGAGGTTCACTCTCTGGTAAAAAATTTCCTGGAAGAAAACAACCCACTCTTTAAAAAGTCGGATATAGAGAGGATTGTACACCTAATAGACACCGATGGTGCCTTTGTAGATTGCGAGCATGTGAAACATAAAAATGGATACGGAGTGGTTTACTCAGACGACTGTATATTGACCAAGGACGTGGAATCAATAATAGATAGGAATGATAGAAAATCCCTTATCTTGAATAAATTGAGTTCAACACCTGAAATCAACGACATCCCCTACTCAGTGTACTATTTTTCCACCAATTTAGACCATGTCCTCTACGGAAAGCAGAATCTAGACAGACATCTTAAGACAGAGCTCGCCGACAAGTTCACCGATAGATTCGACGGACACGAGAAAGAGTTCGTCGATTTTATTTGCGATAGCGATTTTGCAGTCGACGGAAATTATCCCGAGACCTGGCATTTTATAAAATCCGACCTTCACTCTTTGAATAGATACACAAATCTTGGATTGTATTTTAAAAATTAACAGTTAATACAAAGGTATAGCCTGCTTGATATACAACATGCTATACCTTTTAAATGATAATTCACCACTTACATTTATTACTTATTCATCACTGCGACCCCAAATTCGCCGACTTCACCTATTATATCTCCTACAATCTTATTGCTCTCACCATCTACCACGCATATTATACCAGCACTTGGATTTGTAATATAAATTAAATTTTCGTCTTCATCGATATCAATAAGCATAAATCCATCTGGAATCTTAACTGTTGTATAAACTGTTGTTTTTTCAGTATCTATAACCGTCAAATAACCAGATTTCCCCTCATAAGATGTAGCATATGCCCTATGTGTTTTTTTATTTATAGATATATCATTACCCTCGATTTCTTCGTTTTCAAATCTAATTGTATCTGTTATCTCATCCTTATCCTCGTCTACCACTAGTACGTAATTGTCTATAGTAGAAAAATACATCTTCTTTTCTTGAGGATCTTCTGCCGCACCAAACACTGGGGCGTCAGTCCATATAGTTTTTGCTACTCGATTCACTCTCTTATCCACCACAGCTATAAAATTGCGATCACTTGTTATATACACCTTATCTGAAGCGATTGCAGGGTAGGCAAAATTACACATATTTCCTACAGGAAGTGAGCCAGACATCATATTGCTCTTTCCGTCAATTATGGATACGTACTTATCTTCGTTGTTTACTACGTATATTTTATTATTTTTATCATCTACTCTTACACTTACAGGAGCTCTTCCAACTCTGATAGTCCCAATTATTTTATTATCAACTCCATCTATGACAGTAACATTTCCACTTCCATAGTTGGCTACATATACGTTTCTAGTATTTGGATTTATTCCAATACCTACAGGGTCATCTCCAACTTTTAATATTTTGATAATCTCATTTTTAGAAGTATCGATTACTGAAACTGTTCCCTCCTTGGCATTTGTCGTATATACATAGTTTGAATCTACTTGCTGTGAATATTTAGTTTCTGTGGATGTGCTTTCTGTAGACCTACTCTCTGTAGACCTGCTCTCTGTAGATTTGCTCTCTGTGGACTTACTTTCTACGGACTTACTTTCGCCGAAAGTCGTTTCTCTGGAATTCTTTTCTTCATAAATTGGTTCTGAGTTGAATATATCTTGCTCTCTTTTTTGTTTTTGGCTGTATTCTTGATTGTTACTAGATTCTCTATCTTGACATGATTCTCTTGCTTGATTGGATTCTCTATCTTGACGGAATTCCCGGGATTGATTGGATTCTCGATATTTATTAGATTTTTGCTCTTCATTCATTCTTCTTGATCTTTCTGACATTTCTTCATATCTTGGAGCTGTTGGTTCAGATGATTGACTTATATCCCTAGCGTTTTTTACTTTTTCAGCCATTGTTTGCGCCGCTGGTTCTCCTCTTCTATTTCCATATGTCATGTTTTTTGCTCCTTTTTGCCCCACTGGTCTATTTGGCTGTATAACTTCGGACCCTAATTGTTTAATTTTCATCCTTGCTTCTCTAGCTTTTAACCATCTCTGGTACTTACTTGGCTGGGGCTCTGTTCTTTGAGCTCTATTTAAACCTATATGATCATCGCTTAATCTAGAATTCATCCTTCGCCTAATTCTACTATTGTTTTTTCTGACTCTTCTATATTCATTGTTTTCCAAAATTTTTCACTCCTTTTAAAGGTTCTTTAATCTCATCTATCATTATTACAATATGAATAAACTCAAGAATTTGTTACAAAAAAGCCTGTGTGAATTGAAATAACATAAACATGAATTTATATCATTCCAACCCACACAGGCTATATTAATTGTAAAATCTATACTACATCATTCCTGGCATTCCGCCTCCCATTGGGATTTTAGCTCCAGAGTCTTGAATATCTGCTATTGCTGCTTCTGTTGTAAGGAATGTTGCACCTATTGAAGCTGCATTTTGAAGTGCTGTTCTAGTGACCTTAGTTGGATCCACTATGCCTGCCTTAACCATATCTACATAAACTTCGTTTAAGGCGTCAAATCCTATTTCAGGAGCTGAATTTATTACGTTTTGAACTATTACCGCACCTTCTAGTCCTGCATTTGTTGCTATTTGTTTAAGTGGCTCAGTCAATGATTTTCTTACTATCTGAGCACCTAATTTAACTTCGCCTTCAAGTGTTTCAACCAATTTATCTACAGCTGGTATTACATTTACAAGGGCTGCACCACCACCTGCTACTATACCTTCTTCAACAGCAGCTTTTGTGGCGTTTAAAGCGTCTTCTATTCTAAGTTTCTTTTCTTTCATCTCTAATTCAGTGACCGCTCCAACCTTTACAACAGCAACTCCACCTGCTAATTTTGCAAGTCTTTCTTGAAGTTTTTCTCTATCGAAGTCAGATGTTGTTTCTTCTATTTGACGTTTTATCTGGTTTACTCTGCTTTCTATTTCTAATTTATCGCCACTTCCGTCTACTATAGTTGTCGTTTCTTTAGTTACCTTCACTGAACTTGCACGACCCAACATTGGAAGTTCTGTTTCTTTTAACTCATATCCTAATTCGTCTGATATGACCTGTGCTCCTGTAAGTACAGCTATGTCTTGAAGCATTTCTTTTCTTCTGTCTCCGAATCCTGGAGCCTTGACTGCAACAACGTCGAATGTACCTCTTAATTTATTTAAGATAAGAGTTGCAAGTGCTTCACCTTCTACATCTTCTGCAACTATTAGAAGTTTTTGACCCATTTGAACTATTTGTTCAAGTATTGGTAGAATATCTTGGATATTTGTTATTTTTTTGTCTGTTATCAATATATATGGATTTTCTAATACAGCTTCCATCTTATCCACATTTGATACCATGTATGAAGATAAGTATCCTCTGTCAAACTGCATACCTTCAACTGCATCTAATTCAGTATTCATAGTTTTTGACTCTTCTACAGTAATTACGCCTTCCTTGCCTACTATTTCCATAGCTTCTGCGATCAGTTGCCCAACTTCTTCGTCTCCAGCAGAAATAGAAGCAACCTGAGATATAGCTTCTTTTCCAGTTACTTCTTTTGACTGTGACTTCAATTCTTTTACTGCTACTTCTACTGCTTTCTGAATACCTTTTCTAAGTAGGATTGGGTTAGCACCTGCTGTAACGTTTTTAAGACCTTCTCTTATAATTGTCTGCGCTAGTAATGTAGCTGTTGTAGTACCGTCTCCCGCTACGTCATTTGTCTTGGTAGCAACTTCCTTCACTAGCTGTGCTCCCATATTTTCAAATTTATCTTCTAATTCTATTTCTTTCGCAATTGTTACACCGTCGTTTGTTATAAGTGGAGAACCGAAATTTTTATCTAGTATAACGTTTCTTCCTTTTGGTCCAAGAGTAACTTTTACTGTATCTGCCAATTTATTCACACCGATTTCTAAAGCTTTTCTAGTTTCTTCCGAAAACTTAATTTCTTTTGCCATTTTATTTCCTCCATCTACTCTATTTATTTGATATCGTTAACTTACACTTATTTTAATTCTTTATTTTAACCCTCAGCTTATTTTTGTGTTGTCATATATAATTATATTCTATTATTCTAATACCGCTAGTATATCGCTCTGTTTTAGTATGGTATAATCTTCGCCTTCTAATTTAACTTCTGTTCCTGCATATTTTTGGAATATAACTCTATCTCCAACCTTAACTTCCATTACTACTTCCTTGCCAACTGTGACTACACCTGGTCCTACCTCTACAACTTCTGCTACCTGAGGTTGTTCCTTTGCATTTCCTGGAAGAACTATTCCACTTAAAGTCTTTTCTTCCGCTTCTATTTTTTTGATTACGACTCTGTCAGCCAATGGTCTGATTTTCATTTTTCCTACCTCCCAATTATGTGTAATCCCTTATTCAGAAATAATTTATTTTTTTAGTTAGCACTCTTTGACCGAGAGTGCTAACATATATTATAATATACTAATGTACTAAAAATTTCAATAGTTTTTAGAATAATATATCATTAATTAAGTTCTTATTTTTTAGGCTTATTAGAGCCTATACCGAACTCTCTTGCGTAATAAAATAGATACTGTTGAGCAAATCCGGATAAGTCTCCAAACATATCTATCGAAAACTCTCTAATCTTAGGCAAGCTCAATTCCTCTTCTAAATAAAACTCCTGCATTACCCTTTTTACCCATACATCTACTGGGAATGTATCGTATTTTTGCATTCCAAACAGAGATATACAGTCGCATACCTTAGATCCAACCCCTTTGAACTTGAGTAATTCCTTCCTACAAGTCTCAGTACTCATAGTAGTAAACCCGCTGACGTCCTCACCACTAGCTACAACCTCTTCAGTTGTGCTCTTGATATATTTATCCCTAAATCCGGTCTTGCAAGCTCTTATCTCATCTTGAGTTGCCATATTTAATTCCTTAGGAGTTGGAAAAGCGTAGTATTTTTCTCCATCTAACTCACCAATGTAGCTTCCAAACTCTCTTGATAAATTTTCGATAGCCTTTTGGATCATAGGAATTCTGTTATTAGATGATATTATAAATGAAATCAACATCTCCCAACCATCCTGTCTCAAAATTCTAATTCCACTTCCAAAATCGGTTGCTTTGTCTAGATATCCATCCATTTTCTTGAGCTTTGCTTTTATATCCGAATAATCTGTACCTAGGTCAAAGTAGTCGTACCAGATTTCATTGAACTCTTCAACACTTGTATTTCTGAACAAAATATCATCGCCATCTCGATCTACATTTAAAATTTTGCCCTTAGCCACGCCAGTATAAGATCCATCCTCTTGTATTTTCCATCTAAAACACTGTCCACATTCAAAAATATGCTTAGGGTCAAAATCTCTAAGTCCCTTAGCGATAACTGTATTTTCTCTCTGAATTAATTCCATAATATCCATCCTATCTATATAATAATATCAGCGTAGAACTAAGTCACACTGTCAAATCCTCTTTATATATATATCCCTATTCACCTAGTTTAACACAGATTATCGTATAAATTTCAGACAAATACTACATTTAAATGCAAATTATCCTGTATACCTTGTTATTTTCTTATACTTCAATTTTATTTCCCGAGAAATATTAATTTCCCACAAAATATTTCAATCTTCACGGTGTTTCATTTTAAATCTACTCTCTATTCATTCACTATCTACTATTCATCGATTTTAAGTAGATGTTTTATATTGTTGTCTTTCACAATATACGCACCCTTTTTTGTTTAATTCTATCCATTTAAAACTGTTTTTGAGTTAGCCCTTCACCTTTTCCCTACCGATTTTGTAGGTCTTTTTCTTGAGTTACCATACCGAGCCATAATATCCATATTCAATGATATTATGGACAAACTCAATGTTTTGTCGTAACGCGACTTATACTTGCTATTTTGACATATATCCATGTTGTTTCAGTACACTCGAAGGGGGGGGTATGTTTTTTGATTAATATATACTGTATACACTTCACTTTGGTGCCCATAATTTGCAAATATTTTAAAAATAGGAGATGATTGATATGAAGATGAAGAAAAAATTAACGACATTAGCATTATTGATGGTTTTGACAACCACATCAGTAACACCATTGGCATTTGCCATTGAGGAGAACAGTAATTCTAAATCTGAAGTTGCTGATGAAAAGAAGGATGATAAAAAAGATATAAGTAGTTCAAAGATAGAGGGTAAGAGTACTAGGGAATTAGAAGCTGGAATTTGGGGTGAGTGCCCTTATACCTTTAATGCAGAAACTGGACTAATGACTGTATCGAAAGGAACAGGATCTCAAACTATATTTGGAACGATTCCTAGTTCCGATTCCGTTAAAAGCGTAGTATTTGAGTCTGGAGTTATAGCAAGTAGTCTCGAAAAGGCATTTTATAACTGTAACCAATTGATATCGATTGATTTTAAAGACTTAGACACATCTAATGTTACTACTATGGATGCTATGTTTTCTGGCTGTAGTAGTTTAATATCACTTGATGTAAGTAGTTTTGATACATCTAACGTTACGAATATGGTTGATATGTTTTTTAAATGTAGTAGTTTGACATCACTTGATTTAAGCCATTTTGACACTGCTAAGGTTACTGGTATGTATGGTATATTTTCTCGCTGTAGTAATTTAACATCACTTGGTGTAAGTAATTTTGATACATCTGAGGTTACTACTATGGGTGAGATGTTTAATAACTGTACAAGTTTGACATCACTTGATTTAAGTAGCTTTGATACATCTAAGGTTACTACTATGGCTACTATGTTTAATGGCTGTGGCAAACTTCAACAGTTAAAACTAGGGAACTCTTTCCACGCACCATCCTCTGCATCTTTGTATAATCCTACTTCAAATCAATTGGTAACAATTGATAACGTGAAATATAATACAACAGGAAAATGGATAAATGTAGGAAATGGTACAGTAACTGATCCGAAGGGCAATGCAATGAACTCTGTTGATGTAATAAGTAAACATTCTGGAAATGAAACTTATGTATGGGAATTAGAACTAGCCCCTGATTTCAAGTGGGGAACAAGTCCTTGTTTCTATGACAGTTCAAGTTGTGTTTTAACTGTTGGTGCTGGAACTATATCAAATAATTTATCTTCTGTATACGGTTTCAATAACTCTGGTGACGTTAAAAAAGTAAAGTTTGAGTCTGGAGTTAAATTTACAAACCTTGCAAAAATATTTAGGAATTGTACAAGTTTGACATCTGTTGATTTTAATGACTCAGACACATCTGAGGTTACTAATATGTCTGAGATGTTTTATAACTGTACAAGTTTGATATCTATTGATTTTGATAACTTAAACACTAATAATGTTGATAATATGTCTTATATGTTTTATGGCTGTAGTAATTTAGCATCACTTAATTTAAGTAAGTTTAATACATCTAAGGTTACTAATATGAGCTATATGTTTTATAATTGTAGCAGTTTAACATCTCTTAATGTAGGTAATTTTAATACTACTAATGTTGGTACTATGAAATATATGTTTGGTAATTGTAGCAGTTTAACATCTCTTAATGTAGATAATTTTAATACTACTAATACTACTGATATGAGTTCTATGTTTTATAACTGCGGTAAATTGACATCGCTTGATTTAAGTAATTTCAACACTGCTAAGGTTACTACTATGACTAATATGTTTTTGCAAAGTAACAATCTTCAACAGTTAAAACTAGGGAACTCTTTCCACGCACCCTCCTCTACATCTTTGTATAATCCTACTTCAAATCAATTGGTAACAATTGATAACGTGAAATATAATACAACAGGAAAATGGATAAATGTAGGAAATGGTACAGTAACTAATCCGAAGGGCAATGCAATGACCGCAGATGATGTAATAAGTAAACATTCTGGAGATGAAACTTATGTATGGGAATTAAAACTAGCCCCTGATTTCAAGTGGGGAACAAGTCCTTGTTTCTATGACAGTTCAAGTTGTGTTCTTACTGTTAAGGTAGGAACTATATCCGGAAGATTATCTAGTGTATTCGATAAGTATGATAAATGTAAAAAAATAAAGTTTGAATCTGGAGTTATTGCAAGTAGTCTCGACGAGTCATTTTATGCCTGTCGTAATTTGGAATCGATCGATTTTAATGACTTAGACACATCTGTGGTTACTGACATGTCTTATATGTTTTATACCTGTGCTAGTTTAAAATCTGTTGATTTAAGTAAGTTTGATACATCTAAGGTTGCTGATATGTCTTATATGTTTGATGCCTGTAACGCTTTAACCTCGATTGATATTAGTGACTTAGACACACCTGAACTCACTAATATGAAGAGTATGTTTGCTGCCTGTACTAATTTGGAATCACTTGATTTAAGTAATTTTAACACAGATAAGGTTACTAATATGTCATTTATGTTTGAATACTGTTCCGCTTTGACATCAATTGATTTAGGTGATAAGTTTAACACTGGTAAGGTTGAGGATATGTCTAGGATGTTTGTTATGTGTAGTAATTTGAAATCACTTGATGTGAGTAAGTTTGACACGTCTAAGGTTGAGAATATGTCTTATATGTTTGATTCTTGTAGTAATTTGGAATCACTTGATGTGAGTAAGTTTGACACGTCTAAGGTTACTAGTATGTCTTATATGTTTGATTCTTGTAGTAATTTGGAATCACTTGATGTGAGTAAGTTTGACACGTCTAAGGTTGAGAATATGTCTTATATGTTTGCTGCCTGTACTAATTTGGAATCACTTGATGTGAGTAAGTTTGATACATCTAAGGTTACTAATATGAAAGACATGTTTGTTATGTGTAGTAATTTGAAATCACTTGATGTGAGTAAGTTTGACACGTCTAAGGTTGAGGATATGTTTGAGATGTTTGCTGCCTGTACTAATTTGGAATCACTTGATGTGAGTAAGTTTGATACATCTAAGGTTACTAATATGAAGAGTATGTTTGCTGCCTGTACTAATTTGGAATCAATTGATTTAGGTGACAAGTTTAACACAGATAAGGTTACTACTATGGAAGCTATGTTTTATGACTGCAATGAACTTAGACAGTTGAAATTGGGAATAAACTTCAAAGGATCCTCTAATACAATGCTACCAGATTCAACAGCGGATACTCTAATATCAATTGATGGTGGAAAATATAAGACAACCGGAAAATGGATAAACGTAGGATCTGGTACAGTAACTAAGCCGAAGGGCAATACAATGACCGCAGATGACGTGATAACAAAACATTCTGGTAATGAAACGTATGTATGGCAGATGGTAAAAGTTAATGATCCAATTGTCCCAAGTAATCCAACAAAATCAGTGGTATTGGCAAGTGGCGAAAAATACACAGATGTTCTAACAGCAACAGTACTAGCACATGAAAAGAATTGTCCTATACTATTAACTAAAAAGGACGATATTGACGACAAGACATTAAACGAAATAAAGAGATTAGA
>JAISJN010000003.1 GCA_031261505.1 Clostridioides sp. | reverse complement strand
TGTACAGAAGTTGGTATGTACCTAGCAATGAGCAGACAAGCTGATAGAGAAGGATATCCAGAAGTAGCAGAAGCTTACAAAAGAATAGCTTTCGAAGAAGCTGAACATGCTTCAAAATTCGCTGAACTACTAGGAGAAGTAGTAGTTGCAGATACAAAAGAAAACTTAAGAATGAGAGTTGACGCTGAATACGGTGCAACTGATGGTAAGTTAAAAATAGCTAAGAGAGCAAAAGAATTAGGACTAGACGCAATACATGATACAGTTCATGAAATGTGTAAAGACGAAGCTAGACATGGTAAAGCATTCTTAGGTCTTTTAAATAGATACTTCACAAAATAAGTAAAAATTAAAATTTGTAGTATATTAAATATATACTTCCAAAACAAGTAAAAATTAGAACTTGTAGCATATAATATATATACTTCATAGAATAAGCAAAAGTTAGAATTTGTAGTATATTTGAGGTAGATGCCCGTAGAACAGAAACGTTTTATTGGTATCTACCTTTTTATTTTAGTTAGCGTTTTGAAAATTTTAGTTTAGTAATCCAGTGCAATTGTAAAAAACGTTTTTCTATTGTATAATAATATTAATAAATTAACAATATAGGGAGTGTTTACAGAATGAAAAATTTGACCCATATCATGTTGACTTTACTCGTGGTATTGTTGGCAATATACTGTGTCTGCATGTTTTATACCGCCAAGAAATCGCATAAACGAAATACAGAAAAGTTTAATAAGATGATAGAAGAAAACAATGTGAAAGAATACGTAGGAGCGTATTTAGTGGAAGGCTTACCAGGTGTCGATAAGGACATCCATTGTTTTGTAACCGCAAACGAAGTAGGATTGCGAATCCTCACAAATCAAGTTGAATGTAGAAAATTTGATATAGCTAAGGATAAAATAATCGACTTTAAAATTAGCTCTGAAAAGGACTTAACTATAAATCATTACAATAGAGTTGGCAAGGTAGAAACAATAAAATTTCACGTTAAAAAATCAAAAGATAGTATAGTGAAATACGTAAACGATATGATTGAACACAGGGATTAAATGTAGGACAAGGTTTCAAATAGCCTTGTTCTTTTTAATTTGTGATTACGTGGGGGATTTGTATAAAATTTATAACCTTGAGATGGAATCAAATTGGATGGATCAGAATAGAATATAAAATAAGGAGTATTAGAATGCTGGGGGTGATGAGATTGCCTAGGGCTAAATCCATGAGATTGTCAAAGTACTATCAAATAGAAAAGACTGAATACATATACTTGGAACTTATACCATCGAAAAACTACGATATCACAACTAATTCTAAAGACATATCAAAGGAAATAAACAAATTATTCAAAACGATAAGAGAGCGAGTTAGGATAGAAGAAAAGAAGTTAATAATCAAATCACAACAGAAGGTGAGCTTTTACACACATATATCTAAAAACGATATAAAATTCTACCTCATAATTCCAGCGGCACATGAGAATATCTTAAAATCGATGATTGGGGAAACAGGTAGATTTATTGAAATAAGAGGGGTCAATAAGGAAGGGATAGCATTTGATTCAAGAGCTAGCCTATATACATTTAAATATTCTAAGTCGGGCAAACTGAATACGCTTGAATGCTTAAAAACCGAGGATATATCAAGCAGGAACTCAAGCATACTAGAGCTCATTGACGATGAAGACGAGGTAGGAATACTTTATAATTTTATTCCTGTTTCAAATAGAGAGTCTAGAAGTTTAGAATTAATACGCCGAATTATTAAACTAGCTGAAGGGATTGTTAATTTTGGAATAGAGCGAATCAAGGGAAAGAAGTCAAAAAATGAATTGTCATTAAAAGGCGAATATACAGCAACTGAGAAAAATAGATTGGTAGGCAGATTAAAGAATACTAACGGAAAGGGCATTAAGAGCAAGCATGTCAGCGGGAAGTATAGAACCAGAAAGGAAAACAACTCAATTTGTAAGAGTCAAATTGTGCTAAATATCAAAACAAAAGATTTAACAAAAGAGCGAATACTGGCCGAAAAAGTATTCGACAACTTCAACCACTACACATATGAAAATCGACTCGTCCCAGATAAAATAGATAGATCAATCGACGTAGAATTACCAAAACTGCCAACGCCGATGTTAAATACCAACACAGAAATAAGCAACGAATTTATGGAGAGAAAGGCTATAAATTCAATAGGTAGGCAAGGCACAGAACCGAAGCAGAGAGAAAATAAATTCGTTACCAGCAATAAATCAAGTGTGTTGGAAGTAGCGAATTGTGTGAGTCGAAATAATAAACTTAAAAATAGCAGATTAGCAGAAAGCAAGGCCACATTAGAAAATGAAAGCATTATGGAATACGAAAGCATCGTAGAATATAAAGGTACTGAAGAGTATAAAAACATTGAAGCAAGCGAAAATATTGTGGAGTATGAAAAAAACGATGAAAGTTCAAATGCGCCAGAAGATAAAATAATAGTAGAAAATAAAATAACATCAGAAAATAATATACCGCAAAATCAAGAATCAGAATCTATGAAGAGTGAAGTTGTTTTAGATAAAATCTATGTACAGAAAAATAATGAGGCACTACTATATCGAATTGAGACTACACAACCAAATATAAAGGATATAAGGATTAGGTCACCTACAACTCAGTTGGCAGCTTAGAAGATAATATTAAACGCAGTCAACTGAGGAGGAAACCAAGGATCTTCCGAGTGCATTACATAAAATAAATACCAAAAGAGTTCATTAGTTTGAGCTGATTTTGGTATTTTTTCAATTAATGGAAATTCATTTCGGAAATAATTACAATCTATTTCAAAAAAATTATATATTAAATTATCTGTCGAAATCATATTTTTTCACTTAATGAGGAACGTTATTGCAGATATACCATATAATAATACAGTTAACCATAAATAAGTAGCATGAAAGTTGGGTGAAATTTAAATGAGTACAAGAAGTAGGTACAACGCAAACAAGACGATAAATATATACAATTGTTCTACAATAGATATATCATGTATGGATTTATCAAATTGCAGTGAAGACATTTGCTACATTGTAGTTGAAAATAATATACCTGTGCCAGGTCCTCAAGGGCCTCCAGGTCCACGTGGAGCACAAGGATATCCAGGGTGTCCAGGTCCTCCGGGACCTCCAGGATATCCGGGACGACCAGGACCTCCAGGTCCACAAGGATTTCCTGGCGCTCCAGGTAAAACAGGACCTAAGGGAGATACTGGGGCAGATGGACTACAAGGACCACAAGGAGAAACTGGAGCAGTAGGACCAGCAGGACCAGCAGGACCAGCAGGACCAGCAGGACCAGCAGGACCAGCAGGACCAACAGGACCAGTAGGACCTACTGGACCAACAGGACCGACGTCGCCGACAGAGCCGACATCGCCAACAGAACCGACATCACCAACAGAACCGACAGAGCCTACAGCTCCGACAGGGGTATTTTATATCTGTTCTAACTACCTGTATGTAGCTAGAAATAACCCAGCTCGAATTATGGTAATAGACCCGAGCACAAGTGGTGGTACTGTTATTAATACGATAACTGTATCTGGAGCTCCGAGGAAGGTAGCGATAGACCAGAGAAATGGACTCGTGTATATAGCAGGTGGCACAAGTAATCAAGTGTATGTGCTAAACCAGCTCACTGATACAGTTGTAGATACAATACCCGTTGGGACTGCAGCTAGGGCAGTTGCAGTTGATGCCGATAGAAATAGGGTATATGTAGCAAATAGTACGAGTAGGAATATATCGGTAATCGATACAAGTACAAATACAGTGGTGGCAACGATACCGGTTGGAAGCTCCCCGAATGGAATAGGCGTAAATCCAGTGAACGGCATGGTTTACGTTGCAAATTCAGGAGAGAACAGTGTTTCAGTAATATCACCAGATCTTGATATTGTTGTAGCGACTATCCCAAATGTTGGAGGAGGAACCGATTCAGGTGTGACAGTAAATCCGGTAACAGGAATGGTCTACGTTACAAACTACACAAATGACACCTTATCGGTAATAGATCCGACTATAAATAACGTAGTTGCTGTCGTAGATGTAGGAAGTAGGCCAAACGCAGTTGCGATAGACCCAAGTACAAATCTAATATACGTAACCAACTACGATGGCGGAAATGTATCGGTAATAGATCCAACTTCTTATCAAATCATTAGGACTGTGAATGTTGGACCTTCGCCAAGGGATGTGACGATAGACCCATATCAAGGATTGGCGTACGTCACTAATTCCGAAAGCAGTAATATATCTGTGATAGATACGTACAGTGGGATAATCGTAGATACAATCAACTCCGCAGCAACTCCAGGGGGAATTGCTAAATGCGGATATGAAGGCTTAATATAGATCGAAAAAGATGAGAATATCTATAGACGCTGGTAATGATTCCTATTTTAGCGGGTTTTCACAGCATACCGATAATCAATATTTAAAGTACTAGATCTCGATGACTTATTGCTCAAGATATAATATAATTATATAAGGGCATGATAAGTATATAAAACAATGAGAGGTGAAAAAATGATTTTAATAAAAAACGGAAGATTAATAGATCCAAAGAGAAAAATAGATGAAGTTACAGATGTAGTAATTAAAGATGGAAAAATAAAATCAATAGGAAAGATTATCAAAGATGAATTAGAGGAAAATGAATCAATCAGAGTGATAGACGCAAAAGGATGCGTAGTTTCTCCGGGTCTTATAGACGCACACGTACATTTTAGAGACCCGGGGTATACATATAAAGAAGATCTATGTACAGGTGCGAAATCGGCAGCTAAGGGCGGATTTACCACAGTTGTGTGTATGGCAAATACAAAACCTGTAGTAGACAATGAAGAAACTCTGAAATACGTTGTGGAAAAGGCAGAAGAACTGCCTATAAAAGTATATCAGTCATCTGCTATAACCAAGGGATTTGGTGGATTAGAACTAGTTGATATGGAGCTATTAAAATCAAAGGGCGCAGTGGGATTCACAGATGACGGACTTCCCCTTATGAACTCTAGAATAGTTTTTGAGGCTATGAAAAAGGCTGCCGAATTAGATGTTGTACTTAGTTTCCACGAAGAAGATGCAGGTCTGATAAGTAATCCAGGGGTGAACTCGGGGATGGCATCACTAGGTTTAGGACTTGGAGGAGCATCGAGGGCAGCAGAAGACACGATGGTAGCTAGAGACTGCATGTTGGCTATCTACACAGGTGCAAAGGTAAATATACAACATATAAGTTCAGGAGTATCGGTAGATATGGTGAGGTTTGCAAAGAATCAAGGTGCAAAGGTTTATGCAGAGGCTACTCCACACCATTTCACCTTGACAGATGCAGCAATAGAAAAATACGGCACAAACGCCAAGATGAATCCACCGCTGAGGACGGAAGAAGACAGACTTAAAATAATAAAAGGTCTACAAGACGGAACTATAGATATAATAGCTACAGACCACGCTCCACACAGCCAAGAAGAAAAAAATAGGAGCTTTGTAAACTCGCCAAGCGGAATAATAGGACTTGAAACATCTCTATCGCTAGGCATAATGAGTTTAGTGGACAGGGGGTATCTAACAATGATGCAGCTTCTTGAAAAGATGACTACAAACCCAGCAAATCTCTACGGACTGGATTCAGGCGGCATCGAAGTTGGAAAATCAGCCGATATAGTGGTGTTCGACCCGAATAAAGAGTGGATAGCAGAAAACTTTGAATCAAAGGCGATCAACTCGCCATTTAAGGGCTGGACTCTGAAGGGAGTAGTCAAATACACAATTTGCAAGGGTGCCATTGCATATGAAAATAAAAACTGTTAAAAAATAAACCAATATACACAGTTGGCAGCGTGTATAATTTCGATTTCACGCCATAAGCATTTACAAGTGATACCAATAAGGTCGGACTATATTGTAACTACAAAAAAAGAAAGATATCTACCACCTCACAGGTAGCGGATATCTTTCTTTTTTTGTGGCTCTGGCATTCACTGCAACACAATCACTATTTATTTTAATTTAACTTATATATCTTTATCTTATCTATTATTTATAAATAGCCTTAATTGGATCTAATCTAGACGCTTTAAAGGCTGGTACAAGCCCAAAGATAACACCAGTTATAACAGTCGCGGCGAGTGCGTAGACAAAGCTTTCTACATTCGCAACTGGCTCGTATCCGAGGTTTGTAAATCTGTACAGGTTCTTACTGGCAATCAATCCAACGACTATTCCGATTATACCGCCTGCAATTGTAATGATTACGGATTCTACTAGGAACTGAAGGAGTATAGATCTAGGCTTAGCACCTATGGCTCTTCTTATACCTATTTCCCTCTGTCTTTCCATCACAGAGATGTACATGACATTCATTATTCCGACACCTCCGACAGCCATGGCTACTACTGTCACGACCGAGACGAATTTATTTACGTTATCAGTAATTTCCTTCATCGCATTTGCCTGTTCTGAAGGGTCTGGGGTAGTGTAGGTACCGTTGATATCTGGGTGATTTTCGTTTAGTTTGCCAATTACGTTGTTAGCGACATCGTATGCATTGTAACCCTTCTTAGCGTAGACGTCCAATGCATATATAGTTGTATACTGGTCGTACTGCGTCCTCAGTAGGTCTTTAAACGATTGAACGGGCACTAATGACATTACAGTCCTGTAGTTATCAAATTGACTTCTTCCTTCGTTTAAAGCGGTTTCGTCTCCACTTATAACGCCGATAACTTCAAAGTTGATTCCATTTACTGTTATCCCTTTGCCAATTGCCGAAGATGCATCTCCAAAGAGTTCGTTTGCGTTATTGTCGGTGATGATAATGACCTTTCTGTTATCGTCGTCCAAAGAGAACTCCCTACCGGCAATCAAGTCGATATAAGAGTCTTTTTTGATTGGAGATATGCTAAGACTAGAAGCTTTTCTATCGTATTTGGCCTCGGAGTAAAATTCTGAATCGCTCTGATAGAAGTCCTTTGCTGGAGTAACTTTTTCAACTCCAGTGACGAAAGAGAGTTCTTCAAGGTCTCTATTTGTGAATGGACTCAGAAACGCACTGAAGTCATTCATGCTGGCATCGCTCGATTCAAAGTCTATCCTAGTTTTTTTGTCATTTGCTATGTCTATTGACTTAGCCACTTCCTTTTGAAATCCATTACCTATTGAAGTTACTAGCACAACTGAGGTTATACCTATAACTATCCAGAGGATAGCTACAAATACACGAAGTTTATGACCTTTTAAATTTGCTAGAGAGTTTTTTATAAGTCCCATGATCATACCTCCGAAACGAACACACCATCTTTAAGTCGGACAATCTTTGTCGCGTACTTAACTAAATCTTGATCGTGTGTAACCATTATTATAGTCTTGCCGCCTTCATTAAGTCTCTTTAGAAGCTCCATGATATCCGTGCTAGTCTCGGAGTCTAAGGCGCCTGTAGGCTCATCTGCAAATATTATCTGCGGATCGTTAGCTAAAGCCCTTGCCACAGCGATACGCTGTTGTTGACCTCCTGAGAGCTGGAGAGGCTTAACATCTATTTTATCTAGAAGCCCAACCTGCATAAGTTTCTCCCTTATGACGGCTTCCCTTTGGCTTCTCTTGTATTTTTTGCTGTAGAGCAGTGGGAGTTCAACGTTTTGATAGATACTCAAGGTCTCTATTAGATTGAACTGTTGAAAAATAAATCCAATATTGTTGTTTCTGAAGTCTGAACGCTGGCTTTCGTTCAAATCAGTAACGTCTTTTCCGTTGAAGAGGTATCTGCCTTCTTCAAATGTATCTAAAAATCCTAGTAAGTTCAGTAATGTAGTCTTACCACTTCCAGACTTACCCATTATAATCACAAATTCACCTGATTCTATTTGTAAATTTAGAGATTTTAGAACATGAATACTGTCTTTACCCACCTTGTAGTATTTTTGAATATTATCAAGTGAAATCAACATATCACTGATTGACCTGGTCGCTCATATCCCCGGATTCGGGAACGCCATCGCCAGAATTTGAATCGTCGGCGAATGGATTGTTCAAATCGGAACCATCACCATCACCTTCGCCAGATGCTAAACCAGGTATAGCATCTCCTTCTTTCATATCAGTAGTAGGAGCGAGTATAATAACGTCGTTTTCTTGTAAACCGCCTCTTATAATAGCAGTCTCTTCGTTCTGGGAAGAAACATCTACAATTTGTTTTTTCATTATTCCATCCATGTTTTTAAGTACGTACATGCTTCCGTTTGCATCCTTGAGTACGGCGCTAGATGGCACTTTAAATGCAGAGCTTGCGACCTTCATAGAAGCCTGAAGATGGAATCCATTTACAAGGTCTTCTTGACTGTCAAACTGTATATTGACATCGTAGTAAGACATAGATCCTTGAGTACCATTGTCATCCGCCTGATCAGACGGTCTTTCAGATATATTGCTGACCCTTCCTGTAAGCTGAGCATTTGTCGAGAATACAAGGATGTCGACAGTTTGGTCAACAGATAATTTAGGGAAGTCCTGCTCGCTTATTTTACCCTTCATGTACAGATCGTTGCTCTGAAGAGTTAAAAGCGAAGGAAGTGACTTGTCATCTCCTGCCGTTGTATCCGAGGTCGTGTTGTTTAAATAAACCTTTCCTGCAAATGGAGCAGTTGTCTTGACGTATGCCTTGTTGTTTAAAGCTGTAATCTGATTGTTTAACTTAGTTATATCGCTGTCTAGTCCGTTGATGATAACTTTATTTTCTGGCGTATTATTCGGTGTAGCGTTTTTAGTTTTCTTCAATGTGGCAATCTGCTCTTTCAATCCGTCCACCTGTGCTAATATAGTGTTGTTCTTGCTAGTGTAAAGCAAGGCACCTTGAGTTACACTCTGGCCATCTGTAACACTCATAGAGCTGAGCTCAGTATCTGCTGCCAGATCGAATGATTTAGTGTTCTTTGGCACAACAGTACCGTTTATAAATATCTTTTCATTTTCTGGTATAGTATACATCTCTAAGCCATTTTCATCTCCATCGGCAATTTGATTTTGCTTATCGTAATATGAAAGCAGCCCTAATGTAGCACAGACCACAACGCCAACTGATATGTATATTATTAATTTCTTCTTATTTCCCTTCTTGAAATCGAAATTAAACTTCTTCTTTTTATTACTTGTCTTATTTGTCCTCTTCCTCATAGTAGTCTTATTTTTTTTTCTGAAAACTGCCATAATTCCCTCCTCATCTATAGAGCTCAAATTTTAAAGATTTCCCCCTGCAGTCAGTAGGATTTAATCAAAATTACATTCAATCAAATTTATTCAAAACTTTAATGTAAACCTTTAATATACTAATGTGTACTGTGCGAACAATATTCTACTCTTTATTTTAATGAATTTTAGCGAATTATGCAAGGGATAGATACATTTGTTAATCCATTTTGGCGTCCATTCAGTGTATATGTTGAAAAATATGCCTAGATTTGATTGATACCAGGCATTGTAGAATAGGTACACAGTATATATTTTTTACCACTTATCATAAAATTATTACAAATTTAATGAAATATAGTATAATCTAGATTAGGAATGAAGTGTATAACAAATTAGTTAGATAGGAGAGAACAGAATGAGTTACAAAATAGTAAGTAAAAAAGAACTTACAGAAAATATTTATTACATGGACATTGAGGCACCGAGAGTGGCTAAATCAGCGAATCCTGGTCAGTTCATAATTATAAAGATAGATGAAAAAGGTGAAAGAATACCTTTGACTATAGCAGATTACAACAAAGAAGACGGAACAGTCGCAATTGTGTTCCAAACTGTCGGAGCCTCAACTAAGAGATTGGCAGATTTAAATGAAGGTGATTCAGTGCAAGATTTCGTAGGTCCTTTGGGAAGACCAAGCGAATTTGTACACGAAGATATAGAAGAAATCAAAAAAAGAAATATATTGTTTGTAGCAGGAGGGGTTGGTTCCGCACCAGTTTATCCACAGGTCAAATGGATGCACGAAAGAGGAATAGATGTGGACGTAATAATTGGAGCTAAAAGCAAGGACATAATAATTCTCGAAGACGAGATGAAGGAAGTAGCAAAGAATCTGTACATATGTACGGATGACGGTTCTTATGGATTTAAAGGGATGATACCTGAATTGATAAAAGACCTAGTAAACAATCAAGGTAAAACTTACGACGAAGCGATAGTAATAGGACCTATGATAATGATGAAATTCGCATGTCTACTTACAAAAGAACTAAACATACCTACTATAGTCAGCTTAAACAGTATAATGGTAGATGGAACTGGAATGTGTGGAGCATGTAGGGTGAGCATAGGTGATGAAATAAAATTCGCCTGCGTAGACGGACCAGAGTTCGACGGATGGTTAGTAAACTTCGATGAAGCTATGAGAAGACAGAACATGTATAAAACTCAAGAAGGAAAGAAACTTCTAGAGCTAGAAGACGGGGATAAATCTCATCACGAAGATTGTAAATGCGGAGGTGACTTATAATGAGTAACAAAAGAGTGCCTGTAAGAGAACAGGATCCAAAAGTTAGGGCTACAAACTTCGAAGAGGTTTGCTACGGATACAACAAAGAAGAAGCAATGGAAGAAGCTCAGAGATGTCTGGGATGTAAAAAACCTAGATGTGTAGAGGGCTGTCCAGTTTCAATAGAGATACCAGATTTTATAGCACAGGTCAAAAAAGGAAATATAGAAGAAGCAGCTAGGGTAATAGCTAGAAATAGCTCTCTTCCAGCAGTCTGTGGACGAGTTTGCCCACAGGAATCTCAATGTGAAGGTAAATGTATAGTCGGTATAAAAAACGAGCCAGTGTCAATAGGTAAATTAGAGAGATTTGTCGCTGACTGGTCTAGGGAAAACAACGTAAACCTAGCTAGCACAAAGGAAAAGAAAAACGCTAGGGTTGCGGTAATAGGAAGTGGACCTGCTGGTCTAGCCTGTGCAGGCGACCTTGCAAAAGAAGGATACGATGTAGTTATATACGAGGCAATGCACGAAGCAGGAGGAGTTTTAACTTACGGAATACCAGAGTTTAGACTTCCAAAGGAAAGAGTAGTACAGCCTGAGATTGAAAACATCAAAAAACTAGGTGTCGAAATAGAGACAAATGTAATAATAGGTAGAACTATAACTATAGAGCAACTCGAAGAAGAAGGATTTGACGCTATATTCATAGGCTCAGGAGCTGGTCTTCCGTCTTTCATGGGAATACCAGGAGAAAATGGAAATGGAGTATTTTCAGCAAATGAATACCTTACAAGGGTAAACTTGATGAAGGCGTTTAGAGAGGATTACGATACACCGATCAGATCTGGAAAAAAAGTAGCAGTAGTAGGTGGAGGAAACGTAGCAATGGACGCAGCCAGGACTGCTCTTAGACTTGGTTCTGAGTCCTATATAGTCTATAGAAGAAGTGAAAAAGAACTTCCAGCTAGAATAGAAGAAGTACACCATGCTAAAGAAGAGGGAGTAGTCTTCCACACACTTACAAACCCTAAGGAAATCCTACTAGATGAGGGTGGAAATGTAAGAGGAATGATATGCGTCAAGATGGAATTAGGTGAACCAGATGCGTCTGGAAGAAGAAGACCTAGCGAAATAGTCGGTTCTGACTTTGAAATAGAAGTAGATACGGTTATCATGTCATTAGGTACTAGCCCTAATCCACTTATATCTTCTACTACAGATGGACTTGAAGTGAATAAAAGAGGATGTATAGTTGCAGTTGAAGAGACTGGACTTACTTCATTAGAAGGAATATACGCAGGAGGGGACACAGTTACTGGTGCCGCAACTGTAATCTCAGCTATGGGAGCTGGTAGAAGTGCCGCAGCTGCGATAGATGGTTATTTAAAAGAGAAGATTTTGAAATCTAATAAGTAGTTAGCTTGCTAAAAATAATATTTGGCGAGTGTAATGCTTAAGAATACTGTATTCTTGGAGGGAATAGACGCCGAATTTCGGAGATGTCTATTCCCTCCAGTCTTTATTTAGTGTATAATTAAATAGGTATTTAAAACCAACCTGTTCGGGAGAGGTTGGTTTTTTCTTGAGGAATACATCACAAATGAATAACAGAGGGAGGGATACGTTTCTTGGAAAGTCAACAAAATTTAGGAACAGAGCGAATAAGCGTACTTTTACTTAAGTACTCGGTTCCAGCGATCATAGGAATGTTAGTAAACAGTCTATACAATATAGTAGACAGGATATTTATTGGAAACATCAAAGGGGTCGGATCTCTAGCTATTACGGGATTAGGGGTAACACTACCAATCATGACACTCATTTTAGCTTTCGGGCTACTCATCGGGATAGGTACAACGGCGACAATATCTTTAAAACTAGGCGAAGGAAAAACGGAAGAAGCTCAGAAACTAATCGGAAATGCACTTACATTATCAATCATAGCAGGAATTTTTGTAACAGTAGTGGGATTAACATTTGAAGATCAAATTCTAATAGCATTTGGTGCGAGTGAAAATACCTTGCCATACGCTAAAGAATTTATAACAATTATATTTATGGGATCCATAGTAAATCTTATTTCCTTTTCATTGAACCACACGATCAGGGGTGACGGAAGACCAGCTGTATCTGCGGGAATAATGATAATAGGATGTCTTACAAACGTGGTACTAGATTACATACTAGTATTTAAGCTTGGAGTAGGGATACGTGGAGCGGCTATAGCGACCGTCACATCTCAAACGATTACAGCAGCGCTTACGCTTTACTACTATCTAAGTGGGAAATCAAATCTTAAGTTTGAAAAGAAAAATATGAAATTGGATATACGCGTTGTGAAGATGATATTTTCAATAGGTATGTCTTCGTTTGCAATGCAGATTGCTGCGTGTTGCGTACAGGTTATAGCGAACTACGCCTTGAAATCATATGGTGGAGATCTTGCAATAGGTGCGATGGCTACAATTCAATCGGTCAGCATGCTGTTTATGATGCCGGTGTTCGGAATAAATCAAGGGTCTCAGCCTATTGTAGGATATAACTACGGGGCTAAGCAATACGACAGAGCGCTAAAGACATTCTTCGGTTCTGTTGCGGTTGCAACGGTTATACTTACCGTGGGATTTTTAGCAATTCAGATATTCCCTTATCAGATAGTTGGAATATTTAACAAAGATCCTAAACTTATGGCAATCACTGTCAACGGAATGAGAATTTACTCTAAGATGATGTGGATTATAGGTATATCCGTAGTTGGAAGTGTATTTATACAATCAATCGGTAAGGCTAAGGTTTCTCTAGTGCTAAGCTTACTTAGACAGGTGCTCTTATTGATACCGTTCTTGATTATACTTCCTAGATTCTTTGGATTAAACGGAGTTTGGATGGCTCAGCCAATAGCTGATACAGTATCATTCGTAGTTACGTCGTTAGTCCTAGTAGGAGAAATAAGAAGACAGAGAAAATACATGTCTGGTACACAATTACAATCTTAAAATCTCGCTGAAATTTATCGAGTAAACAAAAATAAACAAGTATAATTCAAATATAACTTGAGCTAAATGTCCTCCACATTTACAGGTGGTGGACATTTAGCTAATTTAAGTTGGGGACAAATCCCCCGCTGAAAGCGTTGAATCAACATTTAACTGCAGTAAAATAAAAATGCCTCCAAAAATTTGGGGGCATTTTTATTTTGATAAATCTCATTTCAGTGGGGCTCGAATTCAGCACAGGTACTCTCCAGCACAAGCACTTTACAGCACAAGTACTTTCCAGCATAAATACTTTCCAGCACAAGCAATCATCATTTAATTCTTTTAAAAACTATATATTACAGTATCCAATGTATTTATAGTCGCTTGGAATTTTATAGTCTTTATCTAGTTCATCGAAGTTCCAATGTGTTTCAACTAGAGTAGTGCTTGCAATCAACTCAAAGAAAAGCATCGCTATGCCTGCGTCTACCTTTGATTCATAGGTATTTGTAAGTTCGTCGTTTTTAAGAGTCAAGATTACCTTGCCACCAGCTAGTATAAATCTCCATGGCTGCCTGTTTAAAGTAGAAGGAGCCATTCTAGTGTAGCTGAATATATCCAGTAAGCCTCTCTGGATTAGGGTGTCGACATCTATATTGTTTCCCCATTCATCTAAATAAACAAGTTCTTGAACGCTGATTCTAGATGAGGTATCGTTCTCAACTATTTCCATATTGGAAAGAGAGTAGTTGTCCCCAGTCTTAGACTGGTTTACTACTTTTTTCTTGTTGCTTGGAACTTGATATCCAAGTGCGATTATGGCACTTACTTCCTTAGATGAGTCTATGTTCAAGGCATCCTTTACCTTTTCTGAGTCTGAAAATGTAACCCAGCAAGTAGAAATACCTAAATCAGTGGCTTTAAGAGCTATATTTTCACCTATGTAGCCCGTGTTTTCAAGGTATTTTTCATTAGGATCAGACAGAATAATCAGGTAACTAGGAGCGGAAATCATATTTCCATTGTATCCAGCTATGTTTTTAAGTTTGTCAGAAACCTCGTCGGAAGAGTTTCTAAATGCCCTGTACTCGATTTCAATATCTGGGACAAGCCTCCTAGACGCCCTGGCAAAAGCCTTTAACTCGCTAATCTTTGTGTCTTCTATAGGTTCTGTTGTAAATTCTCTGACCGATTTTGTGTTTTCAATAAGTGATTTATAATTCATATTCATCCTCCTCTTTATTTTTTTATTTAGGTATATATTTACCCTTAATGTGATTGTCTACTCAATAATATACAGAATACAATATAGAAAAAATATCACCCACCTTCACAGATGGGTGGGATTTTTTCCAGATAAACTGCCTACAACACTCAGGCGATGAAGCTTAAAGTGTTCATAGCATAAATTGATTGTAAAAGATATATACCTGGAAATCACGTATCAAAATTGATGAGACTAATTTTGAGTCTCTTTAATATGCTTTTCCTGGATTGTGTAAAGCTTCAGCTTGTGCACAACTATAATGTCTTCTAAATTTTCAGATATGCTAAAAATTCTGAGGCATTTGTTCCTGATTTCCTTCGGTAGTTCAGGATCGTCGGTCAAAGTAACATAATCATCAAATCGATACATAGATATCATCCCTTTACGTTTAATTAAATATATTATACTATATTTACGTTTATTTTATCACAGTATTTAGCAATTAGTGAAAAAAATCTAAATTTTAAGCCTTGATTATCTTGTTGGAGATTTTACTATCCTAGGAATGAGAATTTCGACCGCTGACTTTATAGGAGGTTGGGGGTATTTTTCTCAAGTTATATAACTTAGTTTAAACTTAAGGAAACGTAATAAATCTTAAGGAAATATAATAAATAAGATAGAACCATTAGAATAAGTAGGATAGAATAATGTCGAATGCTCCTATTTTTTTATATAACGTTGCAAAAATCCTCGATTTATAGTTTAATATAAGAATGGGCGGTTAAGATAGAATTAATTCTTAATCGGTGTGGTTGTGAGCAAAAAATACATTAGATTTGGCGACAGGGGCAACCCGTCTAAGAGTGCTTGCAGCGTAAATCTGTAACAGAGTTATGAATGGGAGGGATAGTATGAGTAAGAAAAGAGGACGCAGCTACAGCAACAGTAGAAACAAAAAGACAGTTAACGGTGGAAAGATAGCATTAGTGGTATGTATACTGGTAGTATGTGTAGCAGCTGTATTTGCAGGAATAAGAGTCTTTAGTTCAAATGCTTCAGCTGAAGAGGCTTCAAGAGATATAGAACTGTCAACTAACACAATAACGAGCATTGTATCAGATGCTTCGGAAGAAATAAATAAAGGACCAGGTAAGACATCGGGAAAGGTCGTATATTTGACGATTGACGATGGTCCATCGAAATTTACAGACCAGATGCTAGATATATTAAAGAGAAACAATGCAAAAGCATCTTTCTTTATGATAGGTCCTAATATGAAGGCGTTTCCACAACAGGCAAAGAATATAGCAAATAGCGATAGTACAGCTGGATTCCACAGTATGTCTCACGATATACACAAGCTATACACATCACCATCTGCGGCAAAAGAAGAATTTGACCAATGTAGTAAGATATTCACTGATCTAACAGGTAAAACTTCAAAGGTAATAAGAATACCTTATGGAAGTAAACCGAATACCCCACAGGCGTCATACGATGCAATGGTAAATGCCGGCTATAAAATCTGGGACTGGGATATAGATACTTTGGATTGGAAATCTAATTCTGCACAGATATTAGATGCAGTAAAGACACAATCTGTAGGCAAGGATAATATAGTTGTCTTATTCCATGAGAAAAAACAGAGTTTAGACGCCCTAGAACCTATGATTAAATTCTTGGCATCTGAAGGGTTCGAATTCAAAGCGATAGGACAAAATGAAGTTCCACGTAACTATTGGCTTAGAAACTTACAGTAAAAAACTAAAGAATAGTTGAGGTGAATATTTGTGAAAAAAGGATTATATATAGGGATCTTAGGAATGATGGTAATTTCTTTGACTGGCTGTGGAAGTAACCTAGCCAAAGTCAACGATACCAACATAACTAAGGACGATTACAATAAGACAAAATCAGTCTTATCTGCTACAAATGAATACCTAAGAGGTCAATCGTTTGAGCAGCAGGATGAGAATTTAGATAAAGACGGAAAAAAGAAACGCGACGAGAATATATTATCATTTATGGTCGACAACGAAATCGTATATCAGTCAGCTACAGCTAAGGGTATAAAGGTGAGCAAGGACGAGGTAGAGACAAAATACTCTACTTTAGTAGATGCAGTGGCTCAAAATCCTGGTTACAAGAAAATTCTAGCCAAGGCTGGAGTAGACGATGCCTATTTGAAAAAGACTATTGAAAAAGACTTGGTCTTAGAAAAATACAAAAAAGATTTTGAAGACAAGCTCGAAATAAGCGATGCAGATATACAGGATTACTACTCTAAACACAAGGATGACTTCACAGTACCTGAGGTAAGTGCATCACAGATACTAGTATCTACCTTAGACGACGACGGCAATCCAGTGAGCAGCGAGGAAAAATCTAAATCAAAAGAAAAGGCTGACAAGCTTTTAAACGATATAAAAAACGGAGCTGTATTTGCCGATGTCGCAAAGTCTAGTTCAGATGACAAGGCAACTGGTAAAAACGGTGGAGAACTTGGATACTTTACTCCAGACAAATACGATGCTGAGTTCTCTAAACATGTATTTAACGTAGCTAGAGGAGATGTTTCAAAGGTATTTGAAACAAGCTTTGGATATCACATCGTAAAGATAACAGATAAGAAAGACAAAGAAATAAGTTTCCACGATGCGAGAAATAAGATCATAGCAGCTGTAACAAATGAAAAATACGCTAAACACATATCTGAGCTCGAAAAGAGTGCAGAGATAAAAAGATAGTTTAGTATAGAGAAGTATAGTTAAGTTCATACAGATAGATTTTAACTTGCTAATTATGCCCCCACCTCTACAGGTGGGGGCATAATTAGAATTTCAGTGGATGAATTTCCAACTGAAATAGTTGAATCAGAATTCAAAAAGCCCCTGACTTTAGTCAGTTGAGAATTATTATGAATAAAATCGGATATATTTAAGTAAAATATATTGATAATAAAAATAGAAATGTATATTATGGGGATAATAGATTAGGTCATAGTAGATAGAAGGGAGTGAAGGTTTTGAGCGACTTAGTTCAGCTTATAAGAAGGCTGGTAAATAAATTCAACTACGGAGCATTGAGCTCGAGGGCAGCGGAATTAGCCTTCTTTATTTTGCTGTCTATCTTCCCATTTATACTATTTTTCATAAGTGGGGTTGCATTTATACCAGAATTTCATCTAAATAAATATACAGGTGCTATAGCTGGACTCATGCCAGCTAGTGTGTTCAACATAATATACAGCATAATAACATCAGCCATGCACAATAAGAATCCAAACCTCTTGTACACAAGTTTCTTTTTGACTATATGGACGTTTTCTAGGTCGGTTAAAGCCTTGATTAAGGGTATGAATAAGGCGTATAACGTCGAAGAGACAAGGTCGTTTATAAAGATAATGGCTATATCCTTTCTGTTTACAATAGCTCTTCTCGTCTTGATATTTTCTTCAATCATACTTTTGATATACGGAGAAAAAATCGGATTTGTTATATTCGGATTCATAGGTTTAAATAGACTGTTTTTAACCATATGGAATATACTCAGGTACACAGTCAGCATACTTACTATAATCACTATATTTATAGTACTTTACAAGTACACTCCAAATAAAAAAATAAGATACAGAGATGCGCTCCCAGGTGCTGTTTTTGCGACTTTTGGGTGGTTTTTAGTATCGTATCTATACTCCATATACACAAACCATTTTGCGAACTACGAGGCAATATACGGGAGTATAGCTGAGATAATAGTGCTGATCACATGGATATATTTCAGTAGCTGGGTATTGATAATAGGATATCTAATAAATGTCAGATTATGCTATAGAGGCGGAGATGGAGCGGGATCATTTTATCTTCAAGGAAAGGATAATGCTGGAAGGCAGTATAGAAAGTTAAAGTAAAAAATATTGTCGTTAATTGATTAAATGTGTAAAATAAGGGTATGGTATGATATAATTTATATGGGTAGATTTTTACACTTCGTATTACATACACTGTGATGAAGGGGAAGGATGTGTACAGTATGTCAACGGATTTAGTAAGTGGAGACATAAACGCAACTTTTTCAGCTATGGATGAGACTTGTACAGAAACTTTAGAAATGCAAATGGATACAAAATGCACGGATGATGGTTATGAAGAGGGAAACATAATTGTTGTGATAGAAGAGATTTGTGAAGCCATGATGGATTTTGCGACGACAAAAAACGTAGAGTTGATATTTGGTTCCTGTACGGACAGTTTGGTGATGAGTTATGACAGGAAGAAAATAGAGATGATTATGTTAAATTTACTGAGCATAGCAATAAAGTATAATATAGAAAATGGAATGGTAAAAATCGATATCTCAGTATCAGGAGAAAAACTAGTGATTGTTATAACCGATGCAAGTACTGAAATATCAGAAGATAAGAAAAGGTTAGTGATCGAAAAGTTTGAAAAGGCTATGGTAAGTGGTAAGTTGGAATTTGAGCGCAAAGATACGGGGTTATCACAGGTCAAATCTATGGTGGGTAGACATGGAGGAAAGGTACAGCTGTACTGCAAGGTAGATACAGGAGCAGAGTTTGTATTTGAGATAAAAATGTAATTAACAAAAAAAGTCGCGGTTTTAGGAACCTTTTTGGCAAAAGAACATACAATATAGTGTGAGTGAAAAGCTCACTCAGATTTGTATAATAAAGGGGATTGAAATATATGGCTTGTAATAAATTTTGTAACAATTCTTGCAACAACTCTTGTAACAATTCTTGTAGTGATCCATGTGACAGCACTGCTCGCAACTTCCACTGGAGCAAAACTCAACACTGTCATCCAGGCAGCGGTCATGTAACAGTTTGTGGACATCATGGTGTCAGACCAATATTCGTTAAACCAGAACCAAAACCAAGACATAAAAATGGTTGTCATAGTTATTCATACAGAAACATGTTCGATCCTAATGAGTACAATGACTATGAATACGACGGATGTTATAATGACTGTAGCTGTGGACACAAACATCATAGAGACTGGGACTGCAGACGCAGATGCCATAGAGGCTGCGATGACTGGTATTAAGACCGGTACAAAGTTCACATCATAAAATTCAACAAAACACAAAAAGGGCCTGCCAGTTTATCTGTGCAGGTTCTTTTTAGATTTTAAAAAGGTGTTTCCAATCATCCAGACTGGAAGCACCCATATTAGGTTATACTAAATTTAAGTATTTATTTAATTAAACTAAGCTCCAGCAACTGGCTTTGGATCGGCAAACGAGCCACCTCTGTATATGAGGTCGATGACCCTTCCACTTATTGTAACGGCTATCACGGAGTACAAGACGTCCATACCCGATAGATAGAGCAGAGACAATAGAAGTATGCTGCAGTCTGCAATCATATAAACGCTGCCTAGCGTCAATCTAGTGTGCTTTGAAATTATAAGTGCAAGAGCATCGTCTCCACCAGCAGCACATCCAGCCCTAACGACGAGTCCTGCCCCTATACCAACCGTTGTTCCTGCGAGAATCGTAGAAATCAGTAGGTTGTGTTGAGCTGGCAATATAGGTCCAATAGACTCAAATAAAGAGTAGAAGACCGAAAAACACGCAGATGCAATAATCGAAGATATGAAGAATTTCTTTCCAAAGAACTTATACCCAAGTGCGAATAGAGAATAATCTATAATTATATTCGCAATAGACGGTTTAATGTTGAATAAGTTTTTTAGAAGCAACAGTATCCCGAGAACTCCTCCTTCTGTTATATTGTTTAGATAATAAAAATTGTACATACTAAAGGCCAAGATGAAAGATCCTACTATTATCAACAATAGTCTTTCTACATTCGTCCGGCTTATCATAATAAAACATCCCTTCATTGTTTGTAAGTCCTAATTTAGGAACAGTATTATTCTGTAATAAAGTGTTTCCAGGACTTTCACTTATTATATATCTAAAATAAACATTTGTACACCCCGGTTTCCAGAAAACAAATATTATACAATAATAAGCTAATATAATCAAGTTAAAATTTTCAAAAAAGCAGAATATATTTATAATCTTGTATTTGGAGTCGCTGCAAGGCTTAAAGGAAGGGTTAGATTTTTGAGTTTACAAATATTGATAAATAGTTTAGTTAAAATAAGCCTTGAGTTTTTAAAAATTTATTTTTTGTTTAGCAATACTAAAGCTCACAGGATAGCTGTACAGGTTATTTTTGCAAATTCAATTCTATTAAAAACACTAGATATCAAAAAACACTTGCATTATCAAAATGATAATTGTATAATATAACTATCGTTATCAAAATGATAATTAAAAGACGATAGCGATTAATTCAATCTAGGGGGAAATGAAATGATATATGAAAATGTACTGCAGCTAATAGGGAACACACCGTTGTATAAACTGGGCAACTTAGAGCTAGACAGCGAGGTATACGTAAAATTAGAAAAAGTAAATCCAGGTGGTAGCGTGAAGGATAGGGCAGTGCTTGGAATGTTAGAGGGAATGGAGGAAAGAGGAGAGTTAAATCCTGGAGATGTACTTGTAGAGGCTACAAGTGGAAATACAGGGATAGCATTATCCATGATTGGAAAGACAAAGGGGTATGAAGTGCTGATAGTTATGCCAGAAACAATGAGCGTAGAGAGAAGAAATCTAATGAAGGCATACGGTGCCGAACTTATATTGACAGACGGCAAGGAAGGCATGGACGGTGCCGTTAAAAAAGCGGAAGACCTGCTAGTGGAGAATCCAAACTACAAATCTCTAAAACAATTTGAGAACGAAGACAATCCTAAGATACATTACAATACTACGGCAAAAGAAATATACTCAGACCTACCAGATGTAGATATAGTGGTAATCAGTGTAGGAACTGGAGGTACTCTAGCTGGTATAGCAAAATACCTAAAAGAAAAAAATCCAAATGTAAAAGTAATAGCGGTAGAGCCAACAAAATCACCTCTAATTTCAAAGGGAGAGTTTGGACCACATAAAATCCAGGGAATAGGCGCAAATTTTGTACCTAAGAACTACGACGCCGACCTAGTGGATGAAATAATAACAGTCGATGACGACGATGCATTCGATACAGTACGAGTATTGGCAAAGAAGGAAGGTATATTAGTTGGAATCTCATCTGGGGCAAATATATTTGCAGCTATACAGGTAGCGAAAAACAACCCTGGCAAAAAAATAGTGACAGTTGCACCCGATGGAATCGACAAATACATGTCCATGGGTATAATAGAATAAGCAAAAAATTAGGGGGAGTATTTCGATGTTTAATGGAATAAAAAAAGATATAGAATATATAATAGAAAACGATCCAGCGTCTATGAAAAAGATAGAAGTATTTCTACTCTATCCAAGCGTACACGCTAGGATTGTTCATAGATGGTCTCATGCTCTGTACAAGAGAAAAAGATTTTTCACAGCTAGATTGTTATCACAGATCTCGAGGTTTTTTACTGGAATAGAAATTCACCCAGGTGCAAAGATGGGAGATAGTATATTGATAGACCATGGCATGGGTGTAGTTATAGGAGAGACTGCAGAAGTCGGAAACAGGGTTACTATCTACCACGGAGCTACCTTAGGTGGAACGGGTAAGGACACTGGTAAGAGGCATCCAACAGTTGGAGACGACGTGTTTATAGGAGCTGGAGCCAAGGTGCTAGGACCTGTAAATATCGGTTCCAATACAAAGATAGGGGCAAATGCAGTTGTACTCGATGATGTTCCAGATAACGTGACAGTAGTAGGAATACCGGGAAGAATTGTGAGAAAGAATAATGTGAACAATCACATTGAGAACCATCCTTTTTTAAGAAGTCTATAAGGAGTATAAGGAAGGTGAATGAAATGTCTGATGGTTGTTGCATCTGTACTTGGGATAGGCGCTCATACCGCTCGTTTGACAATCGGCGTAATACCGAAGGCGAACAGCGATATGAGTGCCTATCCCCATTTTAGGCTGTTTAGTATTTATGAATAATGATATACTGTAATTATCAAGGTGTGGCTCAACTTAGAAGTTCGAATTAGCAGTTCGACTGGGCGGTGCAATACAAAGCGCTGCGAGTTAGAAGGCTAAATGGAGATTTAATGGTTGGAGTACACCGAAGCCAAAGTTGATTGGGGGTAAGAAAGTTTGTTTTACACGTACATAATAAGCTGTAAGGACGGAAGTCTATACACTGGATACACAACGGATATTAAAAGAAGATTAGGGGAACATAGGAATGGAATTAACTCTAAATATACCAGGGCTAGGGGATTTTCAGACTTAGAGGCATTGTTTGGCAGCGATTCCAAAAGCAAGGCTATGAAACTCGAATACGGGATAAAGAAGCTCAGCAGAAATAAAAAACTTATATTAATTAAAAATCCAGACAAGCTCAGTGATTATTTCGAGGACTTTGCGGAGTACGAAGTCTGTGAATTTACAGAAAAATTTGCAGTTGGAGAGGAGTGATAATTTGGATAAGAAATTCATGCTGTTCACGAGGAGATCAAATATAGAAAATAAAAGTATGCCTAGGCCGGGAGACGGTTTGATTGCGTACTTATTGGCATTGGTATTTCTATTTACCATTGGTGCGTACCTGCAGTACACTCATCCGACTGGAGGGATAGTCGCCACCGAGCTTGTATTAGCGTCGATACCAATTATATATTCGCTATACATCAAGGCAGATTTAAAAGAGGTATTTCAACTAAGGGTTCCAAAGTTAAAATACGTATTCTTAGCGCTTGGCATATATATATCCGGCTATGTGATTATACTCATGGTTACGGCCATACTGATAAATGTAGTACCAAACAGTACTGAGGTGGTAGACTCGCTAAATAAGGCGTTGAACTTTGACGGAGGTCTGTTATTTAACATACTTATAACTGCAGGAACTCCAGCTATATGCGAAGAACTTCTATTTAGAGGATTTATATTCTCTGCGTTTAAGAATGTGCAGACTACTAAGACTTCGAAAAAAACAGCCGTAGCTCTAGCTATTTTAGGAAGCTCAATTCTATTTGGATCTTTGCACTATAATTTAATAAGGGTGATACCGACAGCAATTCTAGGCGTCTTATTTGCGTACTCAGCATATAGGGCGGGATCGATATACCCAGCGATGATGCTTCATTTTATAAACAATTCTATATCCGTAATCGCCATGCAGATGATGCCTGACACTGTGCCAGACATTTCATTGATTTTCGGAGGTGGATACAATATAATTGGAATTTGTTTCATCTTGGTTTCGGTAATGTTTTATATGGTGATTGAAAATGTAATTGAGAAAAACCATGTAAGGTGATTCTAAAAATAAGATTAGAAAAAGATTAAAAACAGTACTTTGCAATAAAAAAATGATATAATGAGTATAAATATTTCACAATTAAGAAAAAGTGTAAGAGAATACAAAATTTCACTTTTTTATTGATATCTTAGGAGACTTAGGTCTCTAAATTGAGGAGGGGTTAATATGGCAATAACTTTGGCAAAAGGACAAAAGGTAGACTTGACTAAATCTAACCCAGGTCTAAAAAATATACTAGTAGGTCTTGGTTGGGACACAAATAAATACGATGGAGGCTCAGACTTCGATTTGGATTCAGCGGCATTTTTAACTGGATCAAATGGAAAGGTTACAAACGATGGAGATTTCATATTCTACAATAATCTAAAACACACCTCAGGTGCAATAGAACATCTAGGTGACAACAGGACTGGTGAAGGTGAGGGAGACGATGAACAACTTTTAATAGACTTGTCAAAGATACCATCTACAATAGACAAGATTTCATTTACTGTGACTATACACGATGCAGTTTCAAGAAGACAGAACTTCGGTCAGGTAGAAAATTCATTTATAAGAATAGTAAACAACGATACAAATGAAGAACTCATAAAATACGAACTAGGCGAAGATTTCAGCATTGAGACAGCTGTAGTAGTCGCAGATATATACAGACACGGCAGCGAATGGAAATTTAACGCCCTAGGATCGGGATTTGAAGGTGGACTAGAGGCCCTTTGCGGCAATTTTGGCATAAATCTATAGAATAAAAATAGTATCATATACAAAGGCGATACAGAAAAAGGATAGGGGGAGAACTAATGGCGATAGTTTTAAAAAAAGGTCAAAAAATTGATTTAACTAAAGGTAATCCAGGACTGAAGAAGATAAAATTAGGACTTGGATGGGATACGAACTCTTTTGATAGCGGTAACGATTTCGACCTAGACGTAAGTGTTTTCATGGTTGGAAATTCAAAGAGGGTTGAGCATGATGAAGACTTTATATTCTACAATAATCTGAAACACACCTCAGGTGCAGTAGAACATCTTGGAGACAACAGGACAGGAGAAGGCGATGGAGATGACGAGGAAATAATAGTAGACTTTCCAGCAATGCCTAACCATATAGAGAGAATAGCGGTAACAGTTACAATTTATGAGGCTGAGGAGAGAAGACAGAACTTTGGACAGGTTTCAAATTCTTATGTCAGAGTGTTGAATACAGCAGATGATGAAGAGATATTAAGATATGACCTAGGCGAAGAATTCAGCGTAGAGACAGCAATAACCGTTTGTGAGATATATAAATACAATGGAGAATGGAAATTTAGCGCAGTGGGTGCAGGTTTCGAAGGTGGCCTAGAATCACTTTGCAGAAACTATGGACTTAGCGTATAGGAGTCAGGAGGGAAAGTATGTCTATTAATTTAGCTAAAGGTGAGAAGATAGACCTTAGGAAGTCAAATCCAGGTCTAAGTAAAATATTGGTTGGACTAGGCTGGGATCCAGTTTCAGCATCTAGCGGAGGATTTTTCAAAAAATTAGTTGGGATGGGTGCACCGGATATAGACTGTGATGCATCGGTGTTCATGTTAGATTCAAATGGAGCCTTAGGTAATGTAAAAGATTTTATATACTTTGCTAACCTAAAGAGCAGAGATAATTCGGTAATTCATACTGGTGACAACCTTACAGGAGATGGCGCTGGCGACGATGAACAGATACTCGTAGACCTTGACAGCGTACCTGGCAGAATAGAAAAACTTCTATTCATAGTAAATATATACGACTGCATAAAGAGAAACCAAGATTTCGGAATGATAAAGAATGCATTTATAAGAGTTGTGGATCAAAAGAGCGGAAAAGAGATAGTCAAGTACAATCTATCTGATAATTATGCTGACAAGACAACTCTAGTAGTAGGCTGTATCTTTAGAAAAAATGGAAGCTGGGAGTTTGAAGCGATAGGTGAAGGATATAAATTTGCAAGCTTGACAGAAGTACTCAGAAATTTGAGCTCTATAAGTTTCTAATTTAAATAAGACTAAAAAAAGAGAAGGATATTGATAATGAAGTATTATAATAGTAAAGTGAATGAAGTCCTGGATGAGTTATCGGTCGATCCGGAGTGCGGGTTAGACGATGGCGAAATCAAGACGAGAAGAGAAAAGTACGGCCTCAACGAGTTCACACCAAAGGAAGAGGAGAGCTTCTTCGATAAGTTAAAAGATGCACTTTTAGAGCCTATGATTGTGATACTTATAATTGCAGCTTTGGTGAGTGCACTTATAGGAGAGGTACACGACGCTATAGGTATTATAGCAGCAATAATCATCGGTATAGCAATAGGAATGATTACCGAGGGAAAATCCAAGAAGGCAGCCGACGCATTGTCAAAGATGACTGAAAACATAGAGGTAAGGGCACTCAGAGACGGCAAGGTGCGTCAAGTATCAAAAAGCGAACTAGTACCAGGAGATATAGTACATATAGAAACTGGCGATATGGTTCCAGCCGATGGTAGACTTATAGAAAGTGTAAACCTAAAAATAAGAGAAGATATGCTCACAGGGGAATCGGATGACGTTTCTAAAAAGAGCGATGTGTTAATAGACGAAGAGAGAATCGACGCCAGAGGAGAAATAATGATACAGGATCCAATACCTGCGAAACAGATAAACATGGTATTTGGTGGTACCCTTGTAGCCTATGGTAGAGGTCAACTGGTTGTAACATCTATCGGTGACGCCAGTGAAATGGGTCAGATAGCAGGTAATCTTACAGGATCTGAAGAGCAGACTCCACTACAGACTAAACTTGGAAATCTAGGAGCGTTTGTATCTCAAATTTCAAGTGCTATAGCTGGATTGCTGTTTATATTCATGATAATTCAGATGGTGAGAAAGGGTGTATTAAACCTAGATGTATCAGGATTTATGCCGTTTATGGAATCTATAGGACCAGCAAAGACAGCATTTACAGTCTGTGTTGCCTTGATAGTCGCAGCAGTGCCAGAAGGGTTGCCTACAATGGTAAACATGACACTCGCTATCACTATGCAGAAGATGGCAAATATCAATGCACTTGTTACCAAGAAAGAAGCTTGTGAGACAATCGGTTCAGTGTCTGTCATCTGTTCAGATAAGACAGGTACACTCACACAAAACAGGATGACTGTAGAATTTGTACATGTAGACGGTGAAGACAAGGGTGTAAATATAAATAGCTCAAACAGTTACTTCATTGAAAACTGTATACTTAACTCGACTGCAGATATAGAGAAATCAGCTGATGGAATCAAGTATCTCGGAAGTGCTACAGAATGCGCCTTGCTTTTATTAAACGCCGACAAGAACTACAGAAGCGTAAGAGCTCAGTCGGAAGTAGTCGCACAGAGTCCATTCTCGTCAGAAACTAAGAGGATGTCATCTATGTACGAAGACAACGGCAAGTACATCCTACTTACAAAGGGAGCACCAGAGGTAATACTAGATCTATGCTCATATGTACAAAAAGGTGACGAAATCGTTCCTATGACTATAAATGTAAAAGAAGCGGTATTAAAAGAAATAAAAAAACTACAGGTAAAATCTATGAGAACCTTGGGATTTGCCTATAGGGATGTAACAATAGCAGACGAAGAAGCAGCGATAAGCACAGAGGACGATTTCGTAAACATCGGTCTATTAGAGAACAACCTAGTATTCAGTGGATTCGTAGGAATCAGAGACCCACTTAGAGTGGACGTGTTAGACGCTGTAGAGAAAGCTAGACACGCTGGTGTAGCGGTCAAGATGCTTACAGGTGACAATATAATCACAGCTAAGGCGATAGGAGAAGAACTAGGTCTACTTCCAGAAGGAATGAGGGCTGTAGAGGCAACTTACATCGATACACTTTCAGACAACGAGTTGGAAGAAGAGATAAGAAGTATCGGAGTCGTAGCTAGAAATAAGCCAGAGACAAAGATGAGAATAGTAAGAGCCCTACAAAAAGACGGAGAGGTCGTTGCGGTTACTGGTGACGGTATAAACGACGCCCCTGCATTATCCAAGGCAGATGTAGGTATTGCAATGGGGATAAGTGGTACAGAGGTAACTAAGAGCGCAGCAGATATCATACTTACAGATGATAGTTTCAGCACTATAGTTCAAGGTATCAAATGGGGTAGAGGTATCTATGACAACTTCCAGAGATTCCTCCAATTCCAGTTCACAGTAAATATCATAGCATTCTTGGTTGCAATAGCATCTCAGATACTAGGTCAGGATATGCCATTTACTACTATTCAGCTACTATGGGTAAATATAATCATGGATGGACCTCCAGCATTAGCACTTGGTCTGGAACCAGTTAGAGAACACGTACTCAACAGAAAACCAGTAGATAGGGAAGCAAATATCATTAATAGAAAAATGGCGTACACAATAGTATTAAATGCCCTGTATATCACGGCTCTAATCCTATTACAATCATCTTTCAACTTCCTTGAAGTATCGGATGCATCAAAGGGAACAGTTTTATTTGCCTTATTCGCATTCAGTGCGTTGTTTAATGCATTCAACTGTAGAGAGTTTGGATCTGATAGTATATTGCCAAACTTCACTAAGAACAGGCTTGCGGTAGAGATAATACTTGCAACTGGTCTAGCGCAGGTACTGTTCACACAGGTATTTAAAAGTTTCTTCAACTCAGTTGCTCTAGATGTAAATACGTGGTTAAAAGTACTTGGTACAGCGATATCTGTAATAGTAGTGAACGAGTTGGTTAAGTTTATAATAAGAATATTATCAAACAAAGAAGAAGCATAGGATTAAGAAAATTAAAATAATACAAGACATAAAAATAAAATAGTTATATAATAAAATATATAAGTTCTTGCCTCAAAGATAACAGAAATAGGTTGTAATCTTTGGGGCAAAATTTTGAAGGAAATGAGGGAAGTAGAGTGAGCGATGCAGCGGTATTTGAAAGATTGTTCTCTAGCCAGGCAGATAGAGGAAATTTCACTCCTTCGAAGGGTTTTTTAAGCTATTTTATTTTGTATTTTGGTTTAAATGAGGAAAGTTTATATAATCTTGAGATATTTAAGATGAGCTATAAAATCGATAATAGGAAGGATATAGCAGTGTTTACTGGAAATATATCGAATCCAAACGATTTTGACACGATAAATTATTTCAAAGACAAGCTAAAAAGCTATAGAAATAGCATTGAAAGCATAGATATCCAACTTGTTAAAAACGAGAGCATCAATTTCAAAATCAAACAGTCCATGGATATCGTTTTGAAGGAAAACTCAAAAGAATTTGCAAACGACAGGATGAAAGAAAATTTTATAATAAAGATAATGTCCTGGATTAAGGAATACATAGGAAGTTTGACTATAGATAAGATCGACAGCCCCAAGATAATATTCTACGGCGAAGCTAAAAAACACGAGCTTCTGTTTTTTGATGTGATGTTTTTAGCTGGATTTGACGTGATATACCTAAGTCCTAACAAAAAAACGGATATAGGGGTATTAGATGTGAAAAGGCAGAACAACCTTGAAGTAATTGAGGAGAGATTTTCAACGGAGAATATGACTTTTGAAGATAGAAAAGAACTTGGTAGAAAGGTAGAAAAGGGATCTGTCAAAAAAGCCTATACGGTAGGAGCACAGGCGTCAGAGCGTATAGGAAGGGAACTCATGGAGGAATCTGGGTTTATAAAACCTTGGCAGCTTCAAGATAGGATAATAAAAAATCTACTCTTGAGTACTACAGTTGACGAGATAAGTATATACTGGAGCGAGCCGGCAAAACTCAGACCAGGGTTCGGATTTGACAATAAGTTAGTTCAAATGCCAGTATTTTTGACAAAAATAGACGGAATATACAGGGATTCAAGCAAATATATCGAATTTATAAATAAGTTGAAGAATTCGGAGTACGCATACTTCATAGAATACTTTGGAAGACCAGGAGTCTTTTCAAAGGAGTTTACCAGAGCGGATTTCGGTATGTCGTTTTTAATATCGGCAGCTGGAAAAATAGAGAAAAAGGATATTTTAAATAATCCGGAGTACCAGACTTCCAGCCTGAGCATAAATACTCAGATTATGATATTAGACAAGGTAGAAGAGCTGTTTGAGGGTAACCTATTCACCACAGGACTCGACAGTGAAGAGCGTATAAAAGGACTGCATGCAGTGTTAAATATGGATAGGCAGTTTGTAAGGATGTTAAATAACTTCGACTATTCGGGGGTAACACCTAAGCTAGTCGTGTTTGTAGGAAAGGACTATATATTTCCAAAGGAAACTTGTTTTCTTATACTGCTCCTAAGCAAGGTTGGGTTTGATGTAGTTGTGCTTACCCCTGGTGGAGAAAACAATATAGAAAATATGATATCCGGCAAGCTAATAGATATTCACAGGTTGGAAAAGATGGAGTACGACCTACATATGAATAATTTGGACAAGGAAGTACCTCTGTTTAAGAAATTATTTGGAAAAATGAGATAGAATATTATAACTTGAGACAAATGTCACCCACCTCTATAGGTGGCGGGCATAAATCTCATTTGAGTGGAAAAAATTCCACACCACACAATCAATATCTAAGGGGAGGATAAATCATGGGAATAAAAATGAATGGAAACATGGGCAGAGCAAACGAATCGCAAAGCATAATAGAGCAAGGAAAACCAGAAGTAGAAGATAATTTTGATATAGTTGAATACACAAACAACAAGAAAAACGAACTCAGACAATCGAGAGAAGTAGAAGCCTTGACTTCTCTAATAGAAGTGGAAAACCCTGATACAATCTTAAAATTTGGAAGAAGTGCCTCAGAAGGGGTTGCAAAGGTATCCGACAATTTGCTAAACAGCATAAGATTGAATAAAAACGAAGAAAACTCAAAAATGCTAGGCTCTCTAGCTAAAATAATGGACAAGTTTGATATAGACGATTTCAAAGATACAAAAGAGCCTAATCTAATACAGAAGATATTTAAAAAGGCTAGTTCTGCACTGGATATGATGTTCCAAAAATACGAGACACTCGGTGGAGAAGTGGAAAAGATCCAGATAGAACTTGAAAACTACGAAAGAGAGATAGGTACTTCAAATAAACAACTAGGAGCAATGTTAAACGAGAACTTCGATTTCTACAACGAGCTACAGAAGTATATAGTAGCGGGAGAGATGGCTGTTGAAGAGATGGATAACGATATACTTCCATATTACAAAAATCTATCTGAGACATCGGGAGACCAGATGGATCTAGTCAACTATCAGGATCTACTAAAGATATACGATATGCTAAACCAAAGGGTCTACGATCTTAGAATAGCTGAAAACATAGCTATTCAAACCATACCGATGTTAAAAGGTATGCAACACAACAACTACAACCTAGTCAGAAAGATAAACAGCGCATTTGTAGTTACCCTACCAGTGTTTAAACAATGTTTATCACAGGCTATACTTCTTAAAAAACAAGAACTTCAGGCTCAGTCGTTGAAGGCACTCGACGATAAGACAAACGAACTTCTAATGAAGAACGCTCAAAACGTAGCAAGCCAGAGTGCACAGATAGCCAAGATGGCTGGAAGTAGCTCTATACAGATAGAGACTCTAGAGAGAATGCACCAGACTATAAAGGCTGGGATAGAAGAAACTATGAGAATTGAAGAAAATGGCAGAAGCGAGATAAAAGTCAACACTAAGAGACTTGAAGAGCTAAACACAAGCATAATATACAATAAATAAGTCGATGGATATTTATGAATTTGCTATGTGGATAAGATAGATATGCATTTTAGTCTAGGTGTATCCTTAATATGCGATAGCCATTTAAAAATGTGTCAGCTAATAAATATGAAAATGAATATATAAAAATGGGCAGGTTGCGTAACTTGCCCATTTTAGAATACATAGGGGTGGAAAATGAAGTATTTTAACTATTTAAGAGAGGAAGATATGAGTAGGTTGTTTTACAAAGCTCCGATTGAACTTGACTCATCAACTGATATAGAGATCCTCAGGTATGCACTCGGTGCGTTTTTGTACATACCAGCCACACAGCTCGAGATGATAATAAAGGCATTATCTGGGCGTTATAGGGATGTCAAACCACTTGCTATCTGCCTTGAAGATGCTATAGGCGAGACTGGGGAAGAACAGGCTATTGAAAATGTAAAAATCATATTGAATAGACTGAGCACAAGATGTCAAGAAACTAGTGAAAACGAAATAATAAATAAATCGAGATTTCCAGTTGTCTTTCTGAGGATAAGAGACCTAGAGCAGTTAAATTTGATGAAGGATGCAATACGTAAGAATTCAGCTGTCATATCTGGAATATTGATTCCAAAGGCTAGTTCAGAGAAAATAGAAGAATTTATAAAAACACTGGACTCATGGGGACTGACTAAGATGTATGTGATGCCGATAATAGAGAGCAAGGAGTTTATTTACAGGGAAATAAAAAACACAGCGTTTTCAGAACTCTACAACACTCTTCTAAAGTACAGAGATAGGGTACTCGGAGTAAGGGTAGGCTTAGTTGATATACTAGGAGCATTTGGGATAAGGAGAAACGAAAAGTTCACAATATACGAGAACAATATATGCTCGAGTTTCATAGGCGATATAACGACATTGCTAAACAGGCCAGAGCTGGGACTGCCTGTAAGTGGAGGCGTATCCGAGGTGTTTGATATGAAGGACGAGGCGTTAAGGATGAACTACATAAAAGAGATAGAACTCGATAAATACCACGGTCTGGTGGGCAAGACGGTCATCCATCCAAACCAAGTACAGTTTGTACAGGCTATGTACTCTGTGAAGTACGAGGATTATTTAGATGCAGTGGAGATACTCAAAAATCAAGGTGGAGATTACGGAGTGTCAAAAAGCACCTCGGGTCAAAAGATGAATGAGATGAGTCCACTTATGAGATGGGCGGAAAAAACGATCAAACTCGGCAAAATATACGGGGTATTAAACGAGGGGGTATCCAATGAAGAATTGTTTGAACTTTAGATGTGACTTCACCATAACGGACAACCCCTTGAATCTAAATATCGACGATTATTTAGAAATAGGAGTTAGGAAAAATAAAAAAAGAAGGTTTTTATTTATTTCAAAGCAGCTTGGAAAACATCTTGCCTGCAGACCGAGCGAGATGGACGAGCTAGGTAAGAAATTAGCGTTAGTTTACAATAATAATATTATGGATAAATATGTTGAGCCAGAGGAGAGTGATTTCAATACAAGAAACTTTAATAACGTAAACTCTGGAACGATCATTTCATTTGCAGAGACGAGCACCGCTCTTGGCCATAGCTTTTTTGATAATATAGTTGGTGATTACGAGTTTATCCACACTACTAGAGAAAAGATTGACAGTATAGATAGAATTGAATTTCTAGAAGAACATTCGCACGCCACAGAGCAAAATCTATACAGTGAAGGCTTAGAAAGGTTCTCAGAGGTAAAGAATATAATTCTTATCGACGATGAGATAACAACGGCAAATACCTGTATGAACATAATAAAACAGATAGAGTCGATATCTCACAAGGATAGTTACACAATCTGCTCTATACTAAACTGGGTCGATGAAGAAAGTATGGATAGAGTTAAATATATTGAGCGAGAGTTTGGCTGTGAGATAAACTTTGTATACCTGTTCAAGGGAAGATTTGAATTTGAAATAGACGATTGTGAACTATCAGCGATAACAGATGAGGTAGAATCAGAACTAGCAGTGACAGAGGAGATTGAATCAGAACAAGAAATTCAGTATGGCGAAGTCAACTCAGATGCAAAAGAAGGCAAACTTCAGAAAGAAATGATTTTGCCATTTAAAAAAGATTTAGCAGGAAGAGATTTAGAGCTAGAATTTGTCAATCTAGACCTTGACGAGTACATTGGCGATAGAAACTACGTTAAATACACGGGAAGATTTGGAATGGATAGGAAAGACCAGATAAGACTAAAAGAAATAATAAGAAGAGAAAATAGTAAACTAAATATATCAGCTGACAAAAAAACTAGAAAGATATTGTTTCTAGGGACAGAAGAATTTATGTATATACCCATGATGTTTGCAAAGGAAAACGAGGAGGCAGCGGATATCTACTATTATTCGACTACTAGGAGCCCGATAATTGCTATAGACGAAATCTGCTATCCAATCAGGACTAAGCAACAGATAAATAGCTTATACAATTCAGATGTAGTAAACTATATCTACAATTTGGAGTTGAATGAGTTTACAGAATCTTATCTTTTTGTCGAGCTACATGGAAAAAAAGAAGAGTTAGACGAGATAATATCTGTGTTCAAATCTTCAAATATAGATAAGTTAACTGTAGTCTACTGTAGCTAGGGATTGAAATCGAGAATGAACTCAGATAGATATTTAAATCACAGGTTCAGATAAGATAATTAAAAATCAAGTCGGAAACGAGATAAAACAGTGACGGGGGGAGAGAAATTGAGTAAATTTGGATCGTACAGTACAGACGATGTCGTCTTCTTGCTAAAGGACATCTCTGATGACATACAGGAACAGGGTAATGAAGAAAGAGAAAGAAAAATACAAGGCGGAACACATTATTCAGAAATGATTCCGATAGAATACCAAGTGAGCGATGAGTATTTGGAGTTGTATAGGGATAAACTCACAGAAACCAAGGATAAACTTGCATTTTCTATAGGTGTTATGTGTGAAAAAATTATAGCTAAAAACGGAAGAGATGTGGTTTTGGCATCTCTTGCCAGAGCGGGTATACCAATAGGGATACTTGCTAAGAGGTACCTTAAGAAAAGGTATAATCTAGAGCTACCACATTACACGATTTCGATTATAAGGGACAAGGGTATAGACCAAAATGCTATCAAATACATCCTAGAAAATCACTCAAACTCGAAAATCCAGTTCATAGATGGATGGACTGGCAAGGGAACTATATCAAGAGAATTAGACAGGGCGTGTGAGGATCTAGGTGAGAAATACGGCAGAAAATTTGACTCAACCCTAGCTGTACTGGCTGATCCAGCTGGATATTCAGGTTTGTACGGGATACGGGAAGATTTTCTGATTCCAAGTGCCTGCCTGAACTCTACCGTGTCTGGACTGGTTAGTAGAACTGTTCTCAGAGATGATTTAATCGGAGAAGAAGATTTTCACGGCGCAAAGTTTTACAAACACCTTCTAGAGCACGATGAATCAAATAAATATTTGGACACGATAGAATCGTGTTTCAAAGGACAGTACGATAATATAGATGCTGAAATGAAATATTGGTCAGCCGATGAAATCACAAAGGTCGGAGGCTTAGACGTCGAGATGATAATGGATAAGTACGATATTGAGGACGTGAATTTCATTAAGCCTGGGGTAGGTGAGGCTACAAGAGTACTTCTGAGGAGAATACCGTATAAAATACTGGTTAGAGATATGGAAGATGAGTCATTAGCGCATATATTCGTATTGGCGAAAGAAAAGGGAGTAGAGGTTGTACAAGAGGATTTAAATGCATATAGATGTTGTGGCATAATAAAAAATTTAAAGGAAGTGTAGATACGTGCTTGTTTTCTCAGATTTAGACAGAAGCGTAATTTATTCAAAAAGGTTTATAGCGGAGGGGAAAGATGGCATTGTAGATGAGAACTATTTAAATATAGAGATGTACGAGGGCAAAGAGATCTCTTTTATTTCAAAAATTACAATCGACTATATAAGGCAAATTGGAAAGTTAGGTTATTTTGTACCTACTACTACGAGGACAGTCGAGCAGTTTAAGAGGATTGATTTTTCAAGGTTCGGAATAAATTTCCCTTGGGCAATAACGACAAACGGAGGTATTGTGCTAGAAAACGGAGAGGAATCACAAGAGTGGAAGGAAATAGTCAGAAAAAATCTAAAGGAATCTGAGTCGATTGAAAATGTAGTAGAGGAGTTTAAGAAGTTGAACTTCACCATAGGTGAAACGCAAAAGAACTCTGTAGCTAAAGGAAACTTCAAAACTAGTAAAATCAAGGGGATAGCTAAACGAAACCATGGATGTGATATAGGAATCAAAAAGTTTAGAATAGCAGAGGATAAGTTTTTCTACTTGGTAGTAGACCCAGATGAGTTTGATATTCAGCGTATGTCGGGATTTATAAAAATCTTGCCAACTCTTGGTTGGAAGTACTACGTAAACGGGAGGAAGGTGTATTTTACTCCGGAAAAACTTACGAAAGAAAAAGCTATAGAATTTGTATCGGATAAAATCGGTATATCGGAGCATAATGCGATAGGCGATTCGATAATGGATTTTGGTATGCTTGGAACAGGCTCAAATTCGTATATTTTAAGGCATGGCGACATAGAAAATATGGACGAGGTCTTGAAGAAAAAGGCACGTATAAGCGAGAACTTTGGAATACACGGAACAGAGGAAATTTTATCAAGTATCCTAGAGGAATATTTTAAAAGATAAGGGTTTTTGTAAAATATACTTGTTAAACCTTCGAAAATAATATATACTTGTAATTAAGTTAATAATATAAGTGAATATGAGGTAGAGGCGCAGTGTTTATCAGTAGCGACGAGGAGTTAAGTGCAGAGATTCGTCGTGAAAGGAAATATTGCCGAAGTCAGGAATCAAAACTTTGAGGTTTCGAGGCTGGGTATACATAGAATATATGTATAACTGTCACATAGTAGTTGTGATGAGCTATCATTTGAGGAAAAAATTAATTTATTGGTCTACTGAATCTCAGTATACCGGTTTATTGGATATAAAAAAGCCTTGGGTGTGAGCCTGAGGCTTTTTTTTCGGTATTTATACAATCGTGCTTAGCTTGGATATTCACAAATTAGGGAGGGGTTAAAATGAGAAATAGAAGGATTTATACTATTCTTACGACAATGATGATACTTAGTCTTTTCACCGTCGTGGGTTTTGCCGAGGAGGCAGACGCAGCAGCTATTAATGCAGCTAAATTTGGAGTGTTGACGTTGATTCCGCCAATAGTGGCTATAGCGCTTGCATTCATAACTAAGAACGTCGTAGTGTCGTTGATGCTAGGAATACTGGCAGGAGGATTTATAATTAATACTACAGGAAACAATGTATTCCAAGCATTAATTAATTCATTTTTAGATTTAGTGACAAGATCAGTAAACTCGCTAGCAGATCCGTGGAACGCAGGAATTATATTACAAGTACTAGCGATAGGAGGAGTAATACACCTGGTTGCGAAGATGGGTGGAGCAAAGGCCATAGCAGAGGTGCTTGCGGACAAGGCGAAGACTAAAAAAGGTACTCAGCTCATAACATTGTTGCTTGGACTTTTAGTATTCTTTGACGATTACGCAAACTCACTTATAGTAGGACCTATAATGAGACCAGTAACAGATAAGATGAAGATATCTAGAGAGAAACTATCTTTCATAATAGACTCGACAGCAGCACCAGTTGCAGGGCTAGCTATTATATCGACTTGGATAGGACTTGAGGTAGGACTTATAAACAACGCTTTTGCAAGTATTGGAGTAAAGGCAGATGCATTTGGAGTATTCCTTCAGACGATACCTTTTAGGTTCTACAATATACTCATACTAGCGTTTATATTCTTCTCAGCTATTCTCATGAAGGATTTTGGGCCTATGAGAAAGGCAGAGATAAGAGCAAGACAGACTACAGTAAATCCTAGACAGGAAGAAGTTAAAATTCAGGACGATTTAGAGCCGAAAGAAGGCGTTAAACTAAGTGTGTGGAATGCAATTATTCCAATAGGTACTTTGATAGTAGCAGCTCTAATATCATTCTACTCTAGCGGTTATTCAGGAATAATGGCTGGAGACGACAAAGGATTAATCCAATTATTCAAGAATGCACCTTTGTCATTTGAAGCTATAAAACAGGCATTTAGTGCGTCCGATGCATCTATAGCATTATTCCAGTCTGCATTGCTAGCAAGTGTAGTTGGAATAGTAATGGCAGTAGGTAAGAAGATATTTACGATAACAGAGGCAATAGACGTATGGGTAGATGGTATGAAGACCTTGGTTATAACAGGTGTTATACTAATACTCGCTTGGTCGTTGAGCTCAGTCATCAAAGAGCTTGGGACAGCTAAATTCTTGATTCAATTGCTTTCAGGAAATATGCCAAACTTCTTGTTGCCAACACTCATATTTATATTGGGATCGATTATATCGTTCGCTACTGGTACTTCATACGGAACAATGGGTATATTGATGCCTCTTGCGATACCACTTGCGCATTCTATGAACCCTGACATGGGATTCATAGTTACAAGTACTAGTGCTGTTCTTACAGGGGCGATATTTGGAGACCATTGTTCACCTATTTCGGATACGACGATACTTTCATCAATGGGTGCAAGTTGCGAGCATCTCGACCACGTGAACACACAGATGCCTTATGCGGTCTTTACTGCTGTCATCTCTATAGTGTTTGGATACCTTCCTGCAGGATTAGGAGTTCCAATATACATCGTGCTACCAGTTGCGATACTGGCAATATTTATTGGATTACAGATACTTGGAAAGAGGATAGAAGAAGCGGATGTGTTAGCATATGAAGTTGAATGTAAAAATGCAGTCGGAGAGAATTAAACCTCAAACAATCAAATGATGATTGCACCTTTAGGTGATAGACATAAAACTAGAATTATACAAGCCACAGGTAGAGGTGGGGATGTATTTCTAGCCATGCAATTTGATAATGATTGATTGAAGATAAGAAAATTATATATTGAAAAAAGTGTTACTGTAAATTATAGTGACACTTTTTTTATGCGAAATAGGCACATTTTAATTTGTATCACATATAATACTGTAGAGTGTCAAAGTATAAATTTCTAAATCTCTAAATTGCTATTAAATTCCTTAGGTCGTAAAATTTTTTGATATCAGTAATTTAAATTTAATCTTATTAATTTAATCTTTAACTTGAGTACGACATAATTTAATAATAGTCAATTTAGTGCGTCAGACACCTATAAGAATATGTCAATTCTAAACGAGGTATGCAGTGTGAGATGCAAAAGTCTGCAGGGGGAGAAAAGTCACAATGCGTACTATTTTCAATTGAAGAAGGAGAAGAATTATGAAAACCTGTAAAGTATGTGTCAAATGTGGCCGTCATAGTCCATGTTATTGTTATCAATGTGAGTGTCCAGATTCTAAAAAATGTCTTATATACGTATCAAATTACTTTGACAATAGTCTAAGTGTAGTAGATGCAAAAACTCTGCAAGTGATAAAAACTATTCCAGTCGGAGAAGCACCGAGGGGTGTAGCCTATGATCCCGTAACTCAGGTGATGTACGTTGGAAGTACAATATCTAATTATATAAGTGTTATAGATGAAAAGAATAATTATTCTGTAACTACTATACCTATTGGCATGGAGCTGCCAAAAGGTACTGTAAATCCGACTGAAATAGAGGTAAATCCGTACACTCAGATGGTGTATGTAATAGCGACTGGGTTAAATGCTACAATGGTAATAGATGAAAGAACAAATCAGATAGTCGCTACAATACCGGTTGGATCACAGCCTTACGGACTTGAGGTAGAGTATAGTACAGATATGATCTACGTGCCAAACAATCTTACTGATAATGTATCAGTTATAGATGGTAAGACAAATCAAGTTGTTGCAACCGTTCCTGTTGGTGAGTTACCTTCAAAGGTCGATTCAGACCAGGATAGGAATATAATCTACGTTACAAACTTCCACGATAATAACGTAAGTGTAATAGATGGTAAGACATATACCGTAATAGCCACAGTGCCAGTGGGTGATGGACCAGCTGGAATAGTCGTAAATCCAAATAACGGTCTGGTTTATGTAGCAAATGGCAAATCAAATGATGTATCTGTAATAGATTGGAGATCGTTTAAAGTAATAGCAACCATTCCAGTAGGAAAACTACCGGGTATACTAGCTGTAAATGCAGTTACAAATCAAATTTACGTTACAAATTACGATGGAGGTTATACTACAGTAATCGACGGAGATACAAACAAACCAGTTTCTTATTTCACTACTGCAGCATATCCGTACGGCATAGACGATAGCTGTGCTCATCCCGAATGGCTCAATTCATAGATTGGAAAAGATGTCGCCTGCCTATATAGGTGCGGGGATAATTCTCACCTCGGTGGAGGCAAAATCCTCTACAACACAATCATTATTTAATCAAATAATAATTTTTAGATTTAAAATAGACCCTATAGCATGGGGACAATAATGTCTGCGCTATGGGGTTATTTTGTTTATTAACAGAATTTAGTCGAAAAATTTAAATTTATGCTCAATCATCTTGATTTTTTTTGAGGAAGGTTGTATAATAAGAAGGTAGCCAAGACATGCGGATGTGGCGGAATTGGCAGACGCACTAGACTTAGGATCTAGCGCCTACGGCGTGGGGGTTCGACTCCCTTCATCCGCACCAATTAAAAAACTGAATTTTACACTCATAGTATATACGAGTGTGGGATTCAGTGTTTTTAGTTTTTATATATTCAAGATTCGGCGACTTGTAAAAAACAGAAAAATTATAATTTTCAAAAGAAAATAATGGATATTCCGTATACAATATAGGTGATTTAGGCTTGAATATAGTCCCCAAAAAGTATATAATAAAAATATAATCAATTTGAAAAAGAATGAAAATTACATTTTATTTAAGGTGGAAAAAACGAATAAAGGACCTGAATATGTAAGGGGGAATCAGCATGAAAAAAATATTCAAAGTCGAATTTCCGGATGAGATTTTCCGAAAGAGAATTCAGAAGTTAGTAAGGGTCGGACTCAATGATGTGGTAACTCCAGATATGTTTAATAGTATCAGAGAGTTAGATATTTCCAACAGAAAGATAAAAAGCTTGAAAGGAATTGAGTATCTGACAGAATTAGAGCAATTGAACTGCAGTGTGAACGCTTTGACAGAATTAGACGTAAGTAATAATAAAAAACTCAGAGGACTATACTGTTCTACAAACAAGCTAAGACAGCTGGACTTGACAAATAATAGAGAAATATATCACCTCGAAATTGCCTGTAATACGTTAAAAGAGATAGATCTCAGCAATAATGTGAAAATCGTTTACCTATATATGGATTTGAATGATTTTACTAGAATAGATCTCAGAAATTTAACTAAATTAGCTAAGTTGAAATGTGGATTCAATCAGTTGGTAGAGTTGGATTTAACACAAAACAAAGAGCTTATTTACCTCGATTGTGTTATGAACAATCTAAAGCGAATTAATTTAAGACAAAATACCAAACTGCGTCATTTAAACTGTGAGTTCAACGATATAGCAGTATTGGACGTATCTCAAAATCTAGATCTTGAGTATCTAAACTGCGACAGAATAAATATCAAAAGTATAGACTTAAAGAGGAATGAAAAGCTAAGGCAGGTCAATTCTGTCGAATGGACTAATGCATAGTTTTTCAGTTCAGTGGCTAACATGAAGATAGATAATAAACAAACAAGTAATTAGGGCCGATCATTATCATCGCGATAAGAGAGGTCCTATATTTATGTAAAAATACATAGTTTGATTTTAATTATCACATAAATTGACATCACATCGTATTTTTCGTATAGTAAAGATAGGGACATTAATCTCGACGTTGATCTTAATGCAGATTTTTTGAGATTTTATAGGAATAATTATTGAAGTTCACAGGGAGGATTTATTTGAGAGAGGTAATAATAATTTTATCGCGAGTTCCAATACCAGGTATGACTAAGACCAGGTTGGAATCGTGTTTGACAAAAGGACAATGTGCTAAAATTCACGAGGCGTTTATCAAGGACATATACGAGACGTGTAGCAGAAGTAAAAGGGATATAATCTTGTTTTACACTCCAGATGACGGGGTAGAAATTCTAAAAAATATCATGCCAGATCAAGAAAAATTCATACCACAAGTTTCAGGCGACCTAGGAAAGAAGATGGGGACTGCTATACAGGAATCTCTTGCAATGGGTTACGATTCATGCGTGCTGATGGGTACAGATGTACCTACACTCAAGCTTGAAGATATTGAAGAGGCGTTTGAGGTATTGAAAACCAAGGAAGTATATTTAAAACCTACTTTTGACGGTGGTTATTTCATTATTGGAATGAAGAGGGCAAATTTTGAAGTTTTCGATATAGAGGGATACGGGCATGAAAAAGTTATAGAAAATACATTAGAAAACTTAAATAGATTAAATCTCAGCTATGGCATATCAAGTTGCTGTCTAGATATAGACGAACCTGAAGATTTGGAAAAGCTTTGCGAAGGAATAAAAAGCGGAGAATACAGATGCAAGAACACGACTGAATATCTAGTTGAGATTGGAAGGGTAGAGAGTGCAGGTTAATATGAAAATTGACGAAATAAAAAAATATATAGATGATAAGTCTTTTAAAAAGGCTGTTGGAATAGATGGGGAATCTGAGGTATACGTGCAACTCCTAGGACAGGGTGAATACAATGTCAATTATGTATTTGGAGTTTCTGGGGAGGAAAAATACGTCTTGAGGTTGAATACTGCAAGCCAGATGCATCTTGAAAATCAGATAGAATACGAGTACAATGCACTCGAGATACTTAAAAATTCTAGCAGGACTCCTATGCCTATATACCTAGACGACTCACGTGAGAAGTTGGACTACGGCGTTTTGGTGATGGAATACCTTCCAGGAGTAGCGCTGGATTACACAAAGGATTTGCATATTGCAGCTGCCTGCCTAGCCGATATACACAGCACGGAAATTCCCAAAGAGCATATCCTTATATCTCCTCAAGATCCACTTAAGGCTATGCTTGAAGAATGTGAAGATATGTCTTCGGTATACTTAAACTCAAACTCGGCAGATGAAACGAGCAAGGAGATAATAAGCAGGCTTTTAGACAAGGCTAGACTTATTGTGAAAAAACGCAGTTGCGATAAATGTAGAGCTATCATAGATAGCGATACGGTTGATATAGATAAGTTTGACAGCGATGATTTGTATGTAGATACATTGGATAGATACGCCGAGGATAGAGATATCAACAAGGTAGAACAGAGGGAAGGCTTACATATAATAAACACAGAACTCAATTCAGGTAATTTCCTGATAAACGGAGAGGGACAGAATAATTATATAATAGACTGGGAGAAGCCGCTCATTGGTGAAGTAGAGCAGGATTTAGGACATTTTCTAGCGCCTACAACAACACTTTGGAAGACGGATATCAGGCTTTCTAAGGAAGATATAGACGAGTTTGTAAGGATGTACATAAAAGAAGTGAATGGAAGGTTTGACATAGATGGCATATATGAAAAATTGAATACGTATATTACATTTACCTGCTTGAGGGGGATCACTTGGAGCGCTATGGCATGGGTTGAGTACCAAAGCCCAGATAAACTCATCAGAAATGAAGATACATATAGAAAAATCAAATCGTATTTAGAAGAAGATTTCTTAATCTCAATCGAAAGGGATTTCTTTTAAAATAAAACTAAATTAGTACAGAATGTACGCTACTAAATTAAAGAGGGGACATAAATTATGAAAAATAAGAAAGTAGTAAGATTGTCTACGTTGGCGGTCTTAATTGCAGCAATTTTGATATACTTTTTCGTACCATCGGTTAAGGCACAGATAAATAAGATAACTGTAATACTGTCTAGCGTAGATGTAGAAGGAGTAGTAGAGTACATAAGATCATTTGGAATCTGGTCTTGGGTAGTGTCGTTCATGCTTATGATATTCCAATCGTTAGCAGCTCCAATCCCAGCATTTCTAATAACATTTGCAAACGCCGCCGTGTTTGGATGGTGGCAGGGTGCGATTTTATCTTGGACGAGTTCGATGGTTGGCGCTATGATTTGTTTCTATATAGCAAATGTACTCGGACGAGATATAGTAGAAAAATTAACTACGAAGACGGCTATAGAAAGCGTGGATGTATTTTTTGAAAAATACGGAAAACACACTATACTGATATGCAGACTGCTTCCATTTGTATCATTTGATATAGTAAGTTACGCGGCAGGGCTTACGTCTATGTCTTTTAGCTCATTTATAATTGCTACAGGATTAGGACAGCTGCCTGCGACTATTATTTACTCTTACGTAGGAGGAATGCTAACAGGTGGTGCGAGAAAATTTGTGATGGGTCTGTTGATTCTATTTGCGGTATCTGTACTGGTGTTCTTATTAAAGAAGATATTCAGCGAGAAGAAGAATAACACAAGTAAAGGCAGTGAAAAATAATATGGAAGAAGAAAATAAGGTCGAGAATCTAAACAAGTTAGGTAAAGTAAATGAAGACACTGAGACAAACAGGAATCACAAGGAGGATCAGTCTGATGATGAAAATGGTGCAAAGGCCGGTAAAAAGCATAAGACGCTGTTGACAATCGCGGTTGTAGGCGTACTTGTATTTATTTATTTTAAATATTTCAGAGGTGTCGACGCAGAAAATATAAGGGCTTATATAAGTGGCTATGGTAGAGTAGGACCGCTCGTATATATATTGTTATTTACGCTTTTGCCAATGGCGTTTTTCCCAGTTCCAGTACTGGCTCTAGCTGCAGGTCTATCATTTGGACTTTGGGCTGGCACGTTATACACGGTGATAGGAGCTGGAATAAACTGCATACTCATGTTCTTTATGGCCAAGTTTCTCGCCAAGGACATGGTCAAGGGTTTTCTTGCGGACAAACTCCCTGAAAAATGGATGGAGCAGTTTGACAAGGCAGACGGTAAACGTGGATTTATGATAATATTTATCTTAAGGCTGATTCCATTCATGCCTTATAACGTGATAAACTACGGGGCTGGACTTACAAGCATCGGTTTTGGAAGCTACTTGAGCGCAACTATAATTGGTATACTTCCAGGTACGCTAGTGTTTTTAAACATAGGGGACAAGGCTGTAGATGTCAAGGACCCTGCGTTCATCCTGTCAATAGTCTTACTCGTACTATTGGCGGTTGTGTCTGTAATCTTAGCTAAAAAGGTATCGCCAGGTGATTTTGGAGATAAAAAATGAAGGTATCTATAGTCGTACCAGTATTAAATGAAGAAGATAGAGTCTCAGAGATGTTTGCTACGACAACTGGACTCAGAGGCGATTTTGAAGTTATATTTGTCGACGGTGGCAGTAGGGACGCCACGCTCGAAAGACTTTTAAAGTCGGCAGAAGATTTTAATTCAAAGGTGATTTCAAACAAAAAGAGCGCTTTAAATGATAAGTTCTGTAATATGTCAGATAAAGTGAGAGTCCAACCTGAGATTAAGGTAATTTCTTCAGATAGAGGGAGAGCTGTGCAGATGAACGCTGGTGCAAATGCCAGCAGTGGAGAGATACTGTTTTTCTTGCACGCAGATAGCCTTCCACCGAGTAGCGCAATAGAAGATATTTGTAGGGTTGTTTCTATAGGATATAATGCGGGATGCTTTAAAATTAAATTTGATAGCGATAAATTTCTAATGAGATGTTGTGGATTCATGTCAAATCTAAGGGTAAGGCTCAGGAATATAGCCTTTGGAGACCAAGGTATATTCTTAAAAAAAGAACTATTTTACAGACTCGGAGGATACCGTGAGATTCCACTTATGGAAGACTACCAGCTTTCCATGGATATCAAAAAAAACTTTAAGATAGGTCAGACGAAAACAGTTATAACGACCTCTAGCAGGAGATTTTTAGACTGTGGTGTCGTCAAAACAATGTACAAGATGCAGAAATTACAGGGCATGTACAGAAGAGGAGTCAAGGCCGAAAAGATAGCAGACTTATACAATCGAAAATAACGAAATATAAGATTGATGTGATATAACTTGAGATAAATGTCCCCCACCTCTACAGGTGGCGGGCATAAATCTCATTTCAGTGGGAGTCAAATCTCCCACTGAAAGCGTTGAATCACCATTTAACTTGTTGAGCAATCATTTAAAATAAATAGAGAAATGGGGAGATATATATGAATAAGCAACTTAATTTCGAAGACAGGGTTGAGAGGAAGAAATTATTATTTACAAATGAAGAACTATCAACCATGCAGGTAAACATAGGTAAGGTCTGTAACCTAGCCTGTAGACATTGCCATGTAGAGGCCGGTCCAAATAGGAATGAGACTATGGACCTAAATACTATCAAAGACTGTCTACAGGTATTTAAAGAGAATGGATTTAAGGTCTTGGACATCACTGGTGGTGCTCCAGAAATGAATCCAAATCTAGAGTATCTAATAGAAGAAGGCAGTAAAATAGCAGATAAGATAATAGTTAGGACTAATATGGTGATCTTAGACGATCCTAAATACAGTCAGTACATAGATTTATACCTTAAACACAAGGTGGAATTAGTAGGCTCAATGCCTTGTTACCTCGAAGAAAACGTCAACTACCAGAGGGGAGATGGAACCTACGAGGTGGCGATTAAAATGCTCAAAAAATTAAACGAGGTAGGCTACGGTGTTGAAGAAGGCTTGGTGCTAAACCTAGTATATAATCCAGGTGGTGGATTCCTACCTCCAGAACAGGCTGGTTTAGAAGAGGATTACAGACTAAGGCTTCGCGAGGACTGGGGGATAGAATTTAATAATTTATTCACTATAACAAATGTTCCAATCGGAAGGTTTAAATATGACTTAAAGACAGTGGGAGAACTAGAAAACTACGAAGCCGACCTATATGAAAACTACAATCCAGATGCCGTTGCAAATATGATGTGTAGAGACCAGATTTCAGTTGCATATGACGGAAGTTTATACGATTGTGATTTCAACCAGGCTATAGGAATGGGTGTAAATATGGTTGAATGCAAGGAAGGCGACTGTATCGAAATAGAAGAAAAATCTCTTGGCAGAGCGATTACAAACATATCTGAACTAAGAGGAGTAAATATAGAAAAAAGAAGGATAGAAACAGGTAACCACTGCTATGCCTGTACAGCAGGAGCTGGCTCAAGCTGTGGCGGCGCCTTAGTTTAACTGTCGTAATCGCCTATAGCAGTCATGTTTTTGCTTATTCGGGGGTAAAACCTCTCAGTATAAAATAATCCTTAACTAAAGAACAGCCTCCAATCATATTTGATAGGGGCTGTTCTTATTTTAAGGATTAACCCATTACCACCTATAGAGGTGGTGGATTTTACCCCAGCTGAAATGAGATAAATGCCAGCCACCCTCAGAGGTTGATGGCATTTATCTCAAGTTATAAAATATTGTCTAGAATCTCGATTACCTCTACTACCAACTTTGGACAAAATGTCATAAGAAGATTTTTTTCACTTATTTTTTCTGAATCGTCTGGATTTGTTATATCGTATCCAAGCAAATCTCTGCATATCAATGAATTGTGATTATGTAAAAACTCATCTTTAAACTGTGTAAGTTTCATCATGTTTTCAACCTTTGAATCTCCATCAAAGGGCTTGTCATGTCCGTATTTTAAACCTAGAGCCATATAGGCTGCAGTTATTGCACCACAGGTATCTCCGTCGAACATACCAGCTCCAAAACAGGCTGACATTCTTCTCGCCGTCTCAATATCGATTTCAAGCTTAGAAGACATCTCTCCTAAAACAACCTGACCACAGTCAAATCCTTGAGAAAATAATTCTACTACATCGTTTTCTTTCATAATAACCTCCATAACCTCACAAATTAATTCTTATACAAAAATTATACCACATCTTAAGGTGCTACTTTAAAAAAATCGCCAGAGATCTCTAGAGTCAGCATAATTCTCATTCAAATGTGTTAAAATATCATGCTAAAAACATTGAATCAGCATTTAAACAGCAATATTTAGGAAATTAGTCGAATTCTGTGGTACAATATAACTTGAGAAAGATATCCGCCATCATTACAGATGGCAGACATAATTCTCATTTCAGCTGGGAAAATCCCCAGCAGAAAGCGTTGAATCAACATTTAACTTGAGAAAGATATCCGCCATCATTACAGATGGCGGACATAATTCTCATTTCAGTTGGGGCAAATCCCCAACACGCAATCAAGATTTAACTTGAGAAAAGATAGAATACATGGGGGGATTTTATTGCTAGATAATAATGAGAGATTAAATAAATTTTTAGAGCTTCAAAAAAGTGAATTGTCATTTAATGAAATATCAAATAATATGGATATAAAACCAGGAACTTTAAGAGCCTTTTTAAATAAAAATGGGTATAAGTCCGTTAAGGGCGAATATGTAAATGAAGAAAATGACATAAATAAAGAAAGTCAGGAAAGCAAATTACCTAAAGGAAATAAAGCAGGTAAAGAAAAAAAAGTAAATGAATCGGGTACAGAGCAGTTGAACTTTATAGAAGCTATCGGAAAGCTAGAATCAGATACCAAGAGCATGGACAATGCAAGAAAAACAAAAAATATCAAAGAAAAATCAGGTAAGAAAAATAAAAACGAAACAAAAGAGAAAGTGAAGAAAGACGTGCCTAAACAAAAGAGAAAAGTTGTAAAAACCACTAAAAAGATAAATATAACTCCAGAGGACATGGATAAACTTTGCGAGGTGTACGACTGGTATCTACAGGTCAAGGATAAAATATCTGCAGAAATTCAGACAAATGACGAAAGAGATGATATAATAGTTGAAACCGTAAAATTAAAAGATGTGAAATCGACTACTATAAGGGTCGACAGCAATACATGGAGTGAGTTTGAGAGATTATGTAGCAACTCTAAATTCAGCAAACCAGTAGTATTGACACAGGCGTTGAAGGATTTTATGAAAAACTACAAGAACATTTTGTAATCAGTATGATTAAATTCATTTGAGGGAAAAATTACAATGTGAAATATCAAAGTTGAATTTGAGAAATATTATTTCAACAAGAGGAGCTTAATATGAAAAAAACAAAAATTGGTGCAGTTTTATCTATTATAGTTATTCTTGGAGCTTCTTTGTCTGGGTGTACACAAACTAAAAAGGTTATTGATAGTACGGATATTAAGATAAATATAGACGAAAAAGAAGGACCAAAGGTAGCTGTAGATAAGGACAATGCAAATGCGATAAAGTTAGGAAAGATTAGGTTTGATAAACTCGAATCTAAGACAGAAGAAGACAAGTCGATCTCCGAAAAAATAGAAAACAATGCAAACTTCAATGTAGCGTATACAAAACTCCACTATAGCGAGTACGATAAGACTGGAAATGTAATAACTGAAGATGCTACTGTAGCCTTCGATATGACTTTAAAGCCGAATGAGAAGGGATTTGTAGAAATAGTGCCGAATGAGTTTGTAGATTCGATAAAAATCAAATCATACGAATACTACGCACAATCTAAATGTATAAACGTAGATATAGCAACTGGAAAAGTATCTATCGAAAAAAGATCACTAAAAATACAGAATAGTAAACAGTATGAATCATTATTAGTTTCGGCTACAGAGACATTGGATACGGAAAAAGCTAAAACATTTAACGTAAAAATAAAAAATACATCTGCTACAGGTTTAGGAAATATAATTCTAACAGTTGCACATTTAAACGATAAAGGCGAATACACAAGTGTAGACCATATATCATGTGGAACTGTACTTAAACCGTCAGATGAGACGAGTGTAGAAGTCACTACGGATAAGGGATGTCAGAGCATAGAGATAGTTGGTTATATGTATGATGATTTAAAAGAAAATGAGAGTGTAGATGTCGATTTTAAATCTCATATAGCTATAATCCATTAAGTCGGTTTAGTTATGATTCAAGGATTTCAGAGGTGGATTAAAACACAGCTGGAATAAGAGCGTCCCCCACCTGCACAGGTAGGGGACATCTTTCTAAAGATATATATTGTGAGGGGTGTACTATGAGAATACTAATAGTTGAAGATAATCGCGAGCTCTTAGATACGATTTCAAGCGAGATGAAAAATCATTTTGAAGTGGAAACGAGCAGAGATGGGGAAGAGGGTCTCTATTTAATGGAGCAAAACATCTACGATTTAGTAATTCTAGATCTAATGCTTCCAAATTTAACTGGAATTGAAATATTAAGCAAGGCTAGGGGCGAAAATATAGATACACCGGTGCTTATCCTGACTGCTAAAGAGGGACTCGGAGACAAGATGGAAGCTTTTAAAATAGGTGCCAACGACTATCTTACAAAGCCTTTTTACATGGAGGAATTGGTAGCTAGAGTGTATGCAATACTCAGGACGAACGGAAAGATAAAAGATGAAAATACGCTAAAGCATGGAGAGATGACTTTGGATTTGAATAAGAGAAAGCTGTTCGTAGGGGAAGAAGAGATTGAACTTCAAAACAAACAGTTCAATCTATTAGAGTACTTCCTTTTAAATAAGGGCTCAATTTTACTTAAAGAACAGATTTACGATAGAATTTGGGGGATTGACTCAGATGCAACCATTGAGATAGTAGAGGTGTACGTGAGTATTTTAAGAAAAAAACTGAGCAAGTACGGATACGATAAATGTATAAAGACAAAGCGTAAGGTGGGATACATTTTTGAAGAATAACGATATATTCACAAAAACGAAGAAACAATTGATAAAAACTTATATTTTGGTTGTAGGAGGATTTATGCTGCTCTTGTCAGTCCTTATATTCTCATATTTTACAGTAACTACATATAAAAACGTGGATTCAGATATAACGAGTGAATACCAGAATATAATGATGCAGATGCAAAATACTTCATACATGCGACCTATCGAGCTTAGAGACCCAAAGGATATGGTTTATGTATATAGTGAAAAGCGTATAATATACTACACTAGAAATGAGTATTTCGGAGAGATACTTCCGTCTGTAGAAAATAAAAAAGAAAGAGAGCTATTTACATACCAAAAAAATGGTTTTAACTTTAGAATACTAGATATAGTAAATGGGAAGTATAATGTACAGGTGATAAGAAATATAGATTCAGAATTGGGTGCGCGTAATCAGCTCATGTGGACCTTGCTTATGGCTGCGGTGTTCTCTATGATTCTGACGTATTTTGTGGCTGTGTACCTTACAAAAAAAGCGCTCGTCCCTATTGAGGACGTGTGGGATAATCAAGCCAAGTTTATTCAAGACGCATCACATGAACTTCGAACTCCGATTACGATTGTGTCGTCCAAGCTTGAGGGAATGCTAAAGCATCCGAACAACACTGTTAACGACGAGGTTGAAAAGATTGCTATAGCTATGGGAGAGACTAGGAAAATAAAGAAGATGGTAAGCGATCTACTGGATTTGAGCAAGGCGGATGCAGTTATCTCACTTCATGTAGAGCAGATTGAAGCGATAGGGTTCTTGAACGAAATCTGTGAAGACTACGAGGATATAGCGCAGATGCAGGGCAAACGATTCGAATTGACCTCTGACTGTGACAAAATCGATATCACAACAGATAAAGCAGAGCTTGAAAAACTGATCAAGATATTTATAGACAATGCGTTTAAGTACACTTCAGCAGATGATGTAATCACCATGAAAATAGAGGAAGATAAGTTTGATGGATTTGCGAGTGTATCTATATCGGATACTGGGTATGGAATCAAAAAAGAGGAGATACCACATATATTCGATAGGTTCTTCAGGAGTGAAAATGTGAGAGATAAGGATATCGATGGATCGGGAATTGGGCTTTCGATTGCAAAATTACTTGCGGACAATTTATATATAGATATAAAAGTAGACTCGCAATTCGGTATTGGAACTACATTTAAACTTGAAATACCAATTCAGAGCAATTTTTTAGGAAAATAGATTGAAAAAATGTTTTTATTACTATTTAATGGGTATCTATAGTATTATAGTAAGGTGCTTTTAAACAGTAGCATAGTTTTGTTAATATGTAACATATAATAATATATAGGAATAAATATGGGAGGTAATTAGATATGGCAAAGATAATAAACACAAACGAATTTAAAAATCAAGTTGAGGATGAAAAGGGAGTAGTTGTAGTAGACTTCTTCGCCACTTGGTGTGGACCTTGCAATATGTTAGGACCAGTATTCGAAGAGCTAGGAGAAGAAATGAAGGGTGAAGCTAAATTCCTAAAGTTAGATATAGATCAAAGTTTAGAAATAGCACAAAAATTCCAAGTTTCAACTGTACCGACTATGATGGTCTTCAAGGATGGTAAGGCTGTAGATACTATGGTTGGTTTCATGCCTAAAGAAAGAATTCAATCAAAAGTTAAGTCACATTTATAAGATAGATGAATACTATATAGTATAGACTCTATTTAGGAAGGTGGCACCCAACTATTTAGGCGGGTGCTATTCTTATTTAGGGGAAAATTATCTTGATGAGAATGTGCTTTAATAGTAAACTATAGAAAAAATAACGAAATAATTTGAATAGAATAGGTGAAAAATATGCGTTATGACATAGCAATAATAGGAAGCGGAGCAGCGGGGTTATCAGCTGCAGTAAATGCAAAGATTAGGAATAAAAATTTTATACTCTTTGGAAATGACGAGTTGAGCTCTAAATTGGTGAAAGCTCCATCAGTAGATAATTACCTGGGATTTTACGATATTTCAGGCGAGGAACTAAAGGATAGGTTTAAAAAACACATAGAAAGCATGGATATATCAATAGATAATAAAAAGATAAACAGCGTGTACTCAATGGGTGATTATTTTGCACTTATGTCTGGTCAAGAGATGTTTGAAGCGACTACAGTCATAGTGGCTACAGGGGTTGAGTTTTCAAAACCTATAAGTGGAGAAGAGGAATTTCTAGGGAAAGGTGTAGGTTATTGTGCTACCTGCGATGGTATGTTGTACAAAGACAAGTCAGTTGCAGTCATCGGGTACAATAAAGAGGCTTTAAGCGATGCAAATTACCTCAGTGAGTTGACATCTAAGACTTATTTTGTGCCGATGTTCCCAGAGGTTGGTATGATGAGGTCTAGCCTTGATTTAAATAGCGATATCGAAATAATTAAAGATAAGCCTACAAAGATCACTGGTGAAAACTTAGTCGACCACCTTCACTTCAAAAATCACGATGAACTCGCAGTAGATGGTGTATTTGTAATTAAGGACAGTACAACTCCTGCAGCCTTAGTTCCGGGACTCGATACCAAAGACAGACACGTCATGGTAGATGCTATGATGAGGACGAACATACCTGGTTGCTTTGCTGCTGGAGACTGTGTAGGTAAGCCGTACTCGTATATAAAATCAGCGGGACAGGGTCAGATAGCAGCTCTAAGCGCAGTTGAATACCTGGATTCGATGAAGAGATAAATACTAAATTAATGATTTAATGAATATTGTTAATGATTCAATAAATATTGAAAGATGGTTTAATAAAGATAAAAAATGAACATAAAAAAAGGACTGCATAGCAGTCCTTTTTTTAATCGAGGTAGACCTTGATGAGGTCTTTATTATGCCTTTCAAGTGAGATGATCTCACCAGAGAGGTTGTAGTCAAAAGCTTGAGCTATTAACTCTGTAGCTTTTTCACTAGATATAGAGCCTTCGCTGTCTTCGAAGAAATCGAGAACATTGCCTTCAATCATCATCTTTGCAAACTCCATCGGAAGTTTGACCTCGACCTTATCTCCAGTATGAGTGAATATCTTAATTATTAATAACTTTTCGCCTTCACGTACAAGTCCATCTCTTGATTTTTTTCTTGGAGCAGACGCCATAAAATCACCACCTATATTAGTCGATAGTAATGTATATTCATCTGCGAGTAAATTTATGATTTTTATTGATAATCAAGTACTATTCTAGATATATTTTTACAGTGGTCTGAAATTCTCTCGATATTAGTAAGCATATCAAGGAATACAATGCCAGCATCTATAGTACATGATCCTTCGTTTAACCTATTTATATGTGCATTTCTGTATCTCTTCTCGAGTACATTTACTTCTTCCTCAGTTGCGAGTACCTGTCTAGCAAGTGAGAAGTCCATGTTCTTTAGAGCTTCAAAGGAACAATCTAGGTTGTTCAATGTCTTGCCGTAGATTTCTTTTAACTCAGTTATAGCTGTGTCTGAGAAGTCAACGTGGTTCTTCCTACAATCAGATGCAAGTTCCGCAATGTTTTCTGCATGGTCTGAAATTCTCTCTATGTCGTTTACTACGTGGTAAAGAGAGTTGACCATAGATCTTTCTTCGTCGTTGAGATGAGACTGAGAAAGTTTAAGTATATAGTTAAGTATGTCTTTTTGTAGTTTATTTACAGTCTTTTCGTACTCAAATGCTTTTCGGTTATCTTCCTCACTGTATGTAAGTATAGCCGACATAGCGCTCTTAAAAGTCTTTTCTGCCTTTCCACCCATTCTAACAACTTCTAAAACTGTGTTTGATAATGCGAAAGATGGAGTTTCGATCATTCTTTCATCCAAGTATTTAGTGCTAGTTGAATGTTCTTCTTCTTCGTTTTCTTTAATAGGAACTAGTTTAGTAGCTAGTTTCACTATGTATTTTGTAAATGGTAATAATATAATTACATTTGTTAAGTTAAACAATGTATGTGCATTTGCAAGTTGTCTAGCTGTATTTGTCGGATCTAAATGAGTGACTATAATTGATATAGGTCTGTTTAGAACCACCATGAATAAAATTGTACCTATAATGTTAAAGCAAAGATGCATTACTGCAGCTCTTCTCGCATTTCTGCTCGCACCTATACTAGATATAAGTGAAGTTACGCAAGTACCTATGTTATCCCCGTATAGGATTGGTAATGCTGCCGTAAGTGGGAGTATACCCTGTGAAGATAAGGCTATAAGCATACCCATTGAAGCACCAGAACTCTGGATAATACCAGTGATGGCAAAACCACATATAACTCCAAGAACTGGATTTTTACCAAAGTAAAGTAGAGCATTAGTGAAAGCTGGGAATTTAGCTAGTGGAGCAACTGAATTCTCCATAAATGACATACCTGTGAAAAGTATACCAAATCCGATTAGAATTTCTGCTGTACTCTTGACTTTATCACTAGATGAAAATAAATAAAATATAATACCTATTCCAAGTGCCAATGGAGCAAGCCCGTCCATATTAAAGGAAACCAACTGTGCAGTGACCGTAGTCCCTATGTTTGCACCCATTATTACCCCTATCGCCTGTTGTAATGACATTATACCAGCGTTTACGAATCCTACCACCATAACTGTCGTAGCACTTGAACTTTGGATAATACCAGTTACTACCGTACCTACCAAAACTCCAGAAACAACGTTGCTAGTCAAAAATTCGACCACCTGTTTCAATTTATTTCCCGCAGCTCTCTGAAGAGCATCTCCCATTAAGGTCATACCGTATAGGAAAAGACCGAGACCGCCTAAAATATTAATTGCAATACCCAATTTGAAACCTCCTCTACATTTTATCATAATATGTCTATTTTATAGATTACTACATATTATGTGTTATAATATTAATTATATGTTAAAATAATGTTAAGGGAATGTTAAATCAAATGTTGAAACATGAAATAATTGCCACTATAGACATGGGCAGGTAAAACTGTTTGACAATGTGTAAAAATATACATTACAATGTATACAAAATAACTTTAAAATTTATGTAATTGAAGGGAGAAACTTATGAAAATTAACACTAGAGATTTAACCATATGTGCGATATTTGCTAGTTTGACGGCGATACTGTCTCAAATCTCAATTCCATTGCCATTTACGGTTGTGCCGCTGACTATGCAGATATTTGCCGTCGGATTGGCTGGAATCATGCTGGGTGGAAGAAGGGCATTTATTTCCCTACTATTATATGTGTTCATAGGAGCGATTGGACTTCCTGTGTTCGCAGGTATGAAGGGCGGAATTGGAACTGTCTTAGGGCCTACTGGAGGATTTATACTAGGTTTTCCGCTGATGGCGCTTATAGTAGGGTATTTTTCAGACAAATTCAGTTCTAATAAGATGAATGCGATTGGCCTTTTGCTTGGATTGCTACTCGACTACGGACTAGGTGTCGCTGTGTTCATGTTTGTTACAGATATGAACATCATTCAGTCACTTACAGCTTGTGTAATACCATTTGTCCCTCTTGATTTAGTGAAGATAGCAATGGTATCTGTAATAGGGGCAGCGGTGGAAAGAAGGGTAAATTTGAAAAGTTATTAGGTGGTATCATCGCTTAAGCAGTGGTCAAATTAGTAAGCGACATAATGAACCACCACGCAATCAATATTTAAATAAAAAGTTCTTAGATTGAGTTTCTGTCTAAGAACTTTTTATTTATGTAAAAGGAAGAATAAACTTTTTAATTAATTTATAGATTTAACATAAGTGGTTTAACTTAAAATATTTATAAAATAAAGTATACATGGTACTCCAATTATATCTATTAGAAAAGAGCTGACCAGTGGAACTACCAAGATAGCTCGAGGTGATTCTCCGTATTTGTCGGTGAGGGTAGCCATGTTTGCCATCGCATTTGGGGTTGCACCTATGCCGTGACCAATCATGCCACTTATCATTACTGCAGCGTTGTAATCCCTGCCCAAGACTCTGAAGCATACGAATACACCAAAGAGGATTATAAATGCTACCTGTAAAAATACGAGAGAACATATTATAGGAAGAACACCGGATAATTCATAGAGGTCTATATTCATGAGCGAGACTGTTAGAAACATTCCTAGGGATAGATCGCCTAGCAGATTTAAAAACTTAGTGTCGAGCTCGGCAAAGTTAACCTTATCATTTATGTTTTTAAAGATTACAGACATCAGCATACTAGATACTACCACGGGCATTATAAATCCGTTTAATCTATAGGCAAGCCTAGACAGGATATCACCTAAGTTTATACAGATGAGGATCACAAGTAGATGCTCTAAGAATGAGAGCGGGCTTAGGTTGATGTTCCACGAGCTGTTTGAGCGCAGGTTGACGGCACAATCTGACTTATGTAGGTTATCTGATGCGTGCGTTCTGTGTTTTTTTCCACAAAGAGAGTGTCTCTCTATCAAAAATCTTGAAACTGGACCTCCAAGAATCCCACCAAATATCAAGCCGAATGTCGCAGCGGTAACACCGAAGTCGACGGCGTTGCCTTGTCCGAGTGCCTGAATTGTTTGCCCAAAGGCTGCAGCGTATCCATGCCCTCCCTCCATTGAGATACTTCCACACATCAACCCGAGAAGTGGATTGATGTTCAATGCCTTAGAGGCAAAGATTGCAATTATATTTTGAAATACCACGAGGACTCCGCAGAGCAGCCAGTATCTAAAGAGTAGACTCCCGCCGCTCTTAATAAGTTTAAAGCTGATTTTAAGGCCAATAGTCGAGAAAAATATGTAGATGAACAAGGTGGTGTATTCAGCTGATATATTTATGTCGACTACGCCTAATTTTGTGAGCGAGAAGTTCAACACGGCAAATAACAACCCCCCTATAATCGGCGCTGGTATACATAGCTCGTCGAAGAGTCTCAACTTATTTTTCAAGAAGTCTCCGATAAAATAGAAAATTATAGCTACTGTTAGAGTTTGAGTTGTACCTAAATTCAATATCAATCACATTTCACCCCTTATCTGAATAATATAGAAATAAATCATTAATATAAATCTATGACTCGTCTGATATAGATATGTATTAAATGATGATTGAGGGTTAATAATTCTCAAGTTAAATCAGGTATTTGAATTAAAATAGATAAATTGCAAATAATAAGCTGAGAAAGATATCCCGTATCAAGTAATCAGGATTTAACTTGAGAAAGATATCTAATTCTAATAATGATAGGAGTATTGTGTATGAATATTAAAGGCGTTGAAAATAGAATAAAATCAGATGATAAGAGCGGCAAAAAAGAAGCGGGAAACGATAGGATGGAAGTAGCTGAAGAAATAGGAGAGTTTAAAAAAATAGGTGATCTCTTAGGGGACAGACTTAAGAACAGGCAAAAAAACAATCGTCCTTCATAGAAAACTAGTGAAATATTTCTCAAATAGGAGTATAATATTGCATTGGTAGTCAGAGAGTTCGTGAGCCTCCTCTCTATAAAAAAAACTACGGTAATTTAAGGCTCGATATTTTATATATTGAGGTGGAGCTATGAAATTAAATACTAAAGAAATTGCAGTTACAGCGGTAATTGCAGCAATTTACGCAGTCTTGACCGTGGGGTTAGGATTTATGAGTTATTCGAATATCCAATTTAGGGTATCCGAGATAATGATATTGCTTGCATTTGTAGATAAGAAATACATACCAGGTCTTACCATAGGTTGTTTTCTTGCAAATGTCCTAGGTGTATACGGAGTTCCAGATACGGTCTTCGGTACGATAGCTACATTTATAAGTGCTGTCTTGGTGTACAATACAGGTCGCTTATTAGGTAAGGGCAATCTCAGTCTCGTTTTAGCATCTCTTTGGCCTATGATCGCGAATGCAGTCATAGTAGGTTGGATGTTAAATACATTTGCTGGACTTCCTCTATTTTTATCTATGGCGCAGGTTGGCCTTGGAGAATTCGTTGTTATAACGATAGTTGGGATACCAGTCTACAAGATCGTAGAAAGCAAATATGGAAAGAAAATAGAAAAAGTATTCAACTAGAACGTATATATTTATATGACAATAGGTACTTTAGCTAAAATAAGGAAGATGTCTCGAAGTGGGGGCATCTTTCTTATTTTAGTTGAATAACCATTTAACTTGAGATTTATGCCCGTCATTTAATAAAATCGTTTAGCTGGAATTTAATAGGGTATTACTTATATATAGAACTGAATTTTTTATCTAAAAATCGGTTCTTTTATTTATTTAATTTAGATTTAGACTACTCTACAGTCACTGTTCTTAACATATTTTTAACGTATACAAGTTTGACGTTAAAAGTCTAAAAATGTATAATAGGGTTGAAACTATCTTATTTAGTTGGATCGATCATAGATTTGGACTTACTAACATAGTTAATATTAATGAACTTATGAAAATTGAATACAGAACTGATTAGAGTAGTTATGTAATGGAGGTAAGGAAATGGAGAAGTTATTACGTGTAGGGGTAGATGTTGGATCTACTACTGTTAAAATAGTAGTTCAGCAAAATGGCGAAATAATATATAAGGAATATAAAAGACATTATTCAGACGTGATAAAATCGGTCAGAGAGACTTTGGACTCTGTGTACGAAAAATTTGGAGACAATCAAATAACTATTGTAGTAACTGGTTCTGGGGGTATAGGTATAGCAAAGAAATTAGGAGTTACGTTTGCACAAGAGGTAATATCTAGTACGAAGGCAATTGAATTTTACCACCCAGATACAGATGTAGTAATTGAACTCGGTGGTGAAGACGCTAAGATAACATATTTCTCAAATGGAATAGACCAGAGGATGAACGGGATATGTGCGGGTGGAACAGGTGCATTTATAGATCAGATGGCATCGCTATTGCAGACAGATGCAAGTGGATTAAACGAACTTGCGAAGGATTACGAGGTTATATACCCTATCGCATCTAGATGTGGGGTATTTGCGAAGACTGATATTCAGCCGCTTTTAAACGATGGAGCAAAACAAACTGACTTAGCTATGAGTATATTCAACGCTGTAGTTGTACAGACGGTGAGTGTGCTTTCTTGTGGTAAAAAAATAGAGGGAAAGGTTGCCTTCTTGGGTGGACCGCTTTACTTCCTATCGGAACTGAGAGCTGCATTCCAAAGGGTGTTAAATTTACCAGATGAAGATATAATTTTCCCAGAAGATGCTCAGCTTTACGTAGCCCTGGGTGCAAGTATACTAGCTATAGATGAAGAAAAGACGTTATCCCTAGCTGATTTGATAGATAGATTAGAAAAGGTAGATAACCTAAATATAAATGATAATAGCACTATAGATGTCCTATTTAAGGATGAGGAAGAATACGAAGAGTTCAAAGAAAGACATAGCGTAGACAAGGTCAAGACAAAAGAACTTAAAAACCACAGTGGAAATTGCTACCTAGGGATAGATGCAGGTTCTACGACTACGAAACTCGCCTTAGTTGACGACGACGGAAATCTTTTGTACTCTCATTACGGAAGTAATGAAGGAGCACCTCTAGCAACAACTATGAGGGTCTTAGAGGAAATCTACGATATACTTCCTTCTGATGCTGAGATAGTCTACTCTACAGTTACAGGATACGGTGAGGGCTTAATTAAAAAGGCGCTTAAGCTAGATAATGGAGAGATAGAGACGATTGCACATTACAAGGCTGCGAAATTCTTTAACGAAAATGTAGACTTCATCTTGGATATAGGTGGGCAGGATATGAAATGTCTGAAGATAAAAGACGGAGTAATAGATAGCATAATATTGAACGAGGCGTGTTCATCTGGCTGTGGATCATTCTTAGAGACATTTGCCCAATCTCTATCAATGAGTATAGATGAGTTTGCAAAGGCTGGAACATTTTCTAAAAATCCAGTAGACCTAGGATCTAGATGTACTGTGTTTATGAACTCAAATGTAAAACAGGCACAGAAGGAAGGGGCTACAGTTGCTGATATTTCGGCCGGTCTATCTTATTCTGTCATAAAAAACGCCTTATTCAAGGTAATCAAAATCAGAAATACCGATGACTTAGGAAAGAACATCGTCGTGCAAGGTGGTACGTTCTACAACGACCTAGTGCTTAGAAGCTTTGAAAAATTAATCGATAGGAATGTTGTTAGACCTAATATTTCTGGGATAATGGGGGCATTTGGAGCTGCTATAATATCAAGGGATAAATACATGATAGAAAACCTAGACGACAGCTCGGATTACAGCGAACCAATAGGAAAAATAGAGGACGTAATAGGTACGACTACTACTATATCGAATACAGGCTCACACTGTGCTTCTTGTTCATCTCATGTACATTGTACGGATATTGAAGAAGAATTCAACATATGTGGATGTGCATCAAATGAACAGGAAATGAGTGACGGATCTGTAGCATTAGTCAGGGATACAGAAAAAGTCCACGAAGAAACTAAGTATAAGACTACAATGATAGATAAGAAAGAGATGGAGGAAATCAACCTAGATGTAGAGGTAACTAGATGTAAGGGTTGCTCAAATCACTGTCTCCTAACTATAAATAAATTCGCTGATGAAGAAGTATACATATCTGGAAATAGGTGCGAGAGGGGAGAAGTACTCTACGGAGGAAAGGTAGCCGACAACACAAAAAAACCAGTTAATATGTTTGAATACAAATACAAGAGGGTGTTTGGGTATAAATCACTAGAACTAAAAGATGCAAAGAGGGGCGAACTCGGAGTGCCTAGGGCGTTGAACATGTACGAAGACTATCCATTTTGGCATACCCTACTAACTAGTTTAGGTTTTAGAGTTGTGCTTTCAGACAGGTCGTCTAAATCTCTATACGAAAAAGGGATCACAAGTATTGCGTCTGAGACTGTCTGCTACCCAGCTAAACTAGTTCACGGACATATTGAAAACTTGATATCCAAGGGTGTACATTCGATATTCTATCCAAGTATTACGAACGAGAACAAGGAAGATCAGCAGGCTGACAACTACTACAACTGTCCAGTTGTAATCTCGTACTCAGAGGTAATAAAAAACAACGTGGAAAACATAAGGGATAAGAATATAAACTTTATCAATCCTTTCATGAGTTTGAACGATAAAGATGTACTCAAAAGAAGGCTGTACGAAGAATTTAAGCTAAATGACGAGGCGTGTACCGAAAGGCAAGCCTGGAGCATAAGCAAGAAAGAGATAGACGAAGCAGTCGACAAGGCTACTGTGGAGCAGGAATCATTCAAAAATGAAATAATGAAAATGGGTGAGGATGCTATAAAGGATATGGAGGAAAACAATCTGAAGGGGATAGTGCTTTCAGGTAGACCATACCATATAGATCCAGAGATAAACCACGGTATGCCAGAGCTTATAAACTCATTAGGTTTGGCTGTCTTAACAGAGGATTCAATAGCTCATCTAGCAAATCTAGAGAGACCGCTTAGGGTTGTAGACCAATGGGTATACCACTCTAGACTGTACAAGGCTGCAGCATTCGTAAGTGAAAAAGACTACCTAGAATTGGTACAGCTAAACTCTTTCGGATGTGGTCTAGATGCGGTAACAACAGACCAGGTAGAAGAAATACTAAGTGAGCGAGCTAAAATATATACGGTAATAAAGATAGATGAAGGAAACAACTTAGGTGCTGCGAAGATAAGACTTAGATCTCTACAAGCTGCTATGCTTGAAAGAGAAGAGAGCAAAAAACTCCATGACAGAACACCAGTCAATAAGGTCAAGAAATACGCAAAGGGCACTAGACTTAAAAAAGGCCACACTATACTAGCACCACAGATGTCGCCAATACATTTTGATTTTATTGAAGATGCTCTAAACCTAAGTGGAATAAATATCAAAGTAGTAAATGACGATGATAAATCCATAGTGGATGAAGGTCTGAAATACGTAAACAACGACGCCTGCTACCCAGCTATAATAGTTGTAGGTCAACTTATAAAGGCGCTTAAATCTGGAAAATACGATTTAGACAACGTGTCTGTTGCGATAACTCAGACAGGTGGAGGCTGTAGAGCTACAAACTATATAGGATTCTTGAGAAAGGCTATGAGGGATGCTGGATTTGGAAATGTGCCAGTCATCGCCTTAAGTGTAAACGGAATCGAAGAAAACGGCATAATGGATGAGGTTTCATTAAAACTAGTGAACAGGTTATTTATGTCGGCAGTGTACGGCGACCTACTTATGAAGGTTATATACAGGGTTAGACCTTACGAAAAAGTAAAGGGAAGTGCGAATAACCTGTATGAGAAATGGAAGGGAATATGCAAGGAATCATTGGTAAAGGCTAAGATATCAGAGTTTAAACACAATATAAAGGGAATAGTAGAGGACTTTGATACATTAGAAATTACAGATGAGGTGAAACCAAAGGTTGGACTCGTAGGAGAAATCCTAGTTAAATTCCATCCGGTTGCAAATAACAATTTGGTGGATATACTCGAGTCAGAGGGGGCAGAAGCAGTAGTTCCAGATTTGATAAACTTCTTCCTAAGTTGCTCTTACAACACTATATACAAACAGAAGTACTTAGAAGGTACTAAGAAGAGCAAGCTATTTGGTAAAGCTTTCATCTCGATAATCGAAGTCTACCAGAGAACATACAAAAAAGCACTTGAAAAAAGCGAAAGATTCTCAGCGCCTGAGAGAATATACAAATTAGCCGACGAGACTAAGTCAGTAGTATCCCTCGGAAATCAAACCGGGGAAGGTTGGCTGCTCACAGGTGAGATGATTGAACTTCTAAACGATGGGGTAGAAAATATAATATGTATGCAGCCGTTTGGTTGCCTACCAAACCATATTATAGGTAAGGGCTCAATTAAAGAATTAAAGAGAATATATGAAAATGCCAATATAATACCTATAGACTACGACCCTTCGGCAAGTGAGGTCAATCAATTAAACAGAATCAAGCTGATGTTGTCTAAGGCATTTAAAAACTTAGCTGAAGCTTAGTTGAGTACTAAAGTTCGATAAATTTACAAAGGATAAGCGGTGATTTTAAAAATGGAAGATAAGATGAAGGCCTCAAAATTCCACGGACAGGGATTAAACTGTGCGGAATGTGTTATAAAGGCGTACAACGAAGAACACGGGACTGATATACCAGTAGCTATAGGAAGCGGACTTGGTGGAGGAAATGCAGTTGGAAGTCTATGTGGAGCTGTAAATGCAGCAAATATAATCATAGGTTACCTAAAGGGAAGAGAGAACGGCTTAGAAGCAAATATTGCTAAACCATGTGTAAAAAAAGCTATGGATTCTATAGATGAGAGGTACGGGACTGCTATCTGTCTAGAGCTTAAGGAAGATAAAAATTCATGTGATGAAATAATAGACTTCGCATATGATAATTTAAAAAATGTGATGGATAATAAATAGGTAGGATACACTGTCCCAAAATAGTATTTTTATTTTGGGACAGTGTGCTTTTTAAAAAGTTTTAAGAGGTTAATCCAGTATAAATGTAGTATACTAAGGTTACGTGTAAAATAAGTAATGACAGGTGGTGAGAACTTTGTTTAACAGTCCTATTTCATCAGAATTGTACAGGTACGATGTATGTGAAGATTTAATCGTTCACAAGGGGCGATTTTGCGTTTATTTAGATAAAAAATACAAATGTAACGGCTTGGTGTATCTCAAGATGACACCTCCAGTAACAATAAATTTCGAGGCGAATATACTTACTGCAACGCCAATAGACGACGTCGACATAGGCGGTATGGATTTGAGTTTGGACAATGCAATTCTGGAGGTACATGGATTTAAGATATCGTCCATAAGTATAAAAAACATAAGTGAATTTTCGGTATCTGGATACATAAATGAAAACCTTATTAGATCTAAGAATTCAATTGTAGATTACGTTGATTTCGGTATTATAAACATGAATAAGTATACGGGCAAGCTAATAAAATCCGAAGCGGCTTTGTACGCTGGACGAATGGAATTTGAGTTAGGAGACTACAACGTCATCTTAGATAAGAGGGAAGATTTTAGAAAAGAACTATACGAGGAGTTGAAGGATAAATCAGGTATGATAATAACTCATATGGGCAGGATATTCAGGAAAGATGGAGAAGGATTAAAGAGTTCTAACGTCGTGAGTCTGCTCGACGATCTATCCGCTGCATTAAGTTTTGCCTGTGGAAGGTATGTAGGGTTCTGCTTTGCTAAGGGATATAGGTCTGACAGACAGGTCTACCAGATATGGTGTGAGCCAGAGATTTCTCCGTTTAAATTCGTACCCAATTGGACTGATACGATTTCAAACCACCACAATATAGAGAAATACCTTGGCTTGATGTGTAAGAAGCTAGAGGATGACTATTTTGGAAAGGCAATAAGAAATGTAAATAACTGGTACATTGAATCGCTAAACAGTATCACACTTGAAAATAGTGTAGTATCGATTCAGGTAGCGCTTGAAACCCTAGCATACATTGCATTAGTCGAACAGGGAAAGATAATGAGCGACGAAGAATTTGACAAGAACGTCACATCGAAGAATATAAGGATGCTCCTAGACGTATGCAAGATACATTACGGAAAAGAAGAACTTGTATTTTTTGACGACTGGATCAACGATAAATTTGACGATGGAGTAGACTTATTGATTTTCTATAGAAATACTATAATTCATCCTAGCAGAAAACCAAAAAAAGCAAGGCTCGAAGTAGAGGATACTTGGAATATAATTTCTATAGGGACAAGGTATGTGGAACTTGTGATGCTCTATGTGATAGGATACAGGGGAGAGTACTCAAACAGGTTAGAGCCTAGGTCTTATGGAGAGGTCGAGGTAGTTCCCTGGAATTAAACAATCAGATATGTTTCAATGAGCTGCGATTTGATAATTCGAGGTAGCGTTCAAATACTGATTGCCTGACAGTGGATAGCTCTAAAACTGTATCAGAAAATTTTAAAAATACTTCTTGACATTATTATCAGAATGATATATTATATATTTAATACAGAAAAATATTGAATACAAACAACAAATGCGTTGATGAGAAATAGTAGGAGTAAGATATCTTAACCAGAGAGTTTCCGGTCGGTGAGAGGAGCATTAGATACTACTTTGAACACATCTCTGAGCAGGACTCTGAAAGGACCTAGTCTTATTAGGAGGTTTCCGGTATCCTTGCACCCGTTACAGTGCTAGAGTATAAATAAAATCGTACTCGATGAGGTTAGTGTCGTGAGGCATTAATAAAAAGAGGTGGAACCACGAGAGTATACTCCCGTCCTCTAGCTAAGCAGCTAGATGACGGGAGTTTTTTAATACAATTTTTCATGCGCGCTGATCAATTTTATTAAAATCGATGAATGGATACTTATACAAACAGAAGAAATCGAAGGATACACAATTTCTATTTAATATTCTACAGAAAGCTGAACATTAAATTGAAATCAGAAGACTCATTGTAAAATCAAAATAGAAATATATGAATACCATTAAATATCGAAATAATTAAAAATTAGGAGGTAATATTATGAAAAAATTAGGAATGCTACTCACAATTCTAGTACTTGTGACAGGAATGGCTGGATGTTCGACGACAGCAAATCAAGACAAGGGAAAGGACGATAAAACCGTCGTAGTCGGATTCGACAACACATTCGTACCTATGGGATTTTTAGATGACAAAGGTGAAACAGTAGGATTTGACGTGGATTTGGCAAAAGAAGCTTTTAAGAGAATAGATAAAGAAGTTAAGTTCCAAGCGATAGACTGGTCTATGAAGGAAACAGAACTAAATGCCGGAAATGTGGATGTACTTTGGAATGGGTATACAGTGACAGAGGAAAGAAAAAAACAGGTAAACTTCACAGAACCGTATTTACAAAACAAGCAGATAATAGTAGCTATGAAAAATTCAAACATAGACTCTAAGATAGATTTAAAAGGCAAGGAAGTTGGAACTCAACAAGGTTCTTCGTCAGTAGAGGCAATAGAGGCAGATAAGGAATTCCAAACGAGTTTAAAAGACGGTAAACCGGTATTATACGATACATTTGACAAGGCGCTTAGAGATTTGGAAGTTGGAAGAACGACTGCGGTAGTAGGTGATGAAGTGCTTATAAGATACTATATCAGTCAAAAGGGAACTGACGATTACAAGGTATTAGACGACAACCTTGGACTTGAAGACTACGCTGTAGGTACTGCTAAAAAGAACAAGGAACTAGCCGATAAGATAGATGGAGCCTTGAAAGAAATGAAGGACGACGGAACCTACGATACAATATATAAAAAATGGTTTAAATAGAGACATTAATTGAGAATAAGTCAACCACCACTTAGTGGTGGTGACGATCTCATTTAAGTGGAGTAGAGATCCCACATAATGCAATGAATATTTGAAAATTGGAAAGAAAACTTGAAAGAAGGTGGGAAGATGTTTGAAGGATTTAAAATAGTAGTTTCGTTATTTGCTTTGACCCTAGTATTTTCTATACCCCTTGGTATTGTCGTAACGTCTTTGAAATTATCCGGTAATAAAATTATAAGTTCTATTACCAGCTTGTATATACTAGTAATGAGGGGTACTCCATTATTGCTTCAGATAATTATCATCTATTTTGGGCTCCCATTAGTGGGGGTAGTATTTGACAGATTTGAATCTGCAGTTCTCGCATTTACTCTGAACTATGCTGCGTACTTTGCAGAAATATTCAGAGGTGGAGTGCTATCCATAGATAAGGGGCAAAACGAAGCCTGTAAGGTACTCGGATTTAGTAAATTGACGATGTACAGAAGAATAATATTCCCTCAAGTCTTAAAGAGAATTCTCCCACCTATTTCTAATGAAATAATAACCTTGGTGAAGGATACTTCTCTAGTATATATAATCGGCTTAAACGATATATTGAGGGTTGCCCAGATCGCCGCCAATAGAGAGGTAAGCCTTATGCCGTTAGTGGAGGCTGGGATTATCTACCTGGCAATGATAGCCGTTTTGACACAGTTGCTGAATATGTTGGAAAAGAAATTCTCTTATTATAAATAAGATTTAGATGGTGATTCATGATTTCAGAGGTGGAAAACTACAAAATCAAGCAATCGCCATTTAAGGAGAGCAGGAGGTAAGCATGCTAAAGCTAGTAAACATAAATAAATCATTCAATGGGAAGAAAGTTTTAAACGATATTTCCTTTGAATTACGACAGGGCGAGACAGGGGTCTTGCTTGGAAAATCAGGAGCGGGGAAGACTACTATATTGAGGATTGTAAACGGTCTAGAAGATCAGGACAGCGGCGAGATATATATAGAAGAGGACGAGGTTGTAAGGACTCCTAAGGATAGGGAGAAAATCAGAGGAGAAATAGGGCTTGTCTTTCAAAATTTCAACCTATTTCCACATATGTCAGTACTTGAAAACATAATTGAAGCGCCTATCCATGTGTTCGGTGTAAAAAAAGAAGAAGCGATTTCTAGAGCGAGAGAATTATTGAAATTAGTTGATTTAGAGGATAAGGAAAATGCCTATCCATTTGAATTATCAGGTGGTCAGCAACAGAGGGTAGCAATAGCTAGAGCCTGTGGAATGCTTCCAAAAGTACTTTGTTTTGATGAACCTACCTCTGCACTTGATTCAGAAACGATAAAAAGGGTAATAACTATAATTGAAAGATTAAAAAACAAGGGTATAACGATACTGATTATCACACATGACGTCGCCTTTGCAAATAGCGTGGCAGATAAACTGATAAATATAAAGGACGGGATAATAGACAGTATCAAAACGAGAGGCGAAATAGACTCTACCCTATATTGAGAGAAATGTTCAACACTTATAGGTGGCTGGCGTAGATCTCATTTCGGTGTGGGTCAAATTTCAGGCTGAAAGCGTTGAATCAACATTTAAACACAGGAGGAAAATATGAAAATATACGGATATTCTAGATGCTCTACAGTTAAGAAGGCGAAAAAATGGTTGGACGATAACGGATTTACTTACGACGATATCGACATGGTAGAAGTTCCGCCAACCAAGGAAGAGCTCGAGTCTATATATAAGAGCAGTGGATACGACATCAAGAAGTTTTTCAATACAAGTGGGATGAAGTACAGGGAGATGGGCCTTAAGGACGTCGTAAAAACAGAGAGCGTAGACAAATTACTAGCTCTTCTTTCTACCGATGGAATGCTCATAAAAAGACCAATGCTGGTAGATGGAGACAAGGTTCTTCTAGGATTTAAAGAGGATCAGTGGAAGGAAGTCCTACTCAAATCAAAATAAAAAATCAAAGTAAATATATTCAAAAATCAAAAAGACAAGAGATCTGGAACCATATCCTCTTGTCTTTTTGATTTTTGCTTTAACTTGAGAAACATATTATCCATGTTTAGATTGTTGAAGACAAATTTCATTTACGAGCGAAGTATCTCTACTTAAATGATTGAATCGCAATTAAAATTGGATAATTCACCTAAGATATTTGGACAATTATTACCTAAACTGCTCTATAAATGTTATAATAAAAATGATGTATAGAATTAAGGATACGAAGGTTAGATTACTGAAATTGCAGAAAAAATCGAATAATCAATGAAGTAAATGGAAGAAATATAGAAGTCTGATATATAGAAATTTGGAGGAAAGATGAAAAATTACACATTAGTAGCACCTTGCTTTTTCGGAATGGAAAAGATATTGGCGAGAGAAATAAAAAACCTAGGGTTTGAAATAATCAAAACCGAAGATGGAAGGATAACATATAAGACAGATGAAGATGGAATAGCAAAATCGAATCTATGGCTTAGATGTGCAGAGAGAGTACATTTAAAGGTGGCTGAATTCGAAGCAAAGAGTTTTGATGATTTGTACGAAAATACAAAGAGAATAGATTGGTCGACGTACATACCATATGGGGCAGAGTTCCCAATATCAAAGGCATCGTCGATTAAATCAAAGCTACATTCGACACCGGATGTCCAGTCTATTGTAAAAAAAGCTATAGTTGATAGTTTGAAGAAAAAGTACATGGAGACAGGGATGTTAAAAGAAGATAAGGAAAAATACCCTATATTTGTGTTTATACACAAGGACAAGGTAGTAATTACCGTGGATACGACAGGAGATGCACTTCACAAGAGGGGATATAGGGAAAAGGCGAACAAGGCTCCAATAAGAGAGACTCTAGCAGCAGGCCTAGTCTACCTAACGCCGTGGAGACCAGGTAGAATTTTGGTCGACCCAATGTGTGGATCGGGTACCATATTGATAGAGGCAGCTATGATGGGATTGAATATGGCTCCTGGGTTAAATAGGGAATTTATATCAGAAAAATGGAGAACATATGATAAGAAAATATGGTGGGAAGAGAGAAAGAAAGCTTTTGAGGCTATAGATGAGAGTGTGAAGTTTAAGCTTAGAGGCTATGATATAGACCCAGAGTCTGTTGAGATAGCTAGAGAAAATGCAGAGATAGCAGGAGTCTCAGACTATATAGACTTTGAAGTAGGGGATGCGACGAAATTCGAGAGCGACGATGAGTATGGATTTATCATAACAAACCCTCCATACGGTGAAAGGCTTGAGGAGAAGGAGAGCATTCAACTACTGTACAAGGAGCTGGGATACGCTTTCAAAAGGCTAAACAACTGGTCTTACTACTTAATAACTTCGTTTGAAGAATTCGAGTACGAATTTGGAAGGGAAGCCGACAGAAAGAGAAAGTTATACAACGGAATGCTAAAGACTTACTACTATCAATACGTTGGCCCAAGGCCACCAAAGGCAATAAACGGTTAAAATTCGGAGGTTAAAGATGAAGGCATTTAAATTACTTATCTTAGCTGCCATAACGATATTGACCATTGCGATTGCTACGGGATGTAAACTAAGTGTTGGAACGGTAGACAACCTAGCAATACGACCTACTTACGATAGGGAAGAAATGAGACTAGAGGATGGAATAAGTAAATTGCTGCCTCTAAATACCTCGTTTACCTTCCCATCTAATTCAACAGAGGTTGGAAAAATAAATCAAGTAGACTTAAATGGAGATGGCGTCAAAGAAGTTGTGGCATTTAAGAAATTAGAAACAATAGATGAAGGAAAATCAAATCAAGTAGGTTTCTTGGTTTTGAGCAAGGGGAATGAAATCTACTCACACGACGATGAAGAGATGATAGATGGCGATTCAATAGAATACGCAAACTTCTTAGATTTGAGAAACGATGGGAAAAAAGAAATTGTGCTAACTGTCAAAACAAAGGATAAGACCAATATGTACGTATATGAATTCGATAACCATAAAATCAAAAAACTATACGACATAGTACCTGAATGGGTTGAAAATAAAGATTCACTCACTGATTTACAAGTAATGGCTGGACATATGAACGGAGATAATAATCTGGATATACTCCTCGTATACCTAGATCCAAAGACTAACAAGGCTTATGCAAACATAGTGAATTTCGTGGATGGACTTACCTATAAAAAGCCGACAGTGCTCGAAAATGTAAAAAATATAAGCGATATGTACTTGAGGTATGGAGACGTATCAAAACAGCCACGAAAAAAAGGAGTAGTCATCGACTATCCAATTATAAACGGAAGTTATTACGCGACGAATATTTTATACCTATCTACAACTGGACAGCTCGAAAAGGTGTTTAACGACAACGAGATAATCAAGCCGTACTATATACCTATAGCCGACATTGACAGGGACGGAGTTTTAGAAATACCTACTAACAACGTGAAGTATAAATCAGCTGTAGAAGCAAATGTATGCTGGTATAAATGGAGTGGAAACAGCAGTACAAAGGTATTTGTAAGTCAGATATACTACAACTACAAGTACAACTACAAGGTATCGATACCGAACAAATTGGCTGGCAATATAATTGTGGAAGAGGAACTTGCAAGTGGAAAGAAGCAAAGCTATACGACTTATAAGTTCTATTACTACGATTCAATCGACTCTAAGCGCAAGGATTTATTTAGCATAATCGTAGAGAATAAGAGCAGCCTCGATTCAAAACAAAAACAGGTATTGGGCGAAGGTGGAGAAGGATTCACTCTTGATGAAAACGAACATTACGTATACATGTTGACACTTAACAACGTAGAAGAACTTAAGAGGTTAAATCTCAACATGCCTATGATTAAAGAATATTTTTCATTGATGTATAAATAAGATGGGGGTATTAGAATGAAAGGAAAAATACTGGTATTAGAAGATGAAATAGGAATAAGGAGCTTTGTCAGCATCAACTTAAAAAGAGAAGGCTATGAAATAATAGAAGCGGGAACTGGCGGAGAAGCTATAGAAAAAATAACACAGGAGCAAGATATTTCACTTGCTCTTTTAGATGTCATGCTACCAGATATGAGTGGTATAGAAGTATGCAAGTATATAAGAGAAAATTACGACAGAGTTGGAATAATAATGTTGACTGCAAAATCTCAGGAAGACGATAAAATCGAGGGATTTATTTCAGGAGCGGACGATTACATCGTAAAGCCATTCAGCATAAAAGAACTTTTATTTAGGGTGTCGGCTCTGTTGAGAAGGGTAAATCTCGAAGAGGTAAATGTAAATGAACTCATTATACCTCCATTTACACTAGACATGGTAAAGAGAAGGCTATTTAAAAACGAACAGGAGATAGAACTTACACCTACTGAATTCTCTATCGTCAAGTACCTTATGTCAAATGCGACTCAGTCGCTAAGCAGGGATCAAATACTAGATGAGGTTTGGGGGGCAAACTACCTGTACGACTTCAAGATAGTCGATGTAAACATCAGAAGGATAAGAAACAAGATCGAAGACGACCCTTCTAAACCTAAATTCATCCAGACTGTCTGGGGATATGGATATTGTTTTAGAAAAGGTGAAGATAAGAAGGAAGAGGGAAAGGACGAAGAATAATCGTGTTACACTTTGAAGGACTTAGGAAAAAGATTATTAAGAACTACTTTATAATAATCGTAATGATGGTTATCCTATTTGAATCGGTCTTTGTCGTCTATATAAGAAACACCAACTACGAGTCTGCTAGACAGCAGCTGATTTCTCAATCAAACTTTACAGATTGGAGTAGTCCAAAAAATACTTTGGACAATAAGAGCTTCGAGAAAAAGATAAATAATATCTATGAGGGTCAGGGGCTTGATAAAAACTCTAAATTTGGTATATCCATAATAGACAAGGATAAGAAGGTAATACTAGACCAATATGGATTCAAATCGAACCAAGAGGTACATTACGACGATGTGGATAAGGCACTCAATGATTCTATGGATAAGATTCCGTACATATACAGAATGCCAGACACCAACGAACACGTTATGAGTATTTCAGTACCACTAAAATCGAATAATACAATTGAAGGTGTCGTAAGGTATACGACATCTTTGGAGGAAATAGACAACGCAATCTTAAAACAGGCATTATGGCTCATAATAGCGGGTATTTTAATACTTTTAATAGCAGTTGCAATGAGTTTGAAATTGGCAGAGACGCTTATAACACCTATAAGTGAGCTCAAATCACTTGCAAATGATCTGGCAAATGGTAATTATAAGGTTAAACATAAGACAAAAGCCATAGTAGACGATGAGCTTGGAGAACTAGCTCAGACATTTGAGCATATGGCATTTGAAATTCATAGAAGTGAAATTTTAAAAGACGAATTTATCTCGTCTATTTCGCATGAACTTAGAACCCCACTTACATCTATAAAGGGGTGGAGTGAGACCCTCGGATTTGAAGGGATAACTAGGGATGAACTCGATATGGGACTTGGAATAATTCAAGATGAGACCACTAGGCTTATAAAGCTAGTAGAGGAACTTCTAGACTTCTCTAGGCTTTCATCTGATAGAATAAAGACGAGCATAGAAGAGGTCGATATAGCTGGGCTTGTAGTAGGTGTAATAAATCAACTCAAGGTTAAGGCATTCGAAAAGGACGTAGAACTCAAGTTTGAATTTGAGAGCGATGAGATGCAAAAAATTCAAGGGGATAAGAATAGGCTTAGACAGGTGTTGATAAACTTGATTCAAAACTCACTCAAATTTACAGACGCCGGTGGATACGTAAAGCTAGATGTATCTCAAACCGATGAAATGACTACTATCAAGGTAGAGGACAACGGGGCAGGTATAGAAGAGCAAAACTTGACTAAGGTAATGGATAAATTCTTCCAAGAAGATTACAACAAGGCAGGAAGTGGATTGGGGCTAGCTATAAGCAATGAAATAGTTAAGTTGCACGGCGGTCACTTAAACATTGAAAGCGTAAAAAATGAAGGTACTACGATTACATTTACGCTTGCAAACAACCACACTCAGTCTGCACAGTAGATTAAAGGTAAAGTATATCTTGGTATAACCGAGTAAAACAAGAAAGATGTCCCACATAAAAGTGGATTGACATCTTTCTCAATTTAATTTCAAAAATTCAGTTGACAAAATAAGTAAAATAAATTATCATATTTCTAACATGATAATTAAATCCTGTGAAAAAGAGAGTAGCTATAGTGGAATCTTACAGAGAGCCAACATTCGGTGAAAGAGTGGCAGAGAAATCTACAGTGAAGAGAGCTTTGGAGGAGATCATCGGAAACTAAGTATGATGATAGGAATTCTCGCCTTAAGAGATAGAGATGATGGGATTACTCCCATCAATTAGAGTGGTACCGCGGATATTCGCCTCTTAGTCGTTTGACTAAGGGGCTTTTTTAACGTTAAAAATAAATTCATAGAAGAAAACAGGAAAACGAAACCCTACTGCAGAGGGCGACGTATCGACGATTCAGTCGAAGAGCAAATACAAATATAACTTGAAATTTATGTCCCATACATATATAGGTGGAGGGCGTAAATTAATAGAAGGGGGAAATTACAATGGCACAAAAAGTTGTTTTAGCATATTCAGGTGGATTAGATACATCGATAATAATACCTTGGTTAAAGGAAAACTACGAAGATATCGAGGTAATCGCAGTATGTGGTAACGTCGGACAGGAAGACAAGATGGAAGATGTGTACGAGAAAGCGCTTAATAGTGGAGCTTCAAAAGCGTACGTAGACGATATAAGCGAAGAATTCGTAACGACTACAATATTTAGCGCAATCAAGGCAGAGGTGAAATACGAAGGCAAATATCTACTGGGGACATCACTTGCTAGACCTATAATAGCTAAAAAATTAGTTGAGGTAGCGCATAAGGAAGGGGCAAAATTTATCTGCCACGGATGCACTGGTAAGGGAAACGATCAAGTTAGATTCGAGGCTACGATAGCAGCCTTAGACCCTAGCATAAAGGTAATAGCTCCTTGGAGGATTTGGGATATAAAGTCTAGGGAAGATGCAATAGACTACGCAAATGCACACAATATAGAAGTAACTGCGACTAAGGAAAAAATATACTCAGTAGACGCCAACCTATGGCATGTGTCGACAGAGGGCGGGGATATAGAAAACCTAGCAAACGAGCATAAAAAAGACGTGTACAAGGAATGTATAGATCCTGAAGATGCTCCAGACGAAGCCGAATACGTAGAAATATACTTTGAAAAAGGAGTGCCTAAGAAGGTAAACGGTGAGGAATTGGCTCCAGTAGAATTGATTAAAAAGGTAAACTCACTAGGTAAGAAACACGGGATAGGCGTAATAGATTTACTAGAAAATAGATTGGTTGGAATGAAGTCAAGGGGAGTATACGAAACACCGGGAGGAACTATACTCTACGAGGCACATAATAAATTAGAAAGTGCAACCATAGATAAGGACACACTTCACTACAAACAGTTGATAGCTCTTAAATACAGCGAGCTCATCTACGATGGTCTATGGTATACGACTTTAAGAGAGGCTATAGAAGCATTTGTAGACATCACACAGGAAAATGTGACAGGTAGTGTAAAATTAAAGTTATACAAGGGGAATATAAAATCAGCTGGTATATTTGCAGAAAACGCCTTATACGACCAGGGGATATCTTCTTTCGGAGCAAGTGATCTATACGACCACAAGGATGCAGAAGGTTTTATAAATCTCTTCACACTTCCATTGAAGATAAAGGCTATGAAATCGCTTAGAAGTAAATAAGCTAGAAATAGAGGTGGAACGATAGATACAGTAGCGTGAATCTTTTCAAGCAAGATAAAATGTAAAGCTGTGAAAGTAGTATAACTTGAGATAAATGTCCCCCACCTCTACAGGTGGCGGGCATAAATCTCATTTCAGTGGAGGTCAAATCTCCCACTGAAAGCGTTGAATCACCATTTAATCACTTATAGCACTCTACCAAATTGGTAGGGTGCTTTTCACGTTCTAAAGTCCTTGTAATACCGACATTTACACCACTCAATTTCTACGAGTAGCCCTAAACGTAAGCTATAAAGGATGAATCAATTTGAATATTTGTAGTTTTTAATGACCACCTATCTTACCAAACCTGCCATATAGCGAAATAGACTTCCAATTATAAAGAAATTGAGGTTTAATGTATTTAAAGGAGGTGTAGAAATGAGAGTTGAATTGGACATTAGCAAAGATATTCTAGACGGAGAGGAAAAAGTAATAATCAAAGCAAATCGAATGACACAGCTCATTCAAAAAATTATTTTGCTTATTGAGCAACATGAAAAGCTAGATAAGCTTGTTGGGAAAAATAATGGTAATATTTATCCTTTAGAAGCTGACGAGGTTTACCGTTTTTTTACCGCAAACAAATTGCTTTATGCACAAACATCAACAGCCGAATTTGTTGTTGATGCAAGACTTTATCAGTTGGAAGAGATATTAACTAATGATTTCATGCGTATTTCTCACAGTGAGATCATTAATTTAAAAATGATTGAACACTTCCGACTTAGTGGGAATGGTCTTATTGAGATACATTTGAAAAATGGTGTTGTTAGTTATTCATCAAGAAGTTATTTAGGAAAAATAAAGGAGAGGATTGGATTATGAGTAAATTAGTAATTAGAAAAATTGGATTGGGTATAGTTATAGGAAACTTTATAGGCACAATATTGGCCTTGATATTCTCTTATGCTTCTCATTCTAATTCCTTTAGCCCGAGTTCCCCAGAGTTTATCAAACTATTTTCGACAGAGCTAAATGCAATGAGTGTTTCAATTGTTTTGTGGAGTTTATTAGGGATAACTTTTACCCTTAGCTCTTTGATCTTTACTGAAACAGAGTGGAGTATTACAAAAATGACTGTTATCCATTTCTGCATAACTTATTTTATCTTCATGCCTTTAGCTATTTGTGCAGGTTGGTTTCCATTATCAATATGGTCAGTTCTTGTGACAACAATAATTTTTATATTCATCTATTTTGTTATTTGGTCAATTTCTATAAGGATTGCTAGAAAAGAAATATTCCTCCTTAATGGCAAGTTAAAATAGAAAATTACAAAATAAAGGGATTTCTAAGCGAGTAGAGCTAAGAAGTCCTTTTTATTTTGCATTGATTCGATTGAATTTGAAGTTTAAGAAATCACAATTAGTTAAGGGGGGTTAGAAATAATATCATCTACTTTTTTGTTTTCGATCATCACTTGACAAGTAACCGAATGGTAACTATAATATTAGGTAAACGAACAGTTACTTAGCTAGGAGTGGTTATTTTGAAAAACACAAAAGAACTGATATTATTAACAGCTTTAGAGTTGTTTGCAAAAGAGGGTTATGAAGGCGTATCAATGAGTGCGATTTCCGGGAAAATCGGCATTACAAAAGCTGCTTTATATAAGCATTATGAGAGTAAACAGGCGATTTTTGACAGCATCGTAGAGCGTATGAAAGAGAAAAACATGGAACATACAAAAAAGTTCGATATTCCGGTTGGAAGTTTTGAAACTGCATCTAATTCAGATAAAGAATTAAATTTTGAAAAAATTAAGAAGTTCAGCCTTGATATGTTTAGATATTGGACGAAAGATAGCTTTGCCTCAAGTTTTCGTAAGGTGCTGACACTAGAGCAGTATCGAAATCCAAAAATGGCAAAACTTCTTAATGAGTATTTAACAGGAGGTATTATTGGAAATGCCAAAGATTTAATCAAAGAGGCTTCAAATTCTGATAAAGATTCACAAGTATTAGCCTTAGAATATTTTGCGCCAATCTATATGATGATGAACCTTTATGACCAAATGGAAGACAAAGAAAATGCGATGACATTGGTTAAAAAACATATTGACTATTTTATGGCGAATTTGATGAAGTAGTTTTGGAGGGATAGCAATGTTAAAAAAACAGGTAAAGAATAAAAATATTTTAGTTTTGCTAGTCTGTATTATTACGCTAAATCTTGTTTTTAACTGGAATCACAACCGTTTAGAAATTGAATGGTTAGAAGAGAGGTGGCAAGTTGAAATCAGAACAATTAATTAAAGAAATCGTTACGGGGCATCAAGGTGTTCGGTTAACCGTCGGTAAATTAGAAAATGGGATAACAGGAATAAAAACTTATGATGAACCTGGCGAAGAAATTCTGGGAGAAACGTATCGTTATCAAATTGGTTCATTAACAAAAGTATTTAGCGGTATAGTTCTTGCAGAACTGTTAGCAAACAACCATATCGCGATAGACACTAGGATTAATCAAATTATCACAAATTTGCTAAGTGGCAGTTACCCAACCATTAGACAAGTGGCAACGCACACATCCGGCTTTAGCATGGCAATGCCTTATAGTTGGCTCAAATATCTTAAAATTGGTTTATCTGGTGGTACGAGAGAGAAAAATCCGTATTTTGATGCCTTAAATGAACAAGCGGTGCTTAAGGGATTAGAAAATTTTAAATTTGATAGCAATAAGAGATACAGATATGCTTACTCGAATTTTGGATATGCAGTTGTTGGACTATTAATTTCTAGGCTTGTAGGTCTTGATTACAAACTTGCTATGGAAAAATGGTTGCATGAATTAGGACTGAATGAGACGAATTTTGAAAACCATCATCTTGCACCTTGCTTTGACAAAAAGAATAATAAATATAAACCTTGGGAATGGCAATCTAATGTAAATAATGTTGGGTTGGCAACTGGCGGGCTAAATAGCTCAGCTTATGATTTGTTGAAATTCACTCAATTTTATTTAAGTGAAGATTCTGATGTTATTCGACTAACACATTCGAAATTAGTACCAAACGTTTCTAAAAGCAAATCCCTTGGCATGGGTTGGGATTTGTGTGGTAACTATATCGAAAAAGGCGGTGCAACAGGTACGCATTTTTCGTATCTAAAAATGGATAAAGTAAGAAATAAGGCAGTAGTTATTTTGTTAAATTATCCAAATATAAAAATCGGTCAGTTAGGAGACGTGTTAATAAATGAGTAATATAGCAGTCATCTATCAATCGCATTACGGTAACCAAAAATTTATAATATATTGTCAAACTATGACAATTTATAAATAAAAATAACTATCGCCGTCAACATTCGTAAAGAGTGTTGAGTGATATCTTATATAGATATCCAAAACGCATTGAATTGCTGGAAACCCTTAAAGCTAACTAAACCACAACGTAAGAGTGAATAACTCTAAGCGTGAAGGTCACGAAAGTAGAAAAAATTAGTTAGATGGTGCAAGGTTAAATCCTAAACACTGGACAATAGGCAATCAGCAGCGAAGCTTCGAATAGAAGAACGTTCAACGACTATCCTGACAGGGAGTACCTTACAAGCGAATGGTAGGGGAAGTGGTGCGAACCTAATCACTGTGTGTGACAGGTTGTGATATAGTCTACGCTTATGTGAGAGCATAAGAAGTTCATAAGAGAACTGATTGGTACTTGCGATACTGATTGAATACATTTAAATTTTATAAAATATTATTATAACATTATATACTTACAAAGTTTAATTCTTTTGATATAATTACCTTAGAGGTGATATTATATGAAAAGATATTCTATAAAGAAATTTGCTGAATTAATAGATGTTAATCCACAAACGCTTAGAAATTGGGATAAAAATGGTAGATTTAAACCTTGTTATGTAAATGAAAACACTGGATATAGATATTATTCAGAAGAACAATTACAAGAGATGTTAAATATTCAAAATAAGGATAAATTAGTTGTTGGATATTGCAGAGTGAGTTCTAAAAAACAAAGTGGTGATTTAGAGCGACAAGTAAATAATATGTAAACATATTTACTATCTCAAGGTAAACCATTTAAGATTATTCAAGACATAGGTAGTGGTATTAACTATAATAAAAAAGGTTTAAATGAAGTAATAGACTTAGTTTTAGATAAAAAAGTTTCAAAAATAGTAGTTCTTTATAAGGATAGATTAGCAAGCGTTGGTTTTGATTTAATACAAAATATCTGTACAAAAAATAATGTGTCTATTGAAGTAATAGATACAACTGAAAGAATTGATGAAGAAGCAGTCGAAGATTTAGTACAGATAATAACTGATTTTAGTTGTAAACTACAAGGTAAACGTAGTAAAAAAACTAAAGAGTTACTAAAGGATCTACAAGAAAATGATTAGATCATTGAAAGTCAAACTATATCCTAATAGAGAGCAAGAAATATTGATGAGAAAGAGTTGTGGAACTGCTAGATATGTATATAATTGGGGCTTGGGTATGAATAAAATAGCATACGAGTTATGTGGCAAAAATATAAATGTTTATACTCTAAAGAAACTAATTAAAGTATCAAAGTCAAAGGGTAGAATGCTCAGTTGGATATCAGAAGTATCAGCTGATGTTGTCTATCAAGCACTATTAGACTTAGATAAAGCATATACTACATTTTACAATAATATCAAAAAAGGAATACCATTTGCTGATGCAGGATTTCCGAATTTCAAGAAGAAGTCAAAATCAAAGTGGTCGTTCTTTCATGACAATCGAAAACTCAAGATAAAAGATAAAAAAGTTTACCTTGAAAAAATAGGTTGGGTTAAAATGAAAGATCATAAGAGATTGCCAATAGGTGACTACAAGAAAGATAAAATCAAGGTCAGTAATGTTAGAATATCTTATGACAATAGAAATTGGCTGCTGACATTAGGAGTAGATCAAGAAGAACAGTCACTCGAATTGACAGGGGAATCACTAGGTATTGACTTAGGAGTTAAGGACTTAGCAATATGTTCTAATGGTATGAATTTTAAAAACATCAATAAATCTAAAGAAGTCAAAAGACTTGAAAAGAAACTAAAACGAGAACAAGGAAAACTTTCTAGAAAACGTGAAGATAATATGGTTGATAAAGTATATTATAAAACAGGTGATAAAAAAGGACAACTTAAGTCATTTAAGTATATAAGACCACTTTATGAATGTAAAAATTATCAGAAGCAAAAAGAGAAAGTAAGTCTATTACATTTAAAACTTAGCCATATTCGTGAAAATCATTTACACCAGGCTACAATTAAGATAGTGAAAACCAAACCATCTAAAATTGTACTTGAAGATTTAAATGTAAAGGGTATGATGAAAAACAAACATCTATCAAAAGTTATAGCCAATCAAGGTTGGTATGAGTTTAGACGATTACTTGAGTATAAGACAAAATTCTATCTAGGTTATGAAGTAACTATTGCAGATAGATTTTACCCAAGTAGTAAAACTTGTTCATGCTGTGGACACATCAAGACAGACCTAAGGCTTAAAGAGAGAACTTATATTTGTCTAGATTGTGGTTTGACAATTGATAGAGATTTGAATGCAAGTATTAATTTAGCAAATTATAAATTAGCATAGACTAAAATATTGAGCGTAATGCTAATGTGTACCGTATGATATACGGGAATTTAAGCCCTTAGAGCATTATATCAAACGAGAGTAGCTTAGGCAAAATCGGATGCGAAAAGCTTATAGTTAATATAAGAAAGAATGGGGAATTAAACTTTATAAACATATATTGTTTTATGATATATTATAATATTTAAATATCGGTACAACAAAACAATATGCACAGTGGATTGCGGAAATTCTTGGAGCAGAACTACTTGATAGGAAATCAGTATCGGTAGCACAATTTAGCCAATACGATATAGTAGTTTATGGTGGTGGATTATATGCAGGTGGCATACTAGGTGTAGATTTATTTTCTAAATTTAAACCAAATCATCATCTAGTGGTATTCACCGTGGGATTAGCTGATCCATCGGTGACAGATTACACGGAAATAGTGGCGAAATGCTTTCCGAAAAAACATAGTCAGCCTGAAAAAGTATTTCATTTTCGTGGTGGAATTGACTATGGTAAGTTAAATTTTGTTCACCGTGGTTTAATGGCAATGCTCAAAAAGAAGGTTGAGAAAACAAGTAAGGCAGAGATGTCTGCTGAGGGAAAAGCAATTCTTGAAACTTACGGAAAGCAAATAGATTTTACAGACAGAGAAACGATAATGCCTTTGATTGCCTATGTGAAGGAAGTGCAAATAAGTAAAAAGGAGGGACTATGAGAAATAAAAAACAATACGTAATCACTGAGCGAGCACATTTTATGTGTCCAAATATGTATTTTGGTATTAAAGCTAAGATATTAGCAGAATTTAATTATCAAGATGTGAGATTCACAATAGAAATGCTTACAAAAGCTCATCCATTCCTAAAAAGTTTAATTACAGAAGAAGGGACCACAGGAAAACTTTTTTATAACCTTGATTCTGAATTACAAATACCGATTTTTGAAAAGAATACTAGAAACTCATGGGATGATGATTATAAAAATATTACGAAAAACGGGTGGAATATTTTTCGCGAATCTCTGTTAAAAGTAATAGTTTATCCTGAAATAGAAGGTTTCAATATTATTTTTATTGCTCATCATCTGTTAGGTGACGGACGTAGCATCCTTAATCTTATGTGTGAATTTGCTGATTGTTATAGTTCACGAAATGTACCCAAACATGTCGATGAGCATTTGATTCAAAGTGTAGATGATTTACCTAAAGGTAGTGATTTATCTTGGATAAGTAAGATAATCGTTAATAAAGTAAACTGCGATTGGCAAAAAGAAAATAAGATTGTTGGTTATTCTGAATATTATAATTTTGAAAAGGATTTTATTCAAAAAAACCCTATTAGTTTTGAAATTGAAACAGCTCAAGATGACAAGGTTGAAGACTTATTAAATATTTGCCGAAAACGCGGGATTTCACTTAATGATTATTTAGTTGCTGAAATGATGATTAAAGAGAAGACTAATCGAGTTGTGATAGCTGTGGACATTCGTGATGAATTGATTTGTTACAGCAGAGGTGCTTTAGGTAACTATGCTACAGCAATAAGTGTTAAGAATTCTTTTAAAACGAATAACGTAATTCATAAAGGTAGGAAGGTTTCAAAACAAATTAAGAAAAAACTTAAAAATACACGAAAGAAAATGCTGATACTTACTTGTTATCTTCAAATTGATTCTAAATTGATTGATGCTGCAGCTATTTCAACAATGGGAGATTTTAATAGCCGTACTGGAAAATTTCTAGGTTCAGCAATACTTGGATACAAGAAGAGGAGAGGATATAGCGTTACAAATCTTGGCAATACTATAAATCCAAATATTGAAGAGATGGTATTCATCCCTCCTGCATCTCCTGCAAATATTAAAACCATGGGGGTTGTGTCAGTTAATAATCGCTTAACTAAATGTACGGTTACGTACTGATATGCAGTTAATTTTATAAATTCCTATGTGAAGGAAGTGATGTAATGAAGGCATTTTTTAAAATATTCGCGATTGGTTTGATTACGACCATCTTTCGCATCGTCACTCAGCTGTTAATGCCAAGTAGCACTCAAACAGTGTTGAGTCCAAGTCTCTTTGTAAAAGACGGTACCTTACCGCTTGCGTTTAGTGCTTTAGCAATTGTTGCTTATAGTGTGATTGCTGCTATGTTCCTGCTTGTGAAATCAGGTATTTCTGGCACAAGTATGAAACAAGGACTAAAGTACGCTATTGCTCTAAGTTTTCTTTGGTCGGTGTATTTATTTGAACCACTACCCCATGCGACTTCTATTCTAAAAGACAGTGTAGCTTATATTTTGGCAGATAGTATTTCACTTATCATCATGGGGTTACTTTTAGGTGTATTCTTTAAAAGTGAAGAAAAGATACATGGTGACAGAATAAATAATCAAACCTTAATTTTGCTGTTCGTTCCTACAATGTTATTTGTATTAGGAAGATTGATACAGTATAAAGTATTAGGTATTTATTCCTTATTTGATGCAGAACCACTAAAAACCTTTATTTGGTGTATTGCAGTAGGAATAATTTCAAGTTTAGTAGTGAATTGGCTTGTTAAACAAGGAAAGTTAGTAAGTAAAGGCTTGTTCATATATGCCGTTAATTTAACTTTTTTCAATAGTTTTATGTTGCTGGTATTTGATTTTAATGTTGTTGATTTAGTGCTGAGAACAGGGATTGATATTGTTGCTATTTCTGTTGGTGTTGGAGTCGTTTCATTGTTAGTAAGAGGTGGGAATTAAAGGCCATAAAAAGCTGTGAAAGGTCGATATTACTGGGATCTCATACTATGATAATTGAAAATAAGATGATAACTTTAATAGAGGTTGATAGGAATGTCAGTGTAAAGATCATGGGGAGGAGTGCTGGAAAGAAGATGTATAAAAAATATCTTGTATTAGAGAAATGAAATAGAAGTTACGATAATCCGATAGTTTTGGCAAAAGAAGATTATGTTATCGTAGATATGTCTGTAAAAGACGATGACCCTGAGTGGGCTGATTGGCTATGGTGCATTGCACAAAATGATTTGAGCGGATGGGTGCCAAAGCAAATACTAAATACAATTGAAATTATATCTACTGAAAAACAGAAAGCAATTGTATTAGAGAACTATTCAGCAAATGAATTATCTGTTGATGAAAAAGAAATAGTTATAGGGTCACGTATTATGAATGGATGGTTATGGTGCTGGAAAGAAAATAGTGATATAAGAGGATGGATTCCATTAAGGAATGTAATTAATGTGGCTTAAATCCATTTTTTCATTGCTATAACTTGAGATAAATGTCCCCCACCTCCACAGGTGGCGGGCATAAATCTCATTTCAGTGGAGGTCAAATCCCCCACTTGTATAATAGAGTTATAAAATTCAATAGGAAATCGTCTTGAAAAACACGAACCTTATAACCCTATCTAGATTTTCTTTTTTCATTTCATTCTAGCTTTGCTACTCATCGA
>JAISJN010000001.1 GCA_031261505.1 Clostridioides sp. | reverse complement strand
ATCTAATATTGTATTCTTGAATTCTTTTGTAAATTTATTTCTAGACACTTTAACCACTCCTTCTGGATATTATTATAAATCGTCCAGTTAAATGTGTCTACAATATTATACTAACACCAATTATACTAACACCATGTTCCTTCATGGATTTACCACTAATAGCAATACCTTTTTCTAAAATCATTTTAGTTTCACTTGCAGTGATCGTATTCCCCTCTATAGCAGTACTGCTATAAACTTGTTCAATTCTCTCCTGCTCTTTTAAAATGTTTAAAGTTGATTTATCCATTTGTCTGTAACTTGCCAATTTATCTTTTAACTTTGTTAGTTCTTCAAATTTCATCCTATCACCTCCTTAAATGGTGATTGCTTGTACTGTAAAGTACCTGTGCTGGCTAGTACTTGTGCTGGAAAGTACTTGGTGAAAAATGTGCAAAAATGCACTGCGAAATATTCTTCCACAGTGCACCTACACTTAAAATATTGATTTAATACGCTATAAATAGGTATCTCACTACGTATCCCCACAAATAAACAAGAAAACATATTTTATTTAAACTCTCTACTACCTGGTTTTATGACTTCTATTTTTCCTTCTTTGCAAAGTGCACATTCATCTGGATCGTAAACCTGGATGTCGAGCTTAATGGCACTGTATATTGGCATTCCAATGTCCTGATTAGTTCTATCCGCTATGCAGGCTACACCTACTACAACTCCACCTAGATCTTCTAGTACCTTTTTTGTTTCCTTGGTTGATTTACCAGTAGTTACAACGTCCTCTGCTATTATTATCCTATCTCCTGGCTTAACTTCGAATCCTCTTCTTAGTTCCATTACATTATTTTTTCTTTCTGTGAATACCGCTTCTTTACCCATCTGTCTACCTAGTTCGTAAGATACTACTACTCCACCCATTGCTGGTCCAACTACTAGGTCTATATCTAAATCCTTTATTTGTTCTACAACTGGTTTTAAAACCTGTTCTGCCTTATCTGGAAATCTCAACACCTTAGCACATTGGATGTATCTATTACTGTGTTTCCCAGATGATAGAAGGAAATGTCCTTCTAGTAATGCGTCACATTCTTTTAGTATTTCTATTATATTTTCCATAATTTTTTCTCCTTAAGTTGTATTTTTAATATTATTAAGTTCTATAGTATTCCTCTTATTTCGTCTAGAGATTTAATTCCTTCCCTATCCATAAACTCTGCTATTCCATCGATCATCTCAATACCTATCTTTGGATTCATAAAATTTGCAGTCCCTATTTGTACAACAGTTGCACCTGCCATTATAAACTCTATAGCGTCATTTGGTTTAGTTATTCCTCCCATTCCCATGACTGGAATCTCGACATTTTTACATACTTCGTGCACCATTCTAAGTGCGATTGGTTTTATTGCTGGTCCTGAAAGTCCAGCGTATACATTGTCGAACACTGGTTTTCTCGTCTTTAAATCTATCGCCATTGCCTTAAATGTATTTACAAGTGACACTCCGTCTGCTCCCTCTTGCTCACACACCTGTGCCATAGTTACTATATCTTCTGCATTTGGAGATAGCTTTACCACTAGAGGAAGTTTGGTACATTTTCTAACTTCTCTTACGACCTCTCTAGCCACCTCGTTTTTGATTCCAAACGCCATTCCTCCAGCTTTTACATTTGGGCAGGATATGTTTAGCTCTATTATGTCTATAGGTTGATCGTTTAGCAGCTCTACACCCCTAAGGTATTCATCCATAGTTCCTCCGCCTACATTGGCGATTCTGACTGTGTCCAACTCGCTGAAGTACGGTAGTTCTTTATCTATGAATCCCTGTACCCCTGGATTTTCGAGTCCTACGCTGTTTATCATTCCAGAAGGAGTTTCCCAAACTCTCATGCCTGTATTTCCTTCTTTTGGATTTAGAGTTAATCCCTTTGAACTTATTCCACCTAGTTGAGATATATCGTATATCTCTGCATATTCTCTTCCGAAACCGAAAGTACCCGATGCCATAACCACTGGATTTTTAAATTCTATATCTCCAAATTTAACCTTTAAATTAGCCATGGAATATCACGTCCTCTCCCCAAAATACTGGTCCATCTTTACAAGTCTTTTTATTTCCACCCTTCGTCTTGCAAGTACATACTAGACAGGCTCCAACACCACATGCCATGTGGTTTTCCAGTGATACCATGATCTTAGTAGCCGTACCTTCCACCATTTTTACTAATTTCTCCATCATAGGAGTTGGACCACATGTCATTATGTAGTCGTAATCCTCCACATTTATTATATCTGTCACGAATGTATCGCCTACAGTTGTGTACACATTCTCACATACTTGTTTATACTCGTCTTCGAGGATTACTTCATTTCTAAATCCTAGGTAGGCATCACAGTTTTCGATGTTCTTCGCCACTAAGTAAAGTGGTGCTATCCCTATTCCTCCACCGACTAAGGCTACCTTCCCTTCTACTTTTTCGTATCCATTTCCATAAGGTCCTTCTAGTTTTATAGAATCTCCTGACCTTAGTTCGCTTATTATCTTAGTACCTTCTCCAATTACCTTGTAAAGGAATGTTATTCCTTCTTCATCTATATCGTATATGCTTATAGGTCTAGATAGAGTTGGATACGTATCCCAAGCTCTAAGCATATAAAATTGTCCCATTTTTCCTTTGAATTTTCCTTCTGCCTTTAGGATGTACATATCGTCGCCGATATACTCATTTGTCATTACTTTGTACATATTTACACCTCACTCAATTTTTAAACAGTTTTATATTCTAGTCGTAAATTACATATTTATATCTTTATTTAAGAGCATCATAATCAACGCCATTCTCATATACATTCCAAACTTTGTCTGTTTGAAGTACACTGCTCTGTCGTCATCATCTAAGTCAGTAGATATTTCGTTGACTCTTGGTAGAGGATGCATTACGATCATATCTGACTTCGCATATTTAATTTTTTCGCTGTTTATGATGTATGAATCCTTCAATCTTTCGTACTCATCTATATCGTCAAATCGCTCACGCTGCACTCTTGTCATATACAATACGTCCAAATCGCCTAATACCGATTCCAGATTGTCTGTCTCTTCGTACATAGACTTGTCCAGTCCGTCTTTGATAGAATCTGGCATTCTAAGTTCGTCTGGAGATATAAATATAAATTTAATACCTTCGTAGTTTGACATAGCCTTTACAAGTGAATGTACCGTTCTACCGTATTTTAAATCACCACATAGTCCTATGACGTGGTTTTCTAATGAGCCCTTTAAATTTTTTATAGTAAGTAAATCTGTAAGTGTTTGAGTTGGGTGTTGGTTGTCCCCGTCGCCTGCGTTTATAAGTGGAACAAACGAAGCCTTTGATGCAATTTCAGCACTTCCCGCCTGGGGATGCCTCATCGCTATAATATCGACGTAATTTGAAACTGTTTTTACTGTATCAGAAATTGTCTCACCCTTGGTTGAAGACGACGAATCTGCACCTGCAAAGCCCACTATTCTTCCTCCAAGTCTATTCATAGCCGATTCAAAGCTAAGTCTAGTACGTGTAGATGGTTCGAAAAACAATGTCGCCATCAGGTTCCCATCGCAAACATGTGCGTATCTCGCTGGATTTAGGGATATTCTGTCAGCTAGTTCCAACAATTGGTTGGTTTCTTCTATTGATAGGTCATTTGGTTTGATCAAATGTCTTGTGTTCATATTATCCTCCTTTTTAGCCTCTCTGGACTACATTAAAGTACTTAAAAATATTACCTAATGTATATTATCATTTTTTGACGCGATTGTCAATTGTTGATTATTTCTGGTAGTGCGAGGACGGGAAAAATAGATTTCTCGTCACTTAAGGTATTACGTTTCCGCGATCTCTATTTTTCCCGTCCTCGCTGTGCTCCTGATTTTCCAACTTTGAACCTAATCACACGTTTGGCTCTCACGCAAAAAATAGCACCCGCCCCTAAGGGTGGATGCCATTTTTGTAAGCTATATATTTCTATAATAATCTAAATTTATTAGAATTCACCTTGTTCGAACATAGCTTGAGCTACTTTTTCGAATCCAGCTATATTAGCACCAGCAACTAGGTTATATCCGAAACCGTATTTTTCAGCTGCTGCCATTGAGTTATTGTGTATGTTAACCATTATATCATGAAGTTTAGCGTCAACTTCTTCAGCTGTCCAAGATAATCTAGCACTGTTTTGAGCCATTTCTAATGCAGAAGTAGCAACACCACCAGCATTTGCAGCTTTAGCAGGTCCTAGTATCATTTTTTCATCTAAGAAGTAGTTAACTGCTTCATTTGTACAAGGCATATTAGCTGCTTCACAAACAAATTTAGTTCCGTTAGCAACTATTTGTTTAGCATGTTCTATTTGTATATCATTTTGAGTTGCACAAGGCATTACTATGTCAACTTTAACTCCCCATGGTTTTTCACCAGCGTGGAATTCACAACCGAATTTATCAGCGTAATCTTGTACTTTATCTCTTCCTGAATTTCTCATTTCTAGTAGGTAGTTGATTTTTTCTTCAGTTACAACACCGTCTTTATCGTAGATGTATCCATCTGGTCCAGAAAGTGTAACAACTTTACCACCTAATTGAGCAACTTTTATACAAGCTCCCCAAGCAACATTACCGAAACCTGAAACTGCAACTGTTTTACCATTGAAATCAGTTCCTTCATGTTTAAGCATTTCGTTACAGAAGTATGTAACACCAAATCCTGTAGCTTCTGGTCTAACTAAAGATCCACCGTAAGTTAATCCTTTACCAGTTAAAACTCCGTTTTGGAAAGCTCCTCTAACTCTTCTGTATTGTCCGTATAGGTATCCTATTTCTCTACCACCAACACCGATGTCTCCTGCTGGAACGTCAACGTCTGGTCCTATATGTCTTTGTAATTCAGTCATGAATGATTGACAGAATCTCATTATTTCTGCATCTGATTTTCCTCTAGGATCGAAGTCAGATCCACCTTTACCACCACCTATAGGTAGTCCAGTTAATGAGTTTTTAAGTATTTGTTCAAATCCTAAGAATTTAACTATACCACTGTAAACTGATGGATGGAATCTAAGTCCACCTTTGTAAGGTCCTATTGCTCCGTTAAATTGTACTCTATATCCTCTATTTACTTGAGTTTTTCCTGCATCATCTTTCCATGTTACTCTGAAAGATACTTGTCTTTCTGGTTCGCAGAATCTTTCAAGCAAGTTGCATTCAATGTATTCTGGATGTTTGTCGAAAACAGGTCCTATTGTTCCTAGCACTTCTTCAACTGTTTGTAAAAATTCTGGTTCACTAGCATTTCTTTTTTTAACATTTTCTAGCACTTGCGCAATATAAGCTTTAGTATCCATTTTAAAAAGCCCCCTTGAAAATTTTTTATTAGTTTGTTTTTGTTTTTTTTCGAGCAAATGACGTCCCCATTAAGAAAAACCATTTCCTCAAGTTCACAAATTGATTATAGCATACTTTTTATGATAATTGAATAACAAATTTAAACTATTTTTCAATTTTATTATATTTATCTCCTATACCCATTCTGAATATTTTTATAATTCATTTTAGCTGCTCATTTCTACTATTTCCACCGGCTTAAAAGAATAATTTCTAGTCAATATTCGATTATTTTCGACTATATCGCCCTTTTAGTGAAACGTTTGCCAGTTGTGAAAATAAAAACCAGAAAATTATCAATTTAATTAAATTTTGCATTATTCTTAGAAATAAAATTACTGCCGAAAGTTAGGATTGTTTATTGTTTTTTTCGATAACTGTTTTTTAATATGCGGTGTTTTTCTTAGAAAGCACATTCTTTTTTATTTGTATTAATGAGGTTTAAAGGGTTTGAATATAGGGTATAATCTGTAATGACAATTTTTTATAAATTAACTTTTACGAGTTTTTGATTTTAATTCGTTTTTCATTGTTATGTCTTAGAAAATTTGTTATAATAAGTTAGATTTAAAATATTAAACTAAGGAGGAACTTAAAATGGCTTACAAAATTAATGATGCTTGCATAAGCTGTGGTGCTTGTGAATCTGAATGTCCAGTTAGCTGCATATCTGCTGGAGACGGACAATATGTTATAGACGCTGATGTTTGTGTAGAATGTGGTGCTTGCGCTGGAGTATGTCCAGTAGATGCTCCTCAACCTGAATAGTATTTCAGAACGAGTATTGCTTGTAGAAAGAGGCCGACTTGCTTATGCATAGGTCTCTTTTTTTATGCCTATTCATATATCTATTTTTATGACTTTTTTTAATTGTTTATATCATTGTACCAGAATCCCCTTTAAAAATAAGAAAGACAACTCCTCAAGTAAAAGCGGATATCGTCTTTCTCAGGTCTAGTACTATTATTCAAAACACTAACTTCGTTTCTAAAACCAAAACATTACACAACAATTCAGCGATTCCTGTAGAAATATTTATTTTCATACGGAAATCGTTATATCATATCTATTTGATTTCATCTTTCATTAAATATGACAATGTGAATAAACTCTCGATTAGATTTACATTTTCGACGATTACTCCCGCTGGAACCTCTAGATCTATCGGTGCGAAGTTCCACACTCCAGTGACACCTGCCTTGACTGCCCTATCTATCACAGATTGAGCTCCATTTCTAGGTATACACATGACTACTATATCGATGCTATTTTCTCTTATGTAGTCTTCCATTATGTCAGGGTCTAAAACTTCGAAATCTCTAATAGTTAAGCCTATTATCTTAGGATTTGCATCGAATAGAGCTTTTATTTCGAATCCTGCATTTCTAAATCCTGAATAATTTGCGATTGCTTGTCCAAGATTACCCGCTCCTACTAATATTGCATTGTATTTTTTGTCTAGTCCAAGAATCTTACTTATTTCATAGTGCAGAGCCTCAACATTGTAGCCGTACCCCTGTTGACCGAATCCTCCGAAGTTATTTAAATCTTGTCTTATTTGCGACGCAGTGAACCCAATAATCTCACTTAATTCCTTCGAGGAAATTCTTTGAATATCTTTGTCTAGAAGGTCACCAAGATATCTATGATATTTTGGCAATCGTCTAATAACTGCCATAGAAATATTTTTGTTCATCAAGCGATCACCCCTTTCTACAATAATTTTCTCTATATCTTTACAAACTCACATATTAACTTGATTATATTATATCAAAATATTATAATTTTTAGTATGGAAAAGTATGAAATAGTGTATAAAAGTGCAAATTTTTTATTTTTGACATAGACCTTTCGGATAAATTCGACAAGGATTAAGGAGGAAATACACATGATTGTTTTGTCTTGCAGCAACTTAAGCAAGTACTTTGGAATAGATCCTGTCTTTAAAGACGTAGATTTCACAGTAAATGAAGGAGAGAAAATAGGCGTTGTCGGTGTCAACGGAACCGGCAAAACCACATTGTTTAAGGTCATCTGTGGTATTTACGAACACGATACAGGAAATATTTTTACATCTAAAGATTCAGAAATAGGATATCTCGAACAGAATACTAATTTTCTATCGGAGCGAACTGTACTCGGCGAGGTGCTCCAGGTATTCGAAAGTTTGATAAAAATGGAACAAAATCTAAGGGATTTGGAGAAAGAAATTGCCGATGAAGGCACTCATAATAATCCAGAACTTCTAGAAAAAATTATGGATGAGTACGCTAGAAAACTCGAATTATTTTCTGAGCTAAATGGATACGGCTATAAATCTGAAGCAAAGGGGGTGCTGAGAGGACTCGGATTCGGTGAAGCTGATTTCGATAAGGAGATAAACGTACTCTCTGGTGGCGAAAAAACCAGAGTATTGCTAGCAAAACTACTCCTAAAAAAACCGACTCTACTGCTACTCGATGAACCTACGAACCATTTGGATTCAGATGCAATTGAGTGGCTCGAGTTGTTCCTCAAACAGTATAAGGGAACTGTACTCACCATATCACATGATAGATACTTCCTGGACCAAACTGTAGAGAGAATCTTTGAACTCAGCAACCAGAAACTAAGGCAGTACAACGGAAATTACACTGATTTCGTGGAACTTTCTAAGATTGAAAAGGAACTCGAAAAGAAAAAATTTGCCGACCAGCAAAAGGAAATAAAGAAACAGCAGGAATCAATAGATCTTCTAAAATCCTTTGGCCGGGAAAAGCAGGTCAGAAGGGCTAGAAGCAAGGAAAAGCAACTAGACAAGATAGAAAGGCTAGACAAGCCAGATTCTGAAAGGGCAAAGGCTAGAATAAGATTCTCAACTGCCACCGTCAGTGGAAATGACGTGCTCGCAGTTAGAGACGTCTCTATGGGATACGACGATAGAACTTTATTTACAGACTTGAGCATCGACATATATAGAGGAGAGAAAATTGCCTTGATAGGACCTAATGGCATAGGTAAATCAACGCTATTTAAGATAATTCACGGCGAGGAAGAAGCACTCTCTGGTACAGTTAATTTCGGTAAAAACGTCGACGTCGCATACTTCCATCAGGAGCATAAGAATTTAAATCTAAATAATACAATTATCGACGAAATTTGGGAGGATAATCCTCAACTACTCCAAACGGATATAAGAAATATGCTGGGTTCTTTCCTATTCCAAGATGAGGATGTCTTTAAGAAGATTTCATCCTTGAGTGGTGGTGAAAAAGCCAGGGTAGCATTGCTTAAGATGATACTCTCTCATTCAAACTTCTTGCTACTGGACGAACCGACAAACCACTTGGACATAGATTCTAAGGATGTCTTGGAATCAGCACTCAGGGACTATACTGGTACGATATTTACAATTTCACATGATAGGTACTTTATCAACCAAATCGCTACTAAGATAATGGTCCTCGATGAAGGAGGAATCACAGAATACCTCGGAAACTACGACTACTACCTCGAGAAAAAAAGACAATTAAGCGAAATGAGCATAGATGAAGTCGAGGTAGGAAAAACTAAAACTCAGATAAAGGAAGAAAAAAAGAAGGAAAAAGAACTTAGAGATATAGAGCGAAAAGCGAAAAAAGAGGTTCAAAACATCGAAAAGGAAATAGAAGCTCTGGAGAGACAGATTACCTACCTAGACGAACTTCTATGCATGGAAGATGTCTACTCTAACCCCGAAAAATCTAGGGCGGTAAGTCAGGAAAAAGGTGACAATGAAAAAAAACTAGCCGCCCTCTATGAAAAATGGGAAGTACTTATGTGATCGGAGGATAATAATCATGGCTAGAGCTGTTAAATCTGCATTTATTTTATTTGCAGCAACGATTCTATCAAAATCGCTTGGGTTTGTCAGAGACCTCGCTATTGCGTACGTATACGGTGCAAATGCTGTATCTGACTCGTACCTGATGGCGTTAAACATCATAAGTATAGCCTTTATGGGACTTTTCTGTGTCGCTATACAGAGCTCGTTTATGCCTATATACACATCGATCGACAAAAACGAGGGCAAGGCAAAGGCGTTGGACTTTGCAGGAAATGTGATAAATATAATTATGCTGGCATCTGTCGTGGTAATCGTACTCGGTTGGATATTCACCGAGCCACTCGTCAAATTATTTGCCATGGGCTACACTGGTGAAAGATTGAGGCTTACTATAGAGATGACTAGAATTGTACTGTTTGCCGTTGGAATTGTTTCAGTGACGTACATACTCAAGGCATATCTAGAGATACACAACTTCTTCTTAATTACCGGACTTATGGCACTTCCGTATAACCTCGCAATAGTTATATCGGTGCTTCTAAGTTCGAAATTTGGAGTTGGAATGCTTGGATACGGTACCCTATTCGCATTCTTCGCACAGATGTTATTCCTCGCTCCCTTCGCAATGAAGAAGGGCTTTAAATATAGACCTAAGTTGAATATAAATGATAAAAATTTAAGGCATATGGCATTTGCAATAGCTCCAATTTTAATTGGAGCCTCTGCTAACCAGGTGAACAGCTTGGTAGATAAAAACCTAGCTTCAACTCTAAATGTAGGAGCTATGTCTGCACTCAATTACGGATTTAAATTAAACGTATTTGTCACTGGACTCTTTGTCGCCTCGATCACTTCGGTCATGTACCCGCTGTTTTCAAAGCTTGGCGCAAATAAAAATATAACCAAGCTCAAAGAGTGTTTGAGCACTACCATAAATACCGTAACATTGGTGACAGTACCTATTTCATTCGGTGCATTCGTACTAGCCAACCCAATCATCAGGGTCTTGTTTGAAAGAGGAAAATTTAATGCATCTGCAACTCGAATGACCGCTGAGGTACTTATGTGTTACGCCCTTGGAATGCTCGCAAGTGGAATAAGGGACGTTGTTGTAATCGTATATTACTCCCTCCAGGACACAAAGACGCCGATGAAAAATAGTATCTTATGCGTGGCGTTTAACATAGGCTTTAACTTACTTTTGATAAATCATTTGAAAGCACCAGGACTCGCACTAGCTTCTAGTATTTCCGCAATTTTAGCTGTGCTCTTCCTCATGTACAATTTGAGGAAGAAAATCGGACAACTGGGTGCAAAATCAATGGTGATAACTATTTTTAAGACATCCATCGCTGCTGCCCTCATGTCAGCTGTAGTGCTCTTTGTCTTCAATAGGTTAGGATATATGCCTGAGGCCGCATCACTTGGTATTTCGGTATTAGCTGGTGCTGTGGTGTATGCCTGTGCTGTCTTCCTGTTAAAAGTCGACTCGCTTGACTATTTCTTGAATATCGTCAGGTCTAAGCTACGCGGTAATAATTAGAGGTATAAGTTTAAATCTTGATTGCTTGTGCTGGCTAGTACTTGTGCTGGCTAGTACTTGTGCTGGCTAGTACTTGTGCTGGCTAGTACTTGGTTGGGGATTTGACCCACACTAAAATGAGACTTATGCTTGCCACCTTTAAAGGAGGGGAACATTTATCTCAAGTTGTAAAATTTTCCATAATAAAATCGCTATCGGATGTAAAAATGCTACCAAGCCTTAGAGTTGGTAGCATTTTTTCGTGCAATCTATTCTATCTTCCGTTCTTTCCACTGGCATTTATCTGCAAACTGTAAACGCTTGCATTATTCATATGTGTCAAATTCGGATCATTTTTATACTTATCTACTTGATCAGCTGTCAATCCTACCCTATCTATATCACCGTTTTCGTATAGGTTTAATGCAGCATTGCTGTCTTTTACTATTTTATAATTTACCCTGTCCAATTTGACCGTGCTTGCATCCCAGTAACTTGGGTTCTTAATTATTGAAAATTGGTCTTCCATCTTCCATGTATCTAGTGAAAATGGTCCACAGTAAATAGTATCCTCTTTAGTAGTCCCGTATTTATCTCCCTTTGATTCAACGTATTTTTTGTTTAGAGGTAGGAACCTTACGTCATATGTCAACTTGTCAAAATATGTAACTGGCCTTACCAACTTAACTTCCAAGGTATTGTCGTCTAAAGCTTTTACGCCTACCTTATCTACTGCATCTCCACCCTTAGTATTTGCTTCTTCTGCTCCGACGATATCGTACATTATCCATCCATATGTCGATTTAGTCTTAGGATCTAGGGTTCTCTTCCATGAATATTCAAAGTCTTTTGCAGTTATCTTATCTCCATTTGTCCATTTAACGCCGTCTCTTATCTTAAATGTCCAAGTTAATCCATCTTCTGAGGTCGTCCAGCTTTCTGCTATACCTGGAGTCGCATCCCCTTTTTCATCTATTCTACATAGTGGCTCCATTACATTTATTAGCACACCTGATGAAGTTGTATCGCTTACTTTGGAAACATCAAGCGTTGGTATATCAGCTGCTTCATATAAATTTATCTGTTTGTTTTTACCCTCAGCCCATTTAAACTGTGTCTTAGCACCGAACTTAGTTATAACTAGACCCTTGACCTCTGGTTTTTGTAGTATAGCATTCGTCGGTTGGAATATAGGTATTAAATTCGCTTCATCTAACATCTTTTCTTCTGCATTTGCGTATATATCCCACGATTTCTTCCTATCCGACTCGTGTTTAGCCTGGTCTATTAATTTATCGTACTCCTTATCGCTATATCCTGTCTGTCCAGCGTACTGCTTTCCAGTCACCATTGTATCCAAGAAAGTCAATGGATCTGGATAATCTGGAACCCAACCGGACATTGATATTTGGTAATTTCTTTTTTCTTGATTCTGTAGCTGTTGTTTAAATGGAATCTGGTGGATAGTCACAGTTAGTCCTTCGAGGGCATCCTGTAATTGAGCTTGATAAAACTCAGCTTGCTTTTGTGTTAATTCCAAGTCTTCTGTCATGATTTGGATTTCAACCTTGTCAAATCCTACCTCTTCTTTAGCCTTCTTCCAAAGTTCTTTTGCCTTGTCTACATCTGTTATCGACTTGTCCACTCCAGCGTCTTTCAATAGATCTGTATAGTCTTTTCCATCTTCTTTGACTAAGTCTGTACCTGTGTAATATTTTGCCGGTATTGATCCATTACCTAGGATGACATCGCATAGTTCCTGTCTATTGATTGCAAGCTGAATTGCCTGTCTTGCATTTTTATTAGCAAGAACCTTGTATGGATCTGTTTCAGAACTCTGTTTTCCACCACAACCTACTAGACCTGTTGTGGTCATCATTAAGATTAAAGCTAAGGTACCAATTTTCTTTCTAACTTTCATAAACACACACTCTCCTGTCTCTTAAATAATTTTTAGATGATGATTGCATAGATTGGAATTCCCCTCTCAAATGATAACTATGCCCTCCACCTATAGATATAGAACATTTTTCTCAAATTATCCCCGGTGGAAATTCACCTACTATAAGTATACGCAAACGTTGTCCTAATTTGTTATTTTTTTACAATTGTATTCAGTATTCTTTTTATGCGTTTATTTGACTATTCCTCCTACCTGAATTATAATTAAGTATCGTGGATTTTTATTACAATATTTTGACGAGTCAATAAACTGCATTACATTATGTCTAAAACATATACGGAGGGTATATTATGAAACCAAAACAATTATTCAATAGACTGCTTGCGGACAAGCTTATAGCGAGCTTTAAACTTCGAAATATCGAAGGTTTCTACTATGAAACAAGGGAAGAAGCCATGACAAACATACTGGCTATGATACCGAAGGAAAGCGTTGTTGGTTACGGTGGTTCTGAAACTTTGAAAGAACTAAACATGTTTGAAACTTTGAAATCAAATGGATACACCTTGCTCGACGCAACTGCAGCTGTTTCCGCTGAACACATGGACGACATAGCACGCAGATCTACAACTGCCGATTACTACTTGATGAGCACCAACGCTATCTCTGCAAATGGACAGCTCGTAAACGTTGATGGCTATGGAAACAGGGTAGCTTCCCTAATATACGGACCAAAGAACGTAATCGTAGTCGCTGGAATGAACAAGGTTGAGCCTAATCTAGACGCTGCTATATCTAGGGTCAAGACTCACGCTGCTCCTATTACAGCGCTTATGTTTAAGGATGATTACAGATCTTATGACGAACTTTTGACTTTCGCCCAGAGTATCTGCGGACAGATGGTTGTGACTAGCGCTTCGATGACTCCTGGTAGAATTAAGGTCGTACTTATAGGTGAGGAACTCGGATTTTAAATACATATAGATTCCTTGCAAAGACAGTTAATAGAATCAGCTCAGTTGTATCGATGACTGGTGCTGGTATCGGTTGGATTGGCGGTTGGATAACTTATTTCGAAAACAAACGACAAAACACTCAAGGCAGATTTGAATGGTTGTTATCGTTGCCAACTAGAATTGCAGTAATCATTTTTGCAGTCGTTAAGTTCTTATATTAGACCACTATCCCCACCTCTACAGGTGGGGGTTTATTTTAACTACTCTACAACAACTTCCTCTTCGTCCCCGTTGAAAAAACTCTTCACCAAAGGATTTACAACTATTATAAATGCAGCGACCAACCAAACTACACCGCTAGATAATATCACCGTTTTCGGTTGAACAATATCGCTAAGCACTCCGCCCAAAGCATTTCCAAGAGGACTCATCGCCATAGCTACAGCACTTACTACAGACATTACCTTACCCCTCATATTCTCAGGAACTGCCATTAATGTACTAGTGTTTAATATGGTGTTAACAGCCATTAAAAATATACTTCCAAACATGAAAAAACCGAAAATAGGTATTTTACGCTCTATTAAAGCACCTATTATAAGACTTGCCTCGAAAGTAAATGTAGAAAAAATAAAAACTTTATACTTATTGCTGTCTTTTATAGTTACAACGGATAGCAATAGGCCTCCTATAAGCATACCCCCACTCATAAATGCACTCATAAGCCCGTATGCTTCCCTGCCCAAATGCGGACTTAGTATGAAGAATGGATTGAGGGATGTCATAGTCATACCACTGAAAAAATTAACCGAAAGAGCGAACAATATAATCCTCGATAGCGCCTTATTATCCATTACATACTTAACGCCATCTTTAAACTCTTCGAAAAACGAGTTCTTTTTAACTTCTCCCATCAAATCTATATTCTTCTGTACTTTTATAAAACATTCTGTAAACGCCGATATAACGTACGAAACACCATTCGCAAATACTAAGGCTAAAAATCCGAATTTAATATATATCAAACCGCCAATTGCATTTCCGATAATATTTGCCCCCTGTGTTCCAATTTGAAATTTAGAACTCGCCTTGACCAATTTTTCTTTTGAAACTATATCGGGCAATATGGACTGCATAGACGGATTGAAAAACGTCGCACATATGCTCAGCAATATGCCTAGGCACATTACCATCCACACCTCTAAATCTCCAAATAACCCTAGTGCTGCGACGACGAGCATTCCGATTCCCCTAAGTAAATCTCCTAGAACTATCAGCTTCTTCCTATCCAATCTATCTGCTAGAACACCGCCAAACGGACCCAAGATTATAATTGGTAGCTTAGCAACTGCAATTATTGTACCCATAATTGCAGCCGATCCAGTCTTATCGTATATCCACAAGCCTAGGGCTACATTGTATAGAGCTTCCCCGAAAATAGAAACCGCATTTCCCTGCCATAAAAGTAGGTAGTTCATACTGCTTTTCTTCATAGATTCCTTCCCCCCGCAAAATAATTACCCACCCGCTCGCACTACTCACAAGCCTGCTAATTTGTTATTAATAGTTCCATTTATTTTATAATACACCTCTCTATTTAGACTTTCAATAAATTCACGCGTTTTTTAGAATTTAGCCATTATTTCAATATTCTATACCAATATAGCTTGGAGTTATGTGTATTTTTCTGTGATTGAGTGTTTTCTAAGTAAGCAAACTGTGATTACGAGTCATAAGCTCAATAACTTGCTCATGTCGCCATCTAAAATTTACGAATGGGTTATTGGTCAGACTGTAGGCATAAATTTATTTTACACCTGCACTATTTTTATCTCCGCTAGCCTCGTCTCGCTTATCGGTGGTGTAGAAATTAGTTTAATGAGCCTAATTCTAATTTTCGCCTTGGCGTACACGACTAGTTTCTCGTTTAATATGCTCGTATTCGCCTTGCAATTAAATTTTGACAGGGCATTTCACACGTTGAATTTCTCAATGGATATTATCCAGTTTCTTGCCTGTGTTATGTATCCGTTGAGCGTTATCCCAATGTATCTAAAAGGATTTTCAGCTGTAATTCCTATAACTTGGTCGAACGAACTTTTGAGGACTCACGAATTACATAACTTAGTACCCTGGGTAATCACCAATATTTTATTGATATTTATTTCATTCTTACTCGTGAAAAAATGTATATCAAGTTTCAAACAGCGAGGTGGTCTGTATGCTTAACGCGATAAGGTCTACATTTACAAAAAATCTCTTTACGTATAAACACAGTCTTGTAGATACTACTACTATGCTGCTTAGAACATTTGTGTATCTTTTTATATTTATACTCTTTGCAAAGGCATTTGCCACTGAGGAACAGTTGAAGTTTTTAATAGTTTCTGGTATTGCTACTAATTTTATCACCAACCTGGTAATAGGCGCAAACTTTGAAATAGCGAACGATGTAAAGACTAATACCTATGTCAACATAAAAATGTCACCTGTTTCTATATACACTTATTTTTTCTCACAAGCTCTATTTCAAGGTATGATATTTTCTGGAACCTTATACCCAATTTCTATATTTCCAAAATCAATACAATATATCTGTATGTTAAGTCCATTTACACATGGATTGGATCTAGTTAGATCTATTCTCCTCGGATCCAAGACATTGATTTTGTTTAACGTGGAACTTATTATTTTATTGGTATCGTCTTTGGTTATGATTGTGGTTTCTAAGTTCTTGGTATCTTGGTATTTTAGACGTGTTGATATTTAGTTTTCTTATTTATGTATATGTTGGTTGCTAGACGTGTTGATTTTTTAATTATTCTTATTATTAAATGTTGATTCAACGCTTTTAGTTTGGGACATTTATCTCATTATATATATCGCTGGCTAGAGATAACTTCATTTGGAATTGTTACCATTTAACTTAAATGAGAAAGATACACCCAACATAAGCTATTGGACATCTTTCTCAAGTTAAATGGTGATTATTTATTCTTCGATAATTTGCCTCTATTCATATAAACTGCTAAGGTAGACAGTAGATAGGCTATTATAGCAAACATTGCTACTTCAATGCCGAACTCCCCACCTGTCAAAAATAAATTCGTGCTGTGTAGCTTATAATTTACAATAGCAGTTGGGTCTTTTGTTATTCCAATATTGAATATACCTCCGATTATGAAAATATTCCACAACACGTGGAGGCTTGTACTAGCCCAGGTTGAGTCGTTTAAATACGTCATAGCAGAGAATAATACTCCAACAAAAGTTCCACCTAGAATTAACAGCAATGCACTGCTAAGCTGCAATTTCCCGTTCATTAGATGAACAGCTGCAAAAAGTATGGATGGAAGTAGAATCGCTGTTATAGCATTTGACTTCTCCTCTACGAGTTTCATTATAATTCCCCTAAAGACCATCTCTTCTACGACACCTGCACCTATACCTGTGACGAAGATTGCAAATATAACGCTGTTTATTGTCTTTTGAGCTGACATCTGTGTGACAGAATAGTCTCCCTTGATAAATATTAAAAAGCACGCTATTACAAACACTGGTATTGCAATACCGAGTAAAATCCACCAAGGTTTCAATCCAAATCCCTTTATCCTGAAATCTGCTAAATTTCTATGTAGTATTTTTTCTACCATTAATTTTAAGAATATATAACTCAATCCTATATATGTTATCGCAAAAAGTATAGATTCTATCCCTCTAATTTTTAACATATACCAAATACTCGCAACTCCCTGTGATATCGCTAAAATTACAATACTCAATATACACAGTCCTACTGTTTTTAAAATGCTCATTTCTTTGTTCAAAAAAACATCCCCTTAATTTCTAATCACTTATTTAAACCTTGATTCGACTGTTTCCGCGGGAATCTTACCCACGGAAATGAGATTTATACCTGCCCCTATATATGTGGAAGACATAAATCTCAATTTATATAAAATATTCTAGTAGACCCTATTTCATATATCCATGTCTATTTCGTATATCTCGTATCTTTAATCCATTTTTTCTCGCCTGTGGTTGCCAAAACGAGTGTGATGCCATAAGTCTCCACATCAATCTAGGCAAATTCGGATTGAATAACTTATCCTCCCCTAAGCTGCTAGCCTTGATATTTTCTGCCAACTCATATAGTGCTAAACCTAAATTTTTGAGTGGTCCATGTCCTAAGGGAACTGTTTCCACAAAGCCTACCACCTCGCCAGATCCCTGAGCAATACCCTGAGCATAAGTCACACCCGAGCGATTGCACCAATTTTTTATAATATCTAGGGCAATATAATTTTGACTACCTTCATAAAATCCATTGTGTAAAATCGCATACACAAGTGTATCTTTTTTTCTAGGTCTACTGCTCTCCGCATCCTCTTCCAACAACTCATCAATATGTATATTTTCTGTTTGTGGCTCAACTAATCGCAACTTATTCATGCGTTTCTCTAGTTCAACAAGTATTCGAAACAGATGTGATGGTATAGCGTCTACATACAACGGACATGAAATTACAAGTGCATCCATATTGCATAAATCGTCGTATATCCCATCTTCAATCTCAGTTCTACTTAAATTAAAACTACTTACATCGCATTCATCGCCAATTATCTCTTCTAATTTCCCTATCATCCATCCAGATGTACTAGCCCCCTGCTTTGGGCTTCCGTTTAATAATGCTATTTTCATCTTAGAACTCGGCTTATTTTCACATTCTCCACTACAATTGTACTCCTCTACTCTTTTCTGAGCAAGCTTATGAAAATTCACATCTTTTACATTGGCGTATAAGTTTACTGCATTTGCTATCACCAACTGCTTTGCAGTCTCTTTCTCGCGCTCTTCCATGTCGTCGCCGTAAAAATGAACTGTTAAATCCAGCCTATTTTCATATCTAGGTTGGTGGTGTATTTCACCATTTATCACTGTGAAATACGGCAGCAGATATGGTATACTTCTGTCTAGTACGTTTCGTATGAATGGGCTGTAACTGCCGTATACAAGTCTGCTTATTACAACTAGCTCGTCGCATCTAGCTAATAGCTCGCCCATGTTATTGTATTTGTCATTTAACACACATCTGCCGGGCGTCTTGATCCAACATCCAAAACAACCCACACAGCTTTTAATTGTTCCATCATCTGATATTATCCTCATATCATCGTCCTGTGAAAGTTCCAACTTCGTGAATTCCCGCTCGCTTAAATCATGTATGATAAGTTTCACCAGTGCATCCCCCCGGTTAAGATATAAAATTTCCACTCTGATATTAGTACTACTTATTTAAGATATTAGACTTTACTCTGGTATTAATACTGCTTATTTAAGATATCAAACCTTACTATGGTGTTAGTACTGCTTATTTAAGATATTAAACTTTACTCCGGTATTAATACTGCCCTTACAGGTGATCCGTCGCAATCCGCCCCTAGGTTTAACGGGAACGCCGACAATATATAGCTCCCTAGGGCTACATGTGAAAGCATTAATCCCTCAAGCGGAATAACACCTGCTTCAAGCAGTATTTTATGAACTTCTTCAGGTGTGTCCATAGGTCCAACGCTTTGGCTCTCGACACCTACTAACTTCACTCCTGCATTTACGATATCTCTCGCATCTGCAGCGCTCATCACATAGTTCCCTTTGATAAGCAGTCTTTTGCATTCAGCTGGAACGACGCCGTCCCATTCTTTTACAACACATTTTCCGTAAAAAATCTCTAGCTCTAGATTTCCTACACCAATCCCCTTATCTAGAAAATGGCGAGGTGAATCGATATGTGTACCATTGTGTACAGACAACGATATATTTGTGAGGTTGTATTTATCCTCGGACAGGGTATTCACTCTTTCAAAACTCGGTGCCTTGTCCCCTGGATATACCTTGCTTGAAAACAGCGGCTGACTTATATCTATAATTTTCTTTTCTAATCTTATTCCTATTGCAGATAGTCTATCTGCTAAATCTTCGTTATTCAATGAATCTAAAAGCCCCATTTCAATCTCCCTTTCTTTCCTTATTTATCTGCTTGTTTATTTGGTTATTTATTTACCTGCTTATTTACTTATTTCTTTCTTCATTATCTATTCTAGCTTAAATTATAGCACACCGCTGTCTATCCAACAAAGATTTCTACTTGACTCGCTTATTTATTTCTCGACAGGCTTTCTAGGTTCGCCGATACCCATTACATTGTCGGCAGGAAGGGCAAACATGACCTTATGCGTTTTTCCTAGAGCCTCGTTTACCGCATTTAATATTTTCGCCTTGTTATCTCTTTCAGTTAAAATAGTTACGACTTCTTTCTTTTCCTGAATTGATATGCCGAAAAACCTTGCTGCATCCTTCATTCCGATTCGAAGTGCTCTGAATGTCGTTCCTCCTGTAGCCCCAGCATTACGAGCTGCATCCATCACATCTTCAATTTTACCTTCATCTACCAAAATAACAATTAAATCATGTGTTAGATTTTCATTCACCTGATTCGCCTCGCTTTCAAAATTTTTCTGGATATTTTTCAACGCTTCCTCATCGCTTGCCAATGCTGGCATCATAATTCCCGATAATGGAATGGAAAACGCCACGCCCATCCCTTTTTTTACAATCTTCAATTTCTCATTTATCTGTCTTAAAATTTCTGGAATCATTGCCTTAACAGCAAAACCGAGAATGACAGCCTTCACCTCTGAGCCGATTCCCAGACAATCTAAAATAGTCGATGTCGCTGTACCCTCTGCGTGAAATACAAATTGACTCGGCATATGTTTTGCTCGCAAAATATCGGTTACTTTTTTCTCTTTCGAATGTGATACTATAATTACGAGCAGATGCATTTCATTAAATGACTGCACACGCTCTTTTACATGCTCGTGTACATCTAACCTGTTATATATACCATCAAGTCCATTTCCAACAAACATTTCTATTCCACCTCCATATTATTAGAATCTTTTGGCAATATTTCATTGCTCACTGATAATTCATTATCATCGCAAAGTACTGGGAACTCATCCTCGTCCTCGTCGTCGATTATATTTATTTTTCTCTGATATATAAGTCCCATCAACTGTACCGCAATCAAAGGTGTCATTGCAACCATTGCTACAATTCCAAATGCGTCAGTCAATATATTTCCGTCTAATGCTATACAGGCTCCCATTGCAAATGGCAACAAGAAGGTCGTCGTCATAGGTCCACTGGCCACACCACCACTGTCGAAGGCAATACCTGTAAACATCTTTGGTACAAAATTACTTAGCAGGAGTGCTATCACATATCCTGGTATTAGCAGCCAATATATTGAAATTCCGGTCAGAACGCGCATCATTGAAAGCCCAACTGACACTGCAACCCCTATTGATAGACAGAGGTTCATCGCACTAGCGGGTATTGCTCCGCCTGAAACCTCTTCAACCTGTTTATTAAGCACATGTACAGCTGGCTCTGCGGCTACTATATAATATCCCATAAGCATCCCTAGAGGAATCAACAGCCATTTTAACTCTGGACTTGCAAGTTCTGAACCAAGAAAAGTACCAACTGGTATGAAACCTACATTTACACCTGTCAAAAACAGTACCAATCCTATAAACGTGTATACAATTCCAATTGTCATTCTTATCATTTTTCTCTTTGTAAACTTCCGCGTCAACGCTTGGAAAATTATGAAGAACAGACATACAGGTGCTAATGCAAAGATAACCTCTTTTATAAATGTAGGAAACTCCAATGCAAATTGTTTTGAAACGTCTTGCATGGTGTCTAGTTCGGCAATTACAACCTGTTCATAGGCTGAACTCTCTGGATGATACAGTATACCTAAGATCATAACAGCTATGATTGGACCAATACTACAGAGTGCAACCAATCCAAAACTATCGCCGTGAGAATCTTTGTCGCTTCTCATAGAAGCCAATCCTACTCCAAGAGCCAAAATAAAAGGTACAGTCATTGGCCCAGTGGTGACACCCCCTGAATCGAAGGCGAGCGCTATGAAATTCTTTGGTACAAACATCGATATTATAAGGGCAATACCGTAAAATATAACTAATAATCGTGGTAAACTGATGTGAAACAAGATACGCAGCAAGGCTATTACTAAAAACAATCCAACCCCGACTGCTACTGTTAAAATTAATATAGTATCTGGAATTGCGCTAACTTGTCTTGCAAGGACTTCTAAATCCGGTTCTGCTATCGTGATTACAAATCCCATCAAAAATATAATCCCTATCATCAACCAAAGCTTGTTTACTTTTGTGATTTCAGTACCCATTCCCTCGCCCATCGGCATCATTGCCATGTCAGCGCCTAGGGAGAAAAAACCCATACCTACAATCAGAAGTACAGCTCCCATTAGAAAGGTGACTATTATGCTGACTTCCATCGGGATAACTATGATGCTCAGTACAAGAACAATCAAAGTTATCGGTAAAACTGAGGACAGAGCCTCATTAATCTTTTCTTTTAGTTTCTCGTTCAACTTATCTCATCCTCTCTGTTATTAAACTCGTCACAGTTTTTAAGTGACTATTCGCTGTCAGACTCGTGAGTACCATTGAGCGTCGTTTTGATATATAATATTGATAATTTAAATGGCAATTATTTGTGATTGCAATCACCTATAGATGGACATTTATCTCAAGTTATATATCAAAATTAAAAAATTCCTTGCAATGCCGAAGGAATCTATTCGAGTCATTATTACGCAGGTACCTGTTTTTAAGTCATCTCAGTAATACAGGCCCTGCAATAATTAGTTAAAATTTGTAGATTTTTTGACCTTCGCTATGGTTGAATGTGACTACTTCTTCCACATCGATGTAGAACATCTTGAAAACTGGATTTTCTGGTAATTTGTAAATCCCTTTAATCTGTGGATTTTCATCCAGTACACGTGTTTTTAGCGATGTTTCGTCCACAAATACCACACTTCCATTAACCGATAAAACCTGGCTAAAATTCTGTGGGTATGTACAGAATGAAACACCTGGGTTAACTTGTAGTTGCTCGTATAGTGGCTTTTCACTACTTGTGCAGAAATATACTTTATTGTCTTCAGAGAATAAGTATTGAACTACCCTCGTTTGTACTCCCTTGCCATTTTGAGTAGCTAGGACGCCATTTGGATTTTCCTTAAGAATTGATTCGTAATCTATCATCTTCTTTCCTCCTTGAATAATTTAAATTAGGCATTATTTGCACCTGAATACATTATACCCAAATTATTTGTATTTTTAACACATTTATTGCCAATTTTTTATTTATTCGTACAATTTTTCAGAGATTAATCATCTCCAGCCATACTAGGTTCTGGCTCAGGTTGATACAACTGCCTAAATTTCCAATACTCATGTATATTTTCTAGCTTTTCATCCATCCTTCTAATATTCTTTAGATAATCTTTGACTTCCAAATCATCGTAGGATTTAACGCATCTGTTTAAGCTGTTCCAGCATAGGACTAGACCTGTCTCATCCAAACCTTTTCTCTGGTATTTTAAAATTGTTTTATCTATTATCCTCTTGTATAGGTCTACGTAATAGTCGATAAGTTCATTGTATTTTATCATAATAGCACAAAATTCAGATATTTGAGGAGATGACAAGTCTACTTCCCCTATATCAATTAGCTCAGATAATAAGTGAATAGAATCGTATATTAGGCAGTTTTTATTGTCCATGGTTAGTTTTATCGGATCCTGCTTATATCTCTGTACTATAATACAACCTTCGTCACCGCATATCGTAACATTTACGGAATCCTGGCTACGGGCGTCCATTCTCTTCATATCACTGTATGAATCTATTCTCTTTTTTTCTACTTGGTTAGTGTTGAATACGTCTGCGATTAGTTCATCTAACTGTGTTTCTAATTTTTTTATCGGAAAGTTTTTCTTATTCAATTTTCTAAGCGTGAAGAACTGTTCTATCGCCGAAGCGTAAATAAAGCTATCAGTAAACATTCTATCCCCCCGTTTTTTAATTGTGATTGCGTTATGAGAAATTTCGCTCCATACTTGAATAGTATTGAAGCATCTTCTGAACTTACAAGCTCAGAAACAAAGAAAACCGAGCCCATTGCCAATTGACACGAGCTCGGATTTCAAGTTACAACGAATTGGCGGAGAAGGAGGGATTCGAACCCTCGCACCAGTTTACCCAGCCTAATCCCTTAGCAGGGGATCCTCTTGAGCCACTTGAGTACTTCTCCTTAGTTGGTGATTCAAAGATTTAAGTGGATGATTGTCATCCTATGAAATGAGAATTATACCCATACCTATAGAGGTAGATGGTAACTTTCTCTAGTTATTACAACCACTTTAATTATAACTTATATTTACTGTATAGTCAATCTTTTCTGATGTCCTTTACCCCTCCTCAGTAAATATATTATTTTTTATTTAGCACCTGGTGTCAAATGTGTTATAATGTAAAAAATATATACCAGCACAAAGCAGTCACCATTTAAGGAGGAAAACATGAAAATCGATTTACTTTTGAAAAATGCACTAGTTTTTAATTCTTACACAAAAACCTTTAACAGCGCCGATGTCGCTGTCTTAGACGGAAAGGTACTATACGTCGATAAAGAAAATAAATACGAATTTGAATCAGATGAAATCGTCGACTGTGAGGGAAAACACCTGATACCAGGCCTAGTCGACATTCACATGCATATAGAAAGCTCAATGACCACACCAGAATTCTTCTGCGACAAGGTAGCCTCTTACGGTATCACTACCGTTGTAGCCGAGCCTCACGAGATTACAAATGTATTTGGAGTACACGGTGTCGAGGAAATGATCAAAGCTGGCAAGGAAGCTAAGATAGATGTATTTATGGCTATCCCTAGTTCTGTACCATCTACGTCTTCCGAGTTAGAAACCACAGGCGGAACGGTCGATTTCGACGCTATGGTCGAGCTTTCAAAATGCGACGGCATCGTCTGCGTCGGAGAGGTTATGAATTACGCCCAGGTCATCAAGGAAGATAACAACTTAGACATCACTCGCTTTATAAAACACATTAGAAAGCAAGATCCTCAATATATTGTAGAAGGTCATTGTCCAAAATTGGTCGACTTGGATCTAGCTAAATTCTTATATCTTGGAATTGACGCCGACCACACCGAGCATAACTTAGAAGAGATCAAACAGAGATACGATATGGGTATGTTTGTAGAAATTCAAGATAAAATGCTTAAACAAGAGGTCTTGGACTACGTAATAGAAAACAATTTATACCAACACACTTCTTTTGTGACCGACGACACCATGGCAGACGATTTTGCGTTTGACGGTCATTTAAACAAAGTCGTAGCTGGGGCTATAGAAAAGGGATTCAGACTTGAAGACGCTGTATTCTGCTCCACTTACACCCCTTCTATGAGAATGAACTTCAGAGATAGAGGCACAATTGCCCCTGGAAGACTAGCCGATATGGTACTACTCGAGTCCGCTGAGGAAATGGAAGTTTCAAAGACATTTAAGAACGGAAAATTAATCTACGAAAAAGGACAGGAATTCCTGAGCAATGCAAGTTATAAGTTCCCAGAAGAATTCTACAATAGTATAAAAATAGACAAGGTCAAAAAAGAAGATTTCGAAATCAAGGTCGATATTTCTGGTTCAGATAATTCAAATAGCAACTCTGCCAAAAACACAGTGAGATGTAGGGTCATAGAGGTAAACGACGGAACTATCAACTCTAACGAAGTCGAAAGGGATATTCCCGTAGTGGACGGTCGTCTAAACTGGCAAGACAGCGACTGCTTGCTCATTGCCGTCATAGAAAGACACGGTAAAAACGGAAACATCGGACTTGGCCTCGTGACCGGAGATATATTAAAAGAGGGTGCTGCTGCGACGACATATGCTCACGACCACCACAACCTGATTGTAACTGGTAAAAACCTAGACGATATCGTGCTGGCCTGCAATACAGTGATAGAATCTCAAGGTGGATATGTTGTCTGCAAAGACGGCGAAGTAATGGCACAGGTGAGACTTCCTATAGCAGGTATATTATCAGACGAACCTATAGATAAACTCGGTCGCGATATAAGACATGTCAGAGAAGAGATGATTTCCCTCGGATACAATCACTTCAACCCAATTTTATCTCTATCTATGCTAGGACTAGTCGTAAATCCAGAGCTTAAGATTTCAGACATGGGTCTTGTCAGGGTAAAAGAAGGCAAGGTCGTTGATTTGATAATTTCATAATTCAATAAAAACCCCCTCTAAAGTGGATTTGTTAGAGGGGGTTTTACGATTTCTATGCACTTAATTTATATGCATTTCTTACAGCGTCTTATACACGCTTTTTGATGTAATTTCTACGCTTTTCTCGGTGTATCTTCTATGCGTTTTTTACTACATCCAATTCATCTACCTTAACTGGTTCGTTGTAGACCTTCATGTCTATTTTTCCAGTTAGTTTACCTACTATTAGAGATTCTACTATTCCGCTGTTTACGTTTAGTAGAGTTCTACCCATATCTATGATTGGGTCGACTGCTAGTATAGCTCCTATCAATGGGAAGTAATCTCCCATTCCCATTGCGCTTAGCACTACTGAGACTGCAACTGTAGCTGTCCCTGGTATACCTGCTATACCAAAGGCACTTATCGCTATTACAACGAATAACATGGCATAGAATGTAGCATCCATCTGTATCCCAACCATGTTGGTGATCATAACACATACTAATGCCGGGAATATTGCAGCACATGCCGCTAATCCTATGTTTGCTCCTAGTCCACCTACAAAGCTTCCTAGGTTTTCTTCTAATCCCAATTTATTCGTCATAGTTTTTATACTTACTGGCAATGTTCCTAGTGTAGATCTCGATGTAAATCCAAGTAAAAGTGGATCTGTTACCTTCTTAATGTAGGTAATAGGATTTAACCCGAATACAGCCAATGCTACTAATTCTATGGCAAACATTATTATTATCGCTATGTATATAGCCACTATAAATTCTAGAACTGGCATCAATGTAGCTATACCATTGTCTATAATAGTAGTCGCCAACATAGCCACTATTGCGTAAGGCATTAGTTTTATTATAGTCATAGCCACACTCATTATTATCTTATATGTAGCTTCCACTAAATCTACAAACGGTTTTATTACTTCACGGTATTTTTTATTTTGTCTTCTGATTGCTATTCCCAAGAACGCCGCGAAGATAATTACCCCTACTACATTTGTAGTTGCCATCGCCTCGATTGGATTAGATGGTAAAAGCGCTAAAAACGTATCTACTATAGGCTGTATTTCGTTTATATTTGTAGCCTTGTCGTAAACTGTTTGATAGCCTAAGCCTAGTCCCATAGCCTTACCTACTACTATACCAACTACTCCGGCAATAGCAGTCATAGACATGATAGTTCCTAGTGATTTAAAAGTGAGTGACGATAAGTCTTCGCCCTCAGCCATGCTTATAATTACCCTTAAAATTGATACAAATACCATTGGAACCACTATCATTTTTAAGATTGACATGAATCCTGAACCGAATAAATGGTACCATTTAGACGTTTCCGCCATCCAAGCTACCTTCGATGGATCATCTGGCGTACCAGCTGCCAGTTGAACTACCACACCTATCGCAAGACCTATTGTAGTCGCGATTATAGTCCTCTTTGTAAAACTGATATTTTTCTTTTCGCATGCTTTTATTATTGCGAATGTACCGACTAGAACTACCATCATTAAAATCGTTTTCCAGTCCGATATCATTAGAAATTGTTTGAAGAATGAACTTTGCATACAAATCCCCCTTGTTTAATTTTTGTCATTTACCTGTTGCTGCCTTCAACATTAAACCAATTTTCGCTTTAAGCTTAATTTATATTGCTTCATGCAACATATACCGACATTTTATTAATTTTATTACAAAGTAATTATATTACATCTTCTGGAAAATTTCAACTTATTTTCAATTTTCTCATCATATTTATGTGAATTTTTTGTTCTGATTTTCCAAAATACGTAGGTTTTTATCTTAAATTAGCAGTATGCTCTACTTGAAAAAACGGTACTCAAACCTATTTTGCTGTCGTATTTTAAAGGTTAAAATTTCCAATACAACAAAGGACTTAATAATCTGAATCGCAACGCAGTCCTTACGTTAAACTCCAGCTATTAAGCCCTTCTTCTTTTCTTGTTTGCTATTTTGCTTGCTCTCTCTTGCTTGCTTACTCTCTTGATTGATTGCTCGCTCGCTATATCAATTAATACAAGCCCTTTAATGTGTATTCATCTAGGACATGTCCTTCCATCTGTCTGTACATTTCATTCATGTAAAATCCGTTTCCTAGGTTGAGTAACTTATCCAATGCATATACGTGTAATTCGTAAATATGAGGTCTATCTGGTGGATTCATCCCACCGTAGTAACTGCTTAGTTCCCTGCTCTGATTCCCACCCTGAACACTCATCCAACTATTAGACCCCTGGACGAAATCATCTGACGTTATGCTCTCATTATCTTCTAGTTCGTTTCTCGTAATGTTGCCTGCTACCCAGTGAACCCAGACGAAACCACCCGTTACTGGATAGGCGTCCTTGTCGTCTAACACTATTGCAAATGACACGGTGTTCTCTGGCGCATCTTCTATTTTGAATGGAAGCGAAAAATTTGGCACTCCATTTTCATTAAATTGCTTTCCTCGTCCTCCATACTCGTCCTTGATTTTTCCGTTTAGAATTCCTGTACTTGTCACTAACATCTTACTACCTCACTCCCTATCATGATAATTTAAGTTAATTTAATCAACCATGTGATACATTTAGTTCTAGCTATCTCTCACCTATTTTTAGATTGGGTACTGCGTTTAGGCTCATATCGTCTCTAATTCCAGCTATATAATTATAATACCCGGCACAACCTATCATAGCTGCATTATCAGTGCATAAAACCAATGGAGGATATTTGACATCTATGTTTGTGCCAGAGGCTAACTCCACGATTTTTTCCCTCAATCTAGAGTTTGAAGCCACTCCTCCAGATAAGGTGATTATATCATAGCCCTTGTCTTTTGCAGCCTTTAAAGCCTTCGTTGCAAGTACTTCCACAACCGCCTCTTGGAAAGACGCAGCAACGTCTTCAACTACGATTTCTTCGCCCTTCATCTTCTTAGCATTTAAATAATTTAGCACTGATGATTTTAGACCACTGAAACTAAAATCGTATCCGTCGTCCATATATGCCCTCGGGAAGTCTATGGCTTCTCTATTTCCTTCCTTTGCCAACCTATCTATTATAGGTCCACCTGGATATCCTAGACCCATAGCCCTTGCAATTTTGTCAAATGCTTCCCCTGAGGCATCGTCTCTAGTTTTTCCAAGTATTTCATATTTTCCGTAGTCGCTCACCTCTACCAAATGAGTGTGTCCACCTGATACGATCAATGTTATAAACGGAGGTACTAAATCTTTATGAGCAATGTAATTTGCACTCAAATGCCCCTCTATATGATTTACGCCGACTAGTGGTATTCCAAGTGTGTACGCTAGAGCCTTTGCATAAGAAAGTCCTACCAACAAGGCTCCTACCAGTCCTGGCCCGTATGTCACAGCTATATGGGTAATATCATTAAATTTCATATTGGCCTCTTCTAGGGCTTCCTCTACAACTATATCTATGTTTTCAATGTGTTTTCTAGAGGCTACCTCTGGAACTACACCTCCGAATTTTTTATGTGTTTCAATTTGAGTAGAGATGATGTTTGTCAGCACTTCCCTACCGTTTTTTATTATGGCTACAGCTGTCTCGTCACAACTGCTTTCAATTGCCATAGTTATAATATCTTCCATTCTATCCCTCCTCAATTCTAGCCGAACCATTATCGTATTATTCCAATTTAATATTCCTTAAGTCATACCATAAGTTGCAATCTCAGGGTATATCTCAAATTACTCTTAATTTTTATATCAATCTTATCTATTTTAATTGCTTCCACATTATAATTGCGTCTTCTCTGTTGTTTGAGTAGTATTCCTTCCTTATTCCAGAGATTTTGAATCCATATTTCCTGTATAAATTTTGGGCAATACTATTTGATTTTCTGACCTCGAGTGTTATAGCCGTCAATTCATCTGATTGGCATCTACAGATCAACTCGCTCATCAGTCTATCTCCTATTTTAAGACCTCTAAAATCTGGATGAACTGCTACGTTGTTTATATTGCATTCCTCTAGAATCGTCCATGTCCCGATATATCCTACCACTTTTCCTGCGACCAATGCAACAACGAAATTTGCCATGCTGTTTGTCAATTCTTTTACAAATGACTCCCTGCTCCAGTAGTCCTCAAAACAACTTTTTTCAACTTCGAAGATCCCGTCTATATACTCTGATTTCAAACCGTCGAATATTACTTCTATTTCCTTCTTGTCTTCTTTTTTATCTTCTTCCTTATTATCTTCCATAAATACCTCTCAGTTTTCATTTTAATTCAATAATTCAAAATCTTAAATGTGTTCACCCATATGTTTTTCTTCGTACTGTATTTCCGCCTGTGATTTCTTTAGATACATAGGTTTTACCTCGTAGCAATTATACACGTCCACTTCATTAGAAAATTTCTCAGCTGCAACTTCACATACACTGCTTGCATTTGAAATATTCCTACTTCCGCCAAGTACTTCGGCATTTTCCAAGTTTTCGAATCTATCTGCGTACTTCATCAATGCCTCGCCTAAGATCAGGTACTCCTCACTGCTATTTTCGATTTCTGCGATTAAATCTTCTACGCTTATAATTCCAATCTCATCTATCACTTCGCATTTTCCATCTTTTCTAAATCCATACTTGGCTGAATAGACCTGATTTTTTTGTGCGTCCAGAACTGGCACCACTGTTTTTAAGCTTAGAGATGCGTTATTTGCAAGTGATTCTAACGAGTTGACCGCTATGACTGGGATGGAGTTTACATGTGCAATCGCCTTTGCTGTTGCTACGCCAATCCTTATTCCAGTAAACGAGCCAGGTCCTACACATACAGCTATAGCCTCCATAGTATTTATATCAATATCCGAAATTTTTAACATGCTTTCAATCATGTCCATGAGTTTTTGTGAATGCGTCCTAGTATCGCTCACGACAAACTCGCAGATTAATTTATCATCTTCCATAACGGCAATGCTCGCCGCCCTTGTAGATGTATCAATACCTAGTATTCTCATTATTTTTCCTCCGTAATCGCTCTTATTACACCTTCAATGAATCTTTCGTGCTCTTCACCATGAGCGTTTAACACGATCTCTCTTCCCTCGTCCTTGTAGTTCAAATCTATTTCCAGATATTCATCTGGTATTATGTCCTCGATTAAATTTGCCCATTCTATTACATTTACAGCGTCTGAGTTCATATATTCATCATATCCGATATCGTACATCTCATCACTGCTTCCAATTCGGTACACGTCGAAGTGATTTAGCTTCAACCTTCCATCGTACTCGTTTACTATTGTGAAAGTAGGGCTGGTAACGTAATCGTCGATATCCAATCCCCTTGCAAGGCTCTGTGTCAATGTAGTCTTGCCAGCGCCTAAGTCGCCTACCAAACATATTACACATCCTGGAAATGCGAGTTCTCCCAACTTATATCCTATTTTTTTAGTTTCTTCTTCGTTGCTAAGGTACAATTTTTTCACTGGTTCCTCCTGTTTTACAAAATATTTGACCTGTATATATTTATTATACCACAATCCTGTTTATTGATGATTTAATTGGAACAGGTTCTACCAATCAACAAACTCGAATACATTATTAACAGAGCAGTTTTAAACTATTATCTAAATTTTGAAAGGTGGAATGGTTATGAAGATGCAAACTCTAGCCGACCCTAGACTGTACCTGTCTCTAGAAGTCTCTTCTGAACACGTGGCGCCTGACCTCGATATAATATTCAGGCTAGGTATTAAAAACAGGAGCCATTTTGTCCTCACCGATGTCGTGGCAAAATCATCTAGCTTAAGTCCATACCTCGAATTTATCCCCGGAAGTGTAACTCTAGATAATTCGGTGAACAAAGATGCCAACATAAATGATGGTGTAGAAATTCATTTCTTAAAACCCGGAGATATACGCTATATTACTTATGCAACAAAGGTCTTGAGCGGTGACAAAGGTCTCTTTAGATCTAAATCGTCATTTAGCACAGATATATTAGTAAAGTACAAACACGGCGATAAATGTGTATCTGGTCCCTTCGAAGAATCGACCAGCACAGACCTATTAAACCTTCAACTGTACAACAAGGAAATAGAGCTCGAAAAAAGCTGTGACTCTACATCTGCCAAGCTAAACGATGTCGTAAAATACAAGGTCGAACTGAACAACTCGAGCGATTTAGATATTTACGATGTGCTTATTGAGGACAACAACCTCGGCGGACTCAGTTTAATCAACGGTACCTTCACAATTGACGGCGTGACCATTGAAAATGTAAATCTCAACTTCGGCATAAATATAGGTCCGGTGAGATGTGGTAAAAACGTAACGATCGAATACGAGGCAAGAGTTATTTCTGACAGAAATGTACGCACTATGGAAAATACGTCCACGGCATCCTACAACTACACCCTCCCAAATGGATTGGTCGGTAGAAATTCAGTCGTATCTAACAAAGTAAATTTAGATATAGCAGATGAGCATACAAAGAATATCCTGATTGAAAACTTTATCTGCCTTACTCCGAAATTTCCCAACATAGACAAAATCAATTCGGTAACAGGAGTCGCTGAGGTAACTAATTACTTCCCACTTAATTCGATAAGAGCAACCAGCAATTCATCTATCATCACTCCCGGCAGAAAACTTTTGATCAAAGGCTTTGTCATATACACTATAAACTACAAGCACGTGCCAAAACCCGATAAGTTTGATTTCGGTAATTCATCTATAAATTTTGAATCACCTGAACTTCCTTTTGAAACCACTATGATTATATACAATGACTACGATACACATAAGAGCTTCGATATAACTGCTGAACTCAGAAATATATACTATGAAAATACAGATCCTAGATGTTGTTACTGCACATCTGATATCTTACTTACAGCGAGGTAATCTCGATAAAAAATCTCCCCCACCAAATAGGTAGGGGAGATTTTTTTATTAAATGATAATTGCATTGTGAGGGAATGTATCCCTCTGAAATGAGAATTTCATCTGCCACCTATAGAGGTGTAGAAGATTCGTCTCATTCCTTTATTCGATTTTTAGTTCTTTTTAATTAGATGCCCAACTTTTTTGAAGATGAACACGCTGCCCACTGATAAAATAGTTCCCTTTATCAAGTTAAACGGCACTATCATCCAGAGTACAAAACTAAATAAATCCTTGATATTGTGGTTTATAGCACTTCCTAGACCTATAATAGCATCCAAACCCATAAATTGTCCGTAAAATGGAAGTAGTATATAATAGTTCACTATTCCTCCTACCACTGCCATCGCAATCGTAGCTAAAACCGCACCTGTCAATACGCCCTTTATATTCTTGCTCTTATTATATGCAAAAGTCAAAACGAAGACATAAGCTCCTGCAACTATTATATTTGCAACTTCTCCGATTCCACCAGTAGTACTCGCTGTCACCCCGTGGATAAGATTTTTTAGAAATTCAATTCCCAATCCTACAAATGGTCCAAATGCCATACCACCCAAGATCGCTGGTATATCAGATAAGTCTAGTTTTAGGAAATCAGGAAATACCCCTGGTATCGGCGCCTCTATGTACATAAGCAATACCGATATGGCGGATAATATCGCCATCATTACCATTGTCCTCGTCTTCATACTTCCCTTTGTGTTTCCGTTAACAGCTACTGATTTGTTGTTCATATGTTTACCTCCTAAATAAATTTAATCTTAGGAAATTAAAAAACTCGAAGAATCATTCATCTTCGAGTAGTATGCTAAGTAAATATACTTATCTCTTCTCTCATCCAGACTTTACTGTCGGCTTTGGAATTTCACCAAATCAACTACATTGTAGCTCGCGGGCTGTAACCGCCGGTAGGGAATTTCACCCGACCCCGAAGATCTTCTAATTTAATTATTTCCTTACACTTTTATTATAATACTTTTATACAAAATGTCAACTGATAATTTTGACTAATAGATAATTGTTATCGTCATGTTCTACATATTCTGACTTCATACCCGCAAATTCATAAGCTTTATATATTTTTTAGCCTATATCCACTACTACATCGTCCTTTGTGAATATATTCCTAAAAACTGCATAAGTGGATAGTAAGATAACAACTGAAAGAGATAGACATATATACGTAGGGTATTTATCAAATAAAACGGAAAATATTATCTGACCAACAGGTGCTGTTGCCATCAAAATAGCACTTGATACAGAACCGACCCTCCCTAGATATGCGTTTGGCGTTTCTTTCTGTACAATCGTTGTGAGACCGACACTTGCCGTAGATGAAACCAACATAATGGAAAAACCAATTGCTATTAATACTAAATACGGCACTAGATTTGAAGAAAACATACCCGTAAATAATTCACTCGAACTGGCGTCAGAACAAAATTTAGAAATAGCCCGATTGCCATAACGTTAAACAATATTTTTGTTTTCTTAATCAAAACTATACCCTCGCCAAAGTCTTTGAAAAATTTATGTATACTGAGTTTACCACCCTTAATCTCTTGCTCTACACTTATAAAAATTTCTCCCACAGCTGCTAAAAGATAGCTGATTGCATCTATCAAATCTTTTTTATCCACTATAGAAGGTACCATTGTACTCATAGCTGGATCGTATACAGCTGTAATAACTGCTGAAACAACTGAAAATACATAAATTTCATTTAGAGATAATTTATCGTTTAATTGAAATCTATATGCAAAGAAGAGTAGCAACATAGTACTCATCAAATCCAAACATACTATCATTTTTTTCGATTTAAATTATCTGTTATTACTCCACTGATCGGACCCAATATTAGCATTGGTATAATTGACATCACTATGACATACCCAAACTTCGCGGCTGAACCCGTTGTGACAAGTATATATAATGACAATGCTGTTGTCAATATGCGATTCTGTTCTCTTCTATGTATGCAGTGTATCATATAATTCACATTAAATATTGTTTTAATTTTCAATTTTTCTTTTTATGTTAATATTTTGTAATTTTAAATATTTAATTTATTACTTCTACGCAAAAAAACGGACGAGATATCTCTCGTCCAATATTTCTAGCCTCTATTTTTATTCAATTTATCTATTTTTGATAGACGATGTTTCCATCTATAATAGTGTAGATCACCTCACTTGATATCTCAAACGGAGAGCCACTCCATATTACCAAATCTGCGTCCTTGCCTACCTCTATCGATCCAACTCTATCGCTTATCCCAAGCACCTCGGCTGGGTTTATAGTTATAGCTTCTAACGCCTTGTCTACCTTCATTCCATGCTTTACAGCTATACTGGCACAAAGCGGTAGGTAGTGTAGTGGTATGACCGGGTGGTCCGTCATCAGACAGACTTTTAAACCTGCGTTTGATAGGATCCCAGCTGTCTCGAAAGTCAGGTTCTTTAGTTCTATTTTTGAACGCTCAGATAGAGATGGTCCAACTATAGTAGGATAGTTTTCTTCTACTAGCTCGTCTACTATCAAATGTCCCTCTGTGCAGTGGTCCAAGGTTAGGTTTAAATCGAACTCCTTAGCTATCCTTATCGCCGTGAATATATCATCCGCCCTATGTGCGTGCGCCTTTATAGGCACTTCTTTTTTGAGAACTGGAATAAGTGCCTCGTACTTGATATCGTACTCTGGTCTTTCAAGCTCTCCATCTTCATCTGACTCGTACTCCTGTAGATCTTTTAGGTATTCTTTTGCTTTTCTCAAGGTCTCGCGAAGAAGTCCCGCTATGGCCATCCTGGTCTGAGGGGTCTTGTCGTCAGAACCATAGCATGATTTTGGATTTTCTCCAAATGCTATCTTTTCAGCAACTGGATCTTTTATAACCATCTTATCTATCCTCTTGCCAAAGGTCTTAATCGCAACACATGATCCACCCATCACATTTGCGCTTCCCGGAGTGATGCAGACAGATGTGATTCCGCCTTGGTAGGCTTCTGTGAAACTTCTATCCATAGGATTTATTCCATCGATTGGATTTAGATGAGGAGTGACTGGGTCTGTCTCTTCATTTCCATCTGCTCCCTCTTCCCCTAATCCGTCTTCAAATAAGCCTATGTGGGTGTGGGCATCTATAAATCCTGGCAGTATCAATCTTCCACTTGCATCTACTACCTCTGCATCGAGGGGTGCTATTATCCCCTCTGATATTTCTATTATCTTTCCTCCATCGATCAACATATCTCCATCGATTATTCCATTTGTAGTGTTTATTTTTCCGTTTTTTATAACTAACATACTTGCCTCCGTTCTTTTAAATTAATCACACATTGCTCGACATAAATACATCTATTTGTTAATATTCCATTTGATATGGTATTTAACCTCGTGCTTGTGTTAATTAGTCATTTGTTAATCTACCATAGACAGTGAGACCTTGTTCTTGTCTAAATCTATATCCAACACGCTCACTTCTACCACATCTCCTACTGATACTACGCTCATTGGATCCTTTACGTATCCCTTGCCCATCTTAGACTTATGGACCAATCCGTCGTTTTTGATCCCAATATCTATAAATGCTCCGAAGTCTACAACATTTCTAACTGTGCCGTTTAACACCATTCCCCTTTGGATATCCTCAATCTTTAGGACGTCTTTCCTTAGAATTGGTTTGATCCCCTCTTCTCTTGGGTCTCTTCCCGGTTTCTTTATTTCAGATATTATGTCTTTTAGAGTAATGCTTGGAGTTTCTAGCTCACGGCTTAGATTGTCTAGACCAAATTCTTCTATCCTATTGTCTATCTCTGATATATTTTTCGATTTTACATCGTCTAAACTATATCCTATCTTCGATAGCAGTTCTTTACATGCACTGTAGCTTTCCGGATGAACTCCTGTCCCATCTAGTGGATTCTTGCCGTCCAACACCCTCATGAAGCCTGCACTCTGCTCAAATACCTTGGGTCCAAGTCTTTTGACCTTTTTGATCTCACTTCTCGATTTAAACTCTCCGTTTTCTTCCCTGTAGGCAACGATGTTTTTAGCTATATTTTTATTTACACCAGCTACATGTGATAGAAGTGAGTATGAAGCTGTATTTACATCTACACCGACGCTGTTTACCGAGTCTTCTACAACTCCGTCTAATACCTCTTCCAGCCTCTTTTTATTTAAGTCGTGCTGATACTGTCCTACACCTATGCTCTTTGGATCTATTTTAACTAGCTCGGCAAGCGGGTCTTGAAGTCGTCTAGCTATCGATATAGCTCCCCTTATAGACACATTGATATCTGGATGTTCCTCATTTGCAAGTTCTGATGCAGAATAGACAGACGCACCTGCCTCACTCACTATTACGTATTCTACGTTTCTCTCTATTTCTCTGAGCATGTCTGATACAAATTCTTCAGACTCCCTAGAAGCTGTTCCATTTCCTATTGCTATCAGATCTATATTGTATTTTTCTATCATCGATTTCAAAATCGACTTTGCCTCTTTTACCTTATTTTCTGGTTTGGTTGGGTATACAGTTGTGTAGTCGAGTAGTTTTCCGTTTTTGTCTACCACCGCTATCTTACAACCTGTCCTGTAGGCTGGGTCAAATCCCATCACTGCTTTTTCCTTGATTGGAGCTCCCATCAAAAGCGATTTTAAATTCTTTCCAAATACGCTTATAGCCCTTTCCTCCCCCTTTTCTGTGAGGTAATTTCTAATTTCTCTCTCTATCGAAGGGAAGATCAACCTCTTGTATGCATCCTCTATAGCCTCAGTCAGTATTTTTCTATTCTTTGAATTTTTTTGGTCTATATATCTATCTTCTATGAAATTCAAGGCTCTCTCGTCTTCTATAGTTAATTTAACCCTTAGGAAATCTTCTTTTTCTCCACGGTTTAGAGCTAGGACTCTATGTGGTGCCAGGGTTTTAACCAGCTCGCTGTAATCGTAGTACATATCGTAGACTGATTTTTCGTCCTTCGTGTTTTTTGACGTAATCGTACCACTGTTTAAGGCTAGATTTCTTATGAACTTTCTAACCTGTGCATCATCCGAAACCACTTCTGCTATGATGTCACTAGCTCCTTTTAAAGCCTCTTCCTCGTCGTGTACTTCCTTCTCTTCGTCTATGTATTTTTCTGCTTCTACCTTGATGTAGGGTATACTCCTTGTCAGAATTGCAGTCGCAAGGTCTTCAAGTCCCTTTTCTTTTGCTATAGTCGCCCTCGTCCTTTTTTTCTGCTTAAACGGCGCGTATATATCCTCGACCTCTTGAAGTGTCTGTGATTTATCTATACTTGTAATTATCTCGCTTGTGAGTTTGTCCTGATCGTCTATCGTCTTTAAGACCGCTTCTTTTCTCGATTCTAGATTTCTTAGATAAGTCAGCCTTTCGTGTAACCCCCTCAAAGTTACGTCGTCTATCCCACCTGTCACTTCTTTTCTATACCTCGCGATAAACGGTATGGTATTTCCTTCGTCTATTAGCTTGACTGTGCTCTCTACTTGAGCTTTTCTGAGCTTAAATTCTTTTTCTAACATAGTATTTATATCCACAATATCACGCCCTTCTTCTTTTAATTGTTCTGCTTGTTTTAATTGCTATTGCCTATTATCGTTATTAATGATTTTTAGATTACTATTGCTTATCGTCGTTATTCTTGATTATTATGAGTTTTTATGTCGAGACCCACTTATTTAAAATATGCACTGTTACAATCAGCAACAGTGCATAATCAAGTCATGATTTAATTTAAATGGTGATTACTTGTAGGGTATGTCCTACTGAAATGAGAATTATGCCTGCTACCTGTATAGGTTTGGTACATCTTTCTCAATTTATTCGGTGAAAGTTCCATTTTTTTTGCCCTTCAGGTACTCGTTGATGAAAAGGTCTATATCTCCATCCATTACACTATCGACATTTCCCATCTCAGCTCCAGTCCTAGTATCTTTTACTAGTTTGTACGGTTGGAAGACGTACGACCTAATCTGGCTTCCCCAGGTTATCTGCGAGTGCTGACCCTGTAGGTCTTCAATCTTTTCTTTATGCTCGCTTTCTTTCATATCTATGAGCTTTGACTTTAACATCTTCATCGCAACTTCCTTGTTTAGATGTTGCGACCTCTCGTTTTGGCATTGTACCACGACCCCTGTTGGAAGATGTGTTATCCTCACAGCTGAATCTGTCGTGTTTACATGTTGTCCACCAGCACCAGACGCCCTATAGGTGTCGACCTTTAAGTCGCTCTGGCTGATATCTACCTCTATGCTGTCATCTACCTCTGGCATTACATCTACTGATGCAAACGAAGTCTGCCTCTTCCCTGAAGAGTTGTAAGGAGATATTCTAACTAGCCTGTGCACTCCTTTTTCTCCCTTTAAGTATCCATAGGCGTTCGCTCCTTCGACAGAGATTGTCCCCGTCTTGATTCCAGCCTCTGGATCTGAGTTGATGTCTAGGAGTCTGACTTTAAATCCCTTGTCTTCAGCCCATCTGATATACATTCTAAGCAGCATCTGTGTCCAGTCCTGAGCGTCCAGTCCACCTGTACCAGCATTTAGGGAGAGTATGGCGTTATTTGAGTCGTACTCCCCGTCTAGCAAGGTCTTTATTTTAATTTCTGATAATTTATTTTCAGTAGAAGAAATTTTTGCGTCTATCTCTTCGTCTAGCGATTCATCGTCCTCTTCGCCTGCAAGTTCTACAAGCACCTCGACATCCTCGATTTCTCCCTCTAGATATCTGTAGACATCGATGTTTTCCTTAACTTCTCGAGACTCCTTTAGAACCTTGGTTGCATTGTCGTTATCGTCCCAAAAATCCTGTTTTGAAATCTCTTTGTCTAGTTCCCTGTCTTTGAGTTGAAGTGAATCCAAGTCAAAGAGAGTCCCTCAATTCTTCTAATTTATTTTTCATCTCATTTACACTGTTTTTGTAATCTTGTAAATTTAACATGCCTTCACTCCAATATCGACTAAATTAATTCTTGCCACAGCAGTTTTTGAATTTCTTTCCACTACCACATGGGCATGGATCATTTCTTCCAACTTTATCGCCTTTTACAACTGTTGTATTGTTCTTTCCAGCTTCTTCTTCGTTTTCTAGAGATTCTCTTATAGCGTCCATTTCAACCACGTTCTTTCTCTCAACTGGAACTTCGACAGTTATATTGAATAGGTATCTTACTGTATCGAGTTTGATTGCTCTGTTCATATCGTCGAACATATCAAAACCTTCCATTTTGTAGGCGATAACTGGATCTTGTTGTCCTATAGCACGTAGTCCGATACCTTGACGCAATTGGTCCATAGCGTCTATATGGTCTATCCAGTGGTTGTCGACAGCTTGAAGGAGTACTACCCTTTCAACCTCTCTCATTCTTTCGCTTTCAACTAGTTCTTCCTTAGCTCTATACATCTTATCGCATACTTCGTATACCTTGTCAGCTTTTTCTTCGTTGCTCATCTTATCCAGCTCAGGTATTTCAAGACTTCCCTTTGGCAAGAACAGGTTGTACATGTATTCTTTAAATGCCTCTTCTTCAAATCCTGCATCGCCCGAGTACATTTCTACAGCTTCTGTGATTACAGCGTAGACCATGTTTTGGATCTGGTCTTGTAGATTTTCCCCTTCGAGCACTCTGCTTCTCTCTCCATACATTACTTCTCTTTGTTTGTTCATTACATCGTCGTATTTTAGGACGTTCTTTCTTATTCCAAAGTTCTTTCCTTCGACTTTCTTCTGTGCATTTTCTATAGACTTAGTAAGCATTCTATGCTCTATAGGATCATTTTCCTCTAGACCTAATTTATCTACTACTCCAGCTATCTTGTCGCTTCCAAACAGTCTCATTAGATCATCTTCAAGCGAAATGTAGAATTTAGAGCTACCTGGGTCACCTTGTCTACCTGATCTACCTCTAAGCTGATTATCTATTCTTCGAGACTCATGTCTCTCTGTACCTATTATAGCAAGTCCGCCTGCTTCTCTTACCTGATCCTGTTCTCTTGCAGTTAACTCCTTGTATTCTTCATATAATCTCTCGTATTCTTTTCTGGCAGCCTGTAGTTCCTCATTGTCGCCGTACTCGTCCTCATCTAGTGGAGTGTCTACGATGTTTATTATATCCATCTTGTATCCTGCCCTCTTCATCTCTCTCTTAGTCAAGACTATTGGGTTACCTCCTAGAAGTATATCCGTACCACGTCCCGCCATGTTAGTCGCTATTGTAACTGCGCCGTATCTACCAGCTTGAGCTACTATTTCCGCTTCTTTATCATGGTGTTTTGCATTTAGGACCTCATGTTTTACGCCCCTCTTTTTAAGTATTCCTGATAATATCTCTGATTTTTCTATTGAAACCGTACCTACTAGTACTGGTTGTTTATGCTCGTGTCTAGCTATAATGTCATCTGCAACTGCGTTGAATTTACCCATTTCGCTCTTGTAGACAGCATCTGGCTGGTCTTTTCTTATAAGAGGCATATTCGTTGGCACTTGGAATACGTCCATCTTGTATATAGCCTTGAATTCTTCCTCTTCTGTCTTTGCTGTACCTGTCATACCAGAAAGTTTGGTGTACATTCTAAAGTAGTTCTGGAATGTGATTGTCGCAAGTGTCTTGGATTCTCTTTGAATCTGTAGGTATTCTTTTGCTTCTATAGCTTGGTGTAGCCCTTCTGAATACCTTCTACCAAACATAAGTCTACCTGTGAATTCGTCGACTATTATTATTTCACCGTCTTTTACAACGTAGTCTACATCTCTTTTCATTATTGTGTGAGCTTTTAAAGCCTGGTTTATATGGTGGTACAACTCTGTATGTGATATATCTGTGATGTTTTCCACGTTGAAATAAGTTTCTGCCTTAGCTATACCAGACTCTGTAAGCGATACTGCCTTTTGTTTTTCATCTCTTTCGTAGTCATCTTCCTTAACTGTAAGTACAAAGGTGTTCGCATCAGAATACAAATGTGTAGACTTGTCCCCAGGTCCAGAAATTATGAGCGGTGTTCTAGCTTCATCCACGAGTATTGAATCGACTTCATCGACTATCGCGTAGTTAAGCCCTCTTTGAACTCTTTCTTCTTTGTGTATTACCATATTGTCTTTTAGGTAGTCGAAACCGTATTCATTGTTGGTTCCATATGTTATATCGCAGTTGTACATCTCTCTTCTAAGAGTAGTGTCCTGTCCATGAATTACGACACCTACTGTCATTCCGAGGAATTCGTACACCTTTGCCATTTGATCCCTATCACGTTTTGCTAGGTAGTCATTGACTGTAACTACGTGTACACCCTTTCCTGAAAGTGCGTTTAGGTATACTGGAAGCGTCGCAACCAATGTCTTACCTTCACCTGTCTTCATCTCAGCTATTCTACCTTGGTGAAGTACGATGCCACCTATCATCTGTACTCTGTAATGTCTAAGTCCAAGCACCCTTCTCGATGCCTCTCTCACTACTGCAAATGCTTCTGGAAGTACTGAATCTATGCTTTCTCCACCCTCTAGTCTTTCTCTAAACTCTGTAGTCATGGCTTTTAATTCTCTATCTGTCATCGCTACAAATTTCGGTTCTAATGAATCTATAATGTCTACCGTATTGTTGAATTTCTTAAGTTCTTTCTTGTCTGCCATGTTGAACAAACTATCCATAAAACTCATAATATTATCTCTCCTCATTTATCTTTTTGGTTCTGTATTTTTATCATCTGACTGTTAATATTCTCTACAACATATTTCCGTCCCTTTATTTTATGGTAATTCAACTGCTTGTTTCCTTGTGTTTTGGTATACAATAGCTCGAGCTTTCAGTCTATAAATTTAGAAATATCCACCCTCCTCTAGCAATGCTGGCTTAATTTCATTTAGAAGTGGTCGAAATCCCCACTGCGCAACCTCCGTATATAATTGGCGATTGTACGCTGTTTAATAGGCTTTTGACTCTAAAAACTATAAATAACCATTAAAAAAGGCCCAAAAATCGCATAATATATATTATAGCATTAATTGGACCTTTAAAAGTCATTTTTTGAATTTTATTTTTTGTGAAATATTACTCTTGTTCTATTATTCCGTATCCACCGTTGTAACGTCTGTATACAACCGCTACCTCATCAGTGCTGTCATGTCTGAATACGTAGAAATCATGTCCTAGTAAATCCATTTGAAGCACGGCTTCTTCTTCGGTCATCGGCTTTATATTGAATTTTTTATGTCTTTCGATTTTTATATCATAGTCATCGCCCGCATCGTCGAAATCTGCATCGATATCCGGTGTGTTGACTTCAGCTTCCATAAATCTTATGCTATCGTTTTCAGTTCTTCTATCCCTTATTCTCTTGCTGTACTTATTCATTTGAGTCTTTAACTTGTCAGAAACTCTGTCTATAGCTGAATATAAATCTATTTCAGTGTCTTCTGCCCTTACCACCGGTCCACTTACTGGATGTACGGTAACCTCTATAGTCTGTCTCTCTTTTCTTGCACTTATCGTTACTTTCACGTCTGTGCTTTCACCTATGAAGTTGCCTAACTTTTCTAGTTGTTTTTCAACCTTGTCCCTTATTGCGTCTGTTATTTCTATTTGTCTTCCTGTTATTATTATGTTCATACTTATTCCTCCTTTTTTTTAAAGCGAAATAGTTCTTAAGATGATTATACCCTGTTTGGGATATAAATTGTAGTAATTTTTAAAAAAATTTTTCTCTAATTAAATTAAATGGTGAACATATGGTGGGGATATTTGTCTCAAGTTATACACAGCTTGTGGACAAGTTTGTGGAATATCTCTGGATAATGTGGATAACTTTGTGTATAAGTTGATATTTCAGAGCTTTTAGTTTGATTTTTTTCGCCATTTATCCACATAGCATTTATCTACATCACATAACATTTATATACCTAAAGAAGAGCTGTTGCAAAATGCAACAGCTCCGTATATCTAGTCGACCTGATCTTTGACCCCACACTCGCCTACTGGAGGGTTCGCTTGGGTTTGCCGCACTATTACCTCTCTCGTTTTTCACGGTAGGGCTTACTTCTAGGACGCACCATGATCACTGACGACATTTTATCATTAGCTTACGTGGATCCCTTTGCCTGCGTCTGGCTTGGACTTGCAATCACGAACCTAGATACTTGATTATTTTAATGTTTTTAATTCGTTTTGTCAAGAGTTTAACTGTCGTTTCGATACATAGCTATTTGGCGATTTCGTTCTCAGGTAACCTATTGTCAACTTATTTCTCCATCGTCTTCAACGTACTTTTTACTGCTCTTTGTAAGCAAGGTCATCACATAAATTTCATCGACGCCATTTAACTTGAGCAATTTCGAGATTTCATTTACCGTAGCACCTGTCGTGAATACATCGTCTACTATGAGTATTCTCTTTCCCTGCACCAACTCTATGTCTTCTCCAAGTTCAAATGCCCCACGCAGCTCCTTCTCTCTATTGCCTTTTTCCAACTTGTAGAGCATTTCAGTGTTTTTAGTCCTCTTTACGCAGTCCACCAAGGGAACGTTTATTATTTCAGAAAGCCTGCTAGCTATTTTTTCCGATTGATTGAACCCCCTCTTGTCGTATCGTTTTTTATGTAGTGGAACAGAATTGATATAATCAAACTCCAGCTCTTCAAGCTCTAGTTTCTCGCTCATAATCTGTGCTGCGTACTTTGCAATATAGGTTTTTCTACTATATTTTAGGTCTAAAACCAGCCTTTTGCTCACATCGTCGTACTCTATACAGGATATCGCTCTGTCAAAATAAAAGTTCTTCTTATAGCAAAAACTACAACCTGTTAAAAATTCCTTCTCCAAGCTGTAGTTCTTAATAAATTTTCCGCATTTACTGCATCCGTCCAATATGAAATTTATTTCTTCGAAACAGTACCTACACATAGAGTAGGTGTTTGACTTATAGATTGGTCTATTGCATAGGATACAACTTATATTTTCAGGATAGAGCCACTCGAGTACAGACTTGAATATATCTTTGATAACTATACCATTATCCCCTCTCGTTTGAATTTATTTAACTTATAAGCAAGTTCTGAATACCTGTCGTTTACCCTGTTGTTTTTTATCATGTACTCTAAAAACCTAACTTCTCCTACCAGTACCACAAGATTTTTAGCCCTAGTCACCGCTGTATAAAGTAAATTTCTGCTCAACAACATAGGTGGCGCCCATGTTATCGGAATAACTACCGCTGGAAACTCACTTCCCTGGCTCTTGTGTATCGTCGTGCAGAAACTATGCTCTATCTCGTCTAGCTCGCTGAATTCATACTCAACTATTCTCTCTGAGTCAAATATTACATATAATTTCTTGTCGCTCTTGTCAATATGGTACACATAGCCTATATCACCGTTGTACACTCCATCTCCAGACTCGGTCTCGTCCTCATTTTCCCATGTCTTTGAGTAGTTGTTCTTTATCTGCATGACCTTGTCTCCAACTCTAAATACCCTGCTTCCAAATGCCTCCTCTTGCTTCAATCTATCCTTTGGATTTAGGTATTTCTGCAGTTCAGCATTGAGGTTGTTTACACCGGCCTCGCCCTTTCTCATAGGAGATAGAATCTGTATGTCCTTTAACTTGTCAAATCCATAGAATTTCGGCAACCTCTCGCCGACAAGTCCTATTATCTCGTTTAATATGTCCGTCTGGGCGTTCTTTTGTATAAAGAAGAAGTCCTTGTCCTTCGAATTCAGATAGAGAGGCTTCCCACTGTTTATCCTATGGGCATTTACGACTATCATGCTTTCCTGTGCCTGTCTGAATATCTCTGTCAGCCTAACCGTAGTGACTACCTGAGAGTCTATCATATCCTTTAGGACGTTTCCGGCTCCTACTGAAGGTAATTGGTCGCTGTCACCTACAAGTATCAATCTAGTGCCTAGTGAGACCGCCTTAAGTAGGTTGTACATCAACATAATATCTACCATGGATACCTCATCGACTATTATGACATCTGCCTTTATAGGCTCATCCTCGTTTTTAAAGAATACGAGATTGTCTTCAGTAGACATACCCATCTCTAAAAGTCTATGGATCGTCTTAGCTTCTTTTCCAGTTGTTTCGCTCATCCTCTTAGCCGCTCTCCCAGTCGGAGCTGTCAACATGACTTCCTTATCGTTTTTTTCAAATATTTTTATTATAGAATTGATCGTCGTCGTCTTACCAGTACCAGGACCTCCAGTAACTATTACGAGTCCATTTTCCACACACTCCCTGACAGCCTCCCTCTGGTTGTCCGCTAACTTTATATCCTCTGACTGCTCAACCGACCTTATTTCCTCATCTATATCTAGGTTCAGATCTGTGAATTCAAACTGAGTTAACTTTGCAATCTTTGAACATACTCCGTTTTCAGCTAGGAAATATTTCATCAGGTATACATACTCAACTCCGTTGATCTTTTCAATCTGTAGTTTGCTCGCTAGGATTAGTTCGTACATGCACTCGCCTATAACATCATTATCGACTTCTAGCAGATTTTTAGACTCATCTGTCAAAATATTTTTCGGAAGACAGGTGTTGCCGTCGTTTAATGCCGAATCTAGTACAAATAGTATTCCCTGTGAGACCCTATCCCTGGAGTCCTTTGGAATTCCTATCTTTTCAGCTATCTTATCCGCCTTTTTAAACCCTATTCCCCTTATATCTCCAGCCAGTCTGTACGGATTTTGACTTATCACCTCAAGTGATTTTTCCTTGTACGTCTTATATATTCTAAGGCAGTACGTAGGAGTGATACCATATGGTGAAAGCTCGACGATTATATTTCTGAGTTCCTTGTCGTCTTCGAATGATTTCACTATTTTTTTTACGGTCTTCCTACCTATTCCATCGACTTCGAGAAGTCTTTCAGGGTCGTTTTGTATTATATCCAAGGTGTCTAATCCGAATTTTTCAACTATCCTATTCGCCATTTTTTCCTTTATTCCACCTATCATTCCAGATGCTAGGTAAAGGTAGACCCCTTCTAGCGTTGCTGGTTTGACGGGTACAAAACTATCAGCTTGGAATTGTAGACCGTATTTTTTGTGGTTTGTCCATTTACCCGTAGCTTCTATACTTTCGCCCACGCTTATTGTAGGCATACATCCCACGACCACTATATCGTCGTCATCTGTTGAAACATGTGCTATCGTATATCCATTACCCTCGTTGGTAAATACTATCTCGCTTACAATCCCCTCTACTTTCTCCATTTTATCACCCCTCTCCATCCTTCATTTTATGTGTGAGTCTGTTCTAGCGAGCCATCTTACAGTTTATCCAACTTTTCGCCAATCTAAATCCTTGATTTTATTAAGCTCTAATTTATTTCGCAACTCTAATTTATTTCGCGACTCTACTCTCTCTAGTCATCTTCCAGTTTTCAAGAGAATCTAGCATAAATCTCCTGATGTCTATATTGTATATTTCCTTTAATGTCTGACCATCTAGTACCTCATTTGGCACGCCGTAAGCCACTATTTCTCCATCGTCCATAAGTATAGCGTTGTCTCCGTAGTATTGAACCAGGTTTAAATCGTGTAGTACTCCTATCACGGTCTTCTCCTTATCCCTCGCCCATTTAGTCAGATATCCTAAAAGATCCAGTTGGTGTTTTAAGTCCAGGTGGTTTGTCGGTTCGTCCAAAAGTATTATATCTGGATCCTGAGCCAACACCCTAGCCAAAAACGTCCTCTGAAGTTGCCCTCCAGATAGTTCATCTATTAATTTATCTTTGACATCGTACAGCCCAACCCTCTTGATTGCCTCTTCAATTATATCTGAATCCTCTTTTGTTAAATTCTTTAAAAATCCTGTAGTATGTGCATATCTTCCGAGAGATACTGTCTCGTACACCGTGTACGGTAGATACACCTCTGACATCTGCCCCATTAATCCAATCTTCTTTGCGAGTTCCTTTCTGCTGAGTTTCTTAACATCTTCACCATCTATATTTACAACGCCCCTATAATCCAAAAGATTTGCTATAGACTTTAGAAGCGTGCTCTTTCCACATCCATTTGGTCCTACTATGCAAAGGGTCTCTCCCCTATCGACCTTGAAATTCATGTCTCTGATTATATCCACTCCTCCGTATCCACTAGAGAGGTTCTTGATTTCCAACATGATACCACCTTACCTTTAAGCTTTCTATTTTTTCTTGCTAAAATACACCCACGCAAAGAACGGTGCACCTATAAGAGCAGTTATCGCTCCTACTGGAAGTTCCGCTGGTGAAATAATCGTCCTCGATATAAGGTCAGTCACTACCATAAGGCTTCCCCCGACCATAAACGACATCGGAATGACGTACTTATGTGCTGAACCTACTATCTTTCTAGCTACGTGAGGTGCAATGAGGTCTACAAATCCAATTGTCCCGCTGAGCGACACCGCTCCTCCGGTCAATATAGTGGAGTATATAAAGAGTTTTTTTCTAACGCTTGTAGTTTCAACTCCGACAGACCTCGCCTGTTCCTCGCCAAATGTCAGTATATCCATCTCCTTGGTGTACCTAAGCACACCTAGCGTACCTATTATGAAAAACGGAATTATAAGTTTTACGTAAAGCCAACCCCTCATAGCGAAACTCCCCATCTGCCACATCACTATACTCTTGAGTTCTTTTTGAAACATAGCTGTAAGAGTTGTCAATATTGCGTTTACAAACAGCGAAAATACCATCCCAAACAGCACTATGGTGTTATTTGACATAGTCTTATCGAGCTTGCTCGCTATTAGTATGACAAAGTATATAGTTGCCATCGCAAATAAAAATCCTACCAGTGGCATTGTGAATTGTCCTATGAGAGGAAGTGATAAACCTGTTATTATCACTGCTCCTGCACCTAGTGATGCCCCCGCGGACACGCCTAGGGTGTATGGAGATGCCAATTCGTTTTTTAAAATCGACTGTACCACTGAGCCACTTATAGAGAGCGAACCTCCTACCAAGAAGGCTAGAATCACCCTTGGCAGTCTAAGATTCCAGACTATAGAAACAGTTTTGCTATCGATATCATTAAATGTAATCTTCGTCATCTTTTCTAAAATTACAGATATCGTATCCGTAAAACCAATATTGGAACTCCCTACGGAAGTCCCAATGCTGATAATTATTGCCGAAAATAATATTCCTATTAGCAGCTTGCTTTTATAGCTATTTATACCTGCTTGCCTATTTTCCATATTTGTCTGGATAAACGGCAGAAGCCATTTCATCTAATGCTTTCAAAATATGAGTTGTAGGTCTAGATGACGAATTTGTATCTATTTGGTATACCTTATTATTCTTCACTGCATTTATATTTTTAAATCCATCCCTGCCCTTTAATTCTTCAATAGGCTTGTCTGTGAAATTCACATTGGTAAGTATCACGTCTGGATTTTTATCTATCACTGATTCTGCACTAGGAGCCAGCCAACCCTTCTGATCTCCAAATGAGTTTTTTGCACCTATTATATCCATCATTTCGTTTAAGAAAGTTCCCTTTCCAAAAGTTACTAGCTGTGGAGCTGGGTTTAATTCAAAGTACACATTCTTCTTGTCCTTATCTGGTATAGATGAACCGATTTTAGCTACCTCTTCTATCTTAGCCTTCATATCGCTCACCATCTTATCGCCCTTTTCCTTTACCCCTAGAACATCGGATATAAATTCGACATCCTTAGCTATTCCGTCTATGCTATCGCTACTCGGAATATACACTACTGGTATTCCAGCTTCCTCAACCGCCTTGAATGGACTCTCTCCAGACTGGCCTGAATTCATACTAGACGCAATTATTATATCTGGCTCCAAGCCTACTATTGCCTCTGCATCTGGACTCATAAAGTCTATCTTCGCAACATCCTTGCCTATGCCCTCTACATCAGCAGACATGTTGTCGACTGCAACGAGCTTATCCGCAAATCCTAAATCGCTGATTATCTCTGTATTCGACGGAGCTGTAGATATTACCTTTTCAATTTTTGACGGCAATAAGACCTTGTTTCCAGACCTGTCCGTCACTTCCCTCTTTGTTGTCTCACTACTACATCCAACCATCGCGATCACGAGAACTAGGACTGTAATAATCGACATAAACCTTTTTTTCATTTTTCTTCCTCCTAACATTATTTGTTAGGTAAAATGCTGATTTCTTTCTAACATCTTACCCCTAGCAGATATTAGCTTAAATGCTGATTGCGTGGTAGTAATTTTTGCCCACGCTGAAACGAGATCGTCCACCTCCGCTCAGGTTTGAGAACGTCTCAAGTTATATCTTAGGCAGGTATCCCGGCTTAGCTTCATACTTAGTTTCTACCTTCCCGATTTCTCAGTGGTTTTTTGAAACTTCGTCAGCATCACGGTTACTGGGTCAGCTTGAAAATCGCATTCAATTCCCTATTAAACTTACGTCCCTAAGTTATTCACTTTATACTTAAAAATACCATATTATGAGGATAAAATCAATCTTGCTTGATACGGTCGAGAGGGAGATATGTCACTCATCGCTGCTCATTTAAATCGTTTTCGACGACGCTCTGATTGACATATCTCCCTCTCGATGTTCTGTTTCTGCTAGATTTATTTTATTCTCATACATATTCTATTTTTATATTGGCGTTCATCGGCAGGTTTCTCATCGCTGCTCATTTAAATCGTTTTCGACGATGCTCTGATTGACATATCTCCCTCTCATTCGAATTTAGACGCGAAAACAGGCACTGAGATTATTCCAGCGCCTGTTTTTTCCGTGGTTCAAATATATATTTTTAGATAACTTATCTTACATTAGTATCATATACACTGTGTTTAAATTTTATTCATCACATATAAATTTCGGTCTTGCCCGTTACTTGTGCGCACTTGGGCTTGTCCACTTACAGTATGTTGTATGTTGCCTACGCTTCTTTTCCTAAGGCTTCTAGTTTAAGTATTTCAGCCTTGTCTGTTCTTTCCCATGGAAGGTCTATATCAGTTCTTCCAAAATGTCCGTAAGCTGCTACTTGTTTGTATATAGGTTTTTTGAGGTCTAGGTCTCTTATTATTGCCCCTGGTCTTAGGTCGAAGTGTTTTTCAACTATTTCTACTAACTTAGCCTCTGGAACTTTTCCTGTTCCAAAAGTGTCTATAAATACTGAAAGAGGTCTAGCTACACCTATTGCATATGCTAATTCTATTTCGCATTTGTCGGCAAGTCCAGCTGCTACTATGTTCTTTGCAACGTATCTAGCTGCGTAAGCTGCTGATCTATCTACCTTTGTAGGATCTTTTCCTGAGAATGCTCCACCGCCGTGTCTCGAGTATCCTCCGTAAGTATCTATAATTATCTTCCTACCAGTAAGACCTGTATCTCCCTGTGGTCCTCCTACTACAAATCTTCCAGTTGGATTTACGTAGAATATTGTCTCTTCGTCTAATAGCTCTGCTGGTATAACAGCTTTTATAACGTGCTCTATTATATCTCTTCTTATTTCTTCGTTTGTAGCTGATTCACTGTGTTGAGTTGAGATAAGAACTGTGTGAACTCTCACTACCTTATCTCCGTCGTATTCAACCGTTACCTGAGTCTTACCATCCGGTCTTAAGTAAGGTATAGTACCATTTTTTCTAACTTCTGTAAGTCTTCTAGATAATTTATGAGCTAGAGATATCGGCATTGGCATTAGTTCTGGAGTTTCGTTACATGCGAACCCGAACATTATTCCCTGGTCTCCTGCACCTGTTTTTTCTATTTCCTCGTTTGTGAGCTCTCCCGCCTTGCTTTCTAGACCTTCGTCTACTCCCATGGCGATATCGCTAGACTGCTCATCTATTGAAGTTATCACTGCACATGTATCACAGTCAAATCCGTATTTTGCTCTAGTGTATCCGATTCCTCTAACTGTTTCCCTCACTAGTTGTGGAATGTCTACATAAGTTGATGTGCTTATTTCTCCAGCTACTAATACGAGTCCTGTCGTTACCATTGTTTCACAGGCTACCCTCGAGCTTGGATCTTTTTTTAATAATTCATCCAGTATTGCGTCAGATATCTGATCGCATATCTTATCTGGATGTCCTTCCGTTACTGATTCTGATGTAAATAAATGTCTCGCCATTTTGTACCCCCTCTTTCAAATTTTTTTCTATTTATTTTTCGTTCTCATTAGGTCTAATTTTGTGCTATATTTTCGCTATTGTTCATTAAAAAAACCCCTTCTACAACAAGAAGAGGTTAACAGACATTGTTATGCACTAATTAACTGACCTCATCTTTCAAGACCGCAGTCTCGTAGGAATTAGCACCTTCTCCATGCGGATGGTTGCTGGGCTTCACAGGGCCTATCCCTCAGCCTCTCTTGATAAGGTAATCAAGAATTAAATTGTTTTTACTACTTCATACTACTATTTTTGCTATGCTATGTCAATGTTTTTTTGATTTTACTGTATGCAGTCTTGAGGGCTTAATATTACTTGAGATAAATCGTTTAATAACTATTGAAATTGGAATTTTTAAGTATAGCAAATCATATAATTCTTGGGAGGGGGGTGTTCTTATTTGGAAATTTCAAAAGTTCACTACAACGACTTAGACGTTATTGAGTCATTGAGCTCTGCTATCAGAAATATAATCGATGAAAACACAGTCGTAGTTTGTATAGGAACCGATCGGGCTATTGGCGATACACTTGGCCCCTTGGTCGGAACAATTTTAAAAAACAGTGGTTTTCACTACCCTGTTTACGGAACCCTTGATAACCCAATTCATGCCTTGAATATATACGAATCGCTCGCTGAAATAAAAGAAAAACACGAAAACGGAAATTTTTTAGCTATCGATGCCTGTCTAGGCTCAAATAGCAGTATCGGAAGCATACAGCTCAGAGAAGGCCCCATCCTCCCTGGGAAAGGCGTCGGAAAAAAACTTCCTCATATCGGCAACCACTCTATAGTTGGAATCGTAGACAAGATAGACGAGAAGAATAAATTTTCGTTTAATAATATAAGATTCAGTTTCATCCTTGATTTGGCTGAAACAATAGCCCTCGCATTGCTGGTTGCTACCTGACAAACGATATTACACCACCGCTTGCTTTGATAAATTCCCTACGCTCATGCAAAATTCAAATTTAAACTGCACTCATCTGAAAAGACACAACCTTATACCTTATACTTAGAAAAATTTAAGAGACAGTCCACCGCTGGACTGTCTCTTTTTGCTGTCGTTAAATTCAATTAGATCTATTTAGGATATTTAGTTCCCGCACATAAAAAGCCTAGTCACTTTAAAACTTTTAAATCAAGTATTTAAAACTCTTGGTCAAGTATTTGTAGCGTCATTTACAAATACGACCCCCTCGTATATTCTATAGGATTAAATTGTGGGAGTTTATCTCCTTCCCACACTTTATTATATGAACTTATGGCATTTTTGTGCATATATTGTTGAAAAAAAATTAAGTTTTTTGTCGAGCAATGGGACAGATGGCGTTTTTATATGTTTTAAGAAGTTTAAATGTTGGAATTGAGCCTAATATGCCTAGGCTCGACTCCATCGTCATCTGCTTGCAAGCTCTGATTTACGACTAGACAATTATTTTGCCAAGCAGCTATCTATTTTTCAACCAAGGCAAACATCAACTCGCCCTTGCATGCTAGTTCATCTCCTACAAACGCCTTCGCCTCAGCCTTTCCGATATTTCTCCTTATGCTAAGTATATCGACTTCCATCCTCAATACGTCTCCAGGTCTCACTTCTTTTTTAAATCTCACCTTATCGATACCTGCAAATACTCCTAGCTTGCCATTGTTTTCCTCGATTGACATCATGGCAACAGCACCTACCTGTGCAAGTGCCTCTACTATAAGCACTCCTGGCATAAGTGGATATTCTGGAAAATGTCCTTGGAAAAACGGTTCGTTGGCTGTGACGTTCTTTATTCCAACCGCCCTCTTCCCAACTTCCATCTCTTCAATTCTATCGACAAGTAAAAATGGATACCTATGTGGTATTATCGATTTAATTTCGTCTATATTCAACATTATTTTCTTAAACCTCCGCCTTTCTCAAGTGTATCCATCTCGCTCAAAGCGATACCAGTACCCTTTGCTACACAAGTCAATGGATCTTCGGCTATCTTAACTTCAATTCCAGTACTCTTTTCAATACGCTTGTCCAATCCGTACAGAAGCGCACCTCCGCCTGTCATAACTATTCCTGTGGTAGCTATATCGGATGCTAGTTCTGGAGGAGTCTTTTCTAGAACTGAATGCGCCGCAACTGTTATCTGAGTTATGCATTCATCAAGTGCTGTAAGTGTTTCCTTTGAGCTTATATTGACTGCTACCGGCAATCCTGTTATAAGATTTCTACCTGATACCCTCATGAATTTTTCTTCTTCTCTTTCATATGCGCTTCCTATTTCTAATTTTATTTTTTCAGCTGTTCTCTCACCTATCAAAAGATTATGTTGTTTTTTCATGTATTTTACAATGGCGTCGTCGAACTTATCTCCACCCATTTTTATAGATTCGCTGACTACTATTCCTCCGAGGGATATTACCGCTATGTCGACAGTTCCTCCACCTATATCTATGAGCATATGCCCATCTGGCTGAGAAATGTCTAGACCGGCCCCTATTGCAGCTGCAATTGGTTCTTCGATAATATATACATCTCTAGCTCCAGCTTCTCTTGTAGCATCTTCTATTGCCTTTCTTTCCACTTCTGTAACACCAGTTGGAGCACAGACCATTATCCTAGGCATAACCAATTTCCCTACACCCTTTTTCTCCGCTATCATACCTACAAAGTATTTAAGCATTTTTTCTGTGACTACGTAATTTGATATTACCCCGTCTTTTAGCGGTCTTATAGCTACTATATTTGAAGGTGTTCTACCTATCATCCTTCTAGCTTCCTCGCCAACAGCTAGTACTTCACCAGATCTTTTTTCGATTGCAACTACTGATGGCTCTTCTAAAACAATACCTTTTCCCCCTACGTAAACTAGTACATTGGCAGTACCTAAATCTATTCCTATGTCAGCTCCAGACATGACTACAACTCCTTTTCATTTATATTATTTGCTCTCAGCACATTGCTTGCTCAATTCGCGTACGTTATCAGACTTACTTTTATAATTTATTTACTTGCTTGATATATTACCTACCTACTTACTTACTTCTCACTTGCTTATTTGCTTTCTTTCTTACTTTTCACTTGCTTGCTTTACTTGCTTTATTATCTATCTGTATATCTATCTATTTTAACACATTCATCGTTTTAAATGGTCATTGCTTAATGGGGTTTGTCCCACAATTAACCTAAAAATACGACCTCGCCATACATTTCAAGACATATTTTTTGAGTCAAGCGATTATTCAACGATTTCAACGGGTTATACACCCACATTAAAATTAGAATTATACACGCCACCTATAGTGACGGGACATATTTCTCAAGCTATTTATGTATATATTACATTTTAATCCATAATATTTGGATTTTAATCATACTTCGATTAAATTCGAACCTATAATCAAAATATACAAAAATCTTCTTTTAGTCAAGTCTAATAAAAAAAATGTAGGTTTTACCCTACATTTCTTTCACTTAGATATTTTATCTTCGTCGCCATCCCACCTCTTATATGCCTTTCAGACTTGTTTTTATCCAAAACTGCCTTAACCTCTATTGCTAAAGTAGGATTAATCTCCTGTAGTCTTTCTGTTACATCTTTATGAACTGTACTTTTACTTACACCGAAAGCCTTAGCTGTCTCTCTCACTGTAGTATTTTTCTCGAGGATATATTTCGCAATCATAACTGCTCTTTCTTCAATATGCGACTTCAACCATACTACCCCCTCACATAATAGCTTTAATGATATATATGTGATCTATCCGGATAATATGACCCTCTCGAGCAAATTTTACTTAAGGTAACCTGTAGGATCTACTACCTTATCGCCCTCATACGCTTCTAAATGTATATGCGATGCGTCCAGACTTTCAGTCTGAGTTGTTTCTCCTACTGTTCCAAGTATTTTTCCTTTTTTAATTTCCTGTCCCTTTGTTACATTCACTTTTTTGTTGAGGTTTGAGTAAACCAAGGTAATTCCCTTATCCTTGTTTTCAATTGCTACTGTGTACCCGTATTTATCGCTGTTGAATACATTTTTTACAACACCAGATGTAAGTGATTTAACATCGGCACCGACCTTTGATGCTACGTCAACGCCTTGGTGAATCTCCCAAACATCTAAAGTCTTAGAATAGCTCGGTTCTTTTTCAGAATAGCCTTTTATTATTGCATCCCCTACGTAATTCAGTATGGATTCACTTTCTGTTTTAGCCTGTTGTTGATCGCTCTTTGCCTGTTCTAGATTTTCTCCAGAATCTGTCGCCGTCGGTACTCTACTACTATCTTCATCGTTCTCTATTAGATGTATCTCACCCTTGTTCGATGCCAATTTTTCGACGTTATTGTTTGTAAACCAAACTCCACCGATTGCCAATAGGCAAATACACACAAACAAAGATAGATAAAATCCGTCTTTTTCTAATAATTTCTTCTTCATGACAAGACCTCCAAATATTTTATATACTTGGAGTATTGACATATTCTTTGCATTTATACGCTTACAATATAAATTAAATTTTTATTTTATTAATATGTATCTACAATCTTCGTATTTAAATAGTAATGGGATATTATATCTGCGTACTTATAACCGTTCTCAGCCATCCCTTCAGCCCCCCATTGACTCATTCCTACACCGTGACCGTATCCTTTTACATTGAATACCACCTTGCCACCTTCAAATGATATATCGAAGTTTGCGGAATTGAGGGCAAACATAGTCCTGATATCAGTTCCTTTAAAAGTTTTATTTCCTATTTTGACCGATTCTACTGTGCCCGCCTGACTTCTCTTAGTTATCTTTACCTGAACAGCTAAGTTTTTTTCTCCAATCACAGTCTTTTTGTTCCATTTTTTTACACATGCAACGAAATCCGAATTTGAAACTCTGGCCTTCGATGTAAACTTAGGCGAGATCGAATCATATGGACTGTCTACAGATTTTAGGTATGGGTAGCTTGCCGCAAATACTTCCTTGCTGTCCTCCGTTTTGCCCGAAGACGTAGAAAAATAGAGTGGAAGTATCGCCTTTCCCTCATACTGGATCACCTGCCCCTTTGTATCGCCAACAGCCTTTACAATTTTCGAGTACTTTTCATCCATCCATTTCTTCCCGTTTGTCTTTGTGAGTTCCGACGCTGATTTGTACTCCTGACAATGTTTAAAATCAGTACATACCGCTGATTTATTATGCTTTTTGGGGAACTGTCTGTCCAATTTGTAGACTACGTAAGTCCTCGCTGCAACCGCCTGTGCTTTTAGCGCCTCGTCATTGAATTCAGGTGACATTTCCCCTGCCAGTACCCCAGCTAGATAGTCCTCCAAGGATATCTTTTGGTATTTACCTAATTTATGATTGTACATATCTATTATTGGAGACTCACCGTCCACTGACTCGATTTCCTGTTTATCCTTACCTTTATCGGCATCTTCCAAATTCACACCGACACTGTCTCGGCTATTCTCGCTCACAGTTGAATTATCTCCCCTGTATGAGAGGTTTGTGAGCGCTATTGGAGCTATTATCGCACATAACAGGATACACGCCAAAACGACTATAGGGTTTTTCATATACTATCTCCTCCTAGAAATTTAGCTTTCGATAAAGTATATGAAAAACCCTCCTTATTTATTACCTATAGAATTTTAGCCCACCTTAAAGTATACGAAAAATCCTCTTTATTTGTTACCCATTAGAATTTTAATCTTCTATTCTTCTACTATTTCGATGTCCCCACCTAGTGCTTTTATTTTCTTGTCGATATCTACATATCCCCTTAGGATATGATATATTTCGCCTATTTGAGTCTCGCCTTCTGCTATTAATCCACAGAGTATGAGCGCTGCTCCAGCTCTCAGGTCAGTTGCGTTTACATCTGCCCCGTGAAGTTCATCGACGCCGTTTACAACTGCACTTCTTCCGTCTATTTTTATATCTGCACCCATTCTGTTGAATTCAGATACGTGCATGAATCTATTTTCAAAAACAGTCTCAATTACTACACCCGTTCCATTTGCAATAGTAAGCATAGCCATAAACTGTGCTTGGACATCAGTTGGGAAACCTGGATGTGGAAGGGTCTTGATATCTATTGGTTTTAACATCTCTGGTCCTACTACCCTTATTGAGTTTTCCATTTCAGTTATCTCGCAACCAGCTTCTCTTAATTTTGCTATAACTGGTTTAAGATGCTCTGAAAATACATTTTCAACCACTATATCTCCCTTTGTCATAGCTGCTGCAACCATGTAAGTAGCCGCTTCTATTCTATCTGGAATGACATTGTGTTCAGCTCCGTGAAGCTCTTCTACTCCACGAATCTTGATAGTGTTTGTACCTGCTCCTTTTACATCTGCTCCCATTTCGTTTAGGAAGTTTGCAAGGTCGACAATTTCAGGTTCTTCAGCTGCATTTTCTATTATAGTGAGTCCTTTTGCCAAAGTAGCTGCCATCATTATATTTTCAGTGGCACCAACCGACGGAAAATCAAGGTAGAGTCTCGCCCCTTTTAGTTTTTCTGTCTCTGCTCCAACAAAACCGTGCTCCATTACTATCTCTGCACCTAATTCTTTGAATCCCTTTAGATGTAGGTCTATAGGTCTAGTCCCTATAGCACATCCTCCTGGCATTGATATTTTTGTGCTGTTGAATCTAGCTAGAAGTGGTCCCATCACTAAAAACGATGCTCTCATCTTTCTAACCAATTCATATGGCGCGTCACAAGTATTTATTTTGCTAGCGTCCACGGTCATAGTATCTCCGTTATACTCAACCTCTGCTCCAAGATGTCTAATTAACTCTGATATTACTTGAACGTCTTGTAGATTAGGAACTCCTCTTAGCACCGATTTCCCATTTGCTAACAGCGTCGCTGCTATTATAGGCAATACTGCATTTTTTGCACCATCTATTTTAACTCTACCTCTAAGAGGATCACTTTTTCTCACAATAATTTTTGCCATTCTTAAATCTCCCTCATAATCAATAATCTATTTTTATAATTGGACTCGAAATATAAATATATGTTTCTCCAGTATCTTCCTTGTCTCTGATTGCTATATTTAAATTAATTTTCTTCCCTAAGTAGTTCAGTTCGTTGTCACACCTTACTAATTTACCATATGCAACAACGGATAAAATGTTACTATTATCTATCCTCTGTATTTCTTCAGCATTCATATTATATAATATTTCGGCTAAAATATCATCATTTTTTACATATTGTAACTTTTTTTTGTATTTTCCTACAATACACGAATAAATTTTGATGTCTTTAGAGCTGTATTTTAACAATTTCTCTAATTCTACATATTTCCCGTCTATATGTTTATATACTTTATCTTCGGTTATGTCAACAGTTGCATATGTTTCTTTAGCATTTTTTTTGATAATTTTCATACTAATATCTATTCCGGCTTTATGTATTTCGACTGCGACTTTCTTTTCCTTCTCGCTCCAGAGTGTAGACTTCTCGGTATCTCTTCCACCCTCGTCAAATATTTCGGCTGATTCAGTTAAAATATTTTCCAGTTCTTCCTTTGTGAGATCATCGTATAACTGTGAGTTGATTTTCGTGTTGAATTGCACGCACTCTGCCCCTACCTTGCCTAATTCCCTGTTGAGATACGCATGATTTGAATTTAATTTCAAATCGGCATAGGACGTAAATCCTCCCACCGATAACAGTACTACCGCCATTATAATTATTTGTAATTTCCTCATCTTAAATCCCCCTGATTTTTCTTGGTATATTCTATGATTTAGTAGATTCACAAATCATACCGCCAATTTATACTTTAATCCGATTCTCGATTAATCTAATTCATACTTTAATTATGAACAAGATCGCGTAGATTTATACCCTACATCTATAGAGGTGGAGGACATTTATCTCAAGTTATATTGTGATTTGGATTATGTTTGGATTGCGATTTGGATTGAGATTGAGGTTTAAAAAAATTCAATTTAGAATTTAAATAAAAAAACCGGCAACCCCTTAGATAAGAGATCGCCGTTTTCCTATACTACATCTATTTAACTAATTTATATTCGTGTTCAGTTACACCGTCAACTGCATTGTAAACAGTTTTGAATCCTTTTTCTTGAAGAGTTTTCGCTCCTTGTGCACTCTTAAATCCTGAGTTGCAGTATACAAGAACTGGTTTGTCTTTAGATAAACCGTCTAATTTAGATTCTAAATCTGCTAATGCTATGTTTTTAGCATTTTCAAGATGACTTTTTCCGAAGTCGGATGCATCTCTAACGTCAACTATTTGTAAATCTTTAGTGTCAGCTATTAATTTTTCAGTTGCAGCTGCATCTAAATCTGTGTATTTAACTAGGTCGTAAGTGTATTTTTTAACTCCGTCTGCATTGGATACTTTTGTGAATCCGTTTTCTGATAGAGTCTTAGCTGCTTCTGTGCTCTTTTTACCAGAGTTGCAGTATACTATTACGTCTTTGTCTTTGAATCCTTCAAGACTAGTTAAACTGTCTTTTAATTGATCTACTGGGATATTTACTGCATTTACTATATGTCCTGCTGCGTATTCTTCAGCTGGTCTAACGTCTATAATTCTTCCGTCGAATTTTTTATCTTCGAATAATTTTTTTGCGTCGTCCCCAGTTATATCTTTGTATGTAGCTTCTGTTTTCTCTGTTTCTTCTTTCTTAGTGTCTTTTTCTGCACTTGTTTCTTCTTTTGTCTTACTTTCGTTTTCAGCTGGTTTTTGACCACATCCTGCTAGCACTCCCATTGTTAATGCTAGTATTAAACCTAGCGATAGCGTTTTCAACTTTTTATTCATATCTATACCCCCTCGTTATTTGCTGCAAAAATCTTCAAATTTTGTTTTTATTCTCACAGTCTACTAAAATTATAACAAATTCCTCTAACTTTATATAGAACTATATTTATTTCCTATATACCTCTTGTTGTTATTGTTTTTTTCTATTTATTCATCCATAAATTCAGGTTATTTCTATAGTCATTCATTTACTTCTCTGCCTTCTGCTCGACGCACTCCACATAGCTAAAGCAACGGTATTCTTGGTAAGGATCTAATTCTAGCTAGCATCCCTTCTTATTTTTAACTGCCTTTCTCCTGCTCACCCACTTGCCCATAAGCGATTTATTGCTCTGTGAAAAACCAGTCTTGCATATCACATTCGTGTTGAAGATAAAGTCGAGGACGTGTAACGTAGGCTTTCCAACCTCTAAAAACGACTCACAACACGATTGACAGTAGCTTACTATTACGTCAGACTTCGACTCGTCCGCCCTAGTCTTACTCTGGTTGCTGGATATCTCTGGGCTAGTCACCCTAGTCATACCACCTGAGCCACAGCATTTGGTGTTCTCACGGTTGAATTCAAACTCATTAACCTTTACTCCAAGCTCTTTCAAAACGTATCTAACATCGTCTTGAAGCCCTGACTCGTACCTGATAGCACAAGGGTCGTGCAATGCAAACGACATAGCGACGTCGCTGTAATGCCCCTTAAGCCCAGTCGGCAGTCCAAACTCCCTTATTTTCTCCCATATGAAGCTCACCTTAACGTCTTGGCTCAAGGCATTTATTACCTTGTAACAATTAGGACAGGCTACTACTATCTCATCCACCTGCTCATTTGCTATAAGATCTGCAATATGTGAAAAATATTTTTCAAACCCATTTTTATCTCCGACGAGTTTTGTTGGATTCGCACAGCATTCAAATACCAGCGATAGATTTGGCATATATTGTCTAAGATATAAATACGTTTGATTTACCAGGTCTTCACTGTAAGCGGTTAAGCTGCATCCAGGCAAAAATATAGATTTCGAGTCTCGGTTAAGTTCAGTCGATGAAAAAATTCCACAGAAACTAGACATCTGGTGAAACTTAACTCCATTGTATCCTATCTCATTTAATTTTTTCTTATAGTTTGAAAATATTTCTTCCCTCGTCTCCTGGTGTAGCTCTCCCCAGTCTATATCGACTGGACATACCTTTTCACATAGCCCACACATCATGCAGGAGTACGGCAACAGCTTGTCCACAGCTTGCTCATCTACTATCTCCCTTGCTATCTGCTTTGGCGACAAACCGAACTTGTCCATCATAGGGCATACTTTGAAGCATATTTTACAATCTATACAATTATCCACCTGCGTTTGAGCGTGTTTTAATACTTCCCTTCCGAGTTTCAATTTTTCCATCTAACCACCCTCTTCAATAATTAAATTATATTATATAGATACCACCAAATTTATATAATAATCGCCTTAAAAATAACATTTTATTTTAATTAAATTCAACTTCTTGCAATTTATTTAAATATGTTTGAATTTAATTCAATCCATTTCTGTACGTTTAAATCTATTTTTATTTATTTCAACATAAAAACTGCAGTGAGAAATAAGGCTATTCTCACTGCAGTGTAAATTCTATTCAACTGTTACTGATTTCGCTAAGTTTCTAGGTTTATCTACATCGCAACCTTTTAATATAGATGCGTAGTATGCGATAAGTTGCATAGGAACTACTGCTAGTATAGGTGCCAGTATATCGTCTGTATTTGGGATGTATATAACATCGTCAGCGGTGTTTTCAACGCTCGTATTGTGCTTTTCAGCTATTGATATAACGTAAGCACCTCTTGCTCTAACCTCTTGCATATTTGAGACTATCTTTTCAAATAATTTTTCCTGAGTCGCTATAGCTATTACAGGTGTATTTTTCTCAATCAAGGCTATTGTTCCGTGTTTCAATTCTCCAGCTGCAAAAGCTTCTGCATGGATGTACGATATCTCTTTTAACTTAAGTGCGCCCTCCATAGCAAGACTACAGTCTATACCCCTACCTAGGTAGAAGGCACTTGCGCTTTGGTATAGTTTTTCCGCTACGCTCTTGCACTGTTGCTCGCCCTTCAAGACTTCTTTCACCTGTGAAGGCAGCTCGAGCATCTTTCCTAGCACATGGTCGTAGTACGCCCTGCTTATGCTTCCCTTCTTGATTGCAAAATCAAGTGCTATCATGTAGAGCGATACTATCTGAGTAGTATACGCCTTTGTAGATGCAACGGATATTTCTGGTCCAGCCCAAGTGTAGAATACGTCGTCTGACTCTCTTGCAATCGATGATCCAACTACATTTGTCACCGATAACACCCTTGCACCCTTTTTCTTAGCTTCTCTTAAAACAGATAATGTATCTGCTGTCTCTCCAGACTGACTCACTAAGATTACCAATGAATTTTCATCGATTATAGGATCTGCATATCTAAACTCAGATGCTATATCTGCTATTACCGGAACCTTTACAAATTGTTCTATGGCGTGTTTCCCCAAAAGTCCAGCGTGATATGCCGTACCGCAGGCAACTATATATATTCTATTTATTTTTTCTAGCTCTTCTTTTGTTATATTTATCGAATCGAGAACTATAGTCCCCTCGTCGTTTATTCTTCTCTCAAGAGTTTCTTTTATAACTGCTGGCTGCTCATGGACTTCTTTTGACATAAAGTAGTCATATCCGCCCTTAGACGCTGTTTCAAGGTCCATTTCTAGGTGAACAGTTTCTTTTTGTACTTCATTTCCTTCGAAATCGTATATTTTTATCTTTCCGTCTTTTGCGTGTATGATTTCTCCGTTGTCTAGGTAGTATACGTCCTTTGTATAAGAAAGTATAGCTGTGACGTCTGACGCAACTATCAGCTCTCCATTTCCAACACCAGCTACTAGAGGACAATCCTTTCTTACAGCCACTAATTCGTTAGGGCTGTCTTTAGCTATGACACCTAGAGCGTAAGCGCCTCTAAGCCTATTTAACGTCTTTTTAACGGCATCTAGTAAATTACCTTCGTAGTATTTATCGACTAGGTGCGCTATTGATTCCGAATCGGTCTGAGTCAAGAATTCAACCCCGTCTTCCACCAATTCTTCTCTTAGTTCCATGTAGTTTTCGATTATACCGTTGTGAACTATAGCTATGCTCTTGTCTTTATTAAAATGTGGATGAGAATTTACATCTGTAGGTTCTCCGTGTGTAGCCCATCTTGTATGACCTATACCTAGATTTCCTTCCATCCTGTCCTTCGCTAGATCCTCTGCCAAGACTGCAAGTTTTCCACTGTGTTTTCTTATGTCTAATTTCTTATCGCTCAATACAGCTATTCCAGCTGAATCATATCCTCTATATTCTAATTTCGCAAGCCCATCCATTATTACGTCGGCTGCATTTCTCTTTCCTAAATATCCAACTATTCCACACATATTTGTGCCTCCTCAAAATATATAATTTACGCAAATACACTGCGCGCAAGCAGAGTTTCCTCCGCATATTTCAAGAGGTTCGGTCTATTTTACTGAGGTCCCGCTTTGTCCGTGAGATTGCTCCCACGTTTTGATTGAACCCTTTCGATGGTAATACACCGCAGAGCATCCGCCGATAACTTCGATTAACTCTGACCTCGTCAACTCGCAAACCATTTCATCACAGTCACGCATTTCTTTGCTACTGACTATCGACAAACTGCGTAAAACTTGCGAGCTCTGGCGCTTTATCGGTACTCAGAAAGCCATGGAGCTTTCTGAGTCCTGTGTTTAAGCTACAATGACGACTGCCGATTGACTTCTGTTCGCAGGTCGCATTAACCTAATTTTTCTACTATCAGGTCTGCCAAATTTGTAGCTAGTTCTTTCAATTGACCTTCCTCTTTACCCTCTAACATTACCCTTACTAAAGGCTCTGTACCAGATGGCCTTATCAAAACCCTTCCTTCTCCGTCTAATATGTCTTCGATTCTTTCTATTTCTACCTTGACCTCATCGACCTCCATATAGCGGTTCTTGTTTCCATTTTGAACCTTGGCGTTTACTAGTACCTGTGGGTACTGAGTCATTATCGCCGCTGCCTGTGACAGTTGCATTCTCTTTTCTTTTACTATACTAGACAACAGTAGAGAGCTTAGTATGCCGTCTCCTGTAGTGTTGTAGTCTAGAAGTATCATGTGGCCTGACTGCTCTCCACCTAGATTGTACCCGTTTTTTTTCATTTCTTCAAGTACGTATCTATCTCCAACAGCTGTTGTAGCTGTGTTGATACCGTTGTTTTTAGCTGCGATCCCCAGTCCTATATTGCTCATAACCGTCACTACTAATGTATCATTTTTTAATTTTTTCTTTTCCTTGAGGAATAGAGCGCTCATTATCATTATATGATCGCCGTCTATAACATTTCCATTTTCATCTACTGCAATTAATCTATCTGCGTCACCGTCGTAGGCTAGACCTAAGTCTGCCTCATTTGCAACTACAGCCTTGCACAATGATTCTGGATGAGTCGACCCACATTTGTCGTTTATATTCAATCCATCTGGATGGTTGTTTATAGCGACAACCTCAGCCCCTAGTTCAGCGTATACCTTAGGTGCTATGTCAAATGACGCACCGTTTGCACAGTCTAGCACGACCTTTAATCCAGTGAAGTCCTCGTCTACTATAGTTTTTAAGTAGTCTATATAATCTCTGGTAGCCTCGTGCATGCTGATTTTATTTCCTAGTTCTGCACCTATTGGGTAGTATGTTATTTTGCTTATATCATCTATATACGATTCTATTTCAAGTTCTATTTCGTCGTCTAGTTTGTATCCGTCCTCGTTGAAGAATTTTATCCCGTTGTATTCAAAAGGATTGTGTGATGCTGAGATTACTACACCCAAATCTGCGTCTAACTTCTTGATGAGGTATGCAACTCCTGGTGTAGGTATTACTCCTACGCTCACCACGTCACAGCCCACAGACATCAATCCAGCTTCGAGAGATGACTGAAGTAGGTCACCAGATATCCTAGTATCCTTTCCAACTACAACCTTCACATTGTCCTTATGTTCTTTCTGAGCTAAAACATATCCTCCTGCTCTGCCCAATTTATATGCTAATTCACATGTCAGCTCAGTGTTTGCTATTCCTCTAACACCGTCTGTTCCAAAATATTTTCTCACTAAACTTGCTCCCTTCAAAACATACCCACTATGTACAGTGTATCCTATCATTATACCATATTCTAATAAAAATATATCATGTATAATTGTTACAAAAAGTTACAAAAACAAAATTGCATTTTACATAATCGATCAGCAGAAGTCGCTAATCATTATTCGACTAGCTTACCTCTGCTGCTCCGCTAAAAAAAGATGCCTCCTGCCCGAGGGCTGGAGACATCTTCGTATAAGTATGTGATCATCTAATGAACATTTTATCCATACAACTATTTAGTTGCTAGACCACCTTTTTGAAGGGCTTCTCTGTTCATTGGTATGAATTTTTCTTTTCTTTCACCGAAAACTTTTAAGAATGCTTTAAGTACTGATTCTATATCAACAGTTGGTTCAACTGCTAAGTAAGCACCTAGCATTACCATGTTTGCAGCCTTAGCGTTTCCTAATTCTATAGCTATTTCATTAGCTGGAATGTAGTAAGCTTCAACATCAGTTCTTTCAACTTTAGCGTCGATTAGAGAACTGTTAACTAGTACTTTTCCGCCTGGAGCAACATCTTTAACGTATTTGTCGAAAGATGGAGCATTCATAACGATTGCTGCTGATGCATCATCAACTATAAGTGGAGATCCAACTGGTTCATCAGAAACAGTAACTGCACACATTGCAGTACCTCCACGCATTTCTGGTCCATATGATGGCAACCAAGAAACTTCTTTATCTTCTAACATCCCTGCATAAGTAAGTAATTGTCCCATAGACATAACACCTTGGCCACCAAAGCCTGCGCATATAACTTTAGCTGTAGACATTTACTTCACCTCCTCATTTTTTAGATCATCTCTGAAGTTTTGAACTGGATAGTATGGCATCATATTATCTCTTAACCATTGTAATGCATCTACTGGAGTTAATCCCCAGTTAGTTGGGCAAGTAGATAGTACTTCAACTATACCAAAGCCTTTACCAGCTTGTTGTACTTCAAAAGCTCTTTTTATAGCTTTTTTAGCTTTTCTAACGTTAGCTGGAGAATCAACTGCAACTCTCTCTACGAAAACTGCACCAGTTAATGTTGCTAATAATTCAGAAACTCTTATTGGATAACCTTGAGTTTCAGGGTTTCTTCCGTTTTGAGCAGTAGTAGCTTTTTGTCCTACTAGAGTAGTTGGAGCCATTTGTCCACCAGTCATACCGTAAGTTGTATTGTTTACGAATATTGTAGTTATTTTTTCACCTCTAGCTGCAGCGTGAACTATTTCAGCTGTACCTATAGAAGCTAAGTCTCCATCACCTTGGTAAGTGAAAACTATTTTGTCTGGGTTAGTTCTTTTTACACCTGTAGCAACTGCTGGAGCTCTACCATGAGAAGCTTCTTGAGTGTCACAGTTAAAATAATTGTATGCTAGTACTGAACATCCAACAGGAACAACACCTATTGCATTTCCTAGTACGTCAAGTTCTTCTAATACTTCTGCTACTAATCTATGGATTATACCGTGTGTACAACCTGGACAGTAGTGAGTGTCTACTTTTTGTAGTCCGTTTGTTCTATCGAAAACAACTGCCATTATCTAACACCTCCTGATACTTCTTTCCCAGCTAAAATATCTTCAGCCATTTGAACTAAAACTTTTGGTTCTGGAGTCATACCACCTGGTCTTCCGTGGAAGTAGATAGGTAATCTTCCCTTGATAGCTAGATCTACGTCTTCTATCATTTGTCCTAAACTCATTTCTACTGTAAGTACAGCTTTTGCATTAGGAATGCTTTCTGCTTTGAACGCACAGTATGGGAAAGGCCATATAGTTTTAGGTCTTATTAAACCAGCTTTTATACCTTTATCTCTTAGAGTTTTAACTGCACTCTTAACTATTCTTGAAGTTGTACCATAAGCTGCGAAAACTATTTCAGCATCTTCAGTTTGATACATTTCAACTTGAACTTCGTTCTTTTCTATTTCTTTGTATTTCTTATCTAATCTCCAGTTATGTTGCTCTAGTATTTCTGATTCTAGATATAGAGAGTTTATAACGTTAGGTTTTCTTTGTCCTTTAGTTCCAGTTGTAGCCCAAGTTTTTTCAGGTAATTCTCTTTTTGTTTTTGGTCCACTGAAATCAACTGGTTCCATCATTTGACCTATCATACCATCAGCTACTACCATTGCTGGAGTTCTGTAGTAATCAGCTACGTCAAATGCTTCCATTATCATATCAACTGCTTCTTGTACTGTAGCAGGAGCGAAGACTGGAGTTCTGTAGTCACCGTTTCCTCCGCCTCTAGTAGACATAAAGTAGTCTGCTTGTGATGGTTGTATACTTCCTAGTCCTGGTCCACCTCTCATTATGTTGAGAACAACACATGGAACTTCTGCACCAGCGCAGTAAGTTATACCTTCTTGTTTAAGGGCAACCCCTGGTGAAGATGAAGATGTCATAACTCTTGCACCTGCTCCCCCTGCACCGTAAACCATGTTTATTGCTGCTACTTCTGATTCTGCTTGCACAAATGCTCCACCTATTTTAGGTAATTCCCTTGATAAGTACTCAGGTAATTCACTTTGTGGAGTTATAGGGTAACCGAAGAAGTATTTACAACCAGCTTCTATAGCTGCTTTACCAAATGCTTCGTTACCTTTCATTAGTATCTTTGACATATTGAAATTTCCTCCTTAATCCTTAATCTAATTATTATTCTTGTTCTACTGTTATTACAACATCTGGACACATAGTTGCGCAACTAGCACATCCTATACATTTGTCCATTTCGTTAACAACTGCTGGGTTGTAACCTTTTTTGTTTATTGTGTGTTTGTCTATTTCTATTATCTTCACTGGACACACAGAAACACAAAGCTCACAACCTTTACAACGGTCTTGATCAAAAGTAACTTTACCTTTTTTAGCCATTACATTTGCCTCCTTAAAGTTTCTAAAATATATATATATTTGAGCTCAATCCTATAACCAGTCAGGTCTCATATATAGATTGATAGGGAAGATTTCTCCATCCATATCAGCTGGCAACTCGTCCACAAGATTTTCGATACAAGTGTTGTATTTAAGAGGTATTCCAGTTTTGTCCGAAACCTCTTTACACAACTCGTACCCACGCATTATGTCTTCAGTCGTTGTATCGTGAATCATATGAGTGTTATTTACAAGTCCAGTCACCTTGAGTTTTGAATTCTCCTCAAGTATTTTTATATAATCCATAACCTGTTGTAGGTCTTGAGTTTTCTCCCTGTTAGCGTTGACTACGCATAGAAAATCGTAATCCCCGTCTTTTATAAGCCCTCTGTAACCTGCTAGAACCCTAGCCCCTACGTTATCTCCGCCGAGGTCTATGACATAGCTGTACGAATCATCGTTCATCGGTGTCTTAACCTTTGCAGATATCGCTGGTATATCTAGTGTTGGAGCATTTACTGAACTTGAGATCGGTTCTACACCTATAGACTCTAGAAATTCAGATTGTTCTCTAGTTCTAAAGTAGACGTTTACCACGTCCATATCCGCAAGTGCGACCTTTCCTTCTACCATCTCGCGTAGTTTAACTACGTAGTTCATTGAGAATTCGCTTTTCCCACTTCCATAGTGGCCTGTTATTACTCTTATTCTTTTATCACCTGTTATCATTTTCCTAACCTCTATACTTTCTGTAACAAATCGTGCTCAATTCCCCGGATTACTACTTCAGTATTTAGGCGCAAGCCCTTCCCCCAGGATGCTTCTAAATTTCATGAGAACTGCGGATTAATATTTTTTGGCTGCTTCTACTCCATCGAGTACTCTTAGTCCACCTTGAGCTAATGCAATCATTTCATCTTCTCCAGGATAAACTGTTACTTCATGTAGGAATTCAACTCTTTCTACTATCGCCTTTGTAAACGATTTAGAATAAGCTATACCACCAGTTAATATTATTCCATCTATTTTTCCTTTAAGAACTGCTGCACATGCACCGATTTCCTTTGCTATTTGATAAGCCATAGCATCGTATAGAAGAGCAGCTTTTTTATCGCCTTTTTCTATCATAGCTTCAACTTCTCTAGCATCGTTTGTTCCTAGGTACGCAACTAGTCCACCGTTACCTGTAATTTTCTTTTGTATATCTTCTAGAGTGTATTCTCCGCTGAAACACATTGCTGAAAGTTGTCCTATTGGAACCCCTCCACTTCTTTCTGGAGAGAATGGTCCTTCACCGTCAAGAGCGTTTGCAACTTCTACTACTCTACCTTGCTCATGAGCTCCTACTGAAACTCCTCCACCCATGTGCGCAACTATTAAGTTCATTTCATTGTAGTTTTTGTTATTTTCTTGTGCATATCTTCTAGCTATTGCCTTTTGGTTAAGTGCGTGGAATATACTCACTCTCTCAACTTCTGGCATACCTGATATTCTAGCTACATCAGCTAACTCATCTACAACGACTGGATCGACTATAAACGCATCTACGCCTATTTCGTCAGCTATTTCTTTTGCTATTACTCCACCTAAGTTAGATGCATGTTGTCCTGAAACTCCGACTCTTAGGTCAGCTAACATATTGTCGTCAACTTTGTAAGTTCCACCTTCGATAGGTTTTAAAAGTCCTCCTCTACCTACTACGCAGGCAAATTCGTCCATTTTTATTCCACCCTCATTGAGAGCATCAACTATAACTTGTTTTCTAAACTCGAATTGATCAGCTATCTTAGCGTATTTTCCTATTTCTTCTGATGAATGTCTTAAAGTTTTTTCAAAAACCTCAGTCTCATTGTCAAACACAGCTATCTTAGTTGATGTTGAACCTGGGTTTATAGTTAAAATTCTGTAAACGTTGCTCATTAATGCATTTCCTCCTAAGTTTAATCAAATATTAAAATACTGCGACTGTATATATCGTCTGTATTTAATTTCGGTCCTGTATTGCACTTGCGCTCGTCTGCCTGCTAACTAGTTAGCTTTTGCAGTCATCAACACAGCTAGTGCTATAGAGTTTAATTTTGTATCTTCGTTGTCAGCTCTTGAAGTAAGTATAACTGGTGCCTTAGCTCCAACTATTACCCCAGCGCTTTTAGATTTTGCAAAGTAAGAAATTGATTTGTAAAGTATGTTACCTGCTTCGATATCTGGAGCTAGTAGTATATCAGCCTTACCAGCTACTGGATGTACCATTCCTTTGTGTTTAGCTGACTCTTCAGACACAGCATTATCAAGGGCAAATGGACCTCCTACAACACAGCCAGTCAATTCCCCTCTTTGGTTCATATCTTCTAATTCTTTCGCTTCTACTGTATCTTTCATCTTAGGGTTTACCTTTTCCTTAGCGCAGAGACAAGCTACTTTTGGTTCATCTATGTCTAGTGATTGAGCTACTGCAACAGCATTTTCTATTATTTCTTTTTTAGTCATTAAATCTGGTGCAAGTACCATTGCTGAATCTGTTACGAAGAACAATCTATCATATCCTTCTATATCGAATACTGCCACGTGGCTAAGTACTTTTCCAGTTCTAAGTCCAACTTCTTTATTTAGAACAGCTTTAAGTATTATTGATGTGTCTACTATACCCTTCATTACTAGGTCAGCTTTTCCACTTGAAACTAGTTCTACAGCCTTAAGTGAAGCTTCTGCTAGGTCTTTGATATCGATAAGTTCATATTGAGCAAGGTCAATGTTTAATTCTTTTGCTATTTCTTTGGTCTTGTCTATATCTCCTACAAGTATTGCTTTTGCAATTCCTGCTTTGACAGCCATTTCCACTGCTAGTAAAACTTCTTTGTCTTGGCAGCATGCTACAGATATAGTCTTAGGACCTCTTTCGCGTGCGAATTTTTTTACTTCTTCAAAATTTCTCATTGGTTACACCTCATATTAGAATTTTTGGTCGCTTATGTACAAACTAAATTATACATCTTATTAAAATGTTTTCATAGTTTTAGTGAAAAAATAAATAAGTTAAAATGATTTAAAATACTTAATAAATTCACAATCTTTCCAACGTGTGAAATATCGATTTTCCAACCTCACACGTTTTACGTCCACCGTTGAATACTGTGTACTATTTTCTATTTTCTCGCGACAAAGTTGTCATCTTTGATCGATAAAATTTATTTTAACAATCAAGGATAAACGTTTGCCCATTGCATATACACCTTACTTTAAGGATAACTTGAATTTAAAAAAGTTGCAATAGAAATTTTTAACTTATCCATAATTTTTTCTTAGTTTATGGTTTAATTTCTACTGCAACCTATATTTATACTTCCGTATATTTTCGTCATTATACCGCAATTGAAATGTAGAGTCACTCCACTGCAAGATGTCTACACTTATTGTACTAATTTATCTTTACGATCTTCGGACTTATACTTATATTCTTAAATTCAAGCTTGGATTCGTACTTAATTGTACAGTTGTCATCTGATAAATTTCTATCGTCCACGTCTATATACAGTTTTATATCTGATTTCTCAACAGTTCCAAGTTGTGAATTATATTCGATCTGCACCTGAATGTTGCCGTCTCCACCCAATTTCACATCGGAATTCTCGCCAGAATTGCTTCTGACTTCTATTTCCTGTGGTTTAAATGTAAATAACTTCTTGATTTCAGCCTTTCCCTTGTTAGAAATAACTATTGATTTTAGATCCGATTTGACCCCATCTGGAATCAATAATTTTACATCTATAAAGTCGCTATCTACCAATGCACTTAAATTGATATCTGCTGTATCTATCGACTCTGTCTTATTCAAAACGTCCTTTGACGCCTTAATTAAAATATCTTTAGAACTTATTTCGTAGTCCTTAAGGTCGTTTTCAGTTCCACCGTTTTCCACGAATTTAAACTTTATAGGTACTTTTTTCTGACTTAGCAGGCTGACCTTGGCTGTAACATTGGACTTTGATAGAGTTACGTCCTCTACCTTAGCATCGTATATATCTACTGGAGTCAAGTCCAATTTTTCTTCGAAATTCTCGTTTCTACCGTTTATATTCACACTTGCAACGACATTTTCCACCTTGTCGACCATACTCCTAGGACCTGACACCATCACTTTTTCCTGACTCAACTTAACAGTGCTCGTCGTATCCGTTTTGTCTCCCTCGACATTCACTATTATATTCTTTTCTTTCGATACCTTCTTTTCGAGGTTGACTATAACTACCCCGCTTTTAAAAGTACTCGACACATTATCTGGCATATTTGTACTCAAATGCATCTCGTTTTTGCCCTCTATAGGTCTCTTGTTCTGACTAGGGCTTACTACCTCGCCGTATATTGTTATCTTATTTTTATCTAAATTCTTTAGTTTCGATAATTGTCCTGTAACGTATATCTCCGTTGCCAATGGCGTATTTGGATACACCATCAAGCCTTTTTGCTCTATCTCTTCAGCATTGCTGACCACTATAGGAATATTTTCAATTGTCCTTGTCTCAACCGGATCTACCGCTAACATTACGTACATCCACAAAGCTATAGCGCTTAGCAAGGATATCACCTTTATCTTAGTATTATGTTTAAGTTTATTTTTTATCATTTAAACAAACCACCTCTGAAAAAACTTTTTTCATCTGCACTTACCTTCAAATTGCTACACAATATATTTGTAAGTCTCTCTTTAGAAATATCTCTGTACAACTTACCTGCCTTTGCAATAGATACCTCTCCCGTCTCCTCGGAGACTATCAAAGTGATGCAGTCTGACATCTCACTCACCCCTATACCAGCCCTGTGTCTGGTTCCTAAATCCTTGCTTAAATCCTTGCTCTCCGTAAGCGGTAGAAAGCATGCTGCTGACTTTATCCTAGTGTCCCTGACTATCACAGCCCCATCGTGAAGTGGAGTATTTGGTATAAATATATTTATAATCAACTGTCTAGATATTTCAGAGTCGATTATAGTTCCAGTGCCCACTATTTCGTTTAACTTCGTATCCCTCTCCATTACAATCAATGCACCTATCTTCTGTCTGGATAGTGAATACAAAGACTCCACGATCTCTTCTATCATCTGCTTAAGTGAATCCTCCGACGCTCCTGAGCCCTTTCCAAATATCGTAAGCTTTGCCCTACCTATATGTTCGAGTGCTGCCCTTATTTCTGGCTGTAGGATTATAGCCGCTATTATACCTATATTCAAAGAGTTCTTTAGTAGCCATGTCAATGTATGCAATTTAAGAAAATCACTTACCTGTGTAACTATTAAAAATAATATTATACCCTTGAAAACTTGTTCTGCCCTCGTGTCTTTTATAAACATAAATATCTTGTAAAAAAGATATGTAACTATCGCTATATCGATTATATCAAATATATTAATTCTACCCATCATGCTGAAAATTTCATTCAAAAAGGAACTTATATCGATCAAACGATCCCCTCCTAATATATACTTTTCTTCTAAAACTAAATTGTATTCTCTACAATCTATTCTATATTATATTTAATCTATAATCTTCATTATACACTATATTAAAACACTGTAGACAACTTTAATATGAGTAATCGTTATTTTTATAGATTTTTTTAAAATTCTCTTTATAGATTTTTCTTTATGTGCCTCTTTAAAATTTTCTAAATAAAAAAAGCCCCACAAATGTGAAACTTTCGTAATGGTGAGTGCGCAGGGATTCGAACCCCGGACACATGCCTTAGAAGGGCATTGCTCTATCCAACTGAGCTACGCACCCATATAATGGAGCGGGAAACGAGATTCGAACTCGCGACTTCGACCTTGGCAAGGTCGCGCTCTACCGCTGAACTATTCCCGCATATGAGAGGAACACTCCGTCCTTCTTTTGAATCAATATTGGCGACTTGGATGGGGTTCGAACCCACGACCTCCAGCGTGACAGGCTGGCATTCTAACCAACTGAACTACCAAGCCGCATGATTTATATATGGTGGGAGTAACAGGGCTCGAACCTGTGACCCTCTGCTTGTAAGGCAGATGCTCTCCCAGCTGAGCTATACTCCCTCTGGGTTTAAAATCTTCAATTGTCAAATCGAAGATTTAAATTGGTGACCCGTGGGGGAATTGAACCCCCGTTACCGCCGTGAAAGGGCGGTGTCTTAACCTCTTGACCAACGGGCCTTACGTAAAACTTTAATGGTTGCGGGGGTAGGACTTGAACCTACGACCTTTGGGTTATGAGCCCAACGAGCTGCCAACTGCTCCACCCCGCGATATTTAGGCTTTCTCTTAAAAAGCAAGCCTGTGATTTATTTGTGGTGCCGAAGACCGGAATCGAACCGGTACGAGAGGTAAGTCCCGCAGGATTTTAAGTCCTGTGCGTCTGCCAGTTCCGCCACTTCGGCATAATTGGCTCCAAGGGTGGGAATCGAACCCACAACCTATCGGTTAACAGCCGAGTGCTCCACCGTTGAGCTACCTTGGAATACAAAGATAAGTGGCTACGTCCTAATCTCCCAGGGGGTCTCCCCCCAAGTACCTTCAGCGCTAAAGAGCTTAACTTCTGTGTTCGGAATGGGAACAGGTGTATCCTCTTTGCTATAGTAACCACATAATCTTTCCTAGAGTTTCCTCAATTTTCATTGAGTTAGTACTCTAAAAACTACATATATATCTTTCTGACATCATATAATTTTATTTCTACTCGTTACCATATACTAGTCCACCTGCGTGGAGCTAATAAAATTAGGTCAAGTCCTCGATCTATTAGTATCTGTAAGCTGAATACATTGCTGTACTTACACCTCAGACCTATC
>JAISJN010000020.1 GCA_031261505.1 Clostridioides sp. | reverse complement strand
TTTCGCCCATTGTGCAATATTCCCCACTGCTGCCTCCCGTAGGAGTTTGGACCGTGTCTCAGTTCCAATGTGGCCGATCACCCTCTCAGGTCGGCTACTGATCGTTGCCTTGGTGGGCTGTTATCTCACCAACTAGCTAATCAGACGCGGGTCCATCCTGTACCGGCTGACCTTTGGTATGAAATAGATGTCAATCTCATACTTTATCCCGTATTAGCATACCTTTCGATATGTTATCCGTGTGTACAGGGTAGGTTACCCACGCGTTACTCACCCGTCCGCCACTCTTCTCCGAAGAGATTCGTTCGACTTGCATGTGTTAGGCACGCCGCCAGCGTTCATCCTGAGCCAGGATCAAACTCTCAATAAAAGTTTACTTGGCTCAGATACTATTGTTATCTAAATATCTGGCTTTATATGGTTTGTTTCGTTTTCTTTATATAGTTCGTTAGTTCCGACTGAACCTAACGAACTTAATTTACCTACTGTTTAATTTTCAATGTTCTTTAAGTCTTATTGTGGTGGGCCATCAGGGACTCGAACCCCGGACCTACCGGTTATGAGCCGGGCGCTCTAACCAACTGAGCTAATGGCCCACAATAATACTTATTGTGTTTATTTTGACTTTTTCTTACCAAGGCAAGTCTTGTACCTTTTACATCATCTATTAAATAAATAATGGTGCCGAAGACCGGAATCGAACCGGTACGGGAGGTAAGTCCCGCAGGATTTTAAGTCCTGTGCGTCTGCCAATTCCGCCACTTCGGCTTGATTTACCTGCTATAGGAAAATCCTCAACTAGCTACGTCCTACTCTCCCAGGGGGTCTCCCCCCAAGTACCATCAGCGCTAAAGAGCTTAACTTCTGTGTTCGGAATGGGAACAGGTGTATCCTCTTTGCTATTGTAACTAGATTAGTTTTGGCTGTTGTCCTTAAGACAAGTATTATATTATCATTTATTTCTACTTGTGTCAACAGTTTTTTTAAATCTTTTTTATTTTATTAAGTAATTCACCTTGAATCACTTAATAAACTATTTTAATTATATCAAAAGATTTATTCTACAAACAATTTAAACGGTTTGTTTTTTGCTGCTTATATATAATAGCACCCTACGCCATACTCGTCAATACTTTTTCTTAAAATTTATAATTTTAGATAAATGTTCTACTTCTATTCACTTTGGAATCGATTCATTGAAACACTTATATTCCAAACCTTACATGTTAAAAAGAGACCTCAAAGTCGGCAAATATCACAGCCTTTTTCCGGTCTCTTTCTGATTTCTTCCTACTTTATTTTTGCTCTATTTCTAGTACCTTTCTGGTTTATTTCCGGTTCATTTCCCTTCTCTTTCTAATCATCTAAATGCTCATTCATCGTTTGTCTAAGTTCTATTTTAATTTATTGAGCCGCCCCGGTACCCATGTACTTCTGAATTCCCACATATATGGACCACGCCAACTTTTCCTGATAATCCTTATCGCTCAACAACTTACATTCCTTGTCATTTGAAAGAAATCCACATTCGATAAGCATTGATGGAATTTTATTTTCTTTCAGAAGGAGTAAATCATCCCTAGGTTTTACAATCCTGTTGTTCGTCTTATCTACTACCCTCTTTAGTTCAGACTGTACGTTCTTTGCTAATATCTTACTTTCTACATCTCCTTCTGGGTAGAAAGTCTGAGCTCCAAAGTATTCAGACTGTCCAAATGCGTTGAGGTGTATCGATACGAACATATCTGCATTTGACTCATCTATGAGTTTTTTCCTGTTGTTTAGGTTCTCAGTGTACTTTTGTCTTATAGTCTTTCCCTTTCCCTCCTCATATAGGCTACTATCGTCCTCTCTAGTGAGTATCACAAGTCCTCCGCTCGATTCTATGAGCTCCCTTAATCTTAAGGTTATTGCTAGGTTAACTTCCTTCTCTTTTACTGACTGGTCGCCATTTAAAGCGCCTGGGTCTATGCCTCCGTGCCCAGCATCTAGTATTATAGTCTTATTGGTCACTGGTGTATACTTCATCGTCTCCTCTGAGCTCTGCCTGATTTCGTATACCGAAGCTATACCCAAGGCTAAAATTATCACAGCTAATATATATTTCCTTATGTATTTTTTCAATTCATCACCCCGTAATAAATATATATTTATCGTTTGATGTTTATATTCACTTTTTTAAATATTAATGGGCTTCGTGATTTCCGGTGTCTTTCATCTATTTTCAATATGTGTATTATTATGTGTATTTTTCTCTATGCGGACATTTTTAGGCGAGGTCTCGTTTCTAATTTAAGTTAGGTCTTATTTCTAATTTAAGTGGGGCAAAGACTAGTCAATCCTGATTTGACGTCAAAAAAGGCCGTTTCCATAAGGAAACGACCTGTAAATCCGTAATTATACAAACTATCTTTTTGAGAACTGTGGAGCTCTTCTGGCAGCTTTAAGTCCATATTTCTTTCTTTCTTTCATTCTTGCATCTCTAGTTAAGAATCCTTCTTTCTTTAAAGGAGATCTAAGATCTGCATCAGCTTTTAATAAAGCTCTAGATATACCGTGTCTTATAGCACCAGCTTGACCAGTGAATCCGCCACCTTCAACTCTTACTATAACATCGTATTTATTTTCATTTCCAGTTAAAACTAATGGTTGTTTAACGTCTCTTATAAGAGTTTCGTAATCGAAATAGTTTTCTAAGTCTCTTCCATTAACTTTTATATTTCCTTCACCTGCTATTAATCTAACTCTAGCTGTAGAAGATTTTCTTCTACCTGTTCCGTAATATTGTACGTTTGCCATGATAACTATATCCCCTTTCCCTTACTTGAAGTCTATAACTTCTGGATTTTGAGCTGCGTGTCCGTGTTCTGCACCTGCATATACTCTTAATCTAGTCATCATTCTACTTCTTAATCTATTTTTTGGTAACATTCCGCTTACTGCGTGAGCTACTACTTCTTCTGGTTTATTTTCCATCATATGTTTGTATGATATTTCTTTTAATCCACCAACATAACCAGTGTGGTATCTGTACATTTTTTGATCTAATTTTCTACCTGTAAGTTTAACTTTTGCAGCATTTATAACTACAACACAGTCACCACCATCAACATGTGGTGTGAAAGTAGGTTTATTTTTTCCTCTTAATATTAATGCTATTTCAGACGCCATACGTCCTAATGTCTTTCCATCAGCGTCAACTAAGTACCATTTTCTTTGTACGTCAGCTGGCTTTTCTATATAACTTTTCATTGCAATCCTCCTCGACTCATTTGAAATCCATGATCTTATTTTTCCGTAAAGATTGACTCCGTAAAGAGACTGCACGCCAGTTTTTGTTCCGTAAAAACTCTATGTATGCCTTCTTTAGTTATCACCTTGCATTTATGTTAAGTCCGGGGCAAGTGGACTTATTAACACATTCTTTTATAGTTTAATACTTTTGTCCATGGCTGTCAATACGCTGTACAAAAGTTTTTGCAGTTTTTGTACGGCATTTTTCGCCATTTTTGAAAACGTGAAGCCAAAGTTATTTTTTTATCTAAATCAATAATATACTTCTTTTAGGTAGAGTCCCCAGGCTGGTGCGGTATGACCCGCTTTTCCCCTGTCCTTGGATGCTATTATTTCCTCCATGGAATCGGTTATCCTTCCTCTGCCGATATCGACGAGTGTTCCTACTATAATCCTCACCATATTGTATAAAAATCCACTTCCCTCTATCTCGAGTACTATAATATTTTCTCTTTGCTCTAACCTAATATCGTAAATCTCTCTTGTAGTGGTTTTAACAGACGACTTTGCCGACATAAAAGTCGAAAAATCATGTCTCCCCTTGAGTTTTTCCATCTCCGACCTCATCTTTTCAAAATCGAGATTGAACTTTACTTGATACGAGATTCCGCTCATGACTGGATTTCTGTACAAACTATTGTACATTAGGTATCTATAGCATTTTCCCTTTGCATGGTACCTCGAGTGAAAGTCTGGCGCTACTTCCTCTGCATCTACCACCGAAACATCTTTCGGGAGTTTACAGTTTAGAGCCTTTGGAAGCCTCACTGGATCCAAATCCCTTTCAGTGTGAAAATTACAAACCTGTCCGAGAGCGTGGACTCCAGAGTCCGTTCTTCCAGATCCGTGTATCTTTATCTTTTCACTAAACAGTGTAAAATATGCCCTCTCTATCTCTCCTTCTATACCCAAAGTACCGGGTTGACTCTGCCAACCCGGATAATTTTTGCCATTGTATTGAACTGTTAATTTAATGTTTTTCATTATTTTACGACCACCCTAATTGCAATTATTATAGCTAAGTACGCCACTTGCACGACCCAAGCTATGCGGTCAGCCCTCGTTATGACTATTTCTTTCATCTTCGTCCTGCCTTCTCCACCCCTGTAACATCTAGCTTCCATAGCCATTGCGAGTTCATCAGCCCTTCTAAATGCGCTTACGAACAGTGGAACTAAGAGCGGAACTAAATTCTTAGCTCTATTTATTATATTCTTGCTTTCAAAATCTGCACCTCTAGACATCTGAGCCTTCATAATCTTATCGGTCTCGTCTAAAAGAGTTGGTATGAATCTAAGTGCTATAGTCATCATCATAGCTAATTCATGCACTGGTAGTCCTATCTTGTTAAACGGTTTTAAAAGTCTTTCTATACCGTCTGTAAGCTCTATCGGAGAGGTAGTAAGTGTGAGCAATGATGTTCCAGCGACTAAAAATACAAGTCTAATCGCCATGAATATCGCCTGATTCAAACCTTCATAGCTAATTTTTAAAAATTTCCAAGCCCAAATCATATTTGTTCCTGGGTAGAATAGCACGTTTATAACAAAAGTAAATATCAATATCCATCTCAGAGGTTTTATCCCCTTTACTATGAGTTTGACTGGAATATTTGAAAGTTTTATAATTGCTAATAATGAAAGTAGCACTATGGCGTATACCCAGTACCTTTTTATCACGAAGATCGATACCATAAACACCAAGGTCGCGACGAGCTTGATTCTAGGGTCGAGTTTGTGAACAGTTGATTCACTCGGATAATATTGTCCTATTGTAATATCTTTTAACATTTTCCCCTTCCTCTCAGCGCTTTAATTATTTCGTCTTTTGCCTCTTCTACAGTTATAATATCTCCTCTTATGTCTAATCCCTTTTCTCTTAGCTTTATAGCCAATTCTAACACCTGTGGTATATCAAGTCCTATTTCCTTCAGCCTTCCGATATGTGATTTGAATATTTCCCTCGGGCTTCCTATAAATTCAAGTCGACCCCTGTTCATCACCAATATAGTGTTTGCAAGTTTAGCCATATCATCCATATTATGCGATGATAGTATAATAGTTATTTTTTTTGTCCTGTGAAGGTCTTTTATAAGTTCAAATATCTCATCTCTACCCGCTGGATCCAAGCCTGCAGTAGGCTCGTCCAAGATCAAAACCTCTGGCTCCATAGCTATCACCCCCGCTATTGCAACCCTGCGCTTCTGACCTCCAGATAGTTCAAATGGAGATTTATCCTTGTATTCTTCAAAATCTAGCCCGACCGATTCAATTGAATCCTTTACTAGGGCATCTATTTTTTCCTTTGGCAATCCTAAGTTTTCCGGACCGAATGCAACGTCCTTTGCTATAGTTTCTTCAAATAACTGATACTCTGGATACTGGAACACTACCCCTACCCTTTTTCTGACATCTGTCAGATTTAGACCTTTTTGAGTTATCTCAAAATCATTTATATATATTTTCCCAGAAGACTGTTTGATTAATCCGTTTAGATGTTGAATTAAGGTAGATTTTCCAGAGCCCGTATGACCTATTAGACCGACGAAATCTCCATCCTCCACCTCGAAACTTACATCATCCAAGGATTTATTTTCAAATGGCATGCCTTCATCGTATATATGCGTTAAGTTTTCCACTTTAATTGACACTGTTTATCACCATCTTTACCATTGTTTTGTTGTAACTTGAGGACTTCCACCCACATATGGGGGCGTCGTCCAGATCTAGGTCAGGATCAATCCCCAACCACACAATCTCCGTTAAACTCCATTATCTTATCCACCATCTCGTCTACAGTGAGTATATCGCCTGGAATATTCACACCATCGTCTATCAATAGGTTAGCAAGTTCTGTCATACACGGTACATCGAGCCTTATTTCTTTTAATTCACGTACATGGCTGAATACCTCTCTCGGAGTTCCCTCGACTATCTTCTTGCCTTTTTCCATTACGATCACTCTATCTGCCTCTACTGCCTCTTCCATGTAATGCGTTATATGAAGAACTGTTATTTTCTCTTGTTTGTTGAGTTCCTTTATAGTCCTCATCACTTCCTTGCGCCCAGACGGATCGAGCATAGCCGTAGCCTCATCAAATATTATACATTTCGGCCTCATCGCTATTATTCCAGCTATAGCCACCCTCTGCTTCTGACCACCAGATAAGAGATGTGGTTGCCTTCTTCTAAATTCATACATATTCACGTCTTTAAGCGCCTTATCGACCCTCGCCCTTATTTCCTTAGGCTGTATTCCGAGGTTTTCTGGGCCAAACGCCACGTCCTCTTCTACTATAGTCGCTACTATTTGATTATCTGGATTTTGAAATACCATACCAGCAGTCTGCCTGATGTCCCAGAGTCTATCCTCCATCCTCGTATCGATTCCATCGATTAAAATATTTCCTTCTGTGGGAAATAAAATGGCATTTAAATTTTTAGACAGTGTGGATTTTCCAGAGCCATTATGTCCTATTATAGCTACGAACTCCCCCTCTTTTACGTTTAGGCTTAAGTCATCGATAGCTTTAACACTGGATTCCTCTGTTATATATTCAAATGTCATATTGTTTACCTGTACAATATTGTTCATAAATATCTCCTTTTGGGATTAGGCTCCCGCTTGCGCTCATGTAGCTTAAGAATTATGTCCCCACCTACATATGTAGCTGACATAATTCTCATTCCAGCATGTGGTAAAATCACCCAACTGGAATCATTGAATTACCATTTAATTATATCATATATATTTGGTATGTTCATCAATTTAGTTGCATTGTTCAAAAATCTATGTTATGTGAGTTTATTTATTGTTTTCAAATACGACATTTTAATTCTTACATTAAAAAATGAGATACTATATTTCTATACCCACACCAGAAGGTTTTAAAAATATAGCATCTCACAATCCTTAGTTCAATTTTCTTTATTAAATAGCGCTATTGCCAATTATCTAGCTTTAGTTTAGTTTTAGATTTTTTAAGTTACACGTGTATCTTAAAATTGATTTATCCTAAACTCATGATCCGACACTGCGATAATACTAGATTCACGTGTAAGTTTATTAAATAGAGAGCTGTAGTTCACAGGAGAATATCCAGACCCTATAATAAAAGTTTTTAAATCATTTCTCGTAAATACCTTGTCCTTAAATGTAAACAAAACTATTTCCTCGAAATTTCTATACTTGCTGTAGTCCTTTATGAACAAGACTCCTCTCGAATACACATCTGGAAACAAAGATCTCAAAAGACCGTAGAATTTATTGGCATCTTCCACTGCATTGTCTCTTAGGAATTTAGCCGTCTCTTCTTCTAATACCAGCCTCGAAAATACATTGTACGATGTGACATATCCTTTTTTAATCTCGTCTTCAAATACATCCATTATCCTCTTCTTCACAGACTCACTCAGATTTATATTCTCAAATGTAGTTACAATTTCACCTATCCTAATCAAGCTATCAGACTTAACCAAGGTGTCGTCAAATTTGATTTGACTCCATCCCAAGGCGTCTATCACCTCATCGCGTTTGATTCTGCCTCCGTTTCTGTTGATAAGTTCCGCAACCCTTTCTTCTCTAGAGAGCTCTAATTTTTTAAGTTCTCTCGAAATATTGAGAGTGTTTCCCTTGCCAATTGAAAATTTATCCGACAAATACGCCTCCGACACCGAATATAGAATGTATTTATTCATAATTCCGTATCCCTCTAATTCACTTCTATATTTGTTGAATATATTTCCAGAGTTAATTATTTCATTTTTCTCCAACTCTTTTCGGAAAATAGACTCAAGAAATCTTGTACACTCCATATTTATATTGAGCTTATTTATATCCAAATACGTCCTTGCATCGACTAAGATAACGTTACCAGTATCCCTAATACTTCTCTCCAATCCTCTGAACGAACTGGCGATATCTAAGTTTAGGTATCGTTTGCTCAAGTCTACGATCATTTCAAATGATAATTCATCGTAGTACAGTGGTTTATCTATGTAATTAGAAAATAATATCCTCGAAATATCTATATTCGTCAGCTTACTGAGCGATAGATATTCCCCATATTTCTTATAACCGTAGTGCGTAAGACCTTCTTTGACCTGCTCTGTATCTATATCGTCCAAGCCAATACCTGTAAGTGACGATACAATACTGCTGCACCCATCAGACACCTTCACTATTTTAGGAAGTTGATAAACCAACTCATCCATTTTATTCTCGATCTCAACTAGCTTTTCCGAAGAGAAAAATACTATATCTAAAGGCTCAAACTTAAACAAGGTTATATCTTCTTTCAATACAAGCTCCAAAATCTGCTCATCGCTATTTGAAAATACCTCGTATAATTCTTCCACGCTACAATATTCTCTTCCTATAAAGATAAGTCTAAGAGCCTGTACGAAATTTTCTCCATAAAGATACTTCTCAACCCTACTCTTTAATTTCTTTGCTATCTGCCTTACTCTTTCCCTACTCAACCCATATTCATCGGATATTTCCTTAAGAGTGAGGTCGCAATTATACCTCAACTTAATTATCTCAACATCCCTCGGCTTGAATTTAGCTCTTTTTCTCGTACTCCTAATAATATTTTCGGGCATCCTGATCCCGTTTATCATATTTACTACCCTTAGTAAACTAAACTTTCCTGCTGGGCCCAACTCGACTAGCGACTTACCCTGTATGTCTTCAACTAGAATGCATTTATCTTCTAAATCATAGTCGATTTCGAAAATATCGTATACTACAGATAACTTATGTCCTGCGAGTATGTTGTACCACCTCTCGTCAACCCTTAAAGACCTACGTACGTCATAATCTTTACCCATTCTATGTCTGTCCAGTTTATCTAGAATCTGTCTGACCCTCTCTACTTTAGTTATACCCACATACGGTACGTAACTGTAGTTTACCAAGATCTCTTCATTAATTTCATCAATGTACATAAGACTATTATCTTCACAAAATTTGACGAACGAATCACATCTATGATCGTTAAATAAATCTCTTATGCTAACATGCTGAACTTCACTGGAATATTCTGTCACGCGCGCCACTCCCCTATATTTTGCACTTTTCTTTTCTAAGATAATCATCCTATAATATTAATATATTACAACAAGATAACGTTTGTCAATTTACATTTTTAGGTTTTCGCCATGTTTATACCTTGTTTTTCATTTTTCTTTTAAATGTATTTAAATTTTACAAGTTATTTTAAATTGCGCTAAGATTTATTCCAAATTATTACTTTAATGGGTGTATTTTTTGAATACTAGGCTATACAAAAAACCATCTCCTTACTTTCTTCTATCTTCTGTGTAACTTACTACTTTATTTATCTACTTCCATATCTTACTCCATTCTTATTTGATGTGTATATTTCTAATATTCTCACTATACTCATGCTGAAATTTTATCTCACTCGCTTCCACTTCGCCCGCAGCATCCTTCTTTTCATTAAACAATTCACTCTGTCTATTTTGATCCCTGAATCCACTTACTATATTGACTGTAGTATCTCCAGTTTGACTGCTATAGTCGTACAACATAGCGTTCATAGCCTCGATTGTTTTTCTATTTAATATTACATTCTTGTCCTTCACCTTCCAAACTATAGTTCACTAATAATTGCGTGGTGTGGACTTTTCCACCACTGAAATGAAATTTATATCCCACCTGTAGAGGTGGTGGACATTTATCTCAAGTTACAGTCTATCAGGTTGTGGATTATATTGTTTTACGGCAAACTTACGTAATTCTTACGATTTTATTAAGTTTAGATTTATTGAAATCGGAATTAAAATCGTGATTGAGATTGAAGTCAAAATGGAGGGCGAAATATAGGGCTAAATGGAAGTCAAAATATAGGTCGACATTAGGGCTATCATTTATGTCGACCGCGAAATTACGATTGATTTGTATTTAAATTAACTGGTAATATTACTGTGAATCTTGTCGATTCTATATCACTGGTGACAGATATTGTACCCGAGTGAAGTTCTACTATTTCCTTGGCAATAGTGAGCCCGAGTCCAGCACCACCTGAGGTATTTCTCGAACTATCAACTCTAAAGAACTGATCAAAAATCATATCTATCTTTTGCTCTGGAATTTGATCTCCTCGATTAGATATCTCAACCCTCACTGAATCCCCTTCCGTATGTGCCAATAGAGATATTTCTGTGTCTGGATAACTGTAGTTTATAGCGTTTCTGAGAATGTTGTCAAATACCTTAGCTATTTTTCCACCATCGGCTAAAATATTAATGCCTTCTTCCATATCCGTACTTATCGAAAGTTTTTTCTCATTTAAAATCGGATAAAACTCATCTTCCAATTGAAGAAACATCATAGAGAGATTCATCCTCCCACATTCTAGTATCGTCTTAGTTATATTGAATCTAGTAATTTCGAAGAACTCATTTATCAAATCCTCAAGCCTGTACGCTTTTTCCACCCCTATTTTTAAGAACTTACGTCTCAGATCTTCCGGCAGTTCAGGAGTTTCATCCATGAGTGTAAGGCATCCTATTATCGATGTTAGCGGAGTCTTTAAATCGTAAGCTAGATAGACTATTAAATCATCTTTTCTCTTGTCAGCCTCCTTTGCCATTTGCATATTTTTCCTATACATCTGTTTTGTGCGATTCATAATTAATTCTACTGTAATTATACTTGTATTTGTTTTAGAATTTGCACGAACTTCGCCCTTATTATTTGATCCTAGTTCTAAATCGTTTAATGAGCCATTATAATTCTTTGCTCGCCTTAGCTGTGCTTTTACCCTGGCGACTACCTTGAGTGGGTTAAATGGCTTAGGTATATAATCGTCAGCCCCTAGAGCTAGCCCATTTATCTTATCCATGGACTCAACCTTAGCTGTAAGCATTATAATTGGGAACGCAAATTTTTCCCTTAGTTTTCTACAGATATCAAATCCAGCGATGTCTGGCAGCATAAGGTCTAAAATCGCCAAATCAGGAGGATTATCACAGGCAGAATCTAAGGCTTCCTATCCTCTGTAGAACTTATTTACATAAAATCCCTCATTTATAAGGTAAAATTCTACTAGGTCAGCGATTTCCGACTTGTATTTTATGGCGCTTGCTTGTGATGATGTTGATTGCTCCTAATGGTTACTCCGTGGTGGGTGACATCTATCCCAAGTTATTAGAAAAAATTTTATGTAACTTGTACCATCATCCTTATTTTTGATTCATTTTCATGATACTATATACTATTAAAGTTAAATTTAGTTGATGAGATAGTGGTTTATCCATAGTTTAATCTTAGAGGTGGTGGCATATAGTTGAAAAAAAAGAGAAACATCTATATTTTATATGGGCTAATATTTTTGCAGGCGATGGTATTTTACGCCCCGGTTGCAACTATAGTTAGGGAGTCTAAGGGGATAAATATTCGAGACGTGTTAACTCTACAATCTTTGCTTTCTATAATAATCGTCGTGTCAGAAATACCCTGTGGAATTATAGCCGATAAAATCGCATACAAAAAAATGCTTATTCTCTCAAATATACTTTTGTTTGTATCAAAGATTGTATTTTGGAAATTAAATAATTTTACAATGTTGGCAGTTGAAGTATTTTAATGGGAGTTTCTATTGCCGCTAGTTCAGGAGTTGATATGGCTTTGTTGTATGAATCTAATAATTGTGAGGACGGAGAAAAAATATTTGGGAGGTATTTATCATTCGGAAATATTGGATTTATGTTAGCCTCTTTGCTGTCTTTTTACATGCTTAATATATCGTTTGACATATCCATGAAAGCTACTGTTATTTCCCACGTGCTATATATGGTACTGCCGTTTGTATTAATAGATCCAGAAAAAGAAACCTTTGAAAGTAATCGCCCTAAAACCGACAAAAATAGTATTTATTCTGAACTTTTAAGTTGGATATCCGATTTAAAAAGCAGTTTGAATCTAGGAAGTAATTCAACAAGGGATAATGATAATCACAGCATATATCCTTATATAATCTTATTGATTTCGTTTTCATTTATCTTTACTCTATCTAGGTAGGCTACTACTTTTTTGAATCAAGTTAAATACCAAGGTGCTGGGATTGATTTTAAGTATTTTGGCTTGATCAGTATGATGACTGTATTTTTAGGTACTTTTTCGAGATTCACATATAAAATGGGCTTTTTTTTAGTAATGACCCTATTATTTTTTGCGGTGGTAATATCAAATATATTTCTGACTACAATAGCCGTATTCACAGCGACTGCTGTGTTAGCCCTGTGGAATTCAAAGAAGAAAGGCGTTTTTGATATAAATTAAGAAAGAGGGTCCATACCTAGCTACTTACGCCAGGTATGGACCCCCTATCTGTTTCTTAGATTGCGATTCAAGAAAGATCTACCCGCCTTCACAGGAGGCGGGTGTGATTTTGTAATTATGCCACCACCTATACAGGCAGTGGTTGTACTTCTTGTTTCGATAGGAGTGCATTACCCATAAGTGCATTCCCAACCGTGTAATGATTATCACCTAGATTCACATCTAGATTATTTACTAAAGTATTTACTAAATTGTTTACTAGAGTATTTACTAGATTATTTAGCTTCTTTTATAGCTGGAAGTATTGTTTCTACTTCTGAATGTGGTCTTGGTATAACGTGTACTGATACTAATTCTCCAACGCGTTGTGCTGCTGCTGCTCCTGCATCTGTAGCAGCTTTAACAGCTCCAACATCTCCTCTTACTAGTACAGTTACTAGTCCGCCACCTACGTGTTCTTTACCTATTAGATATACATTTGCAGCCTTTACCATTGCATCTGCTGCTTCTATTGATCCTACTAAACCTTTAGTTTCTATCATTCCTAATGCATCGTATTTCATTTTAAAATCCTCCTAAGATATTATTTGTTTTTTTGTATTTGTATTGTATTTTAATTTTTACCAATTTAAGTTAAATCTGTTCTATCTACATATTTGTATCTTTGTGTTTGGGGTGATTCCCATTGCGTTTGCTTCTTCGACGTCTAGATGACATTCGAGTGAGTAGGATTCGTCTACCCTTATACTTACGCTATTGTACGTTCCTCCCCTTAGACCAGCTGTCTTGATTTCAACTAGTTCTCCATTTGCAAGATCCAGTTGTTTTGCATCTTCTGGAGTCATGTGAATATGTCTCTGAGCTACTATCAATCCTTCGTTAGCTATTACGCTTCCCTTTGGTCCTACTACTGTTATTGCTGGTGTTCCACTTAAGTCCCCTGATAATCTGACATTTGATTTGACTCCTAGTTTGATGCAATCTCCACCTGATACCTCTACCTGTGTTTCATTTCTCACTGGTCCAAGTACCCTTACTTTTTCGATTGCTCCCTTTGGTCCACAAATAGTTATTGTCTCCTTGCATGCATACTGCCCTGGTTGAGATAAGTCTTTTAATTTAGTCAACTGATATCCTGGTCCAAATAATGTGTCCACATGTCCTTGAGATAGATGTACATGTCTGTTTGATATTCCTACAGGTATCTCTCCTGTACTTGCCTTATCAACTTTCACGTCTCCACTCTTTACTGCTTCTAATAGAAGTTTCATTACAGCTTCGTAATTTTCCATTTAGTTCCCCTTCTTCATCGATTCGACTATTTGGCTTACCAATTTTAGAAGATTTTCATCCTTAGCTAAGTCTTCTATTTTTGCGCCTGCACATGCGTCACTTGAAACTACAGTGTCTTTACTACTTGAGCAAGATTGGTTTATCGAGCCTGCTGCGATTTGATCGGGACTCATATCCATTTCTCTTTTTGCTGATGTACAAGCGTGTTTTTCATTGCAACAGCTGCTTGTATTTGCATTGCTTGATGGTGCGTAGTTCATATTTGAACCGCTTGCCGATACCTCTGATGGATCTATCAATCCGTATGCCACTCTTTTTATATTTAACAGGTGCATAGGTGTCACGTTTTCTGAAACTGAACTTCCTCCCCAAGTTCCACATCCTAGTGTGAATGATGGGTTGAGTCCTGTTGTAGCTCCGGTTCCACCTTGGCTTCCCCCTGTGTTTACAAGTATTCTAGATGCTGGTTTCTTTGCGAATTTCATAACTATATCTCTGTCTTCAGTGTGTAAACTCATAGTATGACCTATTCCGTTTTGAAGTAATGCTATACTTAGGTCACAAGCTTCATGCCAGTCTTTAACTGTATAGAAAGCTAGTACTGTAGTTAATTTTTCATAAGATAAGGGATATCCTGGTCCTACTCCGCTTTGTTGTCCTATTAGGACTTTTGCATCAGATGGTACGCTGAAACCTGCTGCCTCAGCTATTACCTGTGGTGTTCTTCCGACGAATTTTGCATTCATCGCATGTCCGTTTTTGAATAATAGGTCGCAGACTTTATTTGTCTCGTCCGCTGACATGAAGTATCCACCCTGTTTCTTTAGTTCATCTAGTACTAGACTTCTATTGCATTCTTCACAGATTATAGATTGTTCAGACGCACATATTGTACCGTTGTCAAATGTCTTGCTCGCTATGATGTTTTTCACTGCTTTGTGGACATCTGCTGTTCTTTCTATATAAGCTGGTGAATTTCCTGCTCCTACTCCTAGGGCTGGTTTCCCTGAGCTATAGGCTGCCTTTACCATTCCTGGACCACCAGTTGCGATGATTACAGAAACTTCTGGACTCTTCATTAGTTCATTTGTAGCTCCCATAGAAGGTACTTCTATACATCCTACTACATCTGCTGGTGCTCCTGCTTCTACAGCTGCATCTCTCATCAATTCAGCTGCTTTCAATGTACATTTTAGAGCTGATGGATGTGGTGAAAATACTATCGCATTACGAGATTTTATAGCTATGATAGATTTAAATATAGTTGTAGATGTAGGGTTTGTAGAAGGTACTATCCCCATTACTAGTCCTACTGGCTCAGCTATTTCCATTAGCTTGTTTTCTTCGTCTTCTCTGATTACACCTATAGTTTTCATATCTTTTATTGAGTCGTATAGGACTGTAGATGCTAGTTGATTCTTGAAAGTTTTATCCTCTGCATTACCAAATCCTGTTTCTTCTACTGCCATTTTTGCTAGACATACCGCGTAGTCTTCTGCAACCTTGACCATATTGCGTATTATGTTATCTATTTGTTCCTCAGTATAGTCGGCAAGTTTGTCAGCTGCTATTTTTCCACGTCTAGCTAAATCCCTCGCTCCTTGTATTGAGTACAAATCCTTATCAAAATTTTGCATTTCCTTACTTCCTCCTCCCAAATGCCATGATTATCACTTTGTAGGGTTATCCTGTTTAGCTGATTTTTTCTTGCTGCTCGTCTTTTTTTCTTTTGCTTTAGGCGAACTTTCTTTTTTACTATCTAAATCAGTTTGCTTTTCGTCTGATTTGACTTCAACTGATATATTTACTTCTTTGTCTTCTTGATTTTTTTGATCTATTTTCGCTGACTCAGCTGTTACAGACTCTGATTTAAGCACATCTTCCACTGTTATCTCAACTTGAGATTTAACCTCTGTCTTCGCTGACTTATCAGCTGTTTCTGGCGTTTCTACGACTTCAATATCTGATTTCTCAGGGTCATCTGGAGGTAGTTCGTCTTTAATTATATTTTCCAACTGATTGTCTGGACGAGGTATCACGTGTTCCGAAACTAATGTTGCGCTGTTTAAATTATTTACAGCTGCTGCTCCTGCTTCTACAGCTGCCTTCACAGCTCCTACATCACCGGTCACACTTACTGTGACTAGTCCTCCTCCTACTATCGTCTTCTCGATTATGCTTACGTCCGCTGATTTTAGCATCACGTCTGCCGCTTCAATTGCCGATATCAGTCCTCTCACTTCTATCAATCCAAGTGCTTGCATGACTTATCCTCCTATTTCTACAAAAGATCTGCCCAGTTGGCTGGATATGTTGTGTAGAACAATCTGGCCTTGTCTGGTGAACCCCATACTACGTTTGAGCCAGATGGCACAAATAGTACGTCTCCAGGATAAGCTGTGTAAGTCTTTCCGTTAATTTCTACTGTCAATGTTCCTTCTATTACATAGTCTATTTCTTCGTAAGTGAGTTCCCAGTCGAACCTTGAGTTTTCTATAGTTAAGAAACCTGCACTCATCTTTGACTCATCCTTGCTGACTAACTCTTGGAAATACACCTTGTTACTTGGATTTCCAGTGTCGAAAACATCCATTTTCACTGAATTACCTCTTACTACTTTGAGTCCAGTTGGATCGGCATCTACGTCATATGGTAGATTGTTTTTTCCAAGTGCCTGTATCATATCCTGTAAAAGACCCTTATTCATCATCGTCTTAATTAAATTCAATAATGCTTCATTGTCTACTCCACCTGTATTTAATACTGGTGATGCTACCTTAACTTCTGGCTCGGTTGTGAATTCGATTCCGTTTAATCTAGCTGCGTCCTTTGCTGAAGGTGTTATTATAGTATCATCTGACACATAGAATTTGTTTTCGCCCTTAGCTATTACTTCTTCTATATCCTTTGCACAAATTAACTGCTTCATCTACTCACTCCTTCCTATATTGTTTTTTAAAATTCTGATTGCTCGTGGTTGTGGACATTATCTTAAGTTATACAGCAGTGCAATCGTCGTCTATAATTCCTACAACTACTGCGTCTACTGGCAGATTGTCGTCTTCTAACATTCTGCGGGCAGATGAACCTGTCGTAACTAAGACCCTGTCACCTATCCCAGCACTTATGATATCTACAACAACAAGCCTTTTTCCATCTTCTGTCCCGCCGATTACCTCTGCTAGCATAAATTTGAATCCACTCAATAAATCGGATTTTCTTGTAGCCCATATATTGTCGATAAGTTTTGCTGTGATCATAAATATCTCCCTCTCTTATTCCAGTATGTTTTGGCTACAGCTCAATGCTATTCCAAGTGGTGTTACAAATATTGGATTCTTGGGCTTATGCGTGTGTATCCCAGTTTGTTTCTGTATTATTTCTTCAATTCCAGTTAGACAGCATGTTCCTCCTACCAGGGAAATATGCTCGACGTCGTAACCTTCGATATGTTTGTTTATTATAGAGGCTACCTTTTCTATTACTGGTTTTAACACCGGTAGCAACTCTCCGTGGTTGTCGTCGTTTCTCTTAAACTCATCAGCTTCCTTAAAATCTAATCCATAGGCTCCCGAGATGACCAATGAGAAATGAGTTCCCCCAGTTGGCTCGTCTTCTACGTAGATTACCTTGCCGTCTTTGAGTATTGAAATCCCCGTCGTTCCACCACCTATATCGACTACTGCACCGTTTTTTATCTCGAGTACCTCGTTTGCCGCTGTGGGTTCGTCTAGGAGATTTGTGAGTTCAAATCCAGCTCCTTGGACTACGTTTTTTATTGCCCCTGAATCTAGAGCGTCTGTCCCAGGTGGGATAGCAGATGCAGCGTATATGAGTTCGACTCCCAGCTTCTCTTCTATCTCCTGTTTCAGCTCTCTTACTATGCGTATCGCTCCGATGTAATCTACTACCATACCATCTCGAACTACCTCTGCGTATCTATAGGCGCCTGCCACTGGTCTGTAATTTTCATCTAAAACCGCTAATACTATACACGCTGTTCCTAAGTCTACGCCGGTGTAGTACACCGATGATTTTGATACAATAGGATTGGCGATAACTTTTTCGAACTCTTCTACTAGTTCGTCACAGTGTTGAAATTTTATTTTTTCCTCTGACATACCGTACCTCCTACTGCCCTACAAATCATTTGAGATAATGTGTTTGCGATGGCATTTGTATTTTTTACAATCTTGTCTAAATGATTTTCTCTATCTTGTATTTCTTCTACTTCAATTGCCGTTTCTTCGAGTTCGCATTTTAGAGCGTACAGTTTCGCTATCTGTGCTCCCTTTGTAAGTTGTATGTGAAACTCTGTGATTTCAAAGCAATCTCCGATATCCTCATTGAAATTTTCTGCCGTTATCCCTGTACAAGGTCTGAGTTCTACTTCTTCCAAATCTCCTCTTCCCTCGATAAACTTCTGGATACTTGCAAGTTTATGAGTTAGAGTGATGACCTCTTGAGCTACCAATATATCCTCTGTCAAGATCGACTGAGCAGTGAGAAGAAACTTAGATTCTAAATTTTTAAACTTTAAGGAGATTTTTCTGATGCTTTTTTTCGATCTTTTATCCTCTTGTTTCCCTCCACTACTTGAATTCTTCTGCTCATTTCTCGAAGTTTCCACCTTCGTCGCTGAAACCTTCTTGTATTTTGCAAAATTGTCGTCCTGCATTCTGATGCCTTTATCGGATAGATACTGTCTGGCTCCAGGTGTGAGGCGTTGCTCTGGGTCTAATTTATAGTTATCAAAGGGGTCTTTTTTGTATAAATCTCTCAGATACTGCTCTGTTATGAATTTCATTTTTCAACCTCCCCCGTTCCAAGTAAGTAATCCTTCAAAGTATCAATACCTATTTTTTCAGTGGCGCTGATGCTGAAATAGGGTTCCGATATCCCTATGTTTTTAAGCTGCTTTAGACATTTCTCCCTATTTTCAACTTTCAGGTCACATTTACTTATCACACCGATTACGGGACATTTAAACAATATTGCAAATCCATGAGAGTAGACTTCTCTACAGTTCGACTGATCTACTAAGACTACAATCTTGGATGCATCTTGTGATAATGCTATTAAATTTTTGTACATCCACGTAGTTTCGATGTACGCACTTGGAATATCTATTGTGTTCTTTCCGTATATAACGTCTGGAGTCTTCCTAGGCGTCCCGCTCTTTCCATTTAAATAGTCAACCAATGTCGTCTTGCCACTTCCATGAGGTCCTATGACCATGATTCTCTTTTTTCTCATGTTCTTGTTATTGGAGCTGTGGTAAATCCAAGCATATCCTTCAATGTTTCATTTACCTTTTCAAGAGCGGTTTCGACGCTCTGTACATCTCCGTTTATAACTACTGAACCTGTAAAACGGTCTAGAAATCCTATCTCGACATCGGATGCCTTAGTCGCTATATCTGCAGCTATGATGGCTGTTTCATAAGGCGATAAGGTTAAAATACCTATAGCTCCTTTTTCATCGATCCCCAATCGCTCGTATATATCTGGCATCGGCGATGCGATGACATGGGCTATTGTAATTTGTTTCCCTGGTACAGACTCTTGTATGACTCTCTCGATATCTCTGTTTTGATCGCTCATACAAATATCCCCCATCTCTATTTCATATATTGTCAACCTAGTGACGAATTACATTGACGGTTAAATCGTACTCTTTGATCCAAGTTTCTATCCTATCTAGGTCTTCATCGCTAAGACTTGGATCTCCCTCAATAGGGTACTCCATTCCAAGTTGATTGTACTTGTTTACCCCCATCTTGTGGTATGGGAGTAGGTCTATCCCCTTGAAGTTTTTGTAATCCTTGTAAGGCATAAGTAGTTCCATTGTCCTTTCGATGTCCTCCTTGAGGTCGTTTACACCCTTTAGAAGCGGCATGCGGATCTTTACATTGTATTTATGTCTTAGCAGTTCTTGTAGATTCTCTAAAATCTGTTCGTTTCTAACACCCGTCCATTTAAAATGTTTCTCTGGGTCGATATGTTTGATATCGAATAGAAATAAATCTACAAATTCTGCAACCTTGAGTATTGTCTTTAGACTTGTGTAACCACAGGTTTCTATGGCGGTGTTTATACCTTCCTGCTTGCTTGCCATCAGTAGGTTTGCCGCAGCTTCTGGCTGCATCAACACCTCTCCACCACCTAGTGTTAGCCCGCCTCCAGACATATCGTAAAACGATCTATCTTCTTCGACTATCTCTAGAAGTTCTGATATCGTCTTGTCTTCTCCGACAATTGATAATGCAGATGTTAGACATGCATCTAGGCATTTTCCACATCCAGTACATTCGATATCTCGATTTACCTCGTGTTTGCCTGTATTTGGATTTATGGTGTGTATTCCAACTGGACAAGCTGGAATACATGCACCACAGTCAATACATGAATTGCTCTTAAACATAACTCGGTGTTTTTTCTCTAATCCTTCTGGGTTAGCGCACCATTTGCAACGTAGAGGGCATCCCTGGAAAAATATCAATGTTCTAACTCCTGGACCGTCGTACATATTGTACTTTTGCGTATTAAAGATTCTAGCCTTTCTCTCTATGATGTTGCACGAGTTATTATTGATCATAAATATCTATCTCCAATATTAAAAATGTGTCAACATAGTTCTACTGATTATTTCGTCCTGAACATCCTTGCAAAGTTCGACGAAGTAAGCGCTGTATCCAGCTACGCGGACGATTAAATCTCTGTATTGCTCTGGATGTTTCTGTGCTTCTATCAACGTTTCATTGTCTAGATAGTTGAATTGAACTTCTCCAAGTTGAAGGGCACAAGCACTACGTAATAATGTAATGATTCCGTCTTCTCCTTCTTTTGTATCTAGAAGTCCAGCTATCAACTTGAAGTTGTGGACCATTCCTATGTTCATATTATCGCAAGACATCTTAGATACAGACTTGATTATAGCTGTAGGTCCCTTGAAGTCAGCTCCTTGTGTAGGGCTTATACCATCTGATAGAGGTGTCCACGCCGCACGTCCGTTTGCAGTAGCTCCAGTAAGTTGACCGAATGGAGTATTATTTGATATAGATAATGTTCCATGGCTTAGCACTGAATATAATGTCTTGTATTTTCTGTGTTCCATTTCTGTGAAGTTGATTAGATCAGCAGCGATGTAGTCTGCGTAATCATCGTCATTTCCGTACTTAGGTGCATCTAAGCAGTCTTTTTTCATTCTTTCGTATCCTACGAAATCTGCTTTCAACCCTTCGTTTAATTCCTTTAATGTGTATTTCTTGTCTTCAAATACTAATTTCTTAATAGCTGCCATTGAGTCTGCATATGTTGCAAGTCCGCTCCATACAACCCCTGGTCCGAAGTTATACATAGCTCCACCAGCTTCAACTCCTCTACCGTTTTCCATACATCCTTCGTACATGATAGACATAAGTGGTTTTGGTGCTAATTCTCTATGAACTCTTTGAGATATTACTGTAGCGACACTAGTCCATTTAGTTATATATTTTATCTGTTCTTTTACTGCATCTTCAAATTCTTCGTAAGTCTTGTACTGTGCTACATCTCCCATATCAGGTGTGACCTGTTTTCCATACCATAGCGGTACACCGTGGTTTAGAACTAGTTCGATACATATTGGCCATTGAGTGTAGGCAGTTGAAGTCCATTGATATAGTCTTCCTGATTTTTGTGGCTCAACACAACCCATTAGGCAGTAATCTCTAGCATCTTCTATAGATACGCCCTTTGCAAGCATCATCTTTATGTGTACATCGTCGAAGTGGCATGCTGGGAATCCCATACCTGCACGTACTACGTCTACTATCTTTCTAAGGTATTTCTGTGGTGATCCCTTATGTATACGGCAAGCTAACGATGGTTGGTACATTTTTACGTGTCTTACAGTATCCATAAGTAGGTATGTCAAGTCGTTTGTAGCATCTCTACCATCTCTAGTCACACCACCGACGCACATGTTTATGAACGGTTGGTATCCTGCGAAGAATTTCGATCCGCCTTCACTTGTTATCCACATCATTTCTGACATTTTTATAAGCATACAACCAGCTAATTCAAATGCTTCGAAGTCATTCATCCTTCCAGATTCTATATCTTCTTTGTATAGGTCGAACATATACTGGTCAACACGTCCTATAGACATACCTGTCTGGTTTTCTTCTACTACTAGAAGCGATTCTACTGTCCAAACAGCCTGTATAGCTTCCCAGAATGTGGTTGGTTTATATGCTGGAACTTTTGCATTTATTTCTGATATCTTAAGTAATTCTGCCTTACGTTTAGGGTCTGTTTCTTTTGCTGCTAATTCTGCTGCGTGGTCAGACATACGTTTTGCATAGATCATAACCCCTTCAGCTGTATCGATCAATGATTTATAGAAGTATATTTTATCTATATCATTTGGATTTTCGTAGTTTAACTGTGCTAGATGTTCTTCTGCTTCTCTTTTTATATCCAGCATACCTTTTTTCATTAATATTACGTCGTAACCTGGGTTTGAATCTCCTCCACCATTTACTGCGTGATATGAGCAGTCGGATACGAATGATTCACCCGATAATTCCCAAACACCAGCTTCACGGTATTGGTCTTCACAGTATTCGTCTATTGATTTACCCTTCCAGAATGGGAATAGATCTTCTCTCATTATTTTCTTGTCTTCTTCTGAGATGAAGAATGGATCCTGAGGTCTTTCACCTATTGTGTCTATCTCGTCTTCCATCCATCTCCAAGCTATATCTGGTGAGAAAGATCCAGCACGTGGTGCTCCGTTTGGAGCTCCAACTATAAGTTCGTGATCTTGTATCAATAAGGGTGCAGTTTCACAACAGTGTTTGAAACTCTTACCTCTTAGTATAGCCTTTGGTACCCCTGGGTTTTCCTTAACTATTTCAGTCATCGCTCTTGCACGGTGTGTAGTTATAGTAGGTACTTGTTTTAAGTAGTTTTCTTTTAAACTTTGTAGACGCTCTGTTATTCCTTCTGGTATTTCTCCATTATTGTCGCCAGTTACCTTTGTCACTATAGGTTCGTCTTTTTTAATTCCGTTTGTCACACCTTCGAACATTTTTAATAATGCTTGGCGTTCTGCATCAGACATGTCCTTAGTGGCTGCTTTAAATTGTTCTAAAAAATCGTTCATAGCCAATTATATACCTCACCTTCTCTTGATTTATTTCTATTTACAGTTTTCTAATATCGACTGCAATATCTTACTCAGCAGCTCTGCGTTTTGAGCTACATCTTCATTTTGAATTTCATCTTTGTTTTGGACTGCCACGCCGTCTGATTCCCTCTCACAGACTTCGGATGGAGCATTGATTCTAACTTCATTGGTAAAATCTCTGACTCCACCCTCACAAGCGATGATGTCCTCCACATTTCGAACTCCGTATCCAACCTTTCTGATATATATCAAATTCATAGGTGATACGTTATCCGAAGTAATTCCCTGACCTGCTGATCCACTCCCGAGTGTCATAGATGGAAACAGGTTTGTCGTTGCACCCATACTTCCAAATACCCCTGGAGTATTGACTAGCACTCTTCCTACTGGTTTTTTGAGTGCAAACTGTCGGATTACTTCCTCATCTTTTGAGTGTATTACTAATGTATGTCCCTGTCTCTCCGTCAAGAGCAACTCAATACATTTTTCACATGCGTGTTGCCAATCGTCTTCAATGTAGAGTGCAAGCACTGGACAAAGATTTTCTCTTGAATACGGATTGTCGAGTGAAACGTACTTTTGCTGTGATATAAGTACCTTTGTATGCTTTGGCACTTCAAATCCAGCCTTCTTAGCCAAGAACTCAGCCGATTTACCAATCATATGTGATTTAAAACCATAGGCTCCTTTTTGGAAAAGAGATGCGAATTTTCCAGCCTCTTCTTCACTCATAAAGTAAGCATCGTTTTCCTGAAGTTCTCTTCTTACCTCCGCCTCAACACAGCTGTCAACTACTATGGACTGCTCCGCCCCAGATAGAATTCCATAATCAAATGTCTTGCTCGCAATTATATCCTTTACAGACTGCTTTATATCAGCCGTCCTCTCTATAAATGCCGGTCCATTTCCTGCTCCACCGTATATAAGCGGTTTTCCAGACTCAGATGCACATCTTAGCATAGACGGTACCCCTGTCACCATTATCAATGAAACGTTTTTATGTTTCATAAGCTCCATCGATCCATGGTGGGACACTGTAGTCAAATACGTGAGTGCTCCTTCTGGAAGTCCGTGTTCTTCTGCTGATTTAATCAGTATATCAAGCGCTCTTGCAATGCTTCTCTTTGCATTTGGATGTGGAGAAAATACAACTGCATTTCCAGATTTCACTGCTATCACTGCCTTGTAGATAGCGGTTGCCACTGGGCTAGTCGAAGGGCAAAATGCTGCTATTACTCCCCTCGGAACTCCCACGTCCATTGTCTTGTTCACCTTATCTTCGTTTATCACTCCAATGCAGTGCATTCCTTTTAATCTATCTCGAAGATATGAGCAGATGAACCTATTTTTTAAGTATTTATCTTCACAGTTTCCATAGTCTGTCTCTTCGCACGACATCTCTGCCAACTCTTTTGCATGTCTTTCGACTTCGCTCAACATACTCTCAACTATAATATCCAACTGATCCTGTGTGAAAGTCTCTAATTTCTTTTGCGCTTCATACGCATTTTCTGCAAGTATTCTAGCTTCCTGCATTGAGAGCAAATCGCTATCTATGATACTCATACCCCACTCCCTTCTCCTCAGATACGAGCTACTAAGAAATAAGATTTTCTATCTTATAACGCTCTATTATTTTCTGAAGGTCATCATGTGGTCTTGCTATAACTACATGGCTGTACATATTGCCATCTTCCATATCCTCTACTGCCTTAACCCCTGCTTCTACTGCAGTCTTGCACGCTCCGACATCTCCAGTCACGAGTACTGAAATATATCCTGAGGCAACATTTTCGTAACCTATAAGTTCAACATCTGCCGCTTTACACATCGCATCAGCTGCTTCAAGTGCAAATACCAAACCAAATGTTTCTATTAATCCTAAAGCTTCACTTCTAAACATCTGTATATTCTCCTCTCTGCACTTAGCTTATAAATCTACATCGTGTACTGATACTATTTCTCCGACCTGTCTTATAGGTCTAGGCATAACGTTTTTCGCTGTCAGCTTACCTATTGCCGCCGCTGCTTCTGCTCCAGCTTCTACCGCTGATCTCACCGCTGCGACATCTCCTTTAACCATAATCGTAACAAGTGTCGAACCGACATTTTCATACGATACTAGCTCGACATTAGAAGCTTTGAGCATCTTATCCGCCGCCTCTAGCGCTGGAACTAATCCTATAGTTTCAACAAGCCCAAGAGCTTCATCACCGTTGTATCTCATCTAGAATACCTCCCCGTAGTGTATTGTAAATCTATGCTGATCTCTATTTAATATATCTATTAATTGTAGCCTTGCCATCTTCATTAGCGTGGTAGTAAACCACTAATTTTCCCTTTGAATCCAGTTCAAATCTAGTTTCTTCAAGTATTCCATTGGCTTCAGCAGTCATGAGAGACGACTGGACATCCTTTTCATTCAAGGCTTTGAACTTTCCGTACTCTCTTTTTAGAGCCCTTACGACATCTTCTGCATTTGCTTCCTTAACTGTAGTAAAGTGTTTCAGGATTGCGTAATTTAATGGTTTCATAATTTACTCGACCTCACTTTTCTTTTTAAATATATCTAGTGGATTCATCGCTATAGTCAGGATACCAAACATCATGATTATCGCACCTATCCAAGCTATCATAGGTAGTGACCATCCTTCTATCCCACCGTACATTCCTAGTAGTAAGAAACAGAATAGCGGTCCAAAGAATGAATATGTTCCGTTACAAGCAGTACCAAGTCCTGCTCCACACATACTATTTCCAGCGTACCAACTCATAAAAGTTGCAAATGTGAGTAGTCCACTCATTGCAAACCATATCATCGCTGGTGCACTTGTGAATGCCTGCACTGCTAGGTCGACTGATATGTTTAATCCACCTGCCATAATTCCTATAACTGGAACTACTATAAATAAGTTTGCTATTCCAGAAGTCAACTGACGGATACAGATACCGATTTCAGTATCTACCATCGCTGATGCATAACCTGCAACACATCCTTCAAATCCCCAACCTACTGCTGCTATAATAGCTATTGCCAATCCTAGGATTGTGTTAGCAGACATTGATCCACCTTGGAAACCTGTACTTCCTATCAGGAAACTGGCTGCAACGCATATTACAATACCAACTGCCATACGCTTATTTATCTCTTGTTTGTATAATATCTTTCCTAATAACGCCGCTACTGCTGGGCAAAGTGCTGATATTGGAACTGCTATAGGTCCTGCCATCTGTATGGCTATAACGTATGAAGTACCTGCTATAGGTCCTCCTATAAGCGCTGCACCTATCATAGTTCTCCCAGGTACTGAGTTTATACATCTAAGCATATCCTTGAATTTACCCTGTCTTACTGAATTTAGTACTGCCCATACTGCACTGCAACTATCGTTTATCGCATTTCCCAATGCTGCTAATAGATAGATTATTACGAACTGTGATAACCCTGCTGTATTTGCACCGTACCAGTCCCCCCAGACTCCTTTAGTCATACCCATTGTCAGAAACGCTGTGTACAACCCGTACGCTACCCCTGAGAACAAAGCTATTGAAATTCCTTTTTTAAAGAAATCGCTGGATAACTTTTTCTTCGCTGCTTCGGCTGTTACATTTGCCACTCTTAAAATCTCCTCCATTTAATTACTCCTCCCATTTCTGTACTCTTTTGTTTCTGTACTATCTTGTTTCTCTTATTCATGACATTCCCTTTGCCTATGTGTTCCCTTTACCCTTGCTGTCTGTATTCATATTGTCTCTTTTACTTCTGCTGCTTCTTTTGCTTATGCCCTTTTTTACTCTTGTGCTTATGTTCTTCTTTTACTCTTGTTGTTTTTCGTTAATCTTGATCCAAAATACCTCGTCGTGCAAACATTTTCCAGTTAGCCGTACCGAAATATTTATCGATTAATTTTTTGATGTTCTTCTCGTAACGTTTTCAATTGATAGTTACTGCATTTCAAATCGGAATTTTTGTGTTTTGAAACCTTTTAATAACTTTTTATATCTTTTCCTAAATTATAATCCTTGCCCTAAGGGTAAAAGTCAATTGATATTTCAAAAAATATTATTTATTTTTTTTATGATCTTTAAATCCAAGAAAATCTTTGAACGCCTTGATTTTACACGTTTGTACAATTTGCATCCATAATCCAGTTTTTTATTAAAACACAATTTTCACAATAGGCGTATTATTTAGAATAAATTTCTTGTTTAAAAACCTGACCTAGGGGTACTGTTTTTTTGATGTTTTTAAACAGAAAAAATAATGCCCTCTACCTGTACCGGTAGAGGACATCTCTTAAATTTATTTTCTTACGCTTTTTTTATTTTCCTGTGACCTTTGATTTTCTTACGCTTTTTTTTATTTTTATCAAGACTTCTGTCACATATCTATCGGAGTTCTTGGTTGTCCAATAATCCATTACATATCTTTCGTAACAACCTTCTTCACAGGAGTAACCATGAGCAGATATCCATTTCTTCATCTTCTTATATGTTTTATCTATATCTTGATGTCTGCCTATGTGATAACAAGAAACAAACATCGCCCCTCCAAACTCCACGCATATTTCACATTTACATACTAAGATAGACTCCTGAATTATACGCATTTTTTTACATTTACCAGACATTTTTTCTTCAAACGAAGGATAAGCTATTATGACTGGTCCAGTTATAGCATTCTGTATATTCTCTATATAATTTGTAAACTCTATATTTATAATCGACGCCATGTAGTTGTAATCAAATTCCCTGTCCAAAAACACCATGTCTTTTTTGTCTATATACTTCACTGATACGTCCGTAGCCTGTGTATCTATCACCATCTCGGCCTCTAGGACAAGGTCGTACCAATCCTTGATAGACCTCATCTTCAGATGCAACTCTTTTTCGACTTCGTGAAGTTCATCGATCTTTTCTCTAAAACTTCTTTCGTACTCCGAGTCAGAGCCACCTTCTATCAATGTCTTAATCTGATCTAATTTAAATCCACTTTGTTTGTAGTATTTTATTCTAGGTATATGCAGCAGGGTTTCCTCACTATAGCATCTATACCCATTATTGTCGCTAACTTCATCGGGAGGCAATACTCCCATCCTGTCATAATGCCTAAGCGCTTTTTTGGTTATTTTGCAAATTTCCTCGACTTCGCCTATATAGTACATTTTTTTCTCCACCAAATCACCTCATTTGATTAGTCTATATCTCGGTATCGAATTTTATTCATTATTTAAGGTATATTGCCTTCCTGACAGTTATTTCATCTATGATTTTTGCTAAGTCTTGGCGAGAAACTGTGACAGGATTTGCCGAGGTGCAAACATCCGCCATAGCTGCATCAATAATATCTTCCCTTGACTCATTGAGTAGCTCTAAATCTACACCTTGCTCCTCAAGCGTAGTTGGAATGCCTAATTGATTTTGTAATTCAACAATACATTTAACTAGATTGTTGACCCCTATATTAACATTTATAGCTGTAAGTTTTAATAACTTCGCTAATCTTTGATATTTTTTCGCTGTAAGCCTATAATCACTTCCGACCACATCGTCTAATCCGGCATTAAACCTCAAGACGTGCGGAAGTATTATGGCATTGCTCCTACCGTGAGAAACATGTAATTTTCCTCCGATAGCGTGTGCTAAACTATGTGTAATTCCAAGTCCTGCCGAATTGAACGCTATACCAGCGAGGCAGGAAGCATTGTGAAGTTTTTCTCTGGCAACTAAATCGTTTCCATCTGCAAACGCCTGTGGAAGGAATCTAACAGCCAAGGTTAAAGCCTTTTCAGCTAAGGCATCAGAGAAATCTGTAGCCCCATTTGCCACATAGGCTTCAATAGCGTGAGTTATAACGTCCATACCAGTATCAGCCGTAATTGCACCAGGTACAGAAACAGTGAACTCTGGCTCTAAAATAGCCACGCTAGGAAGTAACGATTTTCCTACTAACGGATACTTAATTCCTTCCTCCCTATTGGTGATAACTGCGTACTCAGTCACCTCAGAGCCTGTACCACTAGTAGTTGGAATAGCGTAGAACTCTTCTATTTCAGACTTCATTCCGTGCAGCCTATTATAATACTCAACTATTGCCTTTGCTCCATCGATAGCCGATCCACCCCCTAGTGCGACTATAATCTGAGCACCGCATCCTTCTAACTTCTGGATCCCTAGCGCAACAGTCTCAACCGGAGGATCTGGCACGATCTCGCTAAAAACATCTACAGTGCAATTGCTCAACTTCTCATTTACCTTAGTAAATATATCAGAAGTCCTTATAAAACTATCACACACAACTAAAACTTTTTTCCCTTTTATTTCACTCAATCTATCCACAGCACCTTCGCCGAAATAAATTTGAGTACTAATACTAAATTCCTTCATACTCAATCTCCTTTGAAAAAATTAAAGATACGAATAATTTAGTTATTTTTGGTTCAAAACACTAGTAAATTCTATATTTTTCCGATAAAAATTCCTATTTCTCATTATAGACTATAAATTATCAAAAAGACAAGTAATTATTCAATATACTTTTTATAGAAATTTTATCCACATATCCAGTGAAATATGTGTATATAAATAAGCCGTATACTATTTAAGAAAATAGTATACGGCTTATTCTTTAAAATATAGGAAAAATGTCACCCATTTCTTTAGAATGGTGTATTATTTTTCAATTTATTTTTATTTCATCGCTGTCTGACTCAATCGTGTTTACAATGGGTGCAAAGGCGAGTATTGCAGTAAGCCCAAATGTAACACTAATTGTCTGGAAAAAGCTTGTATAACTTATACGAATCGGAACTTTTGTAAAATCTATGAGTCCATAATACCCCACGTTAAAATTCTTCAAAAGTATTTCTGCCTCTATATATCCCAGTACAAATCCCAGTATCGAACCAATTACAAATACTTCTGAAAGATTTGTCACAAATAGTGTAATGGTTCTTTTCTTGCTTCCATAGGTATTCAATCCTTTATCCACAGATCTATATCCTAGGATAAAATCAAGTCCAAATGACATAAGTATAAATGCCACTATCCTAGTCCAAAAATAAATTTTATCGTAATGTTTAGATGGATCTTCAGGGTCTTCTTTTACTGAAGTTATTGCCTTACCACCTTGTATACCACCCGATTCAGATTCTGCAACCGCAGTACTTGCGTACTGCTCTTGTGACATCTTTGCCACACTGCCTCCAAATCTCAGCATTGTCGCAATAGCTATAGTTATTATCATGTATATAAACTTATTTTTTCTTATATTGCTGTACGCGTGCATTTTATCCCCCATATTAATTATCTAGTGTAGCCTTAGTCTCCCTAGTTTTTTTATTTATTTTATTTAATAATTCCGTACTCTCAACCCAATTATCACTGGATACAAGCCTTAGTATGATCATCTTTATCTCGCCTTCATTTTTAATAATCTTTTCTTTCATGTGTCATCAATCTCCTATTTGTCTACTAAATATTTTCAGTATACAAATGTTTTACAGTTCCATGCTAGTACCCAGTTAATTATCTACTCTAAGCTTTCACAGCATACTATATTTAAGATACTACAAAAACAAGTGAATATGTGGCTGATTTCATGAATAGCCAAATATATGACCTGAATTATGAATTTATTTGCTTATTTCTATTTATTTGCTTATTTATCGCGCTAAAAGGATAAAAGAGAGCTGCTTTATTGTTACACAGCTCTCTTTCGCGAATACTTAAATTTTTATTTCCTAAATAATACGTTATCACTCTCAGATACTCAATCTATCTATAACTGATTTTTTGTTTATCTCCTTTGTCATATACATAGATACACCGAACTGTACTATAAACATAGCACTTAAATAAATAAGTATTACCGCTATCGGCAGTTTATAATTAAACGAATGAGCTGTTCGATCTATATGCTTACATATAATATATCCCGCTCCACAACCTACAATCACACTTGAGATAAATGTCCATCCACCTTGGCATTCTTACCTCCAAAAAAAGGCGTAAAAAAAGACGCCCTCACAGGCGTCTTCCCTATTTATACTAATTCTATAAAAGCCATTTCAGCAGCGTCGCCTTTTCTTGGCCCTTTTTTGATTATTCTAGTGTATCCACCGTTTCTATCTGCGTATTTAGGAGCTATGCTAGTAAATAAATCATTTACAACAGTCTCGTCTATAACGTAAGCCAAAGCTTGTCTTCTAGCGTGAAGATCACCCTTTTTACCAAGAGTTATCATCTTTTCAGCCATTCTACGAGTTTCTTTAGCTCTAGTAACAGTAGTTTCTATTCTACCACTTCTTAGTAAACTAGTTACTAAGTTTCTTAACATTAGGTTTCTGTGAGCAGTTTCACGGCCTAATTTACGGTACTTAGCCATGCTAATCCCTCCTTTTGCGTTATAATTATACCTCGCAAGGTCATCTCAAGCTCTCAATGGCTTGAGATTCTCATGAGGATCTATTCTTCGTTAGGTTTTAAACTTAATCCGAGCTCATCTAGTTTCTGGATAACCTCTTCTAGTGATTTCTTACCTAAGTTTCTAACCTTCATCATATCGTCTTCAGATTTGTCAGCTAGCTCTTCAACTGTGTTAATTCCCGCTCTCTTCAAGCAGTTGTAAGATCTTACTGATAAGTCTAATTCTTCTATAGTCATTTCAAGAACTTTTTCTTTTTGATCTTCTTCTTTTTCCACCATTATTTCAACAGTGCTTACATGCTCTGTCAAGTCGATGAATAAGTTAAGATGCTCAACTAATACTTTTGCCGCAAGAGATACACCCTCTTGAGGATTGATACTTCCGTCAGTCCAGACTTCTAGTATCAATTTATCGTAGTCTGTCTTTTGGCCAACTCTAGTGTTTTCCACATGATAGCTGACTTTTTCGACAGGAGTGTAGATAGAGTCTACTGGCAATACACCTATTGGAGCATTGTCACTCTTATTATCTTCAGCAGGTACATATCCTCTTCCTTTACCGATGTGGATGTCCATATTGAATTTAGCATTGTCATCAAGTGTTGCAATAACTAAATCTTTACTTATGATCTCTACATCTGGAGGGCATATTATGTCAGCACCAGTTACGACGCATGGACCCTCTGCTTCGATTCTTACTACTCTACTCTCTTCTACGTCTTCATCTATCGTAGCTGAAAGTTCTTTTAAAGTTAATATTATTTCAGTAACGTCTTCTTTAACTCCTGGAATTGTAGAGAATTCGTGAAGTACGCCGTCTATCTTGATTGCGTGTACCGCAACACCTGGTAGTGATGATAATAATATTCTTCTTAGAGCATTTCCTATGGTAATTCCATAACCTCTCTCAAGAGGTTCTACCACAAATTTGCCATATCTATAGTTTTCGCCTATTTCAACAATGTCTACTCTTGGTTTTTCTATTTCTATCATGGATAAAACCCTCCCTAAAATTTAGTAATCCACTGAGGGCAAACAATATTTTTAAAACAATACTGTTCTTCCGTTTATTATTTAGAATAAAGTTCTATGATTAGATGTTCTGCGATATCTAAGTCTATATCTTCTCTATCTGGTATAGCTACAACTTTCGCTGACATGTTTTCCATGTCTACATCTAGCCATTTAGGAGCTACTCTAGTGTTTCCTTCTACTAATCCTTTGAATTTCTCAGAAGATCTTGATTTTTCTTTAAGCGCTATTACATCGCCAACTTTAACTGTTATTGAAGCTATGTCGACCTTATGTCCGTTTAAAGTGAAGTGAGCATGAGTAACTAATTGTCTAGCTTCTTTTCTAGAAGCAGCTAGTCCCATTCTGTAAACAGTGTTGTCTAATCTTCTTTCTAATAAGCTAAGTAGATTTTCACCTGATTTACCTTGCATTTTTTCTGCACGTTCGTACATGTTTCTGAACTGAGTTTCAAGAACTCCGTATATTCTTTTAACTTTTTGTTTTTCTCTAAGTTGTAGTCCATAGTTAGAAACTTTCTTTCTTCCTTGACCGTGTTGTCCAGGAGCATAGTTTCTTTTAGCTATAGCACATTTATCAGTATAACATCTGTCACCCTTAAGGAATAATTTCATTCCTTCTCTACGACACTGTCTACATGATGCACCTGTGTATCTTGCCATTTATATTACACCTCCTAATTTCTAATCCTATAATTAAACTCTTCTTCTTTTTGGTGGTCTGCATCCGTTGTGTGGAATAGGAGTAACATCTTTGATCATAGTTACTTCAAGACCAGTTGCTTGTAGAGCTCTGATTGCAGCTTCTCTTCCTGAACCAGGACCCTTAACGAATACTTCTACGCTCTTTAGACCGTGTTCCATAGCAGCTTTAGCAGCAGTTTCTGCAGCCATTTGTGATGCGAATGGAGTAGATTTTCTAGAACCTTTGAATCCTAATTGTCCTGAACTTGCCCATGATAATGCGTTACCGTGAACGTCAGTTAGAGTTATTATTGTATTATTAAAAGTAGATTGTATATGTGCATGACCACGTTCTACATTCTTACGTTCTTTTCTTCTTACACGTGTTACTTTCTTTTTTGGTTTAGCCATTTACATTTTCCCTCCTTCATGCTGATTATATTGGTTGAGCCAATTGGATCAGTTTAATTATTTTTTCTTCTTACGAGATACTGTCTTCTTAGGACCTTTTCTAGTTCTAGCATTAGTCTTAGTTTTTTGTCCTCTAAGTGGAAGACCCTTAGCGTGTCTGATACCTCTGTAGCATTTGATATCTCTTAGTCTTTTTATATTTAAAGCGATTTCTCTTCTTAAGTCACCTTCAACTAAGAAATCTGCATCTATTATTTTTCTTAAGTCATTAACTTCATCTTCTGATAAGTCTTTTATTCTTGTATCAGGATTTATCCCAGCTTTAGCTAATATTTCGTTTGAAGTTGCTCTACCTATACCGTATATATAAGTTAAGCCAATTTCCGCTCTTTTTTCTCTAGGTAAATCTACCCCAGCTATTCTTGCCATAATCGCACCTCCTACACTAGTTATTACGTCAAATGTTTATCTATTTTCGAAATTCGAGCCTATCACAACACCTAACATTCGAGACACCCAAGGTAATATTATACTACAATTTGTGCTAAAATGCTAGAAACAATTTGTTTTAGCCTTGTTTTTGTTTGTGTTTAGGGTTTTCGCAGATAACCATCACTTTACCTTTTCTTTTTATTAGTTTACATTTTTCACAAATCGGTTTTACTGATGATCTTACTTTCATTATATAATCCCTCCTCAGACTAAATCTACTAGTCTACTTCTTACGCCAAGTAATTCTTCCTCTTGTAAGGTCATATGGAGAAAGTTCAACATTAACCTTATCGCCTTCAAGAATCCTTATGAAGTTCATTCTGAGCTTCCCAGACAAATGACAAAGTACTTCGTGTCCATTTTCTAGTTTAACCTTGAACATGGCGTTTGGTAAATTCTCTACAACTGTACCTTCTAATTCTATAACATCTTTCTTGGCCATTAAATAACCAGTCCTCCATTTCAATAAGTCAAACATTAGTTTAACTTAGCAAGTTCCGCTCTTAAAAATGCATCCGTAAGCTCGAGGTTTGACAGGATTCTCCTTCTCACTTCGCTGTTTACGAAGTTATACTTCTTAAGGTGCTTAACTTTCTTCAGTTTAGGTTTGACAAGTTTTCTATTTTTACCGTCAGCAATCAAGACATAATCAGCATCGACAATCTTTATTACAAAGAACAAATCTCCGCTGTCTCTTCCTGATGACACTTTTACAACTTGACCTATACTTAAATCTTCTGATAGCATTTATGATCACCTACTTATTTTACAAAACTGTTAAAAGTTCAGGCTCGCCTTCTGTAATTGCTATCGTATGCTCGTAATGAGCTGATTTTTTACCGTCTACTGTTACAGTAGTCCAATCGTCGTCAAGCACTACTACCTGATGACGACCAGCGTTTACCATAGGTTCTACGGCGATGACCATTCCTTCTTTAAGTCTTGGTCCTTTTCCGGCTGGTCCATAGTTAGGAACTGGTGGATCTTCGTGAAGGTCTACACCGACACCATGTCCAACGAAGTCCCTAACGAGTGAAAACCCGTTGCTTTCAGCGTGGACCTGCACAGCATGTGAGATATCGGAAAGTCTAAAGCCTACCTTGGCAAACTTTAGTCCCTCGTAGAAGCTCTGTCTAGTAACTTCTATGAGCTTTCTATCTTCCTCAGATATCACGCCAACACCGTGAGTTTTCGCTGAATCACCGTGATATCCTTTATAATATGCTCCGATATCCAAGCTTATAATGTCCCCTTCTTCTAATACTCGGCTTCCCGGAATTCCGTGTATGACTATTTCGTTTATAGAAGCGCATATACTTCCTGGGAATCCTCCATATCCTTTGAATGAAGGTGTGGCATTATATTTTCTTATATTCTCCTCAGCTATTTTATCTAGGTCTAAAGTTGTTAGACCAGGTTTTATAGCCTGTCTCAGTACTTCATGAGTATCAGCGACAATCTTGCCAGCCTCTCTCAATAGTTCGATTTCTTTCTTGGTTTTTAGAATAATCATCTATTTTTCACTTCCTAAAGATAGCTCTATATCTTTAAACACCTTGTCTATCTGTTGATCTCCATTTATTGAAGCTACTATTCCTTGTTTAGAGTAGTAATCAACTAATGGTTTTGTTTCATCGAGATAGACCTGTATTCTTTTAGAAACAGTTTCTTCATTATCATCTGCTCTTTGATATAATTCTCCGTGGCATACATCACATACGCCATCTTCTTTAGGAGGATTGAATTCAACATGGAAAGTTGCTCCACATGATTTACATATTCTTCTACCTACTGCACGAGCTACCAAAAGTTCTTTGTCCACTTCGATGTTGACTACTTTTGTAAGTTTTGTGTCAGTATCTTTTAGTATTTCGTCTAAGCTTATTGCTTGGAATAAGTTTCGAGGGAAACCATCTAGCATGAAGCCGACTTTACAATCTTCTTGTGACAGTCTATCCGCCACAAGTCCACAAGTCAATTCATCTGGTACCAATAGACCTTTGTCCATATAACCTTGAGCTTGTTTACCTAGCTCAGTTCCTTGACTTATGTTTGTTCTAAATATATCTCCTGTCGAGATATGAGGTATAGCATATTTTTCAACAATTTTTGCCGCCTGTGTGCCTTTACCAGCACCAGGAGGTCCGAGTAATATTAGTCTCATTTATTCATCTCCACTTTATTTTAGAAAACCTTGATAACTTCTCATAACTAAGTTCGATTCGAGTTGTCTCTTAAGTTCTAGTGCAACACCGACTACGATAAGTAGTGATGTACCGGCTAAACTCATCTGTATATTCATATAGTGAGTCATAAATGCAGGTATCATAGCAATTACTGCTAGGAATGTGGCACCAGCCAAAGTAATTCTAGATAGTATCCTGTTTAAATAATCTATAGTAGGCTGACCTGGTCTTATGCCCGGTATGAACCCACCGTTATTTTTCATATTCTTAGATATATCTTCCGTGTTGAAAGATACAGCTGTGTAGAAATACGAGAAGAAAACTATCAACAATACTTCAAGTGATCTATAAATCCAAAATCCTGGTTCTGTAGCTGTCGATAAGAACTGTTTTACGAAGTCCTGTGCTCCTGATCCCATAAACAAGGCTATTGTCTGAGGGAAGGCTAAAAGTGAACTTGCAAAGATTATCGGAATAACCCCTGATTGGTTTACCTTCATAGGTATATGAGAACTCTGTCCTCCATACATCTTGCGTCCAACAACTCTCTTAGCATACTGAACTGGTATTTTTCTTGTAGATTCTTGTATAAATGTTACTCCTAACACTGTGATCAGAACGACTACTAGAAGTACTATAGCCATCCATGAAGCGACTTTCTTTGAGCTTACCTGTTGAACTATGTTTAACACGTCAGTCGGTATTCTAGATACTATCCCGAAGAATATTATCACTGAACTACCGTTGCCCAGTCCCTTTTCAGTGATTTTGTCACCGATCCACATAAGAAGCATACTTGCTCCTATAAGTGTCACGATTACTGTTATGATAAAAAATGCATTATTGTGAATTAGGGCGTTTCTCACAATCCCAAGTGTGATACCAGTACCTTGTAGTACTGCAAGTCCTAGGGCAACCCACTTAGTGTACATATTCATCTTTTTCTTACCTTCTTCACCGGATTTTTGAAGTTCAGCTAAACTCTCAAATCCAATTGTTAGAAGTTGTATTATGATGGAAGCTGTGATGTATGGTCCTATGCCGAGAGCAAATAACGTAAAGTTACTGAATGCTCCTCCTGTAAACAAATTATACAGAGATAAAAGACTGTTTCCATTTACCATCTGCTGTATCATCTTAGTGTTTATCCCTGGAACTGGTATAGTTGCACCCAATCTAAAAACGCAGACCATTAAAAATGTGAAAAATATTTTGTTCCTCAATTCTTTGATCTTAAAAGCTTGTTTTATCTTTGATATCACACCAATTCACCTCGATTGCGCCGGGTGATAGTGAAGCAGGTTATTAAACTAACTCTGCTTTTCCACCAGCTTTTTGTATTTTTTCTTCAGCTGAAGCTGTGAATTTAGCTGCCTTAACTGTTAAAGCTCTTTCTAAATTACCTTCACCTAATATTTTTATACCGTTCTTTTCGATCTTTCTGATTGTTCCAGAAGATTTTAAAAGTTCAGCAGTAACTTCTGTTCCGTCTTCAAATTTATTTAAAGTCGCTACATTTATTTCATTGTATTGTTTTTTAAATATATTTGTGAATCCTCTCTTAGGAAGTCTTCTCGCAAGTGGCATTTGTCCACCTTCGAATCCAACTCTAACTCCTCCACCAGAACGAGAATTCTGACCTTTTTGACCACGTCCAGATGTCTTTCCTTGTCCAGTGGCAGTACCTCTACCTAGTCTTTTTCTAGATTTTACTGAACCTTCTGCAGGTTTTAACTCGTGTAGTTTCATAGATTACACCTCCTTACGTATTTCTGTTAATTATTCAGCTATTTCGGTTACTTCAAGTAAATGACTTACTTTATTTATCATTCCTCTTATTTGAGGAGTGTCTTCTTTTACAACTACTGATTCTCTTTTTCTAAGACCAAGAGCTTCAACGTTTTTTCTTTGTTTAGGATTAGTACCTATTGTACTTTTCGCTAATTTTATTTGTAATTTAGCCATTTTAATTCCTCCTTACCCTAGAAGTTCTTCAACTGATTTACCTCTTAATTTAGCGATACCTTCAGCTGTTTTTAAAGTTCTAAGACCTTCTATAGTAGCGTTAACCATGTTTCTAGGGTTGTTTGTTCCTAGAGACTTAGCTCTTACGTCTTTAAGACCAGCTAATTCAAGAACGGCTCTGGCAGGTCCACCAGCTATAACTCCTGTACCTTCTTGAGCAGGCATTATTAATATTTTTCCAGCTCCGAAGTGACCGTGTACTTCGTGAGGGATTGTAGTTCCAACCATTGGTACTATTATTAAGTTTTTCTTAGCGTCTTCTACCGCTTTTTTGATAGCGTCTGGCACTTCCATTGCTTTACCAGTACCTATACCTACGTGTCCGTTTTGGTCGCCAACAACTACTAGTGCCGCAAATCTAAAGTTTCTACCGCCTTTAACAACTTTGGTAACACGTCTTACTTCTACGACTTTTTCTTCAAGTTCTAGTTGACTTGCATCTATAAGCTTACGCATGCTTCTCCTCCTTTTTCCCTAGAATTTAAGACCAGCTTCTCTTGCACCTTCAGCTAATTCTTTAACTCTACCATGATATAGGTATCCACCTCTGTCAAATACTACTTCAGTGATTCCCTGTTCAACTGCTTTTTTAGCTACTGTTTCTCCAACTTTTTTAGCAGCGTCTTTGTTTCCTGTGTAACTTACTGATTCTTTAACATCTTTATCTAAAGATGAAGCAGAAACCAATGTTACTCTATTTGCATCGTCTATTATTTGTGCATATATGTTTTTAGAGCTTCTGAAGACACAAAGTCTTGGTCTGGCAACAGTACCAGCAACTTTTTTACGAACTCTCTTATGTCTCTGAAGTCTATTAGCATTTTTATCAGTCTTTTTTATCACTTGGCTCACTCCTCTCTAACGTTTAAGGTCTGATCTATTTCTTACCAGTTTTACCTTCTTTACGTCTTACTACTTCATTATCGTATCTTATACCTTTACCTTTGTAAGGTTCTGGTTTTCTCCAAGCTCTGATCTTAGCTGCATAGTTACCAACAAGTTGTTTGTCAGTACCTTTTACTACTAATTCAGTTTGGTTAGGAACCTCAACTGTTATTCCTTCTGGATCTTCCATTTCTACTGGATGAGAGTATCCTAAGTTCATAACAAGTTTCTTTCCTTGTTTTTGAGCTTTGTAACCAACACCTTTAAGTATTAGTTTCTTTTCATAACCAGTGTTTACACCTGTTACCATGTTTGATATTAGTGTTCTAGTTAATCCGTGTAAAGATTTATGTTTTTTATTTTCAGTTGGTCTTGCAACCACAATAGTATCTTCAACTTTTGTTATGCTCATTTCAGCATTTAATTTTTCTGTTAATGTTCCTTTAGGTCCTTTAACAGTAACCACATTCTCGTCAGCTATTGTAACTTCTACTCCAGCTGGAACTGTTATTGGTTTTAAACCGATTCTAGACATGTGATATCCTCCTTTCGCGTATGTTAGTTATTACCAAACGTAGCAGACTACTTCTCCACCAACATTTTCTTTTCTAGCTTGTTTGTCTGTAAGTATTCCTTTTGATGTAGATATAACTGATATACCTAATCCGTTTAATACTTTTGGTATTTCATCATGAGAAGCATATACTCTCATTCCAGGTTTAGAGATTTTCTTAAGTCCTTGTATAACTCTTTCTCCCTCTTGCCCGTATTTCAATTGAATTCTGATTATTCCTTGTTTACCATCTTCTATAACATCATAACCTCTTACAAATCCTTCTTCAAGTAGGATTCTAGCGATTTCTTTCTTCATATTAGAGGCTGGAACATCAACAGTTTCATGCTTAACCATGTTCGCATTTCTTATACGTGTAAGCATATCTGCAATTGGATCTGTCATTGTCATATTATAGTCCTCCTTCCGTTTATACTCTGGTTCTACCAGCTTGCTTTTCTAACACCAGGTATTTCACCTTTATATGCTAATTCTCTAAAGCATATACGGCATATACCAAACTTTTTAAGTACTGAGTGCGGTCTTCCGCATATATTACATCTAGTGTATTCTCTAGTTTTATACTTTTGTTTTCTTTGTTGTTTAACAACCATAGCTTTTCTAGCCACTGGAATCCCTCCTTTACCTACTTAGAAAATGGCATTCCTAATAATTTTAATAACTCACGAGCTTCTTCGTCAGATTTAGCTGTGGTAACAAATATTATATCCATTCCTCTAACTTTGTCTACTTTATCGTATTCTATTTCAGGGAATATTAATTGTTCTTTTATGCCTAGAGCATAGTTACCTCTTCCGTCGAACGCATTAGGATTGATCCCTCTGAAGTCTCTTACCCTTGGAAGTGATACAGATACTAATTTATCCATGAAGTAGAACATCTTGTCAGTTCTTAATGTAACCTTTGTTCCTATTGGCATACCTTCTCTTAATTTGAAGTTGGCAACTGATTTTCTAGCCTTAGTTATAACTGGTTTTTGTCCTGTTATTATTTCAAGCTCTTCAACAGCTTTTTCTAATCCCTTAGGATTTTCTCTAGCATCGCCCACACCCATGTTTAAGACTATCTTGTCTAGTTTAGGTATCTCCATTACATTTTTATATCCAAATTTCTCCATTAAAGCTGGAGCAACTTCTTTATTGTATTTTTCTTGTAATCTAGAAGCCATTTAAGGTCCCTCCTTTCATCGAGTATATTATAATACTTTTCCGCTCTTAGCTGATACTCTTACTTTTTTTCCATCTTGGATCTCATGTCTTACTCTAACACCTTTTCCGACTTCTCCGTCAAATGGCATTACGTTAGATATATGGATCGCTGCTTCTTTATTTATTATTCCACCTTGTTGGTTCATAGCAGTTGGTTTTTGGTGTTTTGTTATTACGTTTACGCCTTCTACAACAACTTTGTTAGTTTTAGGATTCACGTTAAGAACTCTACCTTTTTTACCTTTGTCTTTTCCTGCTATAACAACAACTGTGTCGTCTTTTTTTACACGCATCATTGTCGTATCTAACCTCCTTAATTATAGAACTTCTGGAGCAAGAGAAACTATTTTCATGAATTCATTGTCTCTTAACTCTCTTGCTACAGGGCCGAATATACGAGTCCCTACTGGAGTTTTATCGTCTTTTATTATCACAGCTGCATTTTCGTCAAATGAGATATAACTTCCATCGTTACGTCTTACGCCTTGTTTAGTTCTAACTACAACGGCTCTAACTACTTTTCCTTTTTTTACAACTCCACCGGGTGTTGCACTTTTTACAGTTGCAACAATTACGTCACCTATATTTGCATATTTTCTTTTGGTTCCACCTAATACTCTTATGCATAATAGCTCTTTTGCACCTGAATTATCAGCTACTTTTAGACGAGTTTCTTGTTGTATCATATCTAGATTCCTCCTTCTTCAAAAACTATTTAACCTTCTCTATAACATCTACTAGTCTGAATCTCTTATCTTTTGATAATGGTCTAGTTTCCATTATTCTTACTCTATCTCCGATGTTACATATGTTCTTTTCATCATGTGCCTTAAATTTCTTAGTTCTCTTAACACGTTTATTATATATTGGATGACGTACAAAGTCTTCAACAGCAACAACTATTGTTTTGTCCATTTTATCACTTATAACACGGCCAACTCTTACTTTTCTACTATTTCTTTCCATGTTTTAAAAGCCTCCTTCCAAAATTAAGCTCTAGTTTCGTTTAACTTTCTTTCAGCAAGAACAGTTTTAACTTTAGCTATGTCTTTTTTTACAAACTTTATTCTAGCTGTGTTTTCTAATTGACCAGTAGCTAATTGGAATCTCAAGCTAAATAATTCGCTTTTGAAATCATCTAATCTGTTCATAAGCTCTTCACTTGTTAAGTCTCTTAGTTCTTTAGCTTTCATCCTATTCACCACCCTTTACTTCTAAATCTAAATCTTCTTTTTTGACAAACTTACATTTTATAGGTAGTTTGTGCATTGCAAGTCTCATTGCTTCCCTAGCTTTATCTTCTGGAACACCTGCTAGTTCAAACATTACTCTACCTGGTTTAACTACTGCTACCCAATATTCTGGTGAACCTTTACCGGCACCCATACGAGTTTCAGCTGGTTTTCTTGTTATTGGTTTGTGAGGGAATATTTTGATCCAAACCTTCCCACCTCTTTTTATATATCTTGTCATCGCAATTCTGGCTGCTTCTATTTGGTTAGAAGTAATCCAAGAAGATTCCAAAGCAACTAGTCCGTACTCACCGTAAGTTACTGTGTTTCCTTTATGAGCCTTACCAGCCATACTTCCTCTGTGAACCCTACGACGCTTTACTCTTTTTGGCATTAACATGAGTATGCTCCTCCTTCCCTAACCTTACTAATTAGTTTCCTTTATTTTCAGATCTATGTTGAGGTCTTCCGCCTTGTGGTCTCCCACCTTGAGGTCTGTTTCCTCTTTTTTCGTTTCTCTTGTCATTTCCTCTGTTGTTTCTGTTGTTTCTCTTATTATCTCTTCTGTGGTCTTCTCTTGTAGTCTTTGAGAATCCTTCTTTGCTTGGTAGTATTTCACCGTTGCAAACCCAAACTTTGATACCTATCTTACCGTAAGTTGTGTCTGCTTCTGCAAATCCGTAGTCTATGTCGGCTCTTAGAGTGTGTAGTGGCACGTTACCTTCGCTGTATCCTTCAGTTCTTGCCATTTCAGCTCCACCAACTCTACCAGAAGTAGCTATTTTTATACCCTTAGCTCCTGATTTCATTGCTCTTTGGATTGCTTGTTTCATCGCTCTTCTGAAGGCTACCCTTCTTTCTATAGCTGATGCTATGTTTTCAGCAACTAATTGAGCATTTTTATCTACGTATTTAACTTCTATTATGTTAAGTATAACTGTTTTCTTAGTCATCTTTTCTAATTCAGTTTTTAACGCTTCTATACCTGCACCTGCTTTACCTATTACAACACCTGGTTTAGCAACATGTAAGTCCATTTTTATTTTGTTTGCTGATCTTTCTATTTCTATTTTCGCAACTCCTGATGAGTATAATCTCTTCTTAAGGAATTTACGTATGTTATGGTCTTCTAATATTAGATTTCCGAACTCTTTTTTATTAGATGTGAACCATCTTGAATCCCAGTCTTTTATGACGCCGACTCTTAGTCCATGTGGATTAACCTTTTGACCCATTGATTTCCCTCCTATCTACTTATTGTTTTTTTCCTTAACTACTACCTCTATGTGAGAAGTTCTTTTTCTTATTGTAGTAGCACGACCTTGCGCTCTAGGCATGAATCTCTTCATTGTAGGTCCTTGATTAGCAACTATTGATGCTATATATAAATTATCTGCATCCATTTCGTGGTTGTTTTCTGCATTAGCTTTTGCTGATGCTACAACTTTTGCGATTATTTCTGCAGCTTTTCTTGGAGTAAATTTTAGTATTGCTAGTGCTTCGTTAACGTCTTTACCTCTTACAAGGTTACATACTTCGCCAGCTTTTCTAGCAGTAACACGAACGTATTTCGCAGTAGCTTTTGCTTCTAAAGTTTCTTCCATTTCTACTGGTTTCTTAGCCATTTTTGAAATCCTCCTTTCCTAGTTACAACGAATTATTTTCTTTTGTTAGACTTTTCGTCGTCTTTATGTCCTCTAAAAGTTCTTGTAGACACGAATTCGCCTAGTTTATGTCCAACCATATCTTCAGTTATATAAACTGGTATGTGTTTTCTTCCATCGTGAACAGCTATTGTATGTTCAACCATTTGTGGAAATATTGTTGAAGTTCTTGACCAAGTCTTGATAACTTCTTTGCTTCCACTAGCGTTCATAGCTTCTATCTTCTTTAGAAGTCCTGCATGGACAAAAGGTCCTTTTTTAGTTGATCTTGACATTTAAAGTCCTCCTTTCCGGTATATTATTTAGTTCTTCTTGATACGATTTGCTTGTTAGAAGCTTTATTCTTCTTTCTAGTTTTGTATCCGAGAGCTGGTTTACCCCATGGAGTTACTGGAGATGGTCTACCTATTGGAGCTCTACCTTCCCCACCACCGTGTGGATGGTCATTAGGGTTCATTACAGATCCTCTTACAGTTGGTCTGAATCCCATGTGTCTTTTTCTACCGGCTTTACCTATTACTTCGTTTCCGAATTCTACGTTTCCGACTTGTCCAACAGTTGCTTTACAGTCAACGCTCACGTATCTCATTTCACCTGATGGTAATCTAAGAAGTGCATTTTTTCCTTCTTTGGCCATGAACTGTGCAGATGCTCCTGCTGATCTTACCATTTGTGCGCCCTTACCTGGTTTAAGTTCAACGTTGTGAACTACTGTACCAACTGGTAGGTCTCTAAATGCTAAGCAGTTACCTGGTTTGATATCAGCTTCTGGTCCAGATAATAATGTATCTCCTACGTGTATTCCTACTGGAGCAAGTATGTATCTCTTTTCTCCATCTGCGTAGTTTAGAAGTGCTATATTAGCAGTTCTGTTTGGATCGTATTCAATAGTGGCTACCTTAGCAGGTATTCCATCTTTATTTCTTTTGAAATCTATTATTCTATATTTTCTCTTTTGTCCTCCACCTCTGTGACGAACAGTTATTCTACCGTGAGCATTTCTACCTGAGTTCTTTTTTAAGCTTACTAATAAAGATCTCTCTGGTTCATTCGTAGTTATCTCATCTGATATGAAAACTGTCATTTGTCTTAAGGCAGGAGACGTAGGTCTAAATTTTTTAATAGCCATCTAAGTGTTCCTCCTCATCGTTATTTCGTTGGGACTACATTCCTTGGAAGAATTCTATTTCTTTGCTATCAGCTGTTAATTTAACAACGGCTTTTTTGAAGCTAGCAGTTCTTCCTTGAGTTTTACCCATTCTTTTCATTTTTCCATCGTAGTTAAGAGTGTTGACTTTATCAACGTTAACTCCGAATATTTTTTCTACTGCTTTTTTTATCTCAGTCTTGTTAGAATGTTTTGCAACGACAAAAGTGTATTTCTTTTCACCCATGTCTGCCATACTTCTTTCAGTAACGACTGGTCTTATAACTATATCATGTGGATTAGTCATTATGCGTACACCTCCTCCACTTTTTTAACTGCATCTGTAGTTATTATGAATGATTCGAATTTTAATATATCGTAAACATTTAATGTGTTAACTAAGCTAGTTTGAACACCCTCTATGTTTCTTGCTGATTTTATGATGTTTTCATTTTTTTCAGCTGTTACAACTAAAGCTTTTTTAGCTGCATTTACATTAGATAATATTTTTACAAATTCTTTAGTCTTTGGAGCATCCATGTTTAAAGTATCGAGTATTATTACTTCTCCACTTTGAACTTTAGCTGTTAAAGCACTCTTCATAGCTAATCTTCTAACTTTTTTAGGTAAAGTATATCTGTAGCTTCTTGGCTTTGGTGCGAAGGCTCTACCCCCACCTACCCATTGAACGGCTCTTGTAGAACCTTGTCTTGCTCTACCAGTTCCTTTTTGTCTCCATGGTTTTCTTCCGCCGCCTCTTACTTCGGCTCTTGTCTTAGCACATTGAGTACCTTGTCTCTTATTTGCTAATTGATTCTTTACTACTTCATATAATACGTGTTCATTAACTTCTATTCCGAAAACTGATTCTGCTAATTCTATTTCAGAAACTTTTTCACCTTGAACGTTAAGTACGTCTAATTTTGGCATTTTTGTTCCTCCTTTCTCTCTAAGTCAGTCTATTTTGTACCCTTAACTGCTTCTTTTATAGTAACTATTGATCCCTTAGGTCCTGGTATAGCACCTTTGATTAATAGTAGGTTCTTTTCTGCATCAACTCTTACAAGTTCTAGGTTTTGGATTGTAACTTTTACGCTACCCATGTGTCCAGCAAGTTTTTTGTTTTTGAAAACTCTACCTGGATATGAACAAGCTCCCATTGAACCTGGTCTTCTGTGGTATCTAGAACCATGTGATTCTGGACCTCTTGATTGACCATGTCTTTTTATTGGACCTTGGAATCCCTTACCTTTACTTATTCCACTTACGTCAACTTTGATTCCGCTTTCTAGAACGTCTGCTTTAAGCTCTTGGCCTAGTTCATAACCTTCTACTGAATCAAGTCTGAATTCTTTTAAGTGTTTTTTAAGTGTATTAGCTTTTGCTAAATGTCCTTTTTGTGGTTTGTTGAAGCTTTTTTCTTTGGCATCTACAAAACCAACTTGTACTGCATTATATCCGTCGTTGTCAACTGTTTTTATTTGAGTTACAACTACTGGTCCTGCTTCTACAGCAGTTACAGGTATTACTACTCCACCTTCAGTGAATATTTGAGTCATACCTACTTTTTTTCCTAATATTCCATTCATATTAGCACCTCCTAAAGATTCTTACAGCGGATTACCATGTCGGCAATCATTCTAAGACTATTATCGTTAGGATAACATCTTAGGTGTCTTGTAATTAAAGTTTTATTTCTATATCAACACCTGCTGGTAAGTCTAGTCTCATAAGTGAGTCAACAGTCTTTGGTGTTGGGTTTGCAATGTCGATTAGTCTCTTATGAGTTCTTATCTCGAATTGCTCTCTAGAGTCTTTGTACTTGTGTACTGCTCTAAGTATAGTTACTATTTGTTTTTCAGTTGGTAGTGGCACAGGTCCTGAAACTTCTGAGCCAGCTTTTTTAGCAGTATCTACTATTTTGCCAGCAGAAAAATCTAATAACTTGTGATCGTAAGATTTTAACTTAATTCTTATTTTTTCATTTTTAGCCATTTAAGTTTTCCCTCCTTCTTCTTTTTTCCAAGGTTCATACCGATAAACTTACTCGGGTGTATCGTGTTACTTATCCGATAAACTTTTCCGGGTGTATCTCTATTCTGAATTTCCGTATCCGTTTCTGTCCAGATGAGCTAACCAGTATGATTGCTCGGGTTACACTATCGTTTTTTTAGCATACCATTATATTTTAAACTATAAACCTGTATATTACAAGGTTTTTTTGTAAGTTTTTTTTAACTTTTTTTATTTATTTGCTCAACCTCATTAATTGTACAACTTTGGGCCGTATTTGTCAATGATTTAGAGCTCGAAAACCCAGTAAATATCTCCATTTTTGAACTTTTTAACATGTCTGCAAAAAAGACCGCAAACCCCTCTTTTCCACATCGCATTTAGGCAAAATCCAAACGCAAATTAACCATATCCAGAGCTATAGTTTTAAATATATGTAAACCAACAAACAGCAAAATCTCCACTCGTATAATATTAAACATTTTCTTCAATTTTTATTCATAATTCGAATTTAAATATAAAAATCCTTGAGACAAATCAGCCGCCGTACCTGAGTGTATGTTCTATATAGCAGGGCGCAGCGTCGTCGAGAAGTTCTAAACGAGCAGTGAGAACTGATATATAGGGCATACGCCCAGGGCTAGCACCCAATTTTACTCAAGGATTGTATATTTCATCTTATATTAGTCAAGTATTGATACAACTACTCCAGAAGCTACTGTTCTTCCACCTTCTCTTATCGCGAATCTCTGTCCTTCTTCAACT
>JAISJN010000009.1 GCA_031261505.1 Clostridioides sp. | reverse complement strand
CTCGATGAGATTCAGCGGAACGGCGTTCGCTTTGCAGTAGCTCTCTATCTGCGTTATACAGTCTGGGATATACGGGCATTGTTGCCCGTAGTAAATCGTCAACGCCGTATCATCTATGACTTGTCGCCTTGCTTCGTTGGAAAACGACGGCTTGCTCCCATCAAAAGACAAAGCCAATAATTCATAGTCCCCGTCTATGGTATCAACCACCTCAAATCCATGCTTTACCATGAATTTCTTTTCTGTGAGAAAAGGCTTTTTCTTCTTGGAGCTGATAACGCAAACGCCGGATTTCCCGCAGCTTTGCGCCTCCGAAATGCAATATTCAAGCAGCTTGCGCCCATGCCCTTTTCCCTTGAAACTTCCGGAAACCCAAAGGCAGTAAATGTAGATATAATTATCGCCGACAACGGGAACCCATGCTGTTTCGAGCGGTGCATACTCAATCAAAACTTTACCCCTGTCATCCAGCTTTCGGAAAACATGTCCTTCCGCAATTCGGTCGGCAAGCCATCTCTTTTTAGCTTCAACCCCACGCTGATGTTTCTTGCCAGCAATAGCACAACACAAATGCTCTTCCGCAAGATTATCTACGGTTAAATTGATATAGTTATCGCTCATATACGAATCTCCTTTACGCTTTCAAGTATTTTCTTTGGAATCCATAAATTCCAATTTATTTTCACCTATTTTATGGGCAACATCGGCAAACCCTACGCCGCCAGTTGCACACCCCTTTGGGATTTTGCACACCCCTTTATCGCCACCACAGAGGAAACCTTAAATTGTATCAAAGACGAGGTTATTATTTCCCCCACTACAGGTACTGGCTATGATGTGTTTGTGTTATCTTTTTTGTAGTGACAACCCACCCCAAAAGCAATTTTGTAGTAACAACCCCACCCCATTTTTTTGCCATGATAGTTTCCCACAAACCCAATAAAAGCAAGGCTCTCACAATTTCAGCAATTCTCCCAGATCACTCAAAACCACGAAAGCCTTATCTATCAATTGGTTTCAATCGTTCCTATTTCTTAATCTTTGTCAGCAACACAACACACTCCGCGTGCCAAGTATTTGGATACATATCCATAATCTCAACCTTGCTAACCTCGTACCCGTACCCAGCAAAACAAACCAAATCATCAACCATACTAGAAGGATTACACGAAATATACACGATCTCCTCAGCTCCAAAACCAGCAATATCCCTAATTGCATCCTTGTGTATACCCGGTCTAGGAGGATCCACAATTATAAGATCCGGACTGTCCTTAAGACTTCCGACAGTCTCCCTGACATCACCAGCTATAAATTCGCAGTTATCAAGCCCGTTTAGCTTGGCATTCTCATTTGCAACTTTTACCGCCTCTTCTACTATCTCGATTCCGTACACCTTTTTAGCAGATCCAGCCATAATTTGACCGATTGATCCTGTTCCACTGTAAAGATCGAAGACTACCTTGTCCTTTTGTTCTCCGACAAATTCTTTGGCTATGCTGTACAATTTTTCAGCTCCTTTGGTATTTGTCTGGAAGAATGAGAATGGAGAAATTTTAAACTTAAGTCCTAAGATTTCCTCGTTTAAATAATCTCTTCCATATAAGACTTTGATTTCATCCCATTGAACGGCATCTGCTAGACCGTCGTTTATAGTGTGAAGAATTCCTATTAAATCGCCATCCAACTCGAGTCCTTTTAGTACTTCTGCAAAGTCATTCATATCAAAATCTAGCTGTGATGATGTTACTATATTTACCATCACCTCATTTGTGTTCAATCCTTTTCTGATTACCAAATGCCTCAAATACCCTATGTGATTTGATGTTCTGTAGTATGGAATTTTTCTTGAGTCGAAGTATTCGATAGCTGTTAATAATATCTTTTCAAAATCACTATCCACTAATATACATTGATCCGCTGTCAGTATATCAATATGTTTTCCTTTTTTATGAAGCCCACAAGTTAGCGGACCATCCTTTTTATCATCTCCAAAACTATACTCCATTTTATTTCTGTAGTATTTAGAGCTTGGACTTCCTTGTATTCCTAAAAAATCAAATCCCATTATTCCTCGAGTTTGGAATAGTTCCTTTATTTGACTCTCTTTTATATCTAATTGTTTTTCGTATGGGATTGATTGAATTGTACAGCCACCACAGTAGTCAAAATGAGGACAAGTGTCTTCAGTTTCTAGAGGTGATTTTTCTAGTACTTCTATCAACTTCATCTCTGCCTTTCCACTTCTTGTTTTTTTGACGGATGCTTTGACTTTCTGACCGCTGATTCCACCCTTCATTATAAGTTCTCTTTCTCCGCGCATAGTATAGCTCTTGCCGCCAAATTTCATTTTGTCTACTTCAAATTCAATAATATCTCTTCTTTTCAAGTCGAACCTCCAATTTATCTCTTCCTATATTTATACTGCTGTTTAATCGTTTATTTATATTTTATCTGCCACCTGTAGATATGGTAGATATCTTTTTCGGGTTATTTCAGACTTATCTTTCTTCTATCATTTTAACCTCATCGTCTGTTAGTTCTCTGTATTCGCCGAGTTCTAAGTTTTCATCTAGTTCGAGTTTCCCCATTGATATTCTCTTCAAGTAAACTACTTCCTTATCCACGCTTTCAAACATCCTCTTTACTTGATGAAATTTGCCTTCATATATTGTAAGTTCTATTTTTGACAATACATCCTCGTCAATTCCATTTTCTATTGTTTCTAAAATTTTCAGTTCTCCTGGCTGACATTCGTAGTCGTCGTCTAGTTTAACCCCTTTAGCAAAAGCATATACGTCCATTTCAGTTACATTTCCTCTTACTTCGGCGTAATATATCTTTTTTACGTGTTTTTTAGGCGACAATACCCTATGTGCCAACTTACCGTCATTTGTCAATACTAGGAGTCCCTCTGTGTCCTTATCCAATCTTCCAACTGGGAATGGCTCAAATGCTAGGTATTCCTTGTCCAAAATATCCAGTACTGTTGGGTCGTATTTATCCGAAGTAGCTGAAATATATCCATCTGGTTTGTTCATCATAAGATATATAAATTCTCTGTAATTCACTTTTTGTCCATCAAATTTCACCTCGTCTTGCTCTGGATCTACTTGAAACGATGCGTCCTTTATCTTGATGTCGTTTAACTCTACCATTCCATTTTTCAAATATCTCTTTATTTCCGTTCTTGTGCCATATCCAAGGTTGGATAGCATTTTATCTATTCTCAATTTTTTTGCCATTTTTTTCTCCATTTCTAATAGTCGCTACCTTTATTATACTTATAAATCGAGCATAATACAATTGAACTGATAAATCTACTTTTTAGAAATAAACAGACCACATTCCTTTGGTATAGAAATCACTCCATCTCTAGCTCTAATATCTTCAAAATAATCATAGAGTTCGTCAAAATCTACATCGCATTCTTCAATTGACACACTCGATTTTATCCAATCAATTAGATCTTCAGTATTAGTTATCGCCAATGAATCCTCAAAATCGACCCTCTCTACATTTGAAAAGTATTTAGATAATATGCCTTGTCCATTTTGTAGGTTAAATGAAAAGCCATGTGCAAATGCCTGCGTATCTGGCTTAAATTTTTTAATAGCCTTGTGAACAAAACTTCTAAGCTCACCATTACCATTTGTGGCAGCGTAGAACTTACCATTTTCTTTAATCACCCTCTTGACTTCCATCAATGCCTTATCTATATCTGGCACGTGGTACAGCATGAAGTTTGCAATCACAATGTCGAATGCTTCATCTTCAAACGGTATGTTCTGAATATCTATCCTCTGACACGAGACTTTCGTCTCTTTCACGTATTTACCACTCACGATATCAACCATTCCTTCAGAAAAATCTGATAGGATTAGCTCAACCCCCTTTGGAAGAGATTCAACTCTACCTTCCCATTGGTCCGCATTGCCACAGCCTAGCTCCAATATTCTAATATCTTGCGAAAAATAGTACTGCTCAAATAACCACGGTACAAGTCCTTGTTTGTTCGTGCTGTGCTTTGCGTGCAAACTTATCCTCGCTGATAAATTCCCATCATCTGAATACTGCTCTTTAACATTTTCCGATTTTATCATAGTTGACATATATAATTTCCCCCTTTTAATTGTGGGCTCTTATTTTTACACATTAAATCTCCCCTTTAATAAAAACAGGTGCTTTATGGCAATATACTTTTTATCTTATTAGATAAGATATTCAGGCAAAACTTAACCCTATAATGAATCCTACCAAAAATATATTTACAAATATTTATATATTATTTGAATATATTATATCATCTTTAAATATCGAATTGCGAAATATTAATTGTGGTATAGTTTTCAGCATTGAAATCTCAATTAATATTTCAATTTCACTATACTTTTTTTCATTTTCAACTATAATATAATTAGAGGGATTTTGCTCTGTCGCACAAGTTTACACTAATACGGCTGAATTGAAATTCATTTTAAGAGGAAAACTAAAATACATCTGTAGACAATAGATGTTAAAATACTAGGAGGTAGAAAATGGGATTAATCACTACTAAAGAAATGTTTGAAAAAGCATACAAATCAGGATACTCTATAGGGGCGTTCAATATAAGCAACTTAGAACAACTTCAAGGAGTTCTAAACGGTGCAAAGGCTAAAAATTCTAACGTTATAATACAAGCATCTATGTCTGCTGTTAAATACACTGGACCTACTACTCTTGTGAATATGGTAATAAATGCATCAAATGAACTCGGAATAGACGTAGCTCTTCACCTAGACCACGGCCCAGATATGGAAGCCGTAAAAACTTGTGTAGAAGCTGGATTCTCTTCAGTTATGTTTGATGGATCACATTATGACTTTGAAGAAAATATAAGATTGACTAAGGAAATAGTTGACTATGCTCATGCTCACGGTGTTGTAGTCGAAGCTGAACTCGGAGTTCTTGCTGGTACTGAAGATGAAGTTACTTCTGACGTCCATAAATACACTCAACCGGACGAAGCTGTTGAATTCGTTGAGAAAACAGGTGTTGACTCACTTGCTATTGCTATAGGAACTTCACACGGAGCTTTTAAATTCAAGGGTGAAGCTAAGTTGAGATTTGATATACTTGAAGAAATTCAAAATAAATTACCAGGATTACCAATAGTTCTTCACGGAGCTTCTGCTGTAGACAAGGCTACAGTTGCTATGTGCAACGAATTTGGAGGAGATATAAAGGGTGCAAGCGGTGTTCCAGTCGACATGCTTAGACAAGCTTCTTCAATGGCGGTTTGTAAGATAAATATTGATACTGACTTAAGATTAGCTATGACTGGTACTGTTAGAAAATACCTAGCTGAAAATCCATCAGTGTTCGACCCTAGAAAATATATCGGTGCCGGAAGAGATGCTATACAAGCTGTTGTTGAAAATAAAATAGACACAGTTTTAGGATCTGCAAACTCACTCTAGGTGAGACTATGAAATAAAGTAAGCGTGTAAAATAAAGTCTGTAAATAATATATAATAATCGACATCTTACGGTTAATTTTATTTTACTATAGAGGGTCGCTCGTTATATGTTGATCCAACACTTTCAGTCGGGTAATTTAACCTATGCTGAAATGTGATAAATGAGTTTAAGAAAGGGGCGTTGCATTCGCAAGCGCCCCTTTTAATATTCTAAGAATAAAACTTTGACTGACCATCTAATTGTCTTTGTGCTATAATGCTGGCCAAATTTATCATAGACAAATACTTTGAATCCTCAAATGAAATTAAAATTACAAACCTTATATCTGTTAAGTATTGGTCAAAACTATAAATATAGAAATGACATCTCAGGTTGTCCAATTTATAGACCTCTTGCAGCTCAGCCTCAACTTCATCGACACAGTCCTTTACTATATTTCTGATGTCTTCGAATCTTATATTTAATAAGCCTGATGCACCAACATGCTGCATAATCTCTTCGAGTTCCCTCTCTTCCTGATCATAGGTGGTACTCTCATAATAACTTTCTTCATATCTGCAATCAAACGCGAGCACTTCTTCCTGGTTTATCGTATTTGAAATGTCCCTCACATTATTGAGAAAAGGATTTGACTTTAAAGTGTTCAGTACGTCCTTGCTGTTTATTGTTACTTTACCTTTATTGCCTGTAAGTGTTAAATTCGTCATATTAGCACCTCCCCATTTACGATTTCCTACCCTATATATTTACCCATTTTTTTAAATTTGAATAAATTTTAGTTTATTTAATCAATTTTTATTACTAGTTGATAATTATACCACATGTACTGTCTATTTCAAAGTAAATATGTTAGAGCAAGCGACTGTCTATATTTTTATTATATACATATACTCAATATAATTCAATCTCGTTTACTCGATTATTTGTGCATCTATGGCTCTATTTCGTTGATTTTCCAGCGTTTCTTCTAGTATTATTTAACTAATTTTTCTAATGTCGGTTCTACGTTAAACCTGTTTTTCAACTCTTGGTATTGAGCCATTGATTTTTCATCGGAATCTGATTTTTTAATCGCCCTTATCATAAGATTCTTTGGAGTATCCAGTGGTGATATGTATTCGACAACTGAGGTGTCGTATCCTTTCGCTTCTAGCATAAGAGTTCTCATACCATCTGTGAGTAGATCTGCAAATCTAGCCTTGTATACCCCATGTTTGATAATCGGCTCCATCACTTCACTGCTGTACTGTCCGAGCAATTCCTTGTGACAGCATGGTACAACAACTATTGCCTTTGATTTTGCCCTTATTCCAAGTCCTATAGCCATGTCTGTAGCTATATCGCAGGCGTGTAGGCTTACAACTAAGTCTACTTTTCTATTTGGAGTGTAATTTGTTAGGTCTTCTTTTATGAATTCCATATTCTTGTACCCTAGGTTATCTGCCATCTTCTTTGAGGCTTTGATTACAGTATCAGAGTAATCTATTCCAACGAAATAGCATTTTTTCTTAAGCACTTCTTTGATGTAATAATTTAGCACAAAGCTCAGATAAGACTTACCACAGGCACAGTCTAGTACCGTTATGCTGTCTTTAAACTCGATTTCTTTTAATAATCCGTCGATCAACTCGACGAAATGGTCTATCTGATTGTACTTTCTTATCTTGTCATTCTTTATCTTTCCGTCTTTTGTGAGCACGCCGATCTCTTTTAGAAGGTCATTTGCCTGTCCTACTTTGACGAAGTAGTCCCTGTTTTTTATCTTAGTTGATGTGAATTCATCTATATTAGGAACTGACTCCTCCTGGTCTTTGTATTTAACGGTAACTTTTTTATCGTCGCCTTCTATTATTACCGTTGTACCCCTTTCGACGTATCTGAATTTTATAGCCTCGTAGTTTCGAGCTTCTTCGCTTATATTTTCTAAGAGTTCGTCAAATGTGTAGATGTCTGACTTGCCTTTGAAATTAAATTTATATTTTCCGACTTCATCTTCGCCGATTCCAGAAAAAACCTTTGTTCCAGATTTAAAGTCTACTTCTAGTCTTATAAAGAAGTCCTTATTTTCTTTATTTCGCTGTGATATCCCCATCAAAAACATCTTTAATTTTGATATGTTTTGCTTGTTCATATGCTTTACCCCCATGTATTTCTCGTTATTTAGCTATTCCAATCTATACTCTTCGTATCGCTGTTTAACTATCCTGCTCTATTATTTTTTTTGCATTTCTTATCTTATCGTGAAAGTTTACTACGTTTTTCTTTGCCTCATCCAGTGGATCTTTCACCTTGGAAATGTACTTTGGATTTTTCGTATTGACTAGCTCTAAGGCTGCATTCATAGACTCACCTCTTATTATATACGCCTTTTCCATCTCCTTTACTGCATTTTTCATCTCGGTCTCACACTTAGGATTTGACATATCTGGCACCTTCATACTATGGTAAACTGCAACTAATTCCTTGCATTTATCTCTGGCGTCCGTTACATCAGACCTTACTTGCTCTATATTACCGATACTCTTTGTTATATTATCTGTATATTTAAGGCATTTCATCATAGGATCAAATGCTATTTTTTCATTCTTAAGCACTTGGGCTTTAAATGCGTCGACTTTGTCTGTTTCTGATTTCATCTTAGCCTTGTTTGGTTCTATAATCTTATCAATTGAATCCTGATTTCTATTTTTATCTGAATCTAACTCGGTATCGGACTCTTCATTATCTGCTTTTCTCAATTCCAAAGATACCTCGACATCTTCTGAAGATTTACCCAAGCTATTTGAATCGTCGTTGATTTCATCATGTATTTCGTCATTTGAGTCGAAATCATCTCCAGTTGACTGATTCTTAGCCTCTGTTTGCATCCTCTTCGTAAGTTCCTTCTTGACTTCTACCTGGATTACCTCCCTGGTGTTCATCGCTTCCTCTATCCTTTTTAATCCGCTCATATATATATTCAATGTAACTACGAATGTCATGACCGTGATATACATCCCGCCTAATAAAAATCTCCTGCTTTTACTGGAATTATAATTGGTGAACAACACCGTAAGTGGAATTAGATATAAAAATATAAAAACCAATATCCATCTCATAAATTTGTCTCCTTTACCGAAAATCATAATATATACCTTATTATTTCCAAAAACACTGGATTTAATCCAGTATCAGAGAGTTTATTAATTTATGGTGGTGGTTACACAATTCTCAAGTTAAATGCTGATTCAACGCTTTCAGTGGGCATTTTCCCACTGAAATGAGATTTATGCCACCACCTGTAGAGGTGGGGGACATTTATCTCAAGTTATAATATTTTTACAAGTTTGAAATCTGTGTAGTCGCATGATGCCAATCTGTACTCTACACCGTTTCTAACTTCATTAAGTCCCATCTTAAAAGATTCTTCACCGTGAAGATGTCCGTATACAACCTTCGACACTCCGAATTCTTCGTACAACTTTGTATATATAGATTCTTCAAATCTATCGTTAGTAGGTGGATAATGTGTGCATACTATGAATTTCGTGTATCCTTTTTTCTTTGCCGACTCGAGCGACATCCTGATCCTACGCTCTTCTCTCAGGTATATCTTTTCGTCATCCTTGTCGAATTTAATTGCGTTTGGACAAAGCCAACCTCTCCCACCACAGATTGCATAATCTTCATAGGAAAAATCGCTTACGTGTAGAAACTCCATTTCTGGGTATCTTTTTTTTAACTTGGTTACAGTCGACCACCAATAATCGTGGTTTCCTTTTATAAATATTTTCTTTCCTGGTAGTGAATTTATTATATCTAGGTCTGATCCAGCCTGCTCGATATCTATCCCCCAAGAGGTGTCACCTAGGACTAGTACCATGTCCTCTTCACATACCCTTTCTCTCCAATCTGAGAGTATTTTTTCCATATGGCCGCTCCAGTTTTCGCCGAATACATTCATAGGCTTGTCCACAGACGTTGAGAAATGCAAATCACCTATTGCGTATAATGCCATAACAATCACATCCTTAAAAAATAAGTTGCCTCTTGTTAGAAGGATATTCTATTCGAGACAACTTACTTTGTTGATTTTAATTTTATTCTATTTATATTGTTCTATTCATATTGCTTATCATGCACGTAGCGGTTGACGCCGTCCACCCTGTACTGATCCAAAAGCACATCTAATTCTGCCTTTAGCTCGAGTACCTCTTTCATCTCGTGGTCATTTTGGCTTAGATCTAATTTCCTTTGGTACAACATAGCCTTGTTTGTTTCACCCAAATCGTATAGCTCTTGGATCCTGTTTAAGGTATCCCTTATTGCAATCGCCTTTACTTGGTACATAGACTGGGCATTCATTATGTCTTCTCTTATTTCGCTCATTTCCTGGTCCAGCATAAAGGCTGCATCCGCCGCCCTTCTAAGTCTCTCAGCAAGGGTGTCAGGTATGTAGTGGTCGTATTTATACTTTAGAGAATGCTCTATTGTAGCCCAAAAGTTCATCGCCAATGTCCTTATCTGTATTTCACAGATGATGTCCTTTGCGCCTGCGATTGAATTTATTGGGTATTTGATGATCACGTGGTAACTTCTGTACCCGCTCTCTTTATAGTTTGTGATATAGTCCTTTTCTGCTATGACAGTCATATCGTTTCTAGACTTAATAAGATCTACGATTGCGTATATGTCCTCTACAAACTGGCACATTATCCTTATGCCAGCTATGTCATCTAGCTCAGTCTCTATATCCTGTACGTTTAATCTCTTTATTTTTGATATGATAGATGATATCTTCTTCCTTCTACCAGTTACAAATTCTATCGGGCAGTAATCACCCTTAGCCATAAATTCTTTTCGTATATTTTTAAATTTAACTTTTAACTCTTCAACTGCATGATTATATGGAGCTAAAATTTCATCCCATTTTTCATATTCCATAATATCATTCACCCTTTTCGTTTTTCCAGCCATATTTTAAATATCCATCTTAAATGCCATTTGTCTAATCTATCAGTCAACCTATATTCCCAATGCAATGATGATTTGAGGTATATCGTGTATTTACACATAAGTTACGACATACACCAATCGTGCGGGTGCATGACAACCCTCAATTATATTTTATCATATCTAGCTGTATTTTTGTATTGTCAGACATTATTTCTTAATATAACTTGAGAATTATGTCCCACATCTGTATAGATTGTGTCAATAAATCTCATTTTAGTGAGGCGAAATCACTCACTTACAATCGTTGAATCAACATTTAATAAAATCTTTTTAAGCCTAGGTATCGCGTTTTTTCTATCGCCTTCGTCTTTTGTCACCCTCGTCTTTATCCTAAAAGCCATATCAATATCTATCATAGATTCTATAAAGTATTCGACTATTCCCCTGTCTTTGAATTCTATATCTATAGTTCCCGAGTTTAGAATCCTAGAGTCCAAAGTTATCACCTTATCAGATAAGGCCAGCCTATCTTCCTTGCTCATGTATCCAGCTCCTGGGACAAAGTCGTTACAGTATTCTATTTTAAAATCGCTTACTTCTTTATTTACCATTATTTTGCACTCGTCAAACAATTCTAATTCGAATTTTTCATTCCTTTTGAGTATATTTTTCAAATTAGCCTCGTAATCTATTTTTTTCCAATTTCCGTATATTCTGCAATTTAAAGGTCTTACCTCATATATCGAACAGGTATTGTCATCTCGCTTAAATGGACATGAGTTCTTTTTTACAAATTCTAGAAAATAATAATCTATTATCTTCGGAGTAACTTCTCTTCTGATTTTTTCACTTTCTTCTAATCGTTTGTATATATTTAAAAATTCAGTCATGCTGATTCCAACTGACTCCATACAACATTTTCCACACCCGCTGCATCTTCCGCTTGGCACTTCTTCGTATATTGAATTCAACTTTGCAAACACGCCGTTCTCGTCCGCATAATCAATAGCAGACAGAATATCTTTTCTATTTAATTTAGACATTTTTCTCTTCTCCATTCTCATGCAAAAGGATAATCTCATAATTACCCTTAAATATTTTAACAGTTGTCGATAAAATATACAAATATTTTTTGCTCGATTTCGTGAATTTAACTCTGTTTTTATGTATAATTGAAGTATTGGTAATAATAAACTTGAATTTCCATAGTCTAATGATTATTACTCATTATCAAGTTATTCCAAGAGAGGAGACAATCTATGAATAGATACACAAAATTTATAAATCCAATGAGAAGTTACTATACTAAGGACTTCTTGAAAGAAAAAAAAGATGTGATAAAGGTCAGAGAGGTAAGAGAAGATACTGTAAAAAAATTCTTCCTCCAAGGTGACTGTGAGGTATTGGTAGTGTTCGAAGATACTGGTAAAGAATTCGTAGTCGATGATTTTTCATCAGATGAAGATGTCAAAAAATACCTAGGAAAATCATTTATAGCTAAGAAGAGATAGTTTGAAAATTTTTATATATTATTTTATATATTAAATGAAAATGTTTAAAACTTAAACTTTGTACAAGCTACAGATATCTTTGCTATAATTAAGTAAATACAAGCTTTACAAAAATGAAAGGGGATATACACATGAGTATTTTAGTTTTCGGACATAAAAGTCCAGACACAGATTCAATTTGTTCGTCAATATCATTGACTTACTTAAAAAATAAGCTAGGCGTTGAGGCCACTGCCTGCGCTCTAGGCGAAATAAGAAAAGAAGCGGAGTACGCTCTCAACTACTTCAAGGTCGACGCTCCTAAGATTATAGACAGCCTAAATCCCGACGACAGCGTTATAGTAGTAGACCACAACGAGTACGCACAAAGCATCGATGGACTTGAAGACGCCAACGTACTTGAAATAATCGATCACCATAAACTAGGTGGAATGAAGAGCAATCTTCCACTTTCAGTTAGAATAATGCCAGTGGGGTGTACATGTACAATAGTCTACAATATGTTCAAGGAAAACAAGGTCGAAGTTCCTTATGAAATAGCAGGACTTCTACTCTCAGCTATACTTTCTGATACATTATTATTCAAATCACCTACAACTACTGAATTGGATAAGATTGCAGGAGAAGAATTATCTAAGATAGCCAAGATAGATATGGAAAAATACGCAATGGACATGTTTAAATACGGTACTTCCCTAGATGGATTAAGCGTTGAAGATATAGTTCATATGGATTTCAAAGAATTCGAAATGAGCGGTAAAAGGGTTGGTATAGGTCAGGTATTCACTATGGATATAGATTCTGTATTCGGTAAGAAGGATGAGTTTTTAGTTTATATCAACTCTACTGACTACGATATGCTAGTGCTAGCTGTTACAGATATAATAAAAGAAGGTTCTTATATCCTCTACAAGGGTGAAGACAGTGTTTTAAGTGGCGCATTTGGCGTTGATGCATCACAAGGTGTGTTTGTAGACGGAGTTGTGTCTAGAAAGAAACAACTAGTTCCAAATTTAACTGATGCCATATCTGCATCGAATTAATTTTTCAACTAGGTAATACTCTGTCCAAGGCGACAAGCTAACTTGAAACTCCAACTAAATAGTTTAAGTTAGAACCTAGCTCAAAAATCTAACTAGAATTGAAACTAAAAAAGATGTCCCCGTGGACATCTTTTTTAGTTTCAATATACTTATTTAAAAAATTATTGCCCGCTAGCTTAGCTGGTGTTCTAAGCTAGCTAATTACCTTCAATATTCTATACTAATCTGTTTTTAGGAATTTTTCTAAATAACATTTTACACTATAACATATAAAAAGTAAATACCACTTCATAATTTAACATAAATTAAAATGTAATTAAATTTATCTTGTGTTATCGACATTTGACTGCTCCACATCTAAAGCAATATGGATTCACCCACCTATCAGTCAGTATTTAACTACATCTAACTACGAATAACTACATTTTTTCCGCTTCTGGATAATCAACTCCAAAAGTTTCTACAGTCATCGATTTTATTACCTGTGGAGTTCTTGGTTTATCTCCTCTATCTGTCTTTACATCAGCTATTTCATCTACTGCTTCCATTCCTGATACTACCTGTCCAAATCCTGCGTACTGACCGTCTAGATGTGGAGAGTTTTGGTGCATTATAAAGAATTGTGAGCCTGCAGAGTTTGGCATCATAGTTCTAGCCATAGATATAACTCCTCTTGCGTGTTTTAGGTTGTTTGTAAATCCATTTCCGCTGAATTCACCCTTGATTGAGTATCCTGGTCCACCAGTTCCATTTCCATCTGGGCAACCAGCTTGTATCATAAATCCATTTATGACTCTATGGAATAATATCCCGTTGTAGAATCCTTTATTAATTAATGATATGAAGTTGTTTACAGTATTTGGAGCTATGTTTGGATATAATTCTATTTGTATTTTGTTTCCGTTTTCCATTTCTATTGTTACTATAGGATTTTTAGTTTCCATTGCTATTCCTCTACTTTCGTAAATTTATTTAAATATTGTATTGCTTTCAATTATTTATTTGTCTTACTCTTGCTATTCTATCTATTGGACTTACTTATTCCACACTTCTTCTACAAATTCTTTTCCAATATCGTATCCTCTGTAGTAGTTTACCCTACAAAAGTCACCTCTAAACTTAAAAGTGTCTTCTGGAGCAAAAGCTATTTTCGGTCTTATGACAAATACATTTTCCTCTGGAAATACTTCCTTTATTTTATCTTGCAGTATATAGTCGCTTCTCATAGTGATTAAGATAATTTTATCCACAGAATCAGCTATTATGGGTTCTATCAATCTGTTGTTGATAGTTCCTCCATCGAGTTTAAATCCGTCGTATATTCCCGTCTCCAGATCCCTTAAGAAGGCATCTCTAAAATTATCTCGGCTATTTGGGCTATGAGGTAATAAAGAACTGTATTTTACGGCCTCCAAGCAATCTCTCTCTGACATGTTGGCAAGATTTACAACAACTTCCCTAGCCTCTTTATTTTCTACCTCCACGTAGTTTACATATAGATTTTGAGCGTGAATTTTAATTCTATCCTGTGAATAAATACCTTCTATCCTTCTTATCATCGGTGAGTTATCCACTGTATTGTCAATTATCCTTACCTTATTTGCTCCATTTTTCTCTACATCTGTCCACAGTTGCACCATTTTATCGATGTTATCTGTGTATAAAAAATATCCATTCATCGCTCCTATTGAAGTTCCCGCTACAGAGTAGAATTCTCCGATCCCGCCATCGACGAGTGCCTTTATCACTCCTGCTTGGTACGCTCCCTTAGAACCCCCTCCTTCGAGGCATAATCCTATCTTCAATGAAATCACTTCCTTTGCCATCGTTTAATTAGGAAATCCCCCTTCGCCTATAGAAATTATATCATATTAGTTATTGATTGTGAAATTAGAAAAATGCCCCGTCACCTGCATATAGCGTGGGGCATTTTTTAATTCTAATTAAATATTGATTACGTGGGGATATCTATCTCAAGTTATAATTCATAGAAAGTCGTAAATGACTTAAATATTCCTACATAATCGTCTACATGTCCTAGTTCTCTCACTGAGTGCATTGCTAAAACTGGAGTTCCGATATCTACAGCAGGTATGTCTATATGAGTTGAAGATATAGGACCTATAGTACTTCCACCCTTTTCGTCAGATCTGTTTACGAATTCTTGGAATTCTACCCCTGCTTTCTTGCAGATGCTTTTGTAAACGGCTGCTGAGAATGCATCACTTGTGTACGCCTGTCTAGCGCTCATTTTTATAACTGGACCTTTTCCCATAACAGGTCTAGTTGTAGGATCGTGTTTGCCTAACTTATTTGGATGTACTGCATGAGCTAGGTCAGCTGATATCATAAATGAAGAGTACATAGCTTCGAAGAACTGTTCTCTGCTCTTTCCAAGAGCTATAGCTATTCTCTCAATCAAGTTTAGAAGCATATTTGAACCAGCTCCCTGTTTAGTTGCACTTCCTACTTCTTCATTGTCAAATACAGCAGCGATGTTTACTCCTTTTTGACCTTTTGATTCGATCAAAGCCTTTAAGCTTGTACAAGCCATTGAAAGGTCGTCCTGTCTTCCAACAGAGATGAACTCTTCGTTATATCCCATTAGACATCCTTTTTGGAAATCGTATAGGAATAAATCGAAGTCTATTATTTCTTCTGGTTTTACATTTAATTCTTCTGCCATAGCGTTTAGCAAGAAGTTTTCTTTTTCTAATTTATCGTTTATTAGTCCTACAAGTGGAATCATATCCTCTTGTGGATTGAATTTGTATCCGTCGTTTATAGCTCTGTTCATGTGTATAGCCATGTTTGGTATTATGCACATTGGTTTTTTAAAGTCGATCAACTTTTCTACAGGTTTTAAAACGCTGTCTCCTGTTATGCTTACTCTACCAGCTATTCCAAGCGGTCTGTCCATCCAAGTACTCATAATTGCCCCACCGTATGGTTCAGTATTTAATTTTAAATAAGTATCTTTTTCCATACCTATCTCAGGGCTAGGTTTAATCTTGAATGTTGGTGAATCAGAGTGTGAACCTATTATTTTAAATCCATTCTCTTCTAGTTCATCAGAGTTTACTGTAAAAGCGATGATTGCCGATAAGTTTTTTCTAACATAGTATTTTCCACCTACAGCTATATCCCATTTGCCGTTTAGTTTTAATTCTTCAAAACCATTTTCATCCAGCATTTCCTTTGCTGTGTTTACAGCTTGATAACATGTTGGTGATTCATCGATAAAATCGATTATTTCCTTTGCTAATTCTTTACTACAACTCATTACACTCATACCCCCTAATCGGTCTTTTTTGCTCGCATTTTTAAATGGTGATTGCGTGGTTGGAGATTTTACTCCCACTTAAATGAGATTTATGCCCACCACCTGTAGAGGTGGGGGACATTTATCTCAAGTTATATGACCCTACAATCGAATAGATATGAATACCTATAAATATATTTATCTCCACATAATAAGACTCTAAGTCATATATCTATGGTATATCTATGATATCTCTAGGATATCTGTGTGGTATCTTTAGAATATCTGTATGATTGTAGGATATTTTTTGCAAGCTATTAGATGATTGTTTATTTTTTCTTTACAGGTATTATTTTAACACAAATTAAATCAATATGTTATTAAATTAGGTCTAATGTTGTGTATTCTTTATTTATTTTCTTAATACCCTGTTGCTCAAATGCTATTGTGAGATCGGATCCCATCACTGAGACCACTGTTCCTGGGCCAAATTTCTTGTGGTATACCTTAGATCCCAACTTGATATCATCGATATCTGTCTCTTTCTTACTATCCTTCACGGTGGCATTGACCTTATTTGCCATATCAGTCTTGCTCATGCTTCCCATATATTTTTTGGTATACTTATCTAGCAAGTTGTAATTCGCCTTTGAATATGGAAGCTCCTGCTTTTTAGAATACATTTTTTCAATACATTCATCTGGTAGTTCCTCAATAAATCTAGAAGCTATAGATACATTCGTCTTTCCGTATAAGGTTCTTCTCCTCGTCAAACTCATGAATAATTCTTGCTTAGCCCTCGTTATTCCCACGTAGCAAAGCCTTCTCTCCTCTTCTAAATCCGAGTCGCTCATCGACTTAATTGCCCTTGATATAGGGAAGAGACCTTCTTCCATTCCAGTTAAAAATACCACTGGGAACTCTAAGCCCTTTGAGGTATGGATAGTCATAAGAGATACCCTGTCTTCTTGCTCCTCTTCGCTCGTATCCGATGTGAGAGCTACTGTAGTAAGGAATGTTTCTAGGTTCTTTTCTTCTATATTCTCATCTGTACTATTTTCAAATTCAACAGCTATTGATATAAATTCCATCAAATTGTCTATTCTATCCTGTGCTTCTTCACTCTTCGTTATAGCATCCTCTTTATTCTTATCCCTTATTTCAACTAGCTCGTCCATATATCCTGTCAGGTCCAGCACCTTTTCTACAAGTTTGCTGACTGGATACGCCTCTTTAATAGTTCTCAGCGTCCCTACAATATCTATAAAATCATTTATATTTCCCTTTGCTTTAGTCGATATATCGGAGTTCGTATCTATATCTAGTAAGACAGAATAAATGCTCTCTTGCTTTAGGTTAGCCCTGTCCTCTATTTTTTCTATCGTTCTAAGCCCTATACTTCTCTTTGGAACGTTTATTATCCTCTTTATAGATATATCATCCTGTGGGTTCTGTATGACCCTAAGATAAGCTACTAAATCTTTTATTTCCTTTCTTTCGTAAAACTTCGTACCTCCGTATATATTGTACGGTATCTGTGCACGGTTGAAAGCGTCCTCAACAGGTCTTGCCTGTGCATTTGCCCTATATAGAATTGCAAAATCGTTAAAAGGTCTTCCATCTCTCTTGTGAAGTCTCCAGATAGTGTCTGCTATGAAATCAGCCTCGTATACTTCGCTTTCCGCCAACTCGATTTTAATAGACTCCCCATCTTTCTTATCACTCCAAAGTTTTTTTCGCTTTCTTTCGATATTGTTAGCTATAACCGTATTTGCAGCATCTAGTATAACCTGAGTCGACCTGTAATTCTGCTCTAGTTTTATAACAAACACATCGTCGTAGTCCCTCTCAAACTCTAGTATATTCCTTATATCGGCACCTCTCCAACCATATATACTCTGATCGTCGTCTCCAACTACACATATGTTTTGATGTCCCTTTGCTAAGGCTTTGACCAGTTCGTACTGTGCCTTACTTGTATCTTGGTACTCATCTACCATTATATATTTAAATCTTCCCCTGTAATAGTCTAGTACGTCTGGATTAGTTCTAAACAACTCCACTGTCTTTAATATCAAATCGTCGAAGTCTAATGCGCTATTTCTCTTTAGCCTATCTTGGTAAAGAGTATATATATCCGCAACCTTCGTCAATCTGTTGTCTCCTGCATTTCTCTGTTTAAACTCCTTTGGAGACTGCAGTTTATCCTTTGCACCCGATATAATACTTATAACAACCTTAGGCTCAAATACCTTATCACTTAGGTTTAGTTCTTTTAAACAGTCCTTTACAAGTGTAACCTGGTCTGCCGCATCGTATATTACGAAACTACGGTTATATCCTATCTTATTTATATCTTTTCTAAGTATTCTAACGCAGCACGAGTGGAATGTGCTTATCCACATGTCCTTAGTATCCGAGTCTATGTTTTTTTCAACCCTTTCCCTCATCTCGTTTGCCGCTTTATTTGTAAATGTTATCGCTAGTATATTAGATGGGTGAACGCCCTTGTCTTCCATTAGATAAGCTATTCTGCTCGTAAGCACCTTTGTCTTTCCTGAGCCCGCTCCAGCAAGTATCAAAACAGGCCCTTGAGTGTGTTCAACTGCTTTTCTTTGCTCTGGATTCAATGTATCCAAATTCATACTCAATCCTCCTAAACTAAATCTTGATATATATCTATTCTAATCTAAATCCGTCTTTTCTACAAATCTTATTCATTTTAAATTACGACTCAAGTCTTCGATAATTAAATGTTGATATAAATAAGAAAGATGTCCCTCAACATTATTAGTCAGGGGACATCACTATAGTAACCACATAATCTTTCTTAGAGTTTCCTCAATTTTAATTGAGTTAGTACTCTAAAAACTACATATATATCTTTCTGACAGTCTATAACTTTTGTTTCTACTCGTTACCATATACTAGTCCACTTACGTGGAGCTAATAAAATTAGGTCAAGTCCTCGATCTATTAGTATCTGTAAGCTGAATACATTGCTGTACTTACACCTCAGAC
>JAISJN010000013.1 GCA_031261505.1 Clostridioides sp. | reverse complement strand
CCTGTTACCGCTACCAATAAAATTTAATGTGGGCCATTAGCTCAGTTGGTTAGAGCGCCCGGCTCATAACCGGTAGGTCCGGGGTTCGAGTCCCTGATGGCCCACCACATTAAATTTATGCTATGGTGGGTATAGCTCAGTTGGTTAGAGCGCCAGATTGTGGCTCTGGAGGCCATGAGTTCGAATCTCATTATCCACCCCAAGTACGGTCTATTAGCTCAGTTGGTAGAGCACCTGACTTTTAATCAGGGTGTCCCGCGTTCAAGTCGCGGATAGATCACCATTTAGTTTTTTTGAAATACCAGTAACATTTTAGTCGCTGTATGAATATAGTGTAAAGTAAGTCTTAAGTAAGTGTGGAGACATAGCCAAGTGGTAAGGCAATGGACTGCAACTCCTTGATCCCCAGTTCAAATCTGGGTGTCTCCTCCATGCGCTCGTAGCTCAACTGGATAGAGTGTCTGACTACGAATCAGAAGGTTGGGGGTTCGAGCCCCTCCGGGCGCACCATACATAATTGTATAAGTACCGAAAGGTATTCCGATTTGGGAGTATAGCTCAGCTGGGAGAGCATCTGCCTTACAAGCAGAGGGTCACAGGTTCGAGCCCTGTTACTCCCACCAATCAAACCTCTATCATATTTGCTAGGGGTTTTTTGATTGTATATAAAAATATATTTTGAAAGTATATAAAACCTAAGTAAAATCGTATTAAAATATCTCGTGAAATATTTTAATTCTGGATCATAAGTGATAATTAGCGTGCATATAATATAGAGTAACAAGGCGATATAGCCAAGTGGTAAGGCATTGGACTGCAACTCCTTGAGCTCCAGTTCGAATCTGGATGTCGCCTCCATTAAATACCTGTATTCAATAAATTAATATGACGCCAACCCCTGTAGGTGGTGAACAAAATTATTGAGTATGGTATTTGTTACAAGAATTACAAATCAATCATTTTTAATGATATCCCAGTTTTATTACAAATCATTAAAGTAAGATACCCAGAGTAGCCATGACTTAGGGTATCTTATTTTAATGTGTAGATAATATATATCAACGTCCAAATTTTCTTGACATAAATTTAAAGTTCATGGTAAAATATATGTATCTAATTAGAAATGGGAGTATAGCTCAGCTGGGAGAGCATCTGCCTTACAAGCAGAGGGTCACAGGTTCGAGCCCTGTTACTCCCACCAATCTTCCTCTAGTACATGTGCTAGAGGATTTTTTAGACGTTGGAAAATATCCATACCATGTACTTTACAACACAAGCAATCGCAATTTAATTAGATAGAGAGATAAAATTTAAGTGAAAATGGAATCTAGAGGGTAGATCATAATTTAATCAGGAGGATTACAATATGTATATAATGTACGACGATAAAGCAATTGATAGCAATGAAATAAGAGGAGAAATAGAATCAAACAGCGAATTTAAAGTAGAGTTGGACTTAGCAAAGTCATCGAAGAGAGAAGATATACTAGCGTACAAACTCAGCATAGATATTTCAAAGCTAGATAAGATTATGGAAGAACATCAAGATGAATTTGATATAAAAAATGTCGATGAAGACGGAATGTTCGTGTTTTACATGGATTTAGCAGAAAGTATGGCAATTGATCTAGAAAAATTTATGCCGAAGTACTCAATCTTACAGTCGAGGGCCTATAAACTCGATATGTCTGAAAATTGCGTGAAACTAGTTATAGCTATAACTCATGCAAACATTGGAATGGCAAAACTTTCAGATGTTATTAAGAGATTAGTATCACAGGTCGACTAAGCGAATCAGTATTTCAAAATAGTGAGAAATACTTGATAAATAAACTAGAATTCACAGTTTTTACGAGCGAAAAGGAGAAAAACTGTGAATTTTATATCTAAATTGACTATAAATAGCCGAAAATTCTCTTAAACAAACACAGGTAAAATCGAATATTGCATACATAGAATTGGTTGTTTATACGTATTTGTCTTATATATTAAGGAACTTGCTGAAAAGTATTCTAAAATAAAGTTTTTTGTTATATAATTTTAATATAACGAACTAAAAAAAGGAGAAATGACGCTTATGGTTAAAAAGTTTAATAAAGTCCTAGTGGCTAATAGAGGCGAGATAGCAATAAGAATTTTCAGAGCTTGTTCCGAATTAGGGATAAAGAGTGTCGGTATATATAGTAAAGAAGATAAATACAGCTTATTTAGGACAAAGGCGGATGAATCCTATTTAATAGGAGAGGATAAGGGACCAATAGATGCTTACCTCGACATCGAGGGAATAATAGACCTGGCTAAGAGGAAAAAAGTAGACGCAATACATCCTGGATATGGATTTCTAGCAGAAAATGCAGATTTCGCAAAGAGCTGTGAAGAAAATGGAATAACGTTTATCGGACCATCATCAGATATAATGAACAGAATGGGCGATAAGATAAATTCTAAGATGGTCGCACATGAGGTAGATGTACAGACTATACCAGGCGTGGACAAGTCGATAAGAAGTTCAGAAGAAGCTAAAAAGATAGCGCGACAAATAGGTTACCCAGTTATGCTCAAGGCATCTAACGGAGGCGGAGGCAGGGGTATGAGGATTGTAACTCGCGAGGAAGATATCGAGTTAGAATACGAAACAGCCTGCAGTGAATCGAGAAAAGCCTTTGGAGAAGACCTTATATTCGTTGAAAAATATATAGCTAATCCAAAACATATAGAAGTACAGATACTTGGAGACAAACAGGGAAATGTAGTGCATTTATACGAAAGAGACTGCTCTGTGCAGAGAAGACATCAAAAGATAGTAGAATTTGCTCCAGCCTTCTCGCTGCCAGATGAAGTTAGAGAATCAATATGTGACGACGCTGTAAAAATAGCAAAACACGTAGGTTACACAAATGCAGGTACTCTTGAATTTTTGGTAGACGCAAGTGGAGAACATTACTTCATAGAAATGAATACTAGAGTACAGGTCGAGCACACCGTAACAGAGATGATAACAGGAGTAGACATAGTTCAAAGTCAGATACTTATAGCTGAGGGACATTCCCTAGACTGTCCTGAAATAAACATAAAATCACAGGACGATGTAGATCTGCTAGGTTATTCAATCCAATGCAGGGTTACGACAGAAGATCCTAAGAAGAACTTTATGCCAGACACGGGTAAGATTCAGGTATACAGAACAGGATCTGGATTTGGGATAAGACTTGACGGAGGTAATGGATACGCAGGTGCTCAAATAAGTCCGTACTACGATTCTCTCCTAGTTAAGACTATATCCTGGGATAGAACGTTCAAAGGAGCGGTATCAAAGATACTCAGATCCCTTCGTGAATTCAGAGTAAGAGGGGTTAAGACAAATATAGGATTCCTTATAAACGTACTGAACAACGAGACGTTTATAAACGGTGGATGCAGTACTAACTTCATAGACAAAAACCCTGAGTTATTCAATATACACGAGAGTAAGGACAGGGGAACGAAGATACTGCAGTTCATAGGGGATGTAATAGTAAACGAAAATGGATGTAAGGAAAAACCATCATTTGATTCTATACATCAGCCAAGGGTTGATAGACCAGAAATCCAGACAGTAGGAAGCAGGGATTTATTAAATAAATTAGGAAAGAAAGAATATATAAAAACTATCAAAAACGATAGCAGACTGCTTTTGACAGATACAACTATGAGGGATGCACATCAGTCATTACTGGCTACAAGGCTTAGAACTCACGACTTGATGACTGCCGCTCCAGCTACCGAAAAATACATGAAAGACCTATTTTCACTAGAAATGTGGGGAGGGGCAACATTTGACGTAGCTTATAGGTTCCTAAAAGAATCGCCATGGAAGAGGTTAGAAGAGTTGAGAGAAGCTATACCGAGCATTATGTTCCAGATGTTACTGAGGGCGTCAAACGGTGTAGGATATAAAAATTACCCGGATAACGTAATAGCAGAGTTTACGAGATTGTCTGCAGAGTTTGGTATAGATGTGTTTAGAATATTCGACTCATTAAACTGGGTGGAAAACATGAAACCGTCTATAGAAACGGCACTTGAGACAGGTAAGGTAGTAGAAGCATCTATCTGCTATACAGGAGATATACTAGATGAGACTAAGACTAAATACAATCTAGAATACTACGTGAGGATGGCAAAAGAATTAGAAAGCCTTGGAGCTGACATCATAGCTATAAAAGATATGTCAGGTCTTCTAAAACCTTACGCAGGATATACACTTATAAAGGCTCTTAAGGAAAATGTGAATACTCCAATCCACCTACACACTCACGATACAAGTGGAAACGGTGTGGCAACCTGCTTGATGGCTGCACAAGCTGGCGTTGATATAGTCGATGCAGCACTGGAATCAATGGCTGGAATCACAAGTCAACCGTCTATGAACGCTATCATAGAAGCTCTTAAACACACAGAAAGAGATACTAAGGTAGACTTATACGGTTACGACGAATTAAGCAATTACTACAAAGATTTGAGAAAAGTATATACAAAATATGAAAGCGATTTATCAACTTCATATGCTGAAATATATAAATACGAAATACCAGGTGGACAGTATACTAACTTAAAACCACAGGCAGACAGCCTTGGGCTAGTCAATAGATTTGACGAGGTTAAGTACAATTACAAGGAAGCCAACGAAATAGTCGGCGATATAATCAAGGTTACACCATCTTCAAAAGTAGTAGGCGACCTGGCTATATTTATGACTAAGAATAAACTCACTAAGGAAAACATACTAGAAGAGGGTAAAAATCTATCATTCCCAGACTCTGTAGTGGACTATTGCAAGGGAAACATAGGTCAACCAGAGGGTGGAATACCTCAACAACTTGCCGAAGTAGTCCTAAAGGGTGAAAAAGCTATAACCGAAAGACCTGGGGCATTATTGCCAAACGAAGACTTCGACGCTATAATGAAGGACTTAGAGGAAAGATTCGATATAAAACCGACACTTAGAAATGCAGTGAGCTGGTCACTATACCCTAAGGTATTTGAAGACTTTATAGAATACCTACAGGATTACAACGATATATCTAGCTTAGACAGCGATGTATTCTTCTACGGCTTGAATATACAAGAGGAGTGCGAGGTTGAAATAGAAGAAGGAAAGGTACTATCTATAAGACTTGTAGACGTAGGGGAGACTAAGGAAGATGGATTTAGAACGATAGGATTTGAACTAAACGGCATGTACAGGGAAATAGAAATAAAAGATAGAAACTATACAGGAGCAGTAAATAATATAGAAAAAGCAGATATGAGCGACCCACTTCAAGTAGGTGCTTCTATACCAGGCAAGGTGGTTAAGATACTAGTAAAAGAGGGAGATGTCGTAACTGCAAACCAACCGCTTATAGTAATCGAGGCTATGAAGATGGAAACCAACATCGTATCTAAGGCTGATGGAGTTATAAAAGACATAAAGGTAGCCAAAGACGATGTAGTTGTAGACAAACAATTGTTGATGCTTTTAAACGCCATACCAGACGAAATAGCGGAAACAGAAGAATAAATATAAGGCTAAAATAAATCTGAAATTAAGATTGAAGTAAGATTAAAAACAAGGCTAAAACATAAATAAATCAATCGATGAAATACAAAAATAATGCCACCACCTGTCGCAAATCGCAATGGGTTGTGGCATTATTTTTTTTGGAAAAAAATATAATCTTGCTATTGAATTAAGACTAAAAGTAAATTATACTATACTCAAGAAATAAATTGACAAAAGATTATGTGATTTCCGAACAAATAAGTTAGCTTCAAAAAAACTATTATGAGTTAAGAAGAGGAGGATTACATGAGTAAGTACAAAGATTTATTTAGCCCTATTAAAATCGGTAAATGCGAAATACCAAACCGATTTTTCATGGCGCCTATGGGGGCTGTCGGAATGGCAGATGTTACAGGTGCCTACAATGACAAAGGTATAGAGTATTACACAAGAAGGGCAAGAGGTGGAACTGGTCTGATTATCACCGGTATCACAAAGGGAGAAAGCAAGGTAGAGTATATGGCTACTCCTGGAATAGCTACACTCGGGGTGAACAATGCCGCCTTCATGCAGACTGCAGCCGTGATGTGTGAAAGAGTTCACGCATATAATTCAAAGATATTTTTACAAATAGGATTTGGATTCGGTAGAGTAATGATTCCACCGGCTATAGAAGCGGGTGCTGGCAAGGTAGCTCCAAGTAAAATATCCAACAGATGGAATCCAACGATTATTCACGATGAAATGACGACAGAAGAGGTTGAGCAAGTAATTAAATCAATGGTAGAAGACGCTGCAGTAGCAAAGGCAGCAGGATTTGACGGAGTTGAAGTCCACGCTGTACACGAAGGATATTTACTAGATCAATTCACATTAGAAATATTTAATCAAAGAACAGATAAGTACGGTGGAAGTTTTGAAAATAGATATCGTGCGGCAGTTGAAATAATTAAGGGTATAAAAAAGGTGTGTGGAGAAGATTTCCCAGTATCACTTCGCTACACAGCTAAAAGTTTTATTAAGGGAATTAGACAAGGTGGACTACCAGGCGAAGAATTCGAGGAATTGGGTAGAGATATGGAAGAGGGCGTAGAAGCTGCTAAACATCTTGTAGAAGCTGGATACGATGCTCTAAATGTCGACTGCGGTACATACGAAGGCTGGTACTGGAATCATCCTCCTATGTATTTCGAAGATGGTATGTATTTGGAATACGCAAAGAAGGTAAAAGAAGCCGTAGATGTTCCAGTAATGGTAGCAGGTAGAATGGATAATCCAGACCTAGCTATAGAGTCACTACACAATGGAAGTCTGGATATGGTGGGATTAGGTAGACCACTACTTGCAGATGCAGACTTGCCTGAGAAAATACGAAGAGGTCATATAGACGACATCAGACCATGTCTATCATGTCAAGATGGATGTCTAGGAAAACTGGCACATGGTCAGCCTATATCTTGTGCGGTAAATCCAGCCTGTGGTAATGAAAACGCATATGCATTGACTACTACTGACTGTCCAAAGAATGTATTAGTAGTAGGTGGTGGTATAGCGGGTATGGAAGCGGCTCGCGTACTTGCACTTAGGGGACATAAGCCTACAGTAGTAGAAGCAAGTGGATCATTGGGTGGAGCATTGATAGCAGGTGGTATGGCTAATTTCAAAAATAAAGACCATAAGCTCATGAACTGGTACATCAAACAATTAAAAGATCTAGATATAGAAATCAAGATGAATACAAAAGCAGATTTAGAAATGATAGAAGATGATAAATACGATGTTGCGATAATAGCTACTGGCGCGACTCCTATAGATATAAAACTACAGGGAAACGACAAGGTAAAAGTTGTCAATGCGACAGAAGCATTATTGGATATAGATAAAATAACTGGTGATGTAGCAATAATTGGAGCCGGATTAGTAGGAGCAGAAGCTGGATTGTGGATGGCTCAACGAGGAAATAAAGTTACAATAGTAGAAATGACTGAGCAGCTATTCGGTGGAATGGACGGCATGTGCTTTGCAAACTACGATATGCTCAAGGATCTGTTGAAGTTCAACAATGTAGAAATACTTACTGGAACTAAGGCGGAGAGGGTAGACGAAGAAGGATTAGTAGTAAAGACAAAAGATGGAGTTGAAAAAACAATAAAAGCAGATAATATAATCACAGCTGTCGGATACAATAGCGACAACGCATTGTACGAAGAAGCTAAATTCGTCGATAAGGAAATTCATTTGATCGGCGATAGTAAAAATGTCCATAATATAATGTACGCTGTTTGGGATGCATTCGAAGTTGCAAGACATATTTAGACGATTTGAACCCATATTAAATAAAATACGAGAAATATCCCCTCACCTTTAGGTGAGGGGATATTTCTCGTTTAAGCGTAGCTCAAATTCCCACCAAGTACTTTACAGCACACATACTCTCCAGCACATGCAATTATCATTTAATGTATAAGAGGTTAGGTTATTGTCTAATAAGAACAATTAATTAGAAAAATCTGATACAATTGAATTGGAAGTAGCATAGTTCTCATTTAAGTGGGGTCAAATCGTTACCATGTAATTATTATTTAAGTTAAGAGGTATCAAAATGGATATACAAACTAAGAAAACATTAAAAATATTAAACAAGATAGCTATACCGCTTATACTAAGCACCGTATCAGGTATGATAATGGGAATTGTCGACCAGGCGTTTGTAGGTCATATTTCCGTAGACGCCTACGCAGGGGTAGGTCTTGTGACATCGTCTATTTACAGTTTAGTTGGCATACTAGGGGCGACATCGATAGCGTTTAACATAATCGGATCGAGGTATAAGGGCGAAAATGAAATTGATAAATTAAATGACGTATTTACGTCGACATTGGCATTAAACTTTACAATAGGGATTAGTATTTTTATCCTGATAAATATATTTACAAAGTTTAATTCCCTATTCTTTCTTATATTTTTTGGTCTAAAATGGAAAAAATATTTTATCTTTATTTTTCGATTAGAAAGGTCAACAAAGGACAGATTTTTGCATATATAATAGTATCGGATATTCTATATTTACAATTAGATTGCCAGAGGTCATATATTTAAATACTTGTTTTGTGGGAGGGATTTCAGAGGGATAAAGTACAGGGGAAAGTTTATCTCATTTCAGTGTGGGTAAAATCCCCAACTGAAAGCGTTGAATCATCATTTAACAAGGGGGATAGATAATAGTGGAAAAAGAAGTAATACAAGTTTTTGTATCTCAAGGTGTGTTTGGAGTTTTGTTTGGCTACTTGTTGTTTTATATATTAAAGGAGAATACCAGGAGAGAAGAAGAGTATCAAGAGCTGTTGAAGTTTTTAAGCGAGTTGGTTCCAGAGATTACTGTGATGAGGCAGGATTTGTCTGAAATTAAGGAGGACATACATTATAAGTGAGTTGATGTATGTAAATTGTGGTGTTAAATTGTAGGTAGAATTAATAAGACTCTAAATACAAATTGGTGGTAAATATAAGTAAAAGATGTCCCGCCCTATTTAGGTGTGGGACATCTTTTACAGAAATAAATTCACACCATCATTAAAATCCACAGAAGTCGTATTTGTAAGTAGGATATCATAAGTTTTCACATCATTAGAATCGTTATCTAATTTTATTTTCTTATTGTCAATCATATTTATAATTTCCTCTGCCAATTTAGGGTGGTGTGTGGCCACTCTACCAAAGGAATAAGATTTTAAAAATTTAATTTGTTTTTCATTAAAATTCAATCAATAGCAGTCAACTAAATCTAATAGTATATCGGATTTTTCAAAATCGCAGTCAGAAAACTCAGAATCAAATTTATCTCTTTAACTTGTAAATTGTATACGTTAAACTAATATGTACCTCCTCTAATGACTATTTTATATAGATATTCTACAGTGATAATAGAAATACTTTTGATTTATGTTAAATTTTGATGAACATTATAACTTGAGATAAATATCCCCAAACCCATATTGGTGGGCATTTATCTTATTTCAGTGATCCTCGAAATACCACAAGCGATCATCATTCAATCCATAAGAGCAAAATAAGAGAAGGGCCGAAAATACAGGAGCATATCGTTATCACGAGCTACATTCATGCATTATCGACCCTTCTAGGTCTAACTATTGTTCGAGCAAGGGATAATACATATCCTCGCCGTCTATATCAACTATATTGTTCTATCGTATTGAGCAAGGAATTCTAAATATTGTTCCTTAGTCATTGTAGGTTTGAAGTCAGCTAATATATCGTTAGCTATCTTAGCATCGTCAAATAATAAATCTACAACTGTTAACGCCATAGCCTTAGCAGGTACGATATACGCTAATTCATCATCAACTATTTCGTATTCTCTTGTGTGTAATGCACCTGTAACTCCGCCTATCATAGGGTGAAGAGTTGGCATAAGGTGAGATATATCACCGAAGTCGAATGAACCAGTGAAATCTCCACCGTCGACTATTTTATCTCTGTTTATTCCACATTGAACTAGGTTATCGCTGAATAAATTGTCTAGTTCATTGTATCTTAGTATAGGTAAGTATCCAGGGATTTCAGTTATTTTAACTTCAGCTCCAACTGCATATCCACCAGCTTTTAAAGCTCTGTTTATTCTTTCGCTAGCATCCTTCATGCCTTCGATACTTCTAGCTCTAACATATGATTCCATACGTACATCAGCTGGAACAACGTTTACTATATCTCCGCCCTTTGTTATGATCGGATGGAATCTAACTCTTTCTTTTTCTTGGAAAGTTTCTCTTAATGCATTTACGTTGTTTATAGCTAACATCGCTGCATTTAGAGCATTTATACCTTCGTGAGGTGCTGAACCAGCATGTGATTCTTTACCTATGAAATGTACTTCTTTACCTACGAATCCATTGCTTTCAGGTCCAACTAAGGCTAGGTCTTCACCTAAGTCTTGTGAATGGAACATCATAGACATGTTTACATCATCGAAGTATCCTTTTTTGATTAATTCTTGTTTTCCACCGAAGAACGTTATTTCTCCATTAGCTTTTAATTGTTGTCTGTATTCTAGTTCGATAAATTCTTCAGCTGGAGTAGCTATAAATGTAACCTTACCGTCTAGAGAGTCTAACGCTCCACTTTTTACAAGACCTAGGGCAGCACCTAACATACCAGCGATTTGGTTGTTGTGACCACATGTATGAGATGCACCTATTTCATTTGCATCTTTATGATCTTTACAAGAAATGGCGTCTAATTCACCTAGTATAGCTATATGTGGACCTTGTTTGGCACCGTTTGCAGTTGCTTTACATCCAGTAACAGCGATGTTTTTGTCGACATCTAGGTCGAGTTCTTTTTCTAAGAAGGCAGCAACTGAGTCAGTAGTCTTAAACTCTTTGTATCCAAATTCTGGATTGTTGTATATTTTATGACTGATTTCAACTATTTTCTCTTTGTTCTCGTCTATAGCTTTGATTACTAGTTCTTTAACTTGTTCTTTGTTCATAATAGTGTTTCCCCCTTGTAATAGTTTTTTAATTATAGTTCTAAAGTTATCTACTACTCAAACCTTACAGTCTTTACAGTTAAAAAGTTGAGTAAGAAGTTTGAGTTAAGTATTCTAAGTTTGTTTGTAATTAATTAAATTGTAATCTATGTGTTTTAAATTTACAATACCAGATATCTCCACGTAAATATATTTTAAAATATACTTAGATTTTACCTTGTAGTTTAAGTACAAGATTTGCGATAGATGCACAGGCGAAGAATATAGTTGTAAATACAACTAGCGAAATTATTACAATCTTCCAAGACATTTTCTTAAGTTCATCGATTTTATTACCAACTGATAAACCTGCAAAAGCTAGTAATGGAGTTGTTACAGCTAGGAAGTTTACGTTGTTTGTAGCCTCTAGGAAATACTTTGATGTCGGACTATAAGGCATGCTGAGCAATAAACCTATGATAGTTGCAAATCCGAATGCAGGGAATAATGACTTAGGAAATAAATCCTTGACCAACATAGCTGCCATTGCAGTGATTATTACTAATATCATACCAGGAATGGCTAATATTATAGAAGTTCCAATGCTTATTCTTTGTCCTATAAGTATTATTACGCCGATGCATACCATTATCAAAAGCTGATAAGCGCTTCTCTTTAAATCTATTTTACCACTAAACATTACTTTTCCTCCTTAGCATTTTGCATTTTTCCGCCAACTTTTTCTTTTCTACCTATAATTGGTTCCAATTTTGAGTATAAGAAGTTTGTAAAAGGTACGGTGATATACACTAGTATAATAATTCCTACGATACTAGCCATCATATTTGCAGTTGCAGCATAGGAAAGAACCATTTCAGCCATATCTGCTGGCACCATAGTTGAAAGTGCCGCTGATGCAGCAGTCATCATACTTCCGCTACCTACCCCGCATGCCATAGCTAATGCATATGGATGTAGACCGCTGTAGATAGATACTGATCCTAAGAAACTGAAATAGATTGTTCCGAGAACAGTTCCCATTAAGTATGTTCCTAAAACTCCGCTTCCTTCTGGAGAGTTAATTCCGTATTTTTCAGATATAACCCCTAGTGAAGGCTCACGGCTTATACTGGCAGTTGCGCCGATAGCTTCTCTTTTCATACCAAATAGCAATGCTAATGGCATAGCGACTATTGGAGCTAAGATATGTCCAAACTCTGTAGCGATAAATGCAGGACCAGCCTTAACTACGTTTTGAAGGTTAGGACCGACAGTAGTTCCGTATTTGATTCCAAGCATAACTAATGCGACTCCGACAACCTCACTTGCTATATTTATTTCTTTTTCATTAATAACTGATTTTAATCCAGTAATTTTTTTACCCAAAAGGTCGGGTGTAATTATGAGTCCGATAACCACTGCATAGAGCATAGGGAATAAAACGAGTTTAAAAGCACCGAGACCTAACTCTCTTTGTCCTATGAGCTCGCAAACGATAACGATAACAGCACAAGTGACAAATGCATTGATAAAGTGTTTCTTACTATTTTCCATGTTTCCTCCTAAAAATTTTAATATTGAAAACGATTTTCCTAAAACCACACTATCACCAAACATAAGAAGACAAATGTTAGACAATATACTAGAAAACATTTTCCGACATATTAAGACAAATCTTATATGTCCTTATTTAGAATAATATAAAAAATAGACATTGTCAACATAATAATCTTTCAAATAAACATCTTAAAATTAAAAAATTGTAAAAATAAAATAGAATATATAAAAAGAGTGAAAAATACAGGCAAATACAACAATTTAAAGGTATTGAAGCACCTGTATTCTCCACCATTATACCATAAGATATATACTTATTTAGAGAATATCTCCTTTATTTGCGAAAATGATTTTTCATTGCCATTTCCGCCAACTTTCGTTATTGAACTAAATGTTTTCCTACCTAGTAGCTCTCGTTGCTCAACACTGAGTTCGTTTCCAACGATTATCATAGGGGATTCATTCATACCAGCGACTACTCCAGCAGATAGTGAGTCTATTAAATGACTATCTCCAGACATTCCGTTTTTAACGACATATAGGTTGTCAATCTTAGAATTCGTGTAGAATTTATCTATAATCTTTGCATTTGTTTCATTTCTATTGGCGCCAGAGACCCTGTCTACAGCTGGAAGTGAAGTGACTTCACCAGAGAATAAACTAGGTCCACCGACAACATAGGTCGTCTTTATATTTTGGGCGATTGCGAATGCCTTGGCGTCTTTTAGGTCGCTATCCTTAGCGGTTAGAAGTATAGGCATACCTTTTTGAGCTGATATTCCACTTACACTCACTGCATCTGCTAGGCCATTGCTACCGTTGACTACAGACATTTCCTTTATATCTACTATTTTAGAAAGTTCTTCCGCCAATTTCAGGGAAGTATCGTATCTGTTTTCGCCGGATATTCTAGTGACCTTATATCCCTTCGACCTTAAGCTATTTTCCAGGTTGTCATCAGCCGAGTTTTTTCCGCCGATTATATATATATTTTCAGCCTTCAACCTTTTTATTTCTTCTTCTGTAGCTGAATTCAATTTGCTCTTCTCTGTCAATAGCACAGGCGCTTTCTTAGCCTTGGCAAATGGAGTTACAGATAAGGCATCTGCAATAGATGAATTGTTCACAAGGACTACATTTTCAGCTTTCTCAAAAGCAGACTTGCTTATCTGTACACTTGTGTCGAATCTATCATTTCCAGCCAATTCGACAGACTTAGGTATCTGTGGTGATGGAGAAGGGGTGTAAGTTCCACCGACATTACCGCTGTTTCCTCCAGATGGTGGAGTATTAGGATTGTCTGGTAATTCCTCATCACCGCCTAAATCAGCCTTCACCTTGAGTGTAACTATTACGCTCATGTCGTCGACCATAGCGGTATCAAATTTATTAAATTGATAAGTATAACCAAATACTGAGCCGTCTTGAGGTTTCTTATCAAAGACTATATATCCATCAGCTGTGTAGTATGGATTTGTCTTTAATACAGATCCGTTTGGATTTTTTATATAATCTATATCCCTTATCAAGTCATCATTGTACACCTTACCTATAAATACGCCGAATTTACCATCTGGCATTTGTTCAACCTCTAGTTCTGGCAATTGGTTTGTAACGTAAAGCGGAGATATATGACCAGTGACGGGACTTAAATCTAGTCTAGTCATCTTGTTGTTTCTGGCGAATAAGTTGAGCAATTTGCTCTGATCTTTTAGGTTTAAATCTTTTACATTATTGCCGTCTAGATTTAGATAGTTGATCTCAGTTAAACCAGTCAGGTCGAGTTCTGTAAGGAAGTTATCTCTACATATCAATTTGACTAATTTTTTGTTGTTGGATAAATCTAGAGAAGTCAGATTGTTTTTATCGAGGTCTATTTTCTGTAGATTTTGGAAGTATTCTATACCATCCACACTCTTTATAGCCTTATCCTCGAGTTTCAACTCCGTTATATTATCGAAGGTATTTAAATTTACTGAAGGATAATTCACCTCGTTAATTTTATGCTCGTCGTCGAGAGCCTTTCTGAAATTAGCGTCTGGAAAAATTTCAGCTAAACTCTTTCCTGGAGTTGGTTTAGATTCATTGTCTATGGCAGTGGTATCTATTACAGCCTTGACCGTCATAGAGTCCAGTTTGGAATTTCCAAAAACGTATTCGTAATTAAATTCTTCTAGATTCTCGGGCTTGGAGTCAAATTCGATATACCCTTCATCTATGTAGGTTCCTTTACTCAAGTCTGTTATGCTGTTCTCGTTAAATGGTACCCCTATATTGACAGCGTATTTTCCATTATGCTTAACTAAGTCCACTGTCGGTTTTTGAGGATCCTTGGAATCTCCAGGATAGAAGTTAGCATTATGAGTCTTTGAATAATCCTCTAGATTTTTGACGTTAAGCCTAGTTAAATTATTCCTATAACACGAGAGAGAGATGAGGTTTATATCAGGTCCAATCTCTAAATTACTCAATTTATTTCCCTCGCATTTAAGGGTCTTTAGAAGGGTAAGCCCTTCAATATTTAAAGTTTTCAATTGATTATCGGCGACTGAAATCGAAGTTAACTTCGTGTTCTGTGTTAAATCTAAGTCGACGAGTTTATTCAAATTAGCAGCGAGGGTATTTAAATTTTTAAAATACTGTATGCCGTTGAGAGATTGTATACTTTTATTTGAAATACTTAATTTTGTTACGCTCGAGAACGTATTTTCATCCACTGTAGGAAAATTTATTTCGTTTATACGTTTTTCATCGGCGGTAACGCCACTTAGGGCACGTCTGAAATCTTCATCGGGGAATGCATTTTCAAATGAAGTTTCATTTGTAGACACCCCGGTAGTTTTAGTGCTGGAATTGTCGAGTTCAAGTGCGTGTGCGGCCATAGGTAGCTGAGAAGCAGCAGACGTCACAAGTAGTACAGAGCATATTGACTTATTAAATTTTTTCAACTTATCATCCTCCTTGAATTTTAAATAAATAATACTGATAATCATTATCAATATTGTTTACAGTATAATATATAAAACAGAAAATCGCAATATAAATTTCCAATTTTACTAAAATATTTTAAGATTACAAATATAAATGCCTCGCACTGCTATAGGTAGCGAGCACAAATCTCAAGTTATATATTCATCAAAAAAAGTTGATTCTTGCAATTAGAGGCATAAATCATGTATCTAATTCGCATATTTTATACAAATTAGCGAGTATTCTATACAAGTTGGGGACTTGATTAATCTCAAAATGGTTAAAATTAAAGTATTGGAGAATGAGGATGAAAATTTTAGAGACTGTGAATTTAAGTAAGACTTATGGAAAAAAAGATATAGCAGTACATACCCTGAGGGGTGCGAATTTATCTGTGAACAAGGGTGAATTCGTCGCAATAGTAGGACCTAGTGGAAGTGGGAAGAGTACATTCCTCCATTTGATAGGAGGACTTGAGAGGGCGAATACGGGAACGATTAAAATAAACGGAAAAGATATATGTTGTATGTCTGATAAGGATTTAGCTAAGTACAGGAGACAGGAGGTAGGGTTCATATTCCAACAATACAACCTAATACCAGTTTTAAATGTGAGGGAAAATATAGAGCTTCCCGTGAAACTAGATAAACATGAAGTCGACAAGGAGTATATAGATGGCATAATTAGAACCATAGGACTTGAGGACAGAGAAAAACACCTTCCAAATCAACTATCGGGTGGTCAGCAGCAGAGGGTTGCAATAGCTAGGTCATTGTCTTCAAAACCGAGTATAATACTCGCAGATGAGCCGACTGGAAAGCTGGATTCAAAGACTACTGGAGAGGTAATAGATCTGCTCAAGGAATCAATCAGGAAGTACAATCAGACGTTGATAATGATTACGCATAACGAGGCTATATCCGAAAAGGCGGATGGAGTTATAAATATAATTGACGGAAAACTCTCAGAGGCTGTATCTCAATAGGAAAACCCTCTAACTTAACTATGTATGTATTTAAAAAAAATATCTAACATATTAATAAATATTATGAGATATATCCATAGACATAGCCATAGATATATAGGAGGGGATATATTCTCAAGTTAGATATTGTCATAAAATTCATGCAATGATATACTATAAAAAAGGATATTAAATACTATTGACATTTTCAGTGGCAGTCACAAACCACTGACATGAGAATTATACCATTAACTTGTAGATGTAGGAGGGGATAATTCTCAAGTTATATTTATCGCAGAACTTATGGTTACACAAATTCATAATTAAGGCGGGTGGGTATATGAAAGTATATGAAAGTAATAAATTAAGAAATTTAGCAATACTTGGTCACAGTGGAAGTGGGAAATCTAATTTGATAGAGACTATAGCTTATACGGCTAACGAAAATAAGATTCCTAAACTATCAGGGGATAAAGTTAGCATGACTTACCATATGTCGCTGATTCCAGTGGAATACGGCGGATATAAGTTTAATTTATTAGACACACCGGGTTATTTTGATTTTAATGGAGATGTAATTTCAGCATTGAGTGCGAGTGATGCAGCGATTATAGTAATCGATGCGACTAATCCTATTCAAGTAGGGACTGAAAAGTCACTTGAGATGACTGAAAATATGCCAAAGGTAATGTTCATAAACAAGATAGATAATGAAAAAGCAAGGTATAAAGACGCTATAATGATGCTTAGAGAAAAGTACAACAACAAGATAGTTCCGATGATAAGTCCGATATACGAGGATGGAAAATTTATCAAACTATATAACGTATTTGAAAATGTCGATGATTTAGAAGGAGATTTCAAGGAACAGGCTATAAGTGTGAAAGATGCTTTAATGGAGTTGATTGCAGAGACTGACGACAAAATACTCGATAAGTATTTCAATGGAGAAGAGCTTTCAAAAGAAGAAATACAAAAGGGAATAATTGTTGGGATTCAAAGAGGGGACATAATTCCAGTAATATGTGGTTCCACAATAAACAATATAGGTACAAAAGAAATATTGGAAACGATTTCAGAGTACATAGAGCCAGATACTTCTGGTGAGGATAAAAAATTTAAAGGATTTGTATTTAAGACTTTAGTCGATCCATTTGTAGGAAAGATGTCCTACATCAAAGTGCTTGAGGGTGAACTAAAGGCTGGTGTGGAAGTCTATAATATAAATAAAAATAGCAAGGATAAACTATCTGTTCTCTACACCCTAAATCACACTGAATTAGTTGAGATACCAGCGGCTAAGAGTGGGGATATAGTGGTCGTAACAAAGGTGAATTCACTTAAGACAGGGGATACGGTTTCGACTGATAGAGAAGCGGAACTAGTTCCAAAGATAGAATTTCCAAGGCCTCAAATATACTACGCAGTGTCTACCGGAAGCAAGGGAGACGAAGAAAAAGTCGGGGCGGTGCTTACTAAATTTGTGGAAGAAGACCCTAGTCTAGAGTGGTTCAGAAATGTAGAAACTAAACAATCACTACTAGGAGGTCAGGGAGAGCTTCATATCAAAGTTATAACTGAGAGAATGAAAAATAAATTCGGTGTAGACGTATCTCTGAGCGATATGAAAATACCTTATAGAGAAACTATAAAAGGTCAATCCGACGTACAGGGTAGGTACAAGAAACAATCTGGAGGACATGGGCAATACGGAGATGTAAAAATAAGATTCTCAAGATCTGAAAAAGATTTTGATTTCTCAGAGGAATTGTTCGGAGGATCTGTGCCAAAGCAGTATGTACCAGCAGTTGAAAAAGGACTCAGAGAATCAATGCAAAAAGGTATACTTGCGGGGTTCCCTGTCACAAATATAAAGGCAGTGCTATATGACGGCTCCTACCATGATGTGGACTCATCTGAAATGGCGTTTAAGATGGCGGCGAGCGTTGCGTATAAGAAGGGGATGGAAGAAGCAAAACCAATACTTCTAGAACCAATCATGAACTTGAAAATTACAGTACCAGAAGAACATATGGGCGATGTAATGGGTGATATCAACAAGAGAAGGGGAAAAATACTAGGCATGGAGCCAGATGACAAGGGCAGGGAGGTAATCTACGCCCTAGCGCCACAGTCTGAAATCTCTAAATACGCAATAGATTTAAGATCGATGACCCAGGGCAGAGGAAGCTTTGAAATGAAATTAGAAAACTACGAAGAAGTTCCAAGTCAATTAGTGGATAAAATAATTCAAAATGTATAATAGATAATCAAAAAGGTCGGACACATGCGAGGGTGTAAACTATCACCGAAATAAGCGAAGCCATGTGGAAGACCTTTTTGCGTTTAAAAAATGTTTGAATTAATTATCTATGGATATATTAATAATAAGAAGAAGTATTTATGAATATATATTTATTTTAGGGTATATTGAATCATGATTCAACATCTTAAGTGTTGGAGATTTAGGTAGATTGAAATTAGATCGAACCAGATCGAAATAGTATTGCGATTTGTTTCAATCTATAGATATGACTTCGATTTTTAATGTATAGAGGATTTATTACAAAACGAATAGAATTAAAATAAATATGGAGGAGGGGATTGGATTGCTATGTCAAATTTGCAAAAATAAAGAGGCGGTTGTCTACTACAATGAATTGATAAACGGTCAGGAAAGGGAGCTTTATTTATGTACTGAATGTGCTAAGAAATACACCGATTTCAGCATTGATATACCGTCCTCTGTTATGAATATCGCTTCGCAACTAGGGTTGCAAGAGGAAGAGGAAAGCAAAAGTCAACTCAAATGCCCTGTTTGCGGAATGGGATACAGTGATTTTAGAAAGACGGGGTTGTTTGGATGCAGTAGTTGCTATGATACATTTAGAGATCAAATCGATCCGATGATTAAGAGCATACACGGTCAAACAGAACATATTGGGAAGGTGCCAAAAGAATCTCTGGCTGAGATAAATATACAAAGCGAGTTGAAGAAGTTAAAAGAGGACTTGGATATAGCCATAATAAGTGAGAGGTACGAACAAGCTGCGGTCATAAGAGATAAAATAAAAAATATAGAAGAGACCCACGAGATTTTAAAATAGCTTGAGAGGTATCTGAGGTTAAATGGCGATTCAAGGTTTTGAGTGGAGTAGGTACCATCACTTAGATGAGATTTATTTCAAGTTACTGCAAAGGTGGTGACATTTATCTCAAGTTATAGATTGGAGTTGATTAGATGGGTAATGATGTTATTATCAAATCAAGGGTTAGACTAGCGAGAAACTTAAATGATTATTTATTCCCACATATTTTAGGAAGAACTAAATCATTAGAACTAATAGAAAAAGTTAAGGAAGCGTTTTTTGAATCCGAGGATAAGTTTTCGGAGGAATTCGATTTCTACAAAATGGAGGATATGGGTGAGGTGATGAAACTCAGCTTGGTAGAAGATCATCTAATCAGCCCTGACATAGTAGAAAAGGACGACGCTGCAGTGATAATAAACAAAGACCGAAGCGTAAGTATAATGATAAACGAAGAAGACCATATAAGGATTCAGACCATGAGCGACGGATTGAATTTAGAAAACGCTTACGAGACGGCGAGCCGGATAGATGATATATTGGAAGAAAAGCTAAATTATGCATTCGATATTCATCTAGGATATTTGACGACTTGCCCTATAAATACGGGTACTGGTATGAAGGCATCTGTGATGATGCACTTGCCAGCATTGACTAGCCTTAAGTATATGAGCCAGGTACACAAGGTATCAGCCGAAAGTGGTATGAAAGTCAGGGGAATCTACGGTGAGCGAACAGAAGCGCTTGGAAATATATATCAGCTGTCCAACCAATTGACATTAGGAAAAACTGAAAATAGCATTATAGAGGATATCACACAAGTATCGGAAGAGATAGTGTCTAAAGAATTACAAGCAAGATCCATGATTCAAAACACCAAGGGAATAGAGATGGAAGATCAGGTATACAGGGCTCTAGGAATCCTACAGAATGCTAGAGTAATAGATACGAAGGAAGCTATGAAACACCTATCCAGTGTAAAAGTAGGAATAGAGATGGGGTATATACAGAATCTAAATATAAGCGACATAGATGGGCTTATGATAGAAATTCAACCAGCGCATCAATCGATTATGTTCGAATTAGAAGAGATATCAAACCGGGATGTAAATAGGGCTAAATATATAAGAGAGACCTTCGAAAAATTAAAGATAGGGGTGATGGACAGTGAACTTCAGTAGATTTACAGAAAGGGCAAAAAGAGCGATCAACCTATCAATAGATTTTGCAAAAAAACTCGGACACAATGTAGTTGGAAGTGAACATCTACTCTTTGGTCTCATCAACGAAAACGAGGGAATCGCCTCTAAAGCATTAAAACAAGTTGGAATGACAACTGAGGTGCTAGAGGAGAGTATTATAGACATCGAAGGTATAGGCAAACACACTTCCGATGAGGTGGCGCTTAGTCCAAGGAGCAAGCAGATACTAGAGCTAGCCGAGATGCTCACAAACAGGTTCGGAACAAATTATGTGGGAACAGAACACATCCTTCTAGCGATAATTCAAGAAGGTGAGGGAATTGCAAATAGAATAATGTCCACAGATGGATTCGACCAGGCTCAGATAGCTAAACTAACATTTGAGATGATGGGTGTCGGAGCTGAAAATGGAGATGAATACAGAAATGGAAGTGGATACACTAGTGGCAGTGGCGGTCAGATCAAGACATTAGAAAAGTATGGAAGTAATCTAAATGAATTAGCCTTACAAAACAAGGTCGATCCAGTGATAGGACGTGGGACAGAGATACAGCGTGTGATTCAAACGCTTAGCAGAAGAACTAAGAACAACCCCGTCCTAATTGGGGACCCAGGAGTTGGAAAGACAGCTATAGTGGAAGGTCTAGCGGCGAATATAGTCAGTGGAAACGTACCGGATACACTCAAGGATAAGGTGATATACACCTTGGATATGGGGACCTTACTAGCTGGGGCGAAGTACAGAGGCGAATTCGAAGAGAGGATAACCGCTATAATAGATGAAGTAATAAAAAATGGTCATGTGATCTTGTTCATAGATGAGATGCACACCCTAATAGGCGCGGGATCGACAGGCGAGGGCTCAATAGATGCATCGAGCATATTGAAACCAGCCTTAGCAAGGGGTGAACTACAGGTAATAGGGGCAACCACAATAGACGAGTATAGAAAACACGTTGAAAAAGATGCAGCTCTTGAGAGAAGGTTCCAGCCTGTGACCATAGAAGAGCCAAATAAGGAAGATGCGTACAAGATACTAAGTGGTTTGAGAGATAAATACGAAGCACATCACAAGGTAAAAATAACGGATGAAGCTATAAAAGCAGCGGTCGATTTATCGGTTAGGTATATAACTGACAGGTATTTACCAGACAAGGCTATTGACCTTATAGACGAGGCTGCGTCAAAGATTAGACTCAAAGAAAATACACCTCCTAGTGAAATCAAGGAAATGGAAACTGAGATAGCGAATACAGACAAGGAAAAAGAAGAGGCTATAAGGTGTCAGGACTTTGAAACAGCTGCAAAGATAAGGGATAGGCAAAATTCTCTTAGAGAGGAACTTCAGGTGATCAGGGATAAATGGAGCAAGAGGTCTAGAAGCTACAACATAGTTGACGAAGATGTGATAGCAGATGTAGTAAGCCTTTGGACTGGAGTTCCAATCAATAGAATATTGGAAGAAGAAGCAGATAAGCTTTTAAATCTAGAAGAGAAACTTCATAAAAGAGTAGTAGGGCAACATAATGCGGTAGAGTCGATTTCTAGGGCGATAAGAAGGTCAAGAGCTGGACTTAAGGATCCAAACAGACCTATAGGATCGTTTTTGTTCCTAGGACCAACTGGAGTCGGTAAAACAGAGTTATCCAAGGCGCTTGCAGAGGTTCTATTCTGTGATGAAAATCATATAATCAGGATAGACATGTCGGAGTACATGGAGAAACACGCAGTATCCAAACTCATAGGTTCTCCCCCAGGATATATAGGACACGATGAGGGTGGCCAGTTGACAGAAAAGGTAAGGAGAGCGCCTTATTCGGTGGTTCTATTTGATGAGGTTGAAAAAGCTCATCCAGATGTATTTAACATCCTCCTTCAGATACTGGACGACGGTAGACTCACAGACTCTAAGGGACGTACAGTTGACTTCAAGAACATTATAATAATAATGACCTCAAATGTAGGAGCTTCGACGATAGGAAAACAGAAGACACTTGGATTCTCAACAAATATAGATAGTAAGTTGGAAGCTGAGACTAAGTACGAAAAGATGAAGGACAATATAATAAGTGAACTTAAAGATAGGTTCAGACCAGAATTTCTAAACAGAATAGATGACATAGTAGTATTCCACTCACTTAGCGAGGAAGACATAACTAAGATAGTCAAACTCATGACTAAGGATGTAGTGGATAAGTTAAAAGACATGGATATGGAACTTGAAATAGGTGAGGGAGCAATCGAGCTAATTTCGAAGAAGGGAATAGATTTAGAGTACGGTGCAAGACCACTCAAGAGGGCTATACAGAAGGAATTAGAGGATAGACTATCCGAGCATATATTGACGGGTAAACTCAAAAAAGGAAGTAAGGTAAAGGTCGAATCAGAAAACGGAGAGATAGCTTTTAAATATTAAAATACCATAAAGGTAGAAAAACTGATATAATTAGTTCGACGGGATAGTTTATTTCGTGAACTGTTTCGAGACTAAAAACATTGAAATCCAAGAAGTGAGCCATCATTTCTTGGATTTCTACATATCTGGGTAAGTTTTTAGGAGTAAAAAATAAATAATTTGGAAATAATTATATAGAAAGTTGGGGTATTATGGCAAAGATAAAGACCAAATTCGTGTGCCAAAACTGTGGATACGAGACTGAAAAATGGATGGGTAAATGCCCTGACTGTGGAAAGTGGAGCAGTTTTGAAGAAGTAATTGAAGATAAAAATGCAAAAAAAGAGATATTGACTATGAATATAGCGGATAAGAGCGATTCAAAGCCCGTATCTATAAACAATGTAAAGTCTAGGACCGAAGAGAGATTTACGACGGGAATCAACGAGTTAGACAGGGTTCTCGGCGGAGGTGTCGTCCAAGGATCTCTAGTACTAGTAGGAGGGGACCCTGGGATAGGAAAGTCTACCCTGCTTATCCAAGTATCAAGCAATGTAGCTGAGTCTGGAAAGAAAGTACTCTATATAACAGGAGAAGAATCGCAATCTCAAATCAAGATGAGAGCGGAAAGACTTGGAATAAACTCAGAAAATCTATATATATTTGCGGAAAACAACCTGAATATTATAGAGTTGTACCTAGATAAGATAAAGCCAGACATGATGATAGTAGATTCTATCCAGACGGTGTACAATCCAGACGTGACCTCTGCACCGGGTACAGTCAGCCAGATAAAAGAGGGCACAGCAAAATTCATGAAAATAGCTAAAAAATTAGGTATATCGACATTCCTAGTTGGACATGTTACAAAGGAAGGATCGCTTGCAGGACCTAAACTTCTAGAGCATATGGTCGATACAGTTATATACTTTGAAGGTGAGAGGTACAATTCGTACAGGCTGGTTAGAGCTGTAAAAAACAGATTCGGATCTACGAACGAGCTCGGAGTATTTGAGATGTTGGACAAGGGATTAGTAGAACTAGAAAATCCATCAAAGGTACTCATTTCAGAAAAACCGAAGGATGTGTCGGGTTCTGTAATTATATCCACAGTAGAAGGAACTAGGCCTATGCTTATAGAACTACAATCATTAGTCGCGCCATCTAACTTCGGTATACCGAAGAGGACTTCGACTGGGGTCGACTACAACAGAGTAGCTATGATATTAGCTGTACTCGAAAAAAGAGTTGGACTACAGATTCAAAATCAGGACGTGTATATAAACATAGTAGGTGGAATCAGGATAAACGAACCGTCTATAGACCTAGGGATAGCAATGGCAGTTGCCTCAAGCGTCAAAAACATACCGATAAGCGAAAATGTAGCAGTCACTGGAGAAGTTGGACTTACAGGTGAAATCAGATCAGTTAGCTTCATCGAAAAGAGGATTGCGGAGTGTAAGAAATTAGGATTTGAAACCATTTTAATCCCAAAAAGCAACTACGATGCGGTCAAGAATGTAAAGGGAATCCACATAATACCAGTGGCAAATTTAAGGCAGGGAATAAGTTTCATGTTCTCAAAGAAATAAATTTTATACATGAATAGCTAAATCTTAAGTCATAAAAGAAAGACTTCTCATAAAAGAAATAATCTTTAAATTATGAAATAGGTAATCCTTAAATCATGAATAAATAAATTTTCTAATGAAATCTTAATAAATAATTAAGGTTAAGTTAAGAACGAAGGCTTATACTAAATAGTGGGGGGACGACCCCCACAGATAATTATCATCTAAGAGTTAACCACTCTATAATGTTTACCTTGCTTATTATGGAGAAGTTAACTATAATGAAGTTGTACTAATGTATTACATAAATAATCAAACAATGTAATAAAAAGACGTACAAATCAGTTTAACAAAAGGATTTACACAATTAAGAAAGTTGGGGGTGAGATTTTGATTAAGAAACTAGTAAGGATATTATTTGCTTTAATTGGATTCGCAGTAGGATTTACAACGTACTCAGCATTACTAAACATATTTGAACCAATGAAATTTGGCAGCAACACAAACGGACTCATATCTTCTATTATATTTGGTGTAATACTCGCAATCATAGGATATTTTATGCAACCTTGGGTGTCTAGAAAATCAAACGATATAGGTAAGGTTCTCGACAAGGAGCTTGCCAAATATCCACAGGTGGACATATTGCTGGCGTCGATAGGTGTCATAGCAGGATTTGTAGTCGCATACCTCTTGAGCGATCTTGTAAATAAAATACCAGTTGTAGGAAGTATAATATCACTTCTACTGTACTTGATACTCGGGTATGTAGGTATGAGAATAGCTTTAAAGAGCAAGAATGATATATTCAATATAAAAAAACTTACTAAAATTTCTACATCGTTGAAAGATAGGGAAAAAGAAGGTAAGAAAGAAAAGGCAAAGGCGGGAATCCCTCCAAAAGTATTGGATACAAGCGTGATTATAGACGGAAGGATAGCGGATATATGCAAGACTGGATTTATAGAAGGAAAACTTATAATACCAGCCTTCGTACTTGCAGAGTTGAGACATATAGCTGATTCATCGGACGATCTCAAGAGGGTAAGAGGTAGAAGAGGCTTGGATATATTAAACATGATACAGTCAGAGTTGGATATCGAGGTTGAAATTACAGAGAGAGACTTTGATGATATCTCAGAGGTAGATTTAAAACTGCTCAAGTTAGCTCAGGTTTTAAACGGCAAGGTAGTGACAAACGACTTCAATTTAAACAAGGTAGCACAGTTCCAAGGAGTGCCAGTTCTAAACATAAATGAACTAGCAAATGCAGTTAAACCAGTTGTAATACCAGGAGAAGATATGATTGTACAAGTTGTCAAAGACGGTAAAGAATCAGGACAAGGTATTGCCTACCTAGATGACGGCACTATGATAGTAGTAGACGGTGGTAGAAAGTACATGACTCAGACGATAAAGGTGCTTGTCACTTCAGTTCTTCAAACACCAGCAGGGCGAATGATATTCGCTAAACCAAAAAATTAAAAAAGATTAAACATAACTTGAAAAATATCTAAGATGTCTTTTGCCTATATGGTGGGGGGCATCTTTCTGTTTTGAAAGGAAACATACTTACTTCTACGGGCAGAAAAAAATACTCCTTTAAAATACAAAAAAGACTTGACAGTTTCCTAGAACTAAAGTATTATTGTATTAATAACATAATACAATTAAAACAATAACAGGAGTTGATACAAAATCGGTATTAGCTTAGGTATCGTAACTTATTTTAGTATGTGATTTATACCCTTCGGTGTATAATAGAAACATGGGAATAGAGAGATTAAAAAGGAGGAGTGGATATGAAGTTGGAATTTGATAATAATAGACCTATATATATACAATTGGTTGAATATATCAAGATAAAAATAATATCAGGCGATATAGAACCAGGATCAAGACTTGATTCTGTTAGAAATATGGCAGAGGAAGTCGAAGTAAATCCTAATACGATGCAGAGAGCTTTAGCAGAGCTAGAAAGAGAAGGTCTTGTATTTAGTCAAAGAACCAGAGGCAGATTTGTGACAGAGGATGAAATGAAGATAAGGGAAATGAGAAAAGAATTTGCCAGAATAGAAATTGCAAAACTTCAAGAGATACTCACAAGTCTTGGATACAAAAACGAAGAGATAAAAGATATAATAATTGAAAATTTAAAGGAGGGAAATTAGATGGGAAAAATCAATATTGGCAAGGATAACAACCTGGGCAATGAAGTAGATGGAAACTTTGACAACTCAAACAAGGTGGACGGTGTAAATCACAGTGACATAGATCCAATAGACGAGTGTAAAGATAGATGTGATGATATCGAAAACGAGATGGGTAGCATTATTGAATTCAAACAAGTAACTAAAAACTACGGGAAAAAAGAAGCACTTAAAAACATAGATATTAAGATACCAAGAGGCAAGATAGTAGGACTACTCGGACCCAATGGTAGTGGAAAGACCACTATGATAAAAATAATAAACGGCTTGCTACACCAGGATAAGGGTGAGGTAACTATAGCTGGTATGGCACCATCAATAGGAACAAAAAAAATAGTATCATACCTACCAGAGAGAACTTATCTAAACGACTGGATGAAGGTCAAGGATATAATGAGGTTCTTCGCAGATTTCTACGAAGATTTCAAACTGGATAGGGCTGTGAAGATGCTTAAGGATCTTAATATAGACTCAGAAGAAAAATTAAAGAATATGTCAAAGGGTACTAAAGAGAAGGTTCAGTTGATATTAGTAATGTCTAGAAAGGCAGACCTATACGTACTAGATGAACCGATCGGAGGAGTTGACCCAGCGGCTAGAAGCTATATACTCAGGACTATACTTAAGAACTACAGCGGTGAAAGCACGCTTTTGATAGCTACACATCTAATAAGCGAGATAGAAGATATCTGTGATGAAGTCGTATTTATATCTTATGGAGATATAGTTCTTCAAGGAAATGTGGACGAAATAAGAGAAGAAAAAGGAAAATCAATAGATGCATTATTTAGGGAGGAATTCAAATGTTAGGTAAATTATTAAAATACGAGTTGAAGGCTAGCGCTAGAAGCTTTGTGCCATTGTATTTAGGAATTATAATAGCTTCGATATTGCTCTCATTTACGGCGAACGGCGAAATGGATATCGTGAGTGTAACCCTAGGTGTCCTCACTGGAGGATTGTTTATTGCACTTATGATGGTGACTATTATAGTCATCATCCAAAGGTTTAGAAAAAATTTATTGGGGGATGAGGGTTATTTGATGTTTACACTTCCAGTTGGAAGTAAAATCTTAATAATATCTAAATGCTTATCTTCGGTTATATATTCAGTCCTTAGTACAATTGTATCAATTATAGCTATGTTTATAATAATATTCAATGCAACAGGGGCATTTGAAGGACAATATTTCGGAGAATTATCAAGTATTTGGCAAGAGATAGTGAGGAGTATGCCGGATATACTTATGTTTACCTTGGTTATGCTATTGTCATTAATAACAATGATACTTTCAATCTACCTTGCATTGTCAATAGGACAGTTGCCACCGTTTAATGAACACAGGGTACTTACCGCATTTATAGCCTACTTCGGAATAGGTATAGTTGTGAACTTAATTCAAGCCTTGGTTGCGAAGGTAGTACCGGCGTTGGGCTATATGAACAGTTTGACGGGAAATTATGCGTATAACTACGGCAGAGAGACATTCCATTTGTTCAACGATTCGCAAATGTGGGTAGCAGTAGGTTGGACAGTATTGGAAATAGCATTATACTTCTTTGCAACCAGCTATATATTAGATAAAAAATTAAACTTAGAATAGCAGGTGGATTTATGAATAGCGTGATAATCGTCTCTGCCGGGAGTGGCAAGAGGATGAACTTAGGAATGAATAAACAATTCATAAAGCTTAAAGAAAAGGAGATAGTGGCGCACACTATCTCCAAGTTTTATGAAAATAAAAATATAGAAGAGATAATCCTCTGCATAAAAGAAGAGGAAGAGCTACAGGTGCGTGAAATTTTAACCAAATTTGGATTTGAGGACGTGATTATAGCCTACGGAGGTGCTGAGAGACAGGATTCTATAAATAGCGGCTTAAAAAAGGTCTCAGACGAGTCAGATATAATTCTAATCCACGATGGAGCCAGACCGTTTGTCGATGACGATATAATCGAGAGGTCTATACGCGAATGCAAAGAACATTTAGCCGTCGTAGTCGGAGTTCCGGTTAGTGATACAATTAAAATAGTGAATGAGGGTGTTATAGAGGATACCCCTGACAGGAGTCTACTGTGGTCGGCACAGACGCCTCAAGTCTTTGATTCCTCACTCTTGAAACAGGCGTATAAATCAGCCTATGAAGATGGATTTTACGGGACAGATGATTCAATGTTGGTCGAAAGAACAGGTGTGAAGGTACATATGTCGCTAGGATCTTACGACAATATCAAAATAACGAATATTGAAGATTTGACGACTGCAGAGAAAATTGCCGAGAAACAGGGGCTTTAATTTTAGAAAGACATGAATCAGAAAGATATAACTTGAGATAGATGCCCCCACCTCTACAGGTGGCGGGCATAAATCTCATTTCAGTGGGGGTTGAAATCCCACACTGAAAGAGTTGAATCATCATTTAAATCGTGAATTAGAGGAGGGATTTTAACATGAGAATTGGACATGGTTACGATGTACATAAATTGGTAGAAGGAAGAAAACTTATTATCGGCGGAGTTGAAATACAACATGAGAAGGGCCTATTAGGACATTCAGACGCCGATGTTTTGGTTCATGCAGTCATGGATGCAATGCTAGGTGCGTTGGCGCTTGGCGACATAGGGAAACATTTCCCGGACAATGACGAAAAGTACAGCGGAGCAGACAGCATTGAATTGTTAAGATATGTACGTGATTTAATTGAGTCAAAGGGATATGTAGTTGGAAACATCGACTGCACAGTAATAGCCCAGAGACCGAAATTATCTTCATATATCGAGGCAATGAGAAATATAATAGCTGAAACACTTGAAACGGATGTAGATAATATCAGTGTAAAGGCGACTACGGAAGAGCGATTAGGATTTACTGGAAATGAAGAAGGAATATCAGCACATAGCGTCTGTATACTATTAAAATCGGTCGGATAAATCTAGGTGTTAAGACCAGTGAAATTCTAAGCTTGTGTAAAAATAAAAGTTATTGGAGTTTTATAGAAGATAAATACAATAATTTATGCAATAGATACAATATTGAAAGTCGTGGATATTTTACACATTAGCTGTTATTATAATTTAAGATAAATGACCACCGCCTGTATAGGTGGTGGTCATTTATCTTAGGTGCGCTCATAATGGGCGTAATCTAAATTACTTTATCTGAGATAGCTTTTGAGAGATCTTAACTGCTGTTTCATATCTATTCTGTCCAGCAATTCTCTCTTTGTTTGATACCTGTAGTTTATCCTCTATATCCTTAGATACAGAATTGTATCCTCCACCTATCAATATGTAGTTTATCTTCCACTCAGATATTTTATCTCCAGTTATTTTAGGCAGTTTATTTGGATTTGTAAGCATTATTGGTGCTTTAGTCTTTGAGGCTATACTGCTTATTGTTATACCATCTGGGAAATCAGTACCGTTAACTAATATCATGTTTGAATTATTTTCTGTAAGCTTTCTTAATTCTGTACCTACAAGTTCTGCTGTAGCGTATCTATCAGATCCACCAATTCTCTTGACACTAGAAACACCTAGACTCTTTTCAACATCTTTAGATACTGAATTATAACTTCCTCCAATTATAGTGCTGTTTATAGACCAGTCTTTTAATGCCTGCTTTGTAGAGTCAACTAATTTATCTGGTTTAGTTATCAATATTGGAACTCTTTTTTGTGATGCTAATGTCGATATTGATATAACATCAGGGAAGTTTGTTCCGTCTACCAATACTGTTTCGTCTAGTTTGCCAGATAATGTTCTAACTTCTTTACCTATCTTTTCTGCTGTTTCATATCTATCAACTCCAGAGATTCTCCTTACGTTGTAATCTTTCAATTGAGAAACTACTTTAGCTGAAACAGAGTTTTCTCCTCCAGAAATGATTATTTCGCTTGCGTCTAATCTCTTTATCTCGTTTATTGTCTTGTCGTCAATAACGTCCTTCTTAGTTAATAATATAGGACAATTCTTTTCATGTGCTAGTACTGTTGCTGTTAGAACGTCTGTGTATTTCTCACCACTTGCCAATATCACTACATTTGATTTTGTAGGGTAGCTTGGGTCACTTGGACCGTTTGGATTGTTAGGGTTATTAGGATTACTTGGAGTTCCTGGATCACTTGGACTGTTCTGTTTTTCTACATTAACATCAAACTCAACGACTGTGTAGTTCTTAGAAGAAGCAGTATCAGGAGTAAATACAACTTTATATTGCCCAGTACCAGTAAATTCATCACTAGGGTTCTTCCAAGCAAACGAACCACTTACATTTTCAAAAGATCTAGTAGTAGTATCAACCCCGTGCACTTCACCACCAGATAAAGTAGATTGACTTAGTTTATCGCCAACATTTATCCATTTTCCTGTTGTCTTATATTCTTTACCATCAATTGTAACTGTGTTATTTGCAGTAGGATTGGGTAAATTTGTAGAGGTAGAAGGTAGTGTTCTGAAATTTTGACCTAATGTTAATTGTTGAAGTTTTGAACATAAGTTAAATATGTCATAAAAGCCAGATGGAGAAGTAACCCAAGCCGTATTAAACTTTCTTAAATCAAGAGATGTCAAAGCACTACAGCCAGAAAAGATATGACTCATATCAATAACCTTAGCCGCATCAAACTTTTCATTTGTAACAGTTTAAGTGCCTTTTGTAGATACCATCCGTTTATATCAAGCACATCATCTAGCTGCCACTCAATGACATCTCTAACACTGTCTAATTTCAAATAACTTTTCGGATCTCTAATATATATAAATCTAACATCGTAATCGCTATCATGGGAGGAAAATCCCCAAGCTTTGCTCCCAGATTCGATAGCATGTAAAATACGGACATTTTCTTTTTCCTCAATTTCCCTTAATTTTTTTGCAATAATTTCATTCATAATAATATGTCCTTTTTCAAATTTTACGTAATGATGATTATAAGTTCAGATAAATGTACCAACCGCTATAGGTTAGGTGTAAATATTTTTTTAGTGGAGATGTAAATCTCACTCCCAGGTAATCATCATTTAATACGAGAATTATTATTCCGGATATTTAGCCGAGAAATAATTTTTACTTGAGTTAGATTGCCACCAAGATTTAAATCACCGAATCAGGATTCAAAACGAATGATCCTATCATAATACTTTTTAGTTGACTACTTTGTATAAAAGTAGTATTATACTCAAGTAATTACAAATCAATTATTTAAGGAAAAGGGAGTAGAAATGGAATTAAAGAATTTTATAAAAAACAAAAGCGTTAGATTCGCTATATTGATGGCGTTATTTTATCAAATCGCAATGCTTGGCATTTATATGTACGGATACAAGGCGATTCCTCAGAATATAGAGCAGCTCAGAGTAGTGTTAGTAAATAACGATGGGGCATATAGTGAACAGGTAGTAGATGGATTTCAAAAATCTCTTCCATTCAAGGTGGAAATCTCAAAAGATATGAAAAAATCCGAAGCTAAATTACAGGAGCGCGAGGTGGCGATGATAGTCGAAGTTCCAAAAGATTTTTCTAAATCGGTTTCGACAGGAAAAGAAGTATCGCTGAACTACCACATAAATAAATCCAATGCGCAGACGACGGGGTCTGTAATGAATGAAGTAGCTTCAAATATAACCAGACAGATGAATGAAAAGATGAATCCTGGTTTTAAAACTCATGTATCGTCTAATATTATAGAGTCAAACAAAATACCTGGAGTCATGAGCTACCAAATGGCACCCATGTTCTTGACATTAGCAAACTACACAGGTGCGATGGTTGCATCCCTAACCTTGGCTATGGTATTTAAGACTCAATCTAAAAAAATTGGAGCGTACAAGGTATTTATGAAAGTTGAGATTGTAGGGGTCATAATCTCAGTAGTAGCACCTATACTTGGAGCAATCATGGTAAAATGTTTCTTAGGAATTGACGGATCAAGATTTATACATATATATCTACAGGGAATCCTGTCTTTATTTACAGCATTACAATTTACCCTTATATTCTCTTTGATACTAGGACAGTCGGGTACATTTGCGAATATACCGATCTTGCTATGTCAAACCTTGGCTAGTGGTGCTATAATGGGAATAGAAATGATGCCGAATTTCTTTAAATTCATTGCAAAGTCTACAGTGATTTATCCGAATACACAGATGCTCTACAATATTCTCTACGGTGGAGGAAACAGTGGAAGTTACGAGAGACAACTGGTTTGTGTAATGCTTGTCAGCCTTGCAATTGACTTTATCATCGTTTACTACCACAAGAGGAAGGAAGATAAACTACTTGAAGCAGGAGCAAATTAAGGCTGAACAGATGAAACTATTTATTCTGAGTGAATTGGTAAAAAATAATACAAATCCTTATGAACTTTACAGGATACTCAAGGGAAATCTACTGAGTAAGTTTGTTTCAATTACCGAGGGTCAATTTTACTACAACGTAGATTCATTGGTAAAAAAAGAATTTATCAAAAAGAGTAAAATAGTTAAAACTGAGAACAGGCCAGATAAAAAAATATATGCAATAACAGAAAATGGAATAAGTTTCTTTGAGAAGTCGATCTATAGCAGCTTTGAAAATGCCAATCAGGTAGACGATTTATTTATGACTATTTTTCTTGTAAGACACGTAGACAAGGAAAAAATAATTCGAATTTTCGATGAGCGTCTGAAAGAATTGAGAGCAGATTTGAAAAAGCTAGAGATTAAATTAAATGAAAATGATTTAGAAGATAATCAAATGACTAGTTATCTGTTGCGGAAGCGTAGATTCAATTTAACAGAACTGGAAAAAATATACGAAAATTTGATTTTGTAAACTTCTCAAGTTTTAATTGACACAAAATTGTTTATAATATATAATACACTTTAACACTAAAAAAATTCAAAGACAGCAAAGCAGTGATGGAGTAATAGTAGATGGTGAAATCTTCACAGAGAGGAAACGATAGCTGAAAGTTTCTAAGAGGAAATCTTTGAACCTGACTTCTAGCCTAGAGCAAAACTTTACGGAGGGGACCGTTATATCCCGAGAGTGAGCCGGTGAGCAAGCTATACAGGATTGTAATTTATCCATTAAGCGAGCTGGTCTAACTAGAGTGGTACCGCGGAAATTCAACCTTTCGTCTCTAAATATACAGAGACGAAGGGTTTTTTTAATTTAAACTTTTTTATTACAAATTTAAAGGAGGAATTACAAAATGGGTAAAAAAGATAATCAGTTCGTGCAAGAAATAACACCAATGGAAGTTGACTTCCCACAATGGTATACAGACGTAATTACAAAGACAGACATGGTAGACTACGCTCCAATCAAGGGGTTTATGGTAATAAAACCATATGGATACGCTATGTGGGAAAAGATTCAAAATTTCTTAGATAATAGATATAAAGCTACTGGGCATAAGAACTGCTACTTCCCACTATTAATACCAGAAAGCCTACTTCAAAAAGAAGCAGACCATATAGAAGGATTTGCACCAGAGGTAGCGTGGGTAACTCACGGTGGTAACAAAAAACTAGAAGAAAGACTTTGTATAAGACCAACATCAGAAACTATTATATGTACTATGTACTCAAAATGGTTGAAATCATACAGAGAACTACCATATTTATACAATCAATGGTGTTCAGTAGTAAGATGGGAAAAGACTACTAGACCTTTCTTAAGAACTTCAGAATTCCTATGGCAAGAAGGTCACACTCTTCACGAGACAAAAGAAGAAGCTATGGCAGAAACAGTTCAACAGTTAAACGACTACATCGCAGTATGTAAGGACGTACTAGCGATACCAGTAATAACAGGACAAAAAAGTGAAAGCGAAAAATTTGCAGGTGGAGAAATAACCTACACTATAGAGGCTATGATGAAGGACGGGAAAGCACTTCAATCAGGAACAAGTCACTTCTTAGGTAAACACTTTACTGAAGCATTTGATATAACTTATTCAGATAGAGAAGGAAATCTAGCAAATCCATACCATACATCTTGGGGAGCATCTACAAGATTAATCGGTGGGCTAGTAATGACACACAGTGACAATAGAGGACTTGTACTACCTCCAAAAGTTGCTCCAATACAAGTAGTTATAATACCTATAGCTGCTCAAAAAGGAAATGTAATGGAAAAAGTCGATGAAATCTACGCAGCATTAAAAGCAAGGGGCATAGAAGTGGAATTAGACGACAGAGATAATTATTCTCCAGGTTGGAAATTCAACGAATGGGAAATGAAGGGTGTACCAGTAAGAATAGAAATAGGTCCTAAGGACATAGAAAATGATCAAGCGATGGTATTTAGAAGAGATACACTTGAAAAAGAAGCCTATGCACTAGAAGGATTAGATGAAAAAATAAACACTCTACTAGATACAATACAGGTAGATATGTACAATAAGGCGAAGGCATTCATGGACGAAAATACTACAGTCGTTCAAAATATGGATGAATTCAAGGTAATGTTAGAAGAAAAACCAGGATTTGCCAAGGCGATGTGGTGTGGAGATGCAGAATGTGAGGCTCAGATCAAAGAAGAGACTACAGCAACTATTAGATGTATGCCATTCGAGCAAGAAAATCTTGGATGTAAATGTTTCCATTGCGGAAAAGAAGCTAAAAATATGGTAATAGTAGGTAAGGCTTACTAGAATCAACTGGTTTTATTTACGATTGACACCCCTATATTAATTTGTGTACCAGAGCATAGCTCACGGTATTTCAAATTGACATAGGGGTGTCTGTCATTTTATAGAATAATTTTATGAAATTATAAATAATCACATTTAAATTTGATATTCATTTAAATTCAATTTTTATTTTAACAATTTTTACGCAGATTTCAGGCAAGCCAATATTTTTAGATTTTCTAAGTATAGATATGCTAAAAAATGAGAATTATAATTTTATGGATACAAAAATTAAATAAAATTAGCCAATAAATTATAATTCGACAAAATATACTGTATACATATGAAAAAACTGTTGCAAATATTTAAGAATTTTCATAGTATAGGTACATAGTGAATTTAAGCTATTTTTAAAAAATTGGTTAAAATAATTGAGGAGATGAAAGAGATGAAAGTATTGATGACGGGATTCGATCCATTTGGAGGAGAACCTATAAACCCAGCTGAAGAGGCTGTTAAACGTGTAAGCGAAGAAATCAATGGAGCAGAAGTTATTAAATTAATAATTCCAACAGTTCAGGATAAATCTTTAGAAAAAATTGACGAGGCAATCGATCTTCATAAACCGGATTTCGTGATTTGTGTAGGACAGGCCGGTGGAAGATTCGACATATCGCCAGAGAAGGTAGCTATAAATTTAAATGATTTTAGAATACCAGACAACGAAGGAAATCAACCTACGGATTCGTCAATAAAAGAAGATGGGGAGATAGCATATTTTTCAAACCTTCCTGTGAAAGCGATAGTCAAACATTTAAGAGATCAGGAAATTCCAGCTTCTCTATCATATACAGCAGGAACATTTGTATGTAACCACGTTATGTACGGAGTGATGTACATGATTGATAAAAAATATCCTAACATAAAGGGTGGATTCATACACATACCTTTTGCACCATCTCAGGTTATGGAGAAAAAAAATACACCGTATATGTCGCTTGACGATATAGTTAAAGGCTTAGAGTTAGTAGTCGAAGCATGTACATTATATCCAGAGGATATAAAAGTAGTTGGTGGAGAGATTTTATAGATTAAAACGATATAAAGGAGATCATGATGATAAAATTAATAGGAATAGCAATCATAGTAATCGGATTCGCACTTAAGTTCAATTCAATTGCGATAGTAGTTGTCGCAGGTATAGTAACTGGACTAGTAGGTGGGATGTCAATAGGAGATATACTTTCAACTCTTGGTGAGGCATTCGTAGCAAACAGGTATATGTCAATATTCATAATAACATTGCCAGTCATTGGAGTATTGGAAAAGAATGGTCTAAAGCAGGTGGCAAGCGATTTAGCCAAGAAGATGAGCAAGGCTACACCTGGTGTACTCGCTATTATGTACACAATACTTAGAGGTATATTTGGAGCATTTAACGTAAGCGTCGGTGGAGTTGCAGGTTTTGTAAGACCAATTATAAACCCAATGGCAGAAGCTTCTGTAGAAAAATACGGCAAGAAGCTAGAAGAAAACGATGGAGAACAAATAAAGGCGATGAACAGTGCGGCAGAGAATGTAAGTTGGTTCTTCAGTCAGGTATTGTTTATAGCTGGACCAGGACTTCTATTGGTACAGGCTACATTGGCACAGGTTGGCTATGAGGTGGATCCACTGAAGATGGTCAAATCGGAAATTCCAGTGTTTGCAATCGCAATAATAGTATCTGGAATATCGTTTATGATGATAAATAATAAACTTCTTAAGAAATATAAAAACTCTGATAAGATAGAGGGGGCTAGATAGATGGAATTAAAGGACATATTAATGGAGGTCACATATGTTGCGTGCGGACTTATATCGGCGTATATAGGTGTGAAAACATTGACAGATGACAAACATAAGAATAAATTAGGAACAGCTATCTTCTGGTTTGGACTAGCTGTTGTAATGGCATTAGGTAAATACCTACCCCCAATGGTATCAGGAATTGTAGTAATTATAATGACTCTACCTTCTATGGTAAACAAAGTTTCTATTGGAACAAATGCTGAGCCTACAGAAGAGCATAAGAGAAAGATGGCAGATAAACTGGGTAGTAAAATATTTATACCAGCCTTTAGTATGGGTCTATTTGCATTGTTATTTGGTATAGTATTCCCAACACTTGGTGCACTTGTAGGTCTCGGATTTGGTATATTGGTATCAGCTATAATGATATTAGTTATGGCAAAGGAAAACCCAAAGGCAATACCTGTTGAAGGTAAGAAACTATTGGAAGCAGTTGGACCAACTTCTGTGTTACCACAGTTACTTGCATCGCTAGGAGCGATATTTGCAGCAGCCGGTGTTGGTGAAGTAATATCTGGATTAGTCAGCAATATAGTTCCAGCGGGTAATATAACAGTAGCTATAATAATATACGGAGTATCAATGGCGTTATTCACAATGGTAATGGGAAATGCGTACGCAGCGTTCTCAGTTATAACCTTAGGTATAGGAGTTCCATTTATACTAAAATACGGACTAGACCCAAGTATAATAGGTATGCTTGGACTTACATGTGGATACTGCGGTACACTTATGACACCAATGGCAGCCAATTTCAATATAGTTCCAGTGGCTATACTTGAGATGAAGGATAAATACGGAGTTATAAAAAAACAGATACCTATTGCCATAGTAATGTTGATAGTAATTATAAGTATAATGTTGATTAGGGGATAAGAAAGGGTTTTGTATTATGAAAAAATTTAAGATGTTTGTTTACGGAACTCTTAGAAAAGGCAATGTAAACTATGAGAAATACCTGGAGAACAATGTAATATCAATAGAAGAGGCGTATACCTACGGAAAGATGTACTACCTGGAGAAAGAGGAATGTCCAGCCCTAATAGATGGTGATGACAAGGTATACGGTGAAATAATAGAGTGCACAGATGATGATGACTACACACTCCTAAAACAAGTCGATCATCTTGAAAAATATTTTGGTGATAATTCATGCATAATGTATGAGAAGCGAGATAAAAAAGTTTTTCGCAAGGACGGTACGAGTGAGATAGTTCCGACCTATATATTCATAAATGCTAGTTATATCAACCATAACATGCCTATTGAAAGTGGCGATTTCAATCAATTCTCAAGATAAGATCACCTAGACGCATGAAATTCATTTCAGTGAGTGTAATACGAATTATCGATGCAAATAGCGTTCGAATATGTGTTAGTAAATTCATTTCAGCGGGTCATAGACCTTAGAGGAAGCGTCGAATCAGAGTTGAGTTAAATTTTTAGATATGCGTATAGGTACTATTCCCACCTAAGTATACGATATCGTCACGACATAGGACTCTCAGTCCAAAAAAAGATATCCACATATACAGCAGATTTCGCTGGATTGTGGATATCTTTTTTTGATTTTCTTAAGTGGCTAATTTAATTATACAAATCAGCAATAGATATATTATTTAAAGTGTAGAAAATATCTCGTTAAAATCATTGATTCGCAATTTAGAATGAGCAAGCCAGCAATATAGGTATAGATCCAATCGCAGTTGCAATTATAAAATCTCTGTACCTAGCGCTAGTCGCTCCGTAAAGATAGCTCACCAGGTCAAACGGTGCTAAGGGAATTAGCCTAAGTACGAGAACTATCTTTCCACTGTTATTTGATAAAAATCTATCGAGTTGTTTCAGTTTAACTGGCTCAGACTTAATCTGACGTCCGAGCAGTTTGAATAAATTCCCGAGTATTAGCCTAGATATATAAAAACATAGTGTAGCACCTATGAGAATACCTGTCCAAGAAATCAATAACCCGAAAAAACCGCCGAATACAAGTTCATTAGATTTAACCAAGGTATTGTACGGTAAGGGTATCAAAATTGACTCGATTGCCATGAGGGATAATGATACAAGAGTTCCACACCAGCCAAATGACGATAGATAACCATTCATAGCATCTAGGTTATCCATGCTTAAATAAAATATCATCTGGGCTATAAATGCCTTCATATTAAACACTTCTCTCTATTTTTCTACTTCGTTGCCTTCGTCTGCAGCCCATTCGTAGTATGATGAATCATAGTTTCTAACATTTTCGTATCCTGCGTTTTTAAGTGCCAATGCCATATGTGCAGATCTGATACCAGCTGTACAATATGTAACTATTTTATCGTCTTTTTTGATTCCAGTCTTGTCCATTATCTCAGCTATTTTTTCGTTGGATTTTATTGTACCGTCTTCGTTGTATAGGGTAGCGAAAGGCACGTTTACAGCACCAGGAAGATGTCCGCCTCTAGCTTCACCAAAATCAGTTGCACCCTTATATTCCTTTTCACTTCTAACGTCTATTATTTTAACGTCTTTTAATTCTTTTTTAAGGTCTTCTGTTGTGATATTCATATCTGGTTTAATTGCTTCGAATTTAGCTTCCACAGCGGTTGGTTTAGTTGCTTCGCTACTTAATTCTTTCTTGTCTGCAGTCCAAAGTTCTATACCTCCGTTTAACATCCTAGCTTGTACACCAGCTCTGTCTAGGCACCAAACGATTCTTCCGTCTTCTCCCCAACCGTCTTTATTCGCATAAACTACAACCTTGCTGTCTTTGCTTATTCCTAGGGAAGATAGGGCCTTTGTAAGGGCATCTCCTTCTAATAGAGTTCCCCAATCCTTGTCTCCAGCCTTACCGTCGACCTTAGCTAGGCTTTGCCATGCTACGTTTATAGCGCCTGGTATATGTCCCTTAGCGTATTCTTTGTCAGCTCTAGCATCGATTACTACTAAATTTTTCTCTTTTTTAAGATTGTCGTTTAACCAAGTAACGCTTGTTAAGAAATCGTTATCATCAAAGGTGTACTCGTCCCTTGTAGTGTCTGAAGTTTTTGTTTCTGCTTCCTTTTTAGTTTCTTGCTTAGTCTCTTCTTTAGGTGCTTCTTCTTTCTTGTTTGAACATCCTACTACAGAAACCGTTATTATTCCTGCTAGGATTAGAGATAGTACTTTTTGGCTTTTCATGTTGTTTCCTCCTGTTTTATGTATTCTGATACGCAGTATATTATATCAGATAGGAGATGTATTTAATAGAAGTTTTGATGTTAAAATGGGGTTTTATTGCGATATTGTATAGATATATGGGGTTAAATTTTGATTCAACGATAACTCAAATTAGACAGATACACGCACCTATATAGATGGCGTGCATCTGTCTCAAATTATGAATTGCAAATTATAAACTGCATTTTTGTTTTAACCTAGCAAAATCATCAGCTGCGTAGTACGAGCTTCTTACAAGTGGACCGCTTGCTACAAGCGAGAATCCCATTTCTAATGCCCTCTCCTTATACCACTCAAATTTATCTGGATGTATATATTCCTTCACGCTAAGATGAGCCTTAGTAGGTTGTAGATATTGCCCTATAGTTACGATATCGACATCGGCATCCCTCAATGCGTGTAGAAGTTCTAAAACCTCATCTTCAGTTTCGCCTAGACCTAGCATAAATCCTGATTTTGTGAAGATGTTTTGACTTCTTTCACGGACTCTTTTTAAAAGCTCAATCGACCTTTCAAATATTGCCTCTGGTCTAACAGTAGAGTATAGGCTTGGAATTGTTTCTACATTGTGATTGATAATATCTGGCTTGGCATCGATTACTGTCTGAAGGCAGTCGGAGTCGCCCATAAAATCTGGAATCAATACTTCAATGCTCATACCTGGGTTCAATTTGTGAATTTCATCAATAGTGTTTGCAAAATGTTTAGATCCGCCGTCGGATAAATCATCTCTGGTAACAGATGTCAGCACTACATGTTTAAGTTTCATATCGGAGGCTGCCTTAGCCACGTTTATAGGCTCAGATTCGTTTAGCATCTCTGGCTTTCCGCTTACTACCTTACAGAATTTACAATTTCTAGTACATTGGTTTCCAAGCAACATAAAAGTCGCTGTCCCAGATTTATAACATTCACCTTGATTTGGACATCCTGCGCTTTCACATACTGTATTTAATCCATAATGTGCGATTGTATGCCCAACCTTTCCAGAACTTAGGTTAGCCATATCTATTTTGAGCCAATCTGGTTTTCTTAAATGTTCCATAAATTTACCTCCATCTAATTAATCTGGTTTAATGGCATCGATTAATTCTTCCCTTGTGATCTTATAGAAATATTCATCAGAATCTATTGTAGAGAGTGTATTGGCTATATCAATGCGGTTATACAGGGTGCCTTTAAGTTTTTCCTCTATATCGGACACATTTCCATCGCCAAAAAAATCTCCGTAAATTCTGATGGAATTAATCCTATCTTTTTTTATATCGATGAAAACTTCCAAGATGCCCCATGAAAATTTAACTTCGTTATGTGTATTGTAGCTTGGACTAGTCCCGTAAATCCATTTATCGGTACTGTGTTTTTTTAATGCAAGACATCTGACCTCTTCCCATTGATCGTCTGTAAGTTTTAGCAACCTCGCATTATCCACTGAAGATTTAACATAGTCAAATAAATAAGTTCTAAATTCCTCGATATTCATATCGAATTTCAGATATTTCTTGATATTTGTGACCCTGCTTTCCACGGATTTGACACCTTTTCCCTCAAGTTTGAGTTTATGTACTTTTAGAGCCTTTGCCATCTCCCCAGTATCTGCCTCAAACATCAATGTCCCGTGATGCAGAACCTTATTTTTATAACGGCATTGTGCATTGCCTGAAATTTTTCTTCCCTCAATTAAAATATCATTTCGGCCTGTAAATTCAGCACATACTCCTAGAGAGCTGAGCGCATTTAAAATTGGTTTTGTGAATTTCTTGAAATCGGTAAAGTCTGAAGAACTATTGGAACTAATGAAACTGAACATAAGATTTTCTTCGTCGGTAAATACAGTTCCGCCACCAGTGATACGGCGAACGATGTGGATTCCGTGTTCTTTTGCGTATTGAATGTTGATCTCGTTTGGTGCGTTTTGATTTTTTCCTAGTAATATAGATTTTTTGTTTCGCCAAAGCATAAAGCAGTCCTCATCGTAATTGTCCATTAGCCACTCTTCTAATGCATGATTGCAGTATGGGTTGGTGTTAAAGTTTTCTACAAATAACATGGTTATGTCCTTTCAGGTAACTTTTTATACTACTTGTATTTTAGTTTATCAGCTTAATATGTCAGATGTCAACGATTGATAGGGGAAATATACAGAGCATTTCAAAAACAAAGGAACTAGCACGAGATATCTTTGAGAAATCGCTAATATGTGATAGAATTTAAATGTAGAATAATAAAAACATAAATAGGAGGCAAAATATGAGCGTCAGAGTAAGATTTGCACCAAGTCCAACAGGATTTGTGCACATAGGAAGTTTAAGAACTGCTCTATACAACTACCTGTTTGCAAAAAACATGGGTGGGAAATATATACTTAGAGTTGAAGATACAGACAGAACTAGATTGGTAGATGGAGCGATAGAAAACATGTTGACTGCCATGAAATGGGCTGGCATCGAGCATGATGAAGGAGTAACATTAAACGAAAACGGAGAGATAGTACAAAAAGGTGAATACGGACCTTACGTGCAATCAGAAAGACTTGATATATACCAAAAATACATCCAACAACTTCTAGATTCAGGAAAGGCTTACTATTGTTTCTGCACGAAGGAAAGATTGGATGAAGTGAGAGAAGCGCAAAAAGAAGCTGGACTTACTCCAAGATACGATGGTCATTGTAGAGATTTATCGAAGGAAGAAGTCGAAGAAAAATTAAAGGCTGGTGTTCCATACGTAATAAGACTTAAATTACCTGAGAACCATGTTATTAAATTCACTGATTTAGTGAGGGGCGAAACTGAGTTCAACACCAATGATTTGGACGATCAAGTTCTTATCAAAACAGATGGTTTCCCAACTTACCATTTCGCAGTGGTAGTCGATGATTATTTAATGAAGATAACTCACGTAATAAGAGGGGAAGAATGGGTTTCATCTACTCCAAAACACGTGTATCTATATGAAGCATTCGGATGGGAAGCACCTGTATTTGTACATCTTCCAAATATATTGAACCAAGAAAAGAAGAAACTCAGCAAGAGACAGGGAGATGTCGCTGTTGAAGACTTCAAGAAAAAAGGGTATCTACCAGAGGGGCTTGTCAATTATGTGGCATTAGTCGGATGGTCGCCAGAGGAAAATCAAGAATTATTCACAATGAAGGAGCTTGAAGAGGCGTTTTCATTGGAGAGGGTATCTAAGAGCGGTGGAGTGTTCGATACAGAAAAATTAAACTGGATTGACGCGCATTATATCAAGGATGCAGATGACGAAATGCTCACACAGCTTGCAATTCCATTCTTGATAGACGGTGGATTCATAACTGAGTCAGATGTTGAAACTAGACATGATTTTATAAAGGGAATGGTTTCTGCGCTTAAGGAAAAACTTTCATACGTTCAGGAAATAACTGACCACGTTGGAATGTTCTTTGGGGATACTGTAGAAGTAGAGACTGAAGAAGGAAGAGAGTTCTTGGAACTAGAGCATATACCGACTCTACTAGATGCGCTTATCGAAAAAATAGGTGAATTAGATAGAGTGGATGCTGAATCTGGACAGGTTGTACTCAAGTCTATCCAAAAGGAATACAAGATTAAGGGTAAAAATCTGTACATGGGATCAAGGATAATGATAACAGGTCAGATGCACGGACCAGATCTTCCAAAGGTTATGGAAGTCTTAGGTAAGGAAACTTGCTTAAAGAGATTGGATTACGTGAAGAATAATCTAATTAAGTAGTATAAAACCAAGTTAAATCAAGATAATATATGAAAGAGAAATATGTCCCCCAATCTGTAGAGTATGAGGGACATATTTCTAAAGTTATCAAGTTAAATAGAAAAATTTTATCAACTGTATGTTAGGGAAAGGAGAGCGTATGAAAAAGATAGCGATTCTAATACCGTGTTACAACGAGGAGATTACCGTAAAAGCTGTGATTGAAGATTTTCAAAGAAATATTCCAGAGGGGGATATATACGTGTACGACAATAATTCCTCAGACCGTACAGCTGAAATTGCTGAAAGTTCAGGGGCGAAGGTCGTTAAGGAATATCGCCAAGGTAAGGGTAACGTAGTCAGGAGTATGTTTAGGGATATAGATGCAGATTGCTACGTAATGGTGGATGGAGATGATACGTATCCAGCTGAATCAGCAAAAAAATGTGCGGACCTAGTCCTTGAGGGAAGGGCGGACATGGCAGTTGGAGATAGATTGTCGAGCACTTATTTCACGGAAAACAAAAGAGCATTTCATAATTTCGGGAATGTACTTGTAAGATTCCTTATAAACAAAATATTTAAAAGCGACGTCAAAGATATCATGACAGGGTGTAGAGCCTTCAGCAAAAAATTCGTTAAAGCATTCCCAGTTTTATCGTCTGGATTTGAAATAGAGACAGAGATGACAATTCACGCTTTAGACAAACGGTTCTTAATAGAAGAAGTGCCGATAGATTATCGAGATAGACCAGATGGAAGTGAGTCGAAATTAAACACATTTAGAGATGGTTTTAGAGTAATTAAGACTATAGGATCGCTTTTTAAGGACTATAAGCCGTTTTTATTCTTCGGATCGATTGCACTCGTGCTGTTTTTAATAGGTGTACTACTATTTGTACCAGTCTTTTACGATTACACGAGGACGGGTATTGTAGAGAGATTTCCTACTTTAATAGTGTCGTTTGCGATATTTACCTGTGCACTCATGTCAATAGTATGCGGTGTGATATTAGACACTGTAAATAAACGATCGGGACAGTTTTACGAGCTGACTTTAAACCTACTAAGTGAAAAAGAGGATTTCAATAAAAAAGAGAAGTCAAATAAAAAAGAAAATACACAGCCAGTACGTATTTCTAAGATGTCAGCAGATACATTTACAGATACGTCTGAGAATGTTGAATATATGTCGAAGGTGGCAATGGATATCGAGGTAATAGATGAAAAAGACAGTTAGAAAACTAATAAAGAGTGCGCGTAAGCTGACAATCCTATATTTTATACTTATTTTCGCCTTTTCGATTTCTATGGTATTATGCTATGCACTTCCAAATAAAACTGTGGTGAAAAATATCGACAAATCCATTGAAACATTGGAGTACGAGGGTTTGTATCCAAGAAAATTCGGAAACTCAGAAGCAGTTCAGCTAGATAATTTCACAGATGCATGGATGTTAAATATCGCATCTACAAAGGAATTAGGTCATCCCGTAAAATCTGCATTTGAAAATCCATTTTTGATAGCTGAGAATGGATCAGATAAGGTGAAAAATCTATCGTTACTCATGAAACATTACAATAATACAGATGATTACAAGGACGTGTACAGAGCTGCGAAGGATGGAAATTCCACATCGCTACAGTACAGTTCGTACAGCAGATATTGGCATGGTTATCTTATAGTCCTAAAACCACTGCTTTCTGTGTTTAGTTACGACTCACTTAGAATCGTAAACACTATTGCAATGACTGCGGTGCTTATCACTGTGATGTATTTATTAGATATAAAAATTGGAACTAGATACGCATTAGCATTTTTTGCATCGATGATGTCGATAAGGATATTTATAGCACCTTTTTCAATTCAGTTTTCAAATATGTTCTACATGACTTTGTTTTCAATGATCGGAATCTTATCATTCTATGAGTGGATACGAAAACGAAGATGCGAATATCTAGTATTCTTTGCGATAGGTGCGTGCACAAGCTTCTTCGATCTGCTCACATTTCCGCTATTGCCTATCGGAGCAGCATTGACGACATATGTGCTATTGTCGTTAAACAACTCGAAAAATATCTCAGTAAACAATTTGGCAAATAATTCGGGAAATTGCTTGGAAAATAGCTTGAAAAACTGCGCGGGAAGCAACTCGTCAAACTGCTCGGAAAACGTATCTGGAAATAATTCAGAAAATAACTATGGACTTAGCTTGCTCTGGAGAATGATAGAAGTCTTAAAACTGTCAGTAATATGGACTGTGGGATATGGACTTACCTGGGCGAGCAAGTGGGTATTGGCGAGCGTTTTGCTCAATGAAAATGTCGTGAAAAGGTCTATCGAGCAGATATTTTTGAGGACATCGGCTGAGACGTCTGATCAAAAACTGACAATGTACGGGGTTATAAGGAATAATGTAGTTATGCCGTTTGGAGTGACTGTACTCAAGTTATTGATATGTATAGCGGTTATCTGGGTGATAGTCATGATTATGCGTAGAAGGAAATATTTATTAGATGTTTTACCGATACTAATGGTCTCGATTTATCCGATTGTATGGTACGCAGTACTCAAGAATCATTCATTTATACACTCTTGGTTTACGTATAGGGATTTAGGAGTCTCGATTTTTGCAGTGCTCTCGGCGATGGCATACTCCGTTGGACCTTTTTTGCCAGTAAGAACAAAAATAAATCATTAATTTTCGTGAATAATATCATAAAATGAAGGTTTATTCAGTTAATTGCAATCAAATGAAATGATTTGGGGGATAATAGTTAAAAATACTTGGTAATAACGCAAAGGAATTGAGGTAAATTAATGTAATAAATAAGTATATAGATTTATTAGATTTTGGAGTTGATCTATTTTTGCATTGACAATTCATAGGAGGATTACATATGTACACGAGTATGGATGATATAAAAAAGGAGATACAAAAACTTTGCGACGATTATATTGAAATATTAGAACAATTGAAAGACGAAGGACTCATAACCGATGAAACCTACGAAACATGTTCCGCACAAAAGCGTATGTTTCTGGATGGCTAAAAAGGGGTAATTACATAAGATATGCCGAACCATTATTTAATCGGTAAGACTATTATTTATTTAAAAATTCAACTATAATAGAAGGTACAACTGGGAGTGTGGATTTGCCATATGCCCAGTACACAGATATATCAATAGCATAGTGAGGTGATTAGGGTGAAGATATTTAACACACTTAGTAGGTCAAAAGAAGATTTTGTGCCACTTGAGGAAGGAAAGGTAAAGATGTACGTCTGTGGTCCTACAGTTTACAACTTTATTCATATAGGTAACGCTAGACCGTTCATAATATTTGATGCTTTTAGGAGATACCTAGAATACAGAGGATACGAGGTAACGTACATTCAGAATTTCACAGACGTGGATGATAAGATTATAAACAGAAGTCATGAGGAAGGAATTTCTCCATTTGAAGTAGCGGATAAATATATAGACGAGTACTTTGTTGATTGCGACGGATTGGGAATAAAAAGAGCAACCGTTCATCCAAGGGTTACTGAAAATATTCAGCAGATAATCGAGTTTATCAAAGAACTTGAAGCTAAGGGATACGCGTATGCAGAGGATGGAGATGTGTATTTCGATACTAAGAAGTTTAAGGACTACGGTAAATTATCTAGACAAAATCAAGATGATCTCGAAGCAGGTGCGAGAATTGAGATAAATGACAAGAAGAAACATCCGATGGACTTTGTACTTTGGAAGGCTAAAAAAGATGGAGAACCAGGTTGGGAAAGCCCTTGGGGCGAAGGTAGACCAGGATGGCATATAGAATGCTCGGTGATGTCTAAAAGATATCTCGGAGATACTATAGATATACACGCCGGTGGTCAGGATTTACAATTCCCTCACCACGAGAATGAAATAGCTCAAAGTGAAGCCAGAAGTGGTAAGCAATTTGCAAGATACTGGATGCACAATGGTTATATAAATATAAACGATGAAAAAATGAGTAAGTCTAAGGGCAATTTCTTTACAGTTAGAGATATATCTAAATTGTATGACCTAGAGATTGTAAGATTTTTCTTATTGTCTGCACATTATAGAAATCCAGTGAACTTTAGCGACGAAATGTTGAACCAGGCTAAGTCTGGAATGGAAAGACTGTACAACACCAAGGAAAAATTGAAATTTAGCGTAGAAAATCTAGGCGAATCTTCTCTTAAGGATGGAGAGGATGCACTTATAATAGAATTGAATACATTTAGAGATAGATTTATAGCGGCTATGGACGACGATGTAAACACAGCGGACGCAGTCAGCGTTATCTTTGAATTAGCTAGATTTATAAATACAAATGTAGGCGTGGATTCATCTAAAGAATTTGCTCAGAAAAATCTAGATATGTTCAATGAACTTACAGGGGTGTTGAACATAGTAAATAAGAGCGATGATGAGGTTCTAGACGCTGAGATAGAAGAACTCATAAACAAGAGAACAGAGGCTAAGAAGAATAAACAATTTGATATAGCCGATGAAATAAGACAACAAATCCTAAACAAGGGATACGAGATAGAAGATACAAGACAAGGAGTAAAATGGAAGAGAGTATAGGAAAATTAGAAGAACAGGGAAATAATGATATCGCAGAAAATTCAATCGGCGATAACATTGTAAACAAGAGTGACCTAATGACTATATCACCACTTGTACTAGCGTATATCGGCGATACCGTGTATGAAACTTATGTCAGAGGTCATTTGATAAGGAACTTTCCACATAAGAGGGTAAACGAGCTACACAAACTAGCAATTACCTATGTAAAAGCGAAGGCTCAGGCTGATATTATCCATGTGATAGAGTCAGACCTCTCAGAGGAAGAACTGAGGATATTTAAGAGAGGTAGAAATCAGAAACCCCATACTTTCCCGAAAAATGGGAGCATAATCGACTACAAACACGCGACTGGGTTTGAGGCTCTAGTCGGATACCTCTACCTAGCTGGAAGACAGGATAGGTTAAATGAGATAATTTCTAGAGGTATAGAAATTATTGAGGCTACTGAGGAATAAGAATTTAAAAATAAGCAAGAAAGTTGTATTTAAATAAATGTCCCCATCTTTCAGATGTGGGACTTATTTTTGTTTTGATGTGGGTGTATCCCAAATCATGCAACATATTCAATTTGCGTTTAAATGGGTATATATAAGCCTTGGAAAGCAATAAATTAAGTTGGCAGAGTGTATAATAATTTTATACATGGGGACATAATAAATTGAGAAAGACTAGTCTGAGCAGGTCGAGGGCATTGAATTTAGAGCAGTGTCGAGTCATGAAACGATGATTCGATAAAAAACAACTTTTCCCGGGAAATAGACTTAGAAAAATACATATTACACGTCAAAAATGATGTATAATATATAATAGATAGGATTGTAATCCGCTGTAGTTAAATATAAACATGCCCACCTACATAGGCGGCGGACGTGAATCTCATTTCAGTGGAGGGTAAAATCCCACACTTAAATCGTTGAATCACCATTTAACTATAAAATAAAAAGAACTAAAGATTAGGAAGTGATGATTTGAGCAAAGCAGACAAAATATTTATCGATATGTGTAGAGATATATTGGATAATGGATACTCATCAGAGGGTCAGGAAATAAGAGCGATGTGGGAGGATACAAACGAACCAGCTCATACAATAAAGAAATTCGCCGTAGTGAACAGATACGATTTATCTGAAGAGTTTCCAATATTGACATTGAGACCTACAAATTTAAAAAATGCAGTAGACGAACTGCTTTGGATATGGCAGAAGAAATCAAATAATGTAAATGATTTAAATAGCCATATTTGGGACTCATGGGCAGATGAAGAAGGATCAATCGGAAAGGCTTATGGATACCAGATTGGGAAGAAGCATAAGTACAGCGAGGGAGAATTCGACCAGATAGACAGGGTTATATACGACCTAAAACACAATCCGTACAGTAGAAGAATAATGACAAATATATATAACCACGAGGATCTTAACGAGATGAATCTTTATCCTTGTGCCTATAGCATGACATTCAATGTTACGGGAAATAAACTAAATGGAATACTAAACCAGAGATCAAATGATATCTTGGTGGCAAATAACTGGAATGTGGTTCAATATGCAATACTCATGCATATGTTAGCCCAGGTATGTGGTTTTGAAGTTGGGGAATTGGTGCATGTGATAGCAGATGCCCATATTTACAACAGACATATACCATTGATAGAAGAAATGATATCTAGAAAACCGTACAAGGCTCCTAAACTAAAGATAAATCCAGATGTAAAAGATTTCTACGATTTCAAGGTAGAGGACTTCGTACTAGAAGACTACGAAACACACGAACAGATTAAAAAAATACCGGTGGCTGTTTAAGGACATAGGGCGATTCTAAGGCGTGAGATCGTTGGTAAATCCCACGCCATGCAATCGCCATTTAAATATTTGAAGAAGTGCTTCAAAAAAGGTATTTATTATTAGCGAAAGATGAGGTAAACGATGAAAGCTATTGTCAATGTCAGCAGTAACTGGGGAATAGGTTGCAATAATCAATTGCTTACCTTCTTACCAGAAGATATGAAATTTTTCAAAGAAAAAACCACTGGAAATGTAGTGGTGATGGGAAGACTCACATTTGAATCACTCCCGGGTAGAAGACCGCTAAAGGATAGAGTAAATATAGTTATAACAAAAACTAAGGACTACGATGCAAATGGAGCTATAGTTTGTAATTCTATAGAAGAAGTAGCTCGTGAAATTGAAAAATACACAGATAGAGATATCTACATCATAGGTGGAGCGAGTATATATAAAAAATTCCTTCCCTATTGTGATGAGGTGTACGTAACGAAAAATAGTTCGGATATCGAGGCTGATGCGTTTTTCGAAAACTTAGACGAGGATGAAAAATTCAAGGTAGTAGATGAAAGCGAGATAAAGGAAGACAAGGGAATAGAATATAAGTTTGTACTGTACAAAAACAAGAAAGTCGAAAACATACAATACTAGAATATATAAATTATCATAAGGACACGGAGGTGATTTTTTGGCTTATATAGAGGGAAGAAATCCAGTAATAGAGGCTATAAAAAGCGGAAGAGAAATAGACAAAATAATGGTGGCAAATTCAGCAAAAGAAGGATCTATCAAAAAACTACTTGGAATGGCAAAGGAAAAGAATCTAGTCATACAATATGTTGAGAGACAGAAACTAGATGAAATAAGTGAAAGCCACGCTCACCAGGGAGTAATAGCGCAAGTGAGCGAATACAGCTACTGGGATTTAGATGAGCTCATAGCTGAGACTAAGAAAAAAGATGAGGATCCGTTCTTCATAATACTAGATGAAATAAATGACCCTCATAATTTAGGGGCTATTATAAGGACTGCAGATGCAGTTGGAGCACATGGTGTAATAATACCAAAGAGAAGATCAGTAAACGTCACTCCAGTGGCAATAAAGGCTTCAGCAGGTGCTATAGAGTACGTACCAGTATGTAAAGTAACCAATATCGTAAACACAATCAAGAGACTAAAAGAAGAGGGGCTTTGGATAGCGGCTGTAGACATGGATGGAGATGCATTTTATAAACAAAATATGAAAGGTCCATTGGGGTTGGTTATAGGAAGTGAAGGTTATGGAATTTCAAGGCTAGTCAAAGAAAACTGCGACTTTAATGTCAGCATGCCTATGGTTGGACACGTTACATCTCTAAACGCTTCAGTAGCTGGAAGCATCATACTTTACGAAGTGTTAAAACAAAGAATAGGTAAATAGAGTGAAAATCAAAAAGAAGAACTATCTGATAATAGATGGCTACAATATAATTAATGCTTGGGATGGACTCAAGGACATAGCAAAGGTAAATCTGGAGATCGCAAGAGAGAAATTAGTTGACGAAATCATAGAGTACTCTGAATATAATGGATACAAGACGATTGTGGTTTTTGACGCATATAATGTAAAAAACTCTATTGAAAGCACTATAAAAAACGGCAATATAGAAGTCGTATTCACAAAAGAACATCAGACAGCTGACAGTTATATTGAAAAATATATAACTAAGCTGTCGAAGTACGATGATGTAAAAGTAGCGACAAATGACTATGCAGAGCAACAAATTATCTTAGGAAACGGGTGTTCGAGAATTTCTGCAAGAGAGTTGAGACTTGATATTGACAAGTCTCTATCAAAGATAAGGAATAAAAGGGTGAAATTTGGCGAAAAAATTCATAGAAATAGAGTGGAAGAAATGTTAGATGAAGAAGTATTGTCGAAACTTGAAAAGATTCGAAAAAAGCGTTGATATTACTTGATTCTTTAGATTATAATATATCTATAACAATATATTTGGTTTAGATTATTTTTATATGGGGGATTATACAAATGTTGGCAGAAAAAAGGGCGTATCAGAGCAAGACGCAAGGGGAACTGGAATTTTTAAAGCAAGAGGAAAACAAATTAGTTACAAGGGCAAGCCAAGGTGACAAACTAGCACTTGAATACATTATTTGTAAATACAAGAATTTTGTTAAGGCAAAAGCGAAGTCTTATTTCTTGGTTGGAGCGGATAAAGAAGACATCATACAAGAAGGAATGATAGGACTTTACAAGGCGATAAGAGATTTTGACGGAACAAAGACCAACTCATTTAAATCATTTGCAGATATATGCATAACGAGGCAAATTATAACTGCAATAAAAACAGCTACCAGACAAAAGCACATACCTCTAAACTCGTATGTGTCGCTCAACAAACCAATTTATGATGAAGAATCTGACAGGACATTGCTAGATATAATCACCAGCAATATAGTAACCGACCCAGAAGAACTCATAATAGGTAAGGAACAACTTGCTAATATAGAGAAAAAAATCAACGAATTGCTAAGTGATTTAGAACAACAAGTATTAGAGTTATATTTAAATGGAAAGACGTATCAATATATCGCCGATAAATTGGACAGGGATGTGAAATCGATTGACAATGCCCTACAAAGGGTGAAGAGAAAATTGGAAAAACATCTTGAAAACAACAATGATTAATAGTAAAATATCTAGAATAGAATAAAAACGAAATAATAAGCATATTATTCCGTTTACATTTACCATAAAGGGAGGAAATTTTAAAATGGCAAAAGCTAAATACGAAAGAACTAAACCCCATGTTAATATAGGAACAATAGGTCACGTTGACCACGGTAAAACTACATTAACAGCTGCGATAACAAAGACTCTATACGATAGATATCAATTAGGAGAAGCAGTAGATTTCGCAAACATAGATAAAGCACCAGAAGAAAGAGAAAGAGGAATCACAATATCAACAGCGCATGTTGAATA
>JAISJN010000012.1 GCA_031261505.1 Clostridioides sp. | reverse complement strand
AAGAGGATACACCTGTTCCCATTCCGAACACAGAAGTTAAGCTCTTTAGCGCTGAAGGTACTTGGGGGGAGACCCCCTGGGAGATTAGGACGTAGCCACTTAATCTTTTTTTATTGTAAATTTTTATTTAGCATTTAAGCTGAGAGGGATATTCTAGCAGTAAAATAAGGATAAATTAAAAAAACAACCATAAAAATAAAAAAAAATTCATAAAAGTGTTTAAAACCTGTGTATTAGGGACATAATTATAATGTAACTAATAATATTAAAAAAGATTACTCAATCTCCCCAGAAGGCCTCTATCCCCCATAGAGGCCTTTTGACATAGAAAATCAAAAACATGATAAGATTAATTATTATGATATAATAGAAAATGAGGCAGAAGAATCAAAACAGTAAAATAGCAAAATAATAGGGATAAGTTTTTAACTTGAGAAAGATGCGTAACCTATATAGGTGTTGGCATAATTCTCATTTCAGCTGGGGTAACACCCGCTGAAATCGTTGAATCAAATGTAAAAACGAACTCCGAAAGGAAGTGAAGCGATGGATTTTAAGATAAAATCTGATTTTAAGCCTACAGGTGACCAACCAGATGCAATAGATCAAATAGTTAAATCTATAAATAAAGACGAGAAATTTTCGACATTGCTAGGGGTAACTGGTTCGGGAAAAACTTTCACTATGGCTAATATAATAGAAAAAATAAATAAGCCGACGCTCGTAATGGCTCATAATAAAACATTGGCAGCACAGCTGTATAGTGAGTTCAAAGAATTTTTCCCAGAAAACGCAGTGGAATACTTTGTAAGTTACTACGACTACTACCAACCAGAGGCATATGTTGCGGCTAGCGACACATATATAGAAAAAGATGCCAGTATAAACGACGAGATAGATAAGCTAAGACATTCAGCAACAGCTTCTATCTTAGAGAGAAGAGATACTATTGTAATTTCGTCGGTATCCTGTATTTACGGTTTGGGTGATCCTAAGGACTATAAGGAACTCATGCTATCGTTGAGACCTGGAATGGAAAAGGACAGGGATGAGGTAATACAGAGGCTCATAGAAATACAATACGAAAGAAACGATATAAATTTTGGTAGGGGAACGTTTAGAGTTAGAGGAGACGTACTAGAAATATTCCCAGCCAGCAATGACGAGAGGGCTATCAGGGTTGAATTTTTCGGGGATGAGATAGATAGGATAACGGAGATAGACTACATAACAGGAAAGATTGTCGGAGTTAGAAATCATGTAGTCATATTCCCGGCGTCACATTATGTTACAACACCGGAGAGGATCGAAAGAGCGGTTGAAACAATAGAGGAAGAACTTGAGGAGACAGTAGAAAAGTTTAAATCCGAGGGGAAACTCTTAGAAGCTCAGCGTATTGAGCAGAGGACTAAGTACGATATCGAAATGCTTAGAGAGATTGGATTTTGCCAGGGTATAGAAAACTACTCGAGGCATATCACAGGGAGGGCTCCTGGTGAAAAACCAAGCACGCTTATGGACTTCTTCCCAGATGATTTCCTTATAATAGTAGATGAGTCACATGTGACAATCCCACAGGTAAGAGGAATGCACGCTGGAGATAAATCGAGAAAGACGACCCTAGTTGAAAATGGATTTAGACTGCCATCAGCACTCGATAATAGACCGCTGAACTTTTCGGAGTTTGAGGAAAATATAAATCAGATGGTATTTGCCAGCGCGACACCTGGACCATATGAAATCACACATTCAGACTGTGTTGCAGAACAGATAATAAGGCCAACAGGACTGCTCGACCCAGTGGTGGAGGTAAGACCTATAGAAAACCAAATAGATAACCTCTTAGGGGAAATCACCAAGACTGTTGAAAATGGGGAAAGGGTACTCATAACAACTCTGACAAAGAAAATGAGCGAGGACCTCACCGATTACCTAAAAGAAGTAGGGGTAAAGGTAAAATACCTCCATTCAGATATAGTGACACTCGAGAGGACGGAGATAATAAGGGATTTAAGGCTTGGAAAATTCGATGTGCTAGTTGGAATAAACCTTCTGAGAGAGGGTCTTGATATTCCAGAAGTATCTTTAATAGCTATACTCGATGCGGATAAGGAAGGATTCTTGCGATCTGAAACCTCATTGGTACAGACTATAGGACGAGCTGCTAGAAATGAAAAGGGCAGGGTAATAATGTACGCCGACAAGATTACAGATTCGATGGCAAAGGCTATAGAAGAGACGAGCAGAAGAAGGACGATACAAAATGAGTATAATATAGAACATAATATAACTCCGATGAGTATACACAAGGGCATCAGAGATAGCATAGAGGCGACGGCGGTCGCAGAAGACGAGGTTGTATACGGAATAAAAGAAACCGCCGATGCAGAGGAAATAAGAAAGAATTTGAAAAAACTCAAGAAAGAAATGCTCGAGTCAGCTAAGGAACTTCAGTTTGAAAGGGCTGCTCAACTAAGGGACAAGATAAAAGAACTAGAAAACAAGCTTGAAAAATTAAAAAAGGTGAATTCAAAATAGCGACGTAATTGCTAGGATGAATTATTGCCATAAAACCTAAAAAAACCAGTACTATCGAGAATAGATATTGCGAATCTCGCTAAAATAAAATTAGTTATTAGAAAGGTAATGTAATGGACGATAAGATAATTATAAAAGGTGCTAGGGAACACAACCTGAAAAACGTGAACCTAGAACTACCTAGAGATAAATTCATAGTATTTACAGGGCTGTCGGGATCAGGTAAATCATCCTTGGCGTTTGACACTATCTATGCAGAGGGGCAAAGACGCTACGTAGAGAGCCTGTCATCATACGCAAGGCAGTTCCTTGGACAGATGGAAAAACCAAGCGTAGAGTTCATAGGAGGTCTATCACCGGCAATTTCAATAGACCAGAAGACGACATCTAAAAATCCTAGATCTACTGTAGGTACTGTAACAGAGGTATACGACTACCTAAGGCTATTATTTGCAAGGGTCGGAGATGTACACTGCCCGACTTGCGGGAAAAAAATAAGCCAGATGACGGTTCAAGAAATAGCAGATAAGATATTAGAACTGCCAAATAAGACAAAAATCCAACTTCTATCACCAGTGGTATGGGGTCAGAAGGGGAGTCATAAAAAAGTTCTAGAAAGCATAAGAAAAGAAGGGTATGTGAGGGTTAGAATAGATGGTGAAAACTATGAGGTAGCAGATACTGACACACTAGAGCTAGCCAAGAATAAAAAGCATAATATAGAAGTAGTTATAGATAGAATCGTGGTAAAGGAAGGAATTGAAAATAGACTTGGAGATTCATTAGAAACTACGATCAAATTGTCAGATGGATTAGTAGTAGCACAGGTAATGGGAGGACAACTCGATTCAGAAGGAAATGAAATCGAGGGATATGAAATAATGTTCTCGACAAAATTTGCCTGCCCAGAACACGGGATAGCAATAGAAGAGGTTTCACCTAGAATGTTTTCATTCAATGCCCCCTATGGAGCATGTGACCTATGTAACGGTATAGGGGAAAGTAAGGAAGTAGATCCAGAACTAGTAGTGCCAAATCCGGAATTATCTATAAAACAGGGTGCAATTGCAGCCTGGGGTTCAGCTGGTCTCAACGATGATACTTACTACACAAAGATGCTTAAAAGCGTAGCAAAGACATATGGGGTATCACTTACAACGCCTTATAAAGACCTTCCAGAAGACTTTAAACAAGAACTTCTATACGGTAAGGATAATGTGAAGGTAGAATTCGTATACGAGTCTAAATTTGGAGGAAGAAGGACGTATAATTCGTATTTCGAAGGGGTAATTGAAAACTTAGAAAGAAGATATAAAGAGACTCATTCAGAATTTATGAGGGATAAAATCGAAGAGTATATGGCAGAGACGCCTTGTCCGAGATGTCATGGAAATAGACTCAGAAAAGAAGTGCTGTCGGTATTGATCGATGGAAAAAATATAATGGAAGTGACTGATTTATCTATAAACGATCTCATTGATTTCATGCAAAATCTAGAACTTACTGAGATGAAACATTTTATAGCAAAGGATATAATAAAGGAAATAATATCAAGAGCATCATTCCTTAGAGATGTAGGTTTAGATTATTTGAATTTATCTAGAAAAGCGGGAACTCTTTCAGGTGGGGAAGCTCAGCGTATAAGACTAGCGACGCAAATAGGTTCAGCGCTTGTGGGGGTCTTGTACGTACTGGACGAACCGAGTATAGGACTCCATCAGAGGGATAATGGAAAGCTTATAGAATCTCTTAGAAATCTGACTAACCTAGGAAATACCTTGATAGTCGTAGAGCACGATGAGGAAACTATGAGGGAGGCAGACCACATAGTCGACATTGGACCTGGAGCAGGACTTCACGGAGGATATATAGTTGCACAGGGAAGTATTGACGATATAATGGAAGAGGAAAATTCAATCACAGGTCAGTATTTAAGCGGAGAAAAGGAAATACACATCCCAGAGATGACGAGAGAAGGAAATGGCAACTTCTTGAAAGTCATCGGAGCAAAGGAAAACAACCTAAAGAATATTGATGTAAGTATACCTCTAGGACAGTTTGTATGTATTACAGGTGTATCTGGCTCAGGAAAGAGTACCCTAGTAAACGACATCCTCTACAATGCAGTATCTAGCATAGTAAATAGGGCTAGAAGAAGAGCTGGAAAACACAAGAAAATAGAAGGAATAGAAAATATAGATAAGGTAATAAATATAGACCAAAGCCCAATAGGCAGGACACCTAGGTCGAATCCAGCAACATATACAGGAGTGTTCGACCAGATAAGGGATTTATTTGCATCGACAAACGAGGCAAAGGCGAGGGGATACAAAAAAGGAAGATTTAGCTTCAATGTAAAAGGTGGAAGATGTGAGGCTTGTAAGGGCGACGGTATCCTCAAGATAGAGATGCACTTCCTTCCAGATGTATATGTGCCATGTGAGGTTTGCAAGGGCGCTAGGTACAACAGAGAGACTCTACAGGTCAAGTACAAGGACAAGACTATAGCCGACGTACTGGATATGAATGTAGAAGAGGCGGTAGAATTCTTTGAGAATATACCAAATATAAAGAGAAAGCTTCAGACTCTAGCAGATGTAGGCCTTTCATATATCAAACTAGGTCAACCATCTACTCAGCTATCAGGTGGAGAGGCTCAGAGAATAAAGTTGGCTACAGAGTTGAGTAAGAGACCTACTGGAAAGACTCTCTACATCTTAGACGAGCCTACAACAGGATTACACGTTGCAGACATAGATAAGCTCATAGAGGTGCTTCAGAAGCTCGCTGACACAGGTAATACAGTCTTGGTTATAGAGCATAACCTCGATGTAATAAAGACTAGTGACTATATTATAGATTTGGGACCTGAGGGCGGCGACGGTGGAGGTACTGTCGTGGCAACAGGTACACCTAAAGAGGTCTCAAAAGTAGAAGAATCATATACAGGACAGTATTTAAAGAGGTATTTTGAATAGATTTATCTAACTAAGGGCGTGTGCCTTAGACAACGAAAAAACAATATCGACAATCAGCATAGTTTAATGATATCGACTATCAATATAGTTTTAAAATATCGACAATCAGTATAAGTTTAAATATACCGACTGTCGATATTTTTTTGAAAACCAATGGGAGGTCACCTTGAGTAGTAATAACCAAATGATTTAATTATTAAATTAATTATTTGATTAATTTAAGTACATATACCTTGGTTTGAATCGTGACCGTATCTCCCTTATTTGCGAGGATGTTATAATCGTTGTCTCCGCAAATAACGAGACCAGTTTTTTTATCCAAATCTGATTTGTATTTATTAGCTGTCACATTACAGCCTGTTGATATCATCGAAATGAGCAATAATAATCCCAATCCCGTGTAGAGTCGTTTGCTCATATTTTTTTAAGTGTATTGATTACTTCAGGCATCAAATATTCTCCTCGTAATTAAAAAGGTCGCCTGTTCTTATGAATACCGTCAAGTTCCGAGAGGAGCTTAGATGATAAACATAAGAGGTGGCGGCCATATATTTGCGTTCGATTTCAAAACCATATTCAACGCGGTCTCTAACTAAATTTTGATTTCAGACTTAATTTTCTTTAGTTCTTCAATCTTTTCGATTTCTTCACGATATTTAACTTCTTCGCTTTCGGAAGCTAGGATAAAGTGATCTTCTTTAATCTCAATCCATCTAGGCTGTTCTTTAGAGTAGTCGTGCATATTCATATCGTACCTGATACGAACTCTATCTCTTTCGTAGTCTGGATCTGGAAGTGGTATTGCTGATAGCAATGATTTAGTGTACGGATGAAGTGGATATTCGTAAAGTTCATCGGCACTTCCTAGTTCAACTAGTTGACCGCAGTGCATAACTCCTATACGGTCGCTTATATATTTAACCATCGAAAGGTCATGGGCTATAAATAGATAAGTGTAGTTGAAGTCTTTTTGTAATTTTTTTAGAAGGTTGACAACCTGTGCTTGTATAGAAACGTCAAGCGCTGAGATCGGTTCATCACAGATGATGAATTTTGGCTCAACTGCAAGGGCTCTCGCTATACCTATACGTTGTCTTTGTCCTCCAGAGAACTCATGTGGGTATCTGCTGGCATGTTGCTCATTCAGACCAACTGTCTTCAGAAGTTTGTAGACTCTCTGTGTTCTATCTTCTTTATCCTTACACATGCCGTATATATCTAGGCCTTCAGCTATTATATCCATAACGGTCATACGTGGATTAAGAGATGCCATTGGATCCTGGAATATCATCTGCATGTTTTTAGTTACAAATTTTTTGCCCTCAGCATTTAGTTTTCCTGAGATATCTCTGCCGTCGAAAGTTATTTCTCCAGCTGTTGGGTGGTAGAGTCTTATTACAGCTCTACCTGTAGTCGATTTACCAGATCCAGATTCACCGACTAGACCGAACGTTTCACCTTCAAATATGTCGAAGGTAACGTCGTCGACGGCTTTTACAGTCGTCTTTTTATCTATTTTGAAGTATTGTTTAAGGTTCTTCACCTCAAGTAATTTTTTTCTACTCATGTGCAGCTACCCCCTTTTTCCTTACAATGTTTCTTTTCATCTCTACTTTTGGAGCCATTGGATGAAGTAGCCAAGTGGCTGCGTAGTGAGTATCTGAAATTTTAAACATTGGTGGCTCAACTAGTGAATCTATTTTCAAAGGTTGTGAATTACGTAGAGCGAATGCATCTCCCTTTGGTGGATTCATTAGATCTGGTGGAGTACCCGGTATACTGCTGAGTTCATTATCGCCTATTTCTAGAGTAGGCATTGAATTCAAAAGACCGCAAGTGTACGGATGTCTAGGGTCGTAGAATATATCTTCACTGTCGCCGATTTCTATTATCTTACCAGCGTACATAACGGCAACCCTATCAGCCATATTTGCGACAACACCGAGGTCATGAGTGATAAATATTACTGCAACACCTGTTTTCTTTTGGAGATCCTTTATAAGCTCTAGTATCTGTGCCTGTATAGTAACGTCTAGTGCAGTAGTAGGCTCGTCTGCAATTAGTATCTTAGGGTTGCAGGCAAGTGCTATTGCGATTATGATACGTTGTCTCATACCACCAGAGAACTGGTGAGGATACTGTTTGTATCTTTTTTCAGGGAAGGTAATACCAACTAGGTCGATAAGTTCGATGGCTCTTTTTTTGGCATCTTCCTTATTTAAACCTTGATGTCTGATTATACCTTCAGATATTTGTTTACCTATAGTCATAGTAGGGTTTAGAGAAGTCATTGGATCCTGGAATATCATAGCGATATCCTTACCTCTTATAGCTTCCATTTCTCTTTCTGGAACTTTTGCGATATCTCTATCTCCGAACATTATACTTCCGTGTTTTATATATCCGTTTGAAGCCATTATTCTCATTATAGTCTTGCAGGCTACTGATTTACCAGATCCAGACTCGCCGACTATGGCTAAGGTCTCACCTTTGTGCAAATCGAAGGTAACCCCTCTTACAGCTTCAACTTCACCGCCGTAAGTTTTAAAGTTTACTTGTAGATCTTTTACATCGAGCAATTTTTCTGTATCCATAATTTACACCGCCTATCTTAATTATTACGCATCTTAGGATCGACTGCATCTCTCAATCCATTTGCTAATAGATTTAAACTAAATATCAATAGACATATAACTATTGATGGAAGTATCATCATATATGGATGAGTTTGGAATGTTTTAAATCCATCATTTATGAGTATACCTAATGAAGCATGTGGAGGTTGTAAGCCCAAACCTATGAAACTCAAGAAGGCTTCATAGAATATTGCAGATGGTAGTGTAAACATTATCATTACTACTATTTGTCCAACGATATTTGGTATTAAATGTTTCAATATAAGCCTTGCATCAGAAGAACCAAGTGTCCTAGACGCAAGTACGAATTCTTGTTCTTTTAATTTCAGAACCTGTGACCTGACGACCCTCGCCATGCCTGTCCAGTTTGATATAGACATGGCAAGCGCTATTGTAAATATCCCCGGTTGAAGTACCATTATTAAGAGTGTAAGTATTACCAATGATGGTATTCCGGTGATTACTTCTATTATACGTTGCATGATAAGGTCGACCTTACCACCGTAGTAGGCAGATACCCCTCCGTATGTGACACCGATGACTAAGTCGAGGAGAGCAGCTATTATAGCGATGAACATCGATACCCTAGCGCCTGACCAAACTCTAGTCCATATGTCACGTCCGAGTGCATCTGTACCAAATAGGTAATTTTGAGTTATATGTTTAACTTCATAGACCTTTGAACCATCCACTGGAGAAGTACCGTCCATTATCCCTAGGGAAGATATCACTGGGAATTTAGGTGGAACCTTTGCGTGCATAAGATTCTGTTTATCGTATGGAATACTTGAGAATATAGGTGCGAATATGGTAAGTAATATCAAGATTGCAAGTATTACAAGACCGACTACCGAACCCTTATTGTCAAATAATCTAGACATAGCATCCTGCCAGAATGTACGGCTAGGTCTGCTTATTGCTTCTTTTTCAAGTGAATCAATATGGTCTAATTCGAACATTTCTTCAGTCAATTCGACTTCTTGACCATCGATCATTACTACATTATTTTCAACCATTATGCTTTACCTCCTTCAGCTAGACGTATTCTAGGATCTATTACTCCGTACAATATATCGACTACTAGCACTGAGAAAATGTAAAGTGCACTGTAGAATATTGCGACACCTGAGATTACGAATAGGTCGTTAGTACTTATAGCTTTTACTAGTAAATCACCAAGTCCTGGCACTGCGAAAACTTTTTCGATAACCAATGATCCTGTAAGTAGACTTACTACTAGAGGTCCAAGTACTGTAATAACCGGAATTAAAGCGTTTCTTATAGCATGTTTAACGATTACCTGAGCTCCAGTCAAACCCTTTGACCTAGCTGTTATGATGTAATCAGAACCGAGAACTTCAACTAGTTCAGCTCTGGCAAAACGACATACGGTCGAAATGGTAAAGAATGAGAGGGCTACAGATGGAAGTAGGGTCCAGGAATACCTAAAGCTTACTCCTAGTGGTACACCCCATGTAACAGGAAACCAACCTGCCTTCAGTCCTAAAGAGTACTGCAAGACTGCAGCGAATACGAACGATGGAACGGATACTCCGAGTACTGAGATGATTGTTGCGAGTTGATCCCAGATAGAATTCTTTTTAAGTGCTGAGATTATACCTAGACCAAGGCCTACGATCGTACCGAGTACCAGCGACTGAGCTCCTATCATTGCAGAAGATCCTATACGAGCCTTTATTATTCCTGTAACTGGTTTATTATCCCATTGGAATGCTGTTCCCATGTTTCCGTGGAAGACTATGTTGCCAAGGTATTTGGCGAACTGCACTGGAACTGGTGCATCTAGTCCGTATTGATGATTTACGAGAGCTATTTGTTGAGGAGTAAGTTTACTGTCATCAAAAGGCGATCCCGGAAGTAACCTAACTAAGAAGAAGGTTACGGATATTACTACGAGCAATGTCACTAGCATATAAGCGACACGTTTTAAAATATAGCGAAACATCGCTACACCCCCTGTAATTTATAATATTAAAACCCTTTTACAATACAAACATAAATGCTTGTGATTGTATGTTTAGATAGCGTAGACGATATAACTTAATACAAATGTCGTCACCGAGATTATAATCCCAGAAAAAAGTAGAGGGTTGGTATAGGCGAAATTATGTTTTCCAAGTACAAAATCGTCAAGAGTCAGAGATTCTTCATCTACCATGAAACCTTTCTTTTTCCTAAAGGATTGTGCAAACTTATTGAAGGAGTACAGTGGGATATCGAAAAAGCCTTTTTCCCAAACAAAACACATTGCACCGGCAAACAATAAGAACATTCCTACAGTAAAGGAACAGTTTATAAATGAGTATCCTTTAAATCCACAGAATAAACTGTAAACTAGGCTCACAATTAAATCGATTAGTACTAATTTCAAAACACGTTTCACCTTTCCAACCCCCTTGCTTAAATCTTTTGTCTATTTACCAGCTTTTCCGCTACCGTTTATTTCGAAGTAGAATACTCCTGCTTCTTTAATGTAGCTTAAATTTTTGTCGTTTTTGTATTTAGCTATCTGATCTGAAGATAGACCTATTCTATCTACGTCGCCTTTTTCATATAGGTTAAGTCTTGCATTATCGTCTTTAACTATCTTGAAGTTTATTTTATTTAATTTTACAGTAGATTTATCCCAGTAGTTTTCGTTCTTAGTCATAGCGAACTGGTCTTCTAATTTCCATGTAGTCATAGTGAAAGGTCCACAGTAGTTTGTGTCGTCCTTTGTAGTACCGAATTTATCACCTTTTTCTTCGACGAATTTCTTATCAACTGGTAGGAATCTAGCATCGAAGACTAGTTTGTCGAAGTAAGTAACTGGTCTGTTTAATTTTACTTCTAGAGTATTGTCGTCAACTGCCTTTACTGCTACTTTATCTACAGCATCTCCGCCTTCAGTATTGGCTTTTTCAGCACCATCTATATCATACATAATCCATCCGTATGTAGATTTAGTATCTGGATTTAAAAGTCTCTTCCAAGCGTATTCGAAGTCGCCTGCAGTTATAGGGTCTCCGTTAGACCATTTCTGACCTTGTCTTATCTTGAATGTCCAAGTAAGTCCATCTGCTGAAGTACTCCAGCTTTCTGCAAGACCTGGAACCGCATTACCTTCTCCATCGATTCTAGTAAGTCCGTCCATAGTGTTATTAAGAGCTAGTGATGAAGTAGTATCAGTAGCCTTAGCTGGGTCCATTGAAGGTATGTCTGATCCTTCTGTTAAGTTCAATTCATGGTTCTTGCCATCTGCCCATTTGAAAGACTGTTTAGCACCGAATGTTCCGTTTACTATACCTGTTACTTCTGGTTTAGTAAGGGATGCAGTTGTCCTCTGGTAAGTCGGAACAAAGTACATATCGTCTAGCAACATTTTTTCTGCCTTAGCAAATAAATCCCATGATTTTTTCTGATCTTTTTCGTTTTTAGCCTGGTCTATCAATTTATCGTACTCTTTATTAGAGTATCCTGTGTTATCTGAGTATTTCTTTCCTGTTACCATTGTGTCCAAGAATGTAAGTGGGTCTGGATAATCTGGAACCCAACCTGCCATTGATAATTGGAAATCTCTCTTATCTTGTTTTTCAAGCTGTTGTTTGAAAGGTACTTGCTGTACTTTTACTGTACAACCTTCCAAGGCTTCTTGCATCTCTGCTTGGTAGAATTCAGCTAGTTTTACAGCTATTTCAGAGTCTTGAGTGATGATTTCAAGTTCAACCTTGTCAAATCCAACTTCTTCTTTAGCCTTAGCCCAAAGTTCCGCAGCCGCTTTATCGTCTTGCTTACCGGCATCTACTCCAGCAGCCTTTAGCAAATCTGTGTAGTCTTTACCATTTTCGTCAAAAGCGAAATTAGTCGCTGTAAAGTACTTGGCAGGGAACGAACCGTTTGCAAGAAGTACATCGCACATTTGTTGTCTGTCTATACATAAGTCAATTGCTTTTCTTGCGTTGATATTGGCAAGTACTGTGTACCCGTCTACTGCACCCGATTTTTTGCCCCCGCATCCAACTAAACCAGTTGCTGTCATCATACAGATTAATGATAAAACTCCAACTTTCTTTTTTAATTGCATATTACTACCTCCCTTAAATAAAATGATGTCGTTTTCGAGAAAACGTTTCTCTATTTAATTATATTAAATGTTCAGATTATTGTATATGGGTTTTGCGAAAATAACTGATGTTTTTGTCGACCAATTTCGACAAAATATGTCAAAATGGGGTAAATGGCGACAAAGGCACTTTAATTAATTAAGGAATTTTGAAATAATTCATACATTAATAAGGTGAGTGAGAAAAGCACCCTCGCCATTCTCAAAATGATAATAAGCGAAAAGCCTTGTTAGTCCGAGCTAACGAGGGTAGAGAATAAAGGATATGAGTTCTATTTTCACCGTGAATTTAATGATATTTAATTGTTAAACTTCCATGTTGCTCGAGCTTATTTTTGGTATAATGAGCGTAGTGATTGTTTAGATAAATTATCATGCTTGGATAAATTATTAGATTAAGTTGAGTAATATTTAAAAAAATAGTTAATAAGGCCGGTATAACTTTATATAAGTGTAGTATATTTAAATAATTGAATTACTATTTAAAAAAATAGTTAATAAAGGTAATATAAAATAAGGCGTAGATTAAATAGCAAAAAGAGGTGTGAATACAAATTATGTTTGATATAAAAGAACATTTAAAAACACTCCCAGCACAACCAGGAGTTTACTTGATGAAGGATAAATACGAAAATATAATATATGTAGGAAAGGCGATATCGCTAAAGAATAGAGTAAGGCAGTACTTCCAATCTTCAAAGAACCATACATCAAAGGTCAGGTCGATGGTATCGAATATAGTTAGTTTTGAGTATATAATAACGGATTCTGAGCTAGAGGCGTTGATCCTCGAGTGCAATCTCATAAAGAGATATAAGCCTAAGTACAACGTACTTCTTAGGGACGACAAGACCTATCCATATATAAAGGTCACTGTTCAAGAGGACTACCCGAGGATAATGAAGGTGAGAAAGGTATTAAAGGACAAGGCAAAGTACTTTGGACCATATACAAATGTGACAGCGGTCAACGATACATTAGAGGTAATAAGGGATGTGTACCCAATTAGGAGCTGTAATATCGACATAGATAGGGCTATTGAAAATAAAATGAGACCTTGTTTAAATTATCATATAAAAAAATGCTCAGGTCCTTGTACGGGAAATGTATCCAAGGAAGAGTACATGGAGATGGTCGATGAGATACTCTACTGTCTATCGGGAAAAGAAGAAAAGCTGATAGATATACTGACTGGAAAGATGAATGTGAGCGCTGAGCAGTACAATTACGAGGATGCAGCTATGTACAGGGATAGGATAAGGAGTTTAGAGGAACTTGTCCAAAAACAAAAGATCGTGAGCGCTGGATCGGATATCAATCAAGATGTAATAGCTATGGCGAGGGCACACGACGAGGCATGCGTACAGGTGTTCTTCATCAGAAACGGTAAAATTGTCGGTAGGGAACATTATATTTTACAGGGGGTGCTTGGGAGCCAGAGATCTGCAATCCTAGGCTCGTTTGTGAAACAGTTCTACATGAGTCAGGAGTATATTCCAAAAGAATTAATTATAGAAGATGAGATAGAGGACGGTGAAATCGTAGAAGAATGGCTTACTGATAAAAAGGGACAGAAGGTGAGCGTACGAGTTCCTCAAAAGGGCGAGAAGAAAAACCTAGTAGAAATGGTGAGGAAAAACGCCATAGAGTATCTAGAAAAATTCTCCGATACAAATAGTAGAGTCTACCAGAAGAGCATGGGAGCCTTGGAGGAATTAAAGAAATTGCTAGACTTAGAAAAACTTCCAAACAGGATAGAGTCCTTTGATATTTCAAACATCCAAGGTGTTGACTCAATAGGTACTATGGTGGTCTACACGGGAGGAAAAAAAGACAAGAAGGAATATAGAAGGTATAAGATTAAGACAGTGGAAGGCCCAGATGACTACAGCTCAATGGCGGAGATTGTTGAGAGAAGGCTGAAATACGGAAGCCTACCAGATCTCATGCTTTTAGATGGAGGAAAGGGTCAAGTGAGTGCGGTCAAGAGGATATTAGATACCTATGGGCTAGATATACCACTATGGGGTATGTACAAGGACGATTACCACAGGACAAAGGGGCTCGTAAATGCTAAGGCGGAGATCGAGTTAGACAAGACATCTAACCTGTATAGGTTTGTAGCTGGAATTCAAGAAGAGGTTCACCACTACGCAATCTCCTACCACAGGAGCCTGAGGGATAAAAAGATGACAAAATCAGTGCTGGACGATATAAAGGGAATAGGCAGTAAGAGGAAGAAGAGTTTACTTAGCCATTTCCAGGGAGTGGATGCTATAAAGAGTGCAAGCTTGGAGCAATTGATCGAAGTTGAGGGAATGAACAAAGGATCAGCGACGGCTGTATATGAATTTTTCCACAAGATAAAATAATGAAAAGAGGATTAATATGGATGAGAGAAAGAGGATAAATTTAAAAGATATTATAGAGCAGTTAAATCTGGGGATTATTTATATGCCAGAGGGGAAGGATATTTATGTTGAGGCTCGTGAACTCAACAGGCCTGGACTTCAGTTGTCTGGGTATTTTGAATTTTTTTCGTACGATAGAATCCAGATAATAGGTAAGTCGGAACATAATTATTTTAAAAAGGTCGATTATAAGAAGAGAGTAAAGGTATTAGATAAGCTATTTTCATACGATATTCCAGCCATGATTATCACTACTGGAATGGGTGTCATGGATGAGACCATACATTTTGCGGAGAAATACGGAAGGGCTCTGTTGAGTACTGAGAAGACTACCACGAATATAAGCAAGAAACTACTCAACCACCTTCAGATACATTTGGCGCCATCTACCACTGTACACGGTGTATTGGTCGATGTGTACGGGATAGGCGTGCTTATTTTGGGTGGAAGCAATGTCGGAAAATCAGAAACAGGTCTTGAGCTAGTGCAGAGGGGGCATAGGTTGGTTGCGGATGATTCCGTTGAGATATCAGAGATAGATGAGGGCGTTTTGATGGGAAAATCCCCTGATTTAATCAAGCATTTCATGGAAATCAGGGGGCTTGGTATAATTGATGTCAGGTCTTTGTACGGCGCCGGAGCGATTAAAAATTCAAAGAGGATAGATATGGCAGTGCATCTTGAGCATTGGATAGAGGATAAATACTACGATAGACTTGGACTAGATACCGACAATGAGGAAATTTTGGGCGTTAAGGTTCAAAAATTAGTGATACCAGTTAGACCTGGTAGAAATACAGCCATGATAATCGAGGTGGCGGCGATGAACCACAGACAAAAAGGTATGGGCTACGATGCAGCCTACGAATTCAGTAAAAAACTTGAGAGAACTATAATGGAAAAAAGTGAATAAAAACTAAGAATATAAAAAAGTACGGAGCCAAGTAATTAGGTAAGTAAAAAACTTATATACTTGTAGATAATTGCGATAAAATGTCTATTAATTAAGGCTCGTATAAGTTGAGAATAAATTAAATATGGAAATATTCGAATAAGTATTTATTTTTGAAAGAATTTATTTTATAATAGTATTAAAGAGTATAAATAAAGCGTAAAGGAGTGTGATGTATTATTGTAAGATACCTATTAATCATCCTAATATGCATACTCGCATCGAATATCATAAGTAGATTTCTACCGTATTTTTCTATACCACTGATTCAGATTGCAATTGGAGCGACAATTGAAATCTTTAATCCAGAAGTAACGATTGGGATCGATCCACACACATTTCTATTGATTTTTATCGCACCACTATTGTTTTACGATGGGAAACACGCAAACAAGAAGTCTCTCTGGTCTGAGAGAAAAAACATAGTTTCTATGGCGATGTACTTGGTTATTTTAACTGTTGTAATACTTGGATTCATAATAAATTGGTTGGTACCAGCACTCAATTTAGCGGCATCTTTTGCGTTGGCGGCGGCACTTTCTCCTACGGACTACGTAGCGGTAAGCGCACTTTCGAAGAAGATATCTCTGCCACAGAAAGTTACATCTATAATTGAAGGCGAGGGTCTCATGAATGACGCATCTGGACTTGTGTGCTTTAAGTTTGCCATGGCAACAGCGCTCACAGGGACATTTTCACTCTTCAGTGCAACAGCGAATTTCTTTGCTGTATCTATCGGTGGATTGCTGATAGGTATAATTCTGATGTATTTATTCGTCCTATTTGAAAAATGGATAAATGGTCTAGGTATGGAGGATATCACAGTTGAAGTTCTAATACATATGTTGACTCCGTTCATAGTGTATATGATAGCAGAGGAAGTATGTGGAGTTTCTGGGGTATTGGCTGTAGTTGCAGCTGGAATGGTGTACTCTTTGACTACAAACACACCTGGATCCACCAACGCAAAAATAAGAGAAGTGTCTGAAAATACATGGTCAGTTCTAGTATATGTCTTAAATGGATTTGTATTTACAATGGTAGGTTTTCAACTACCAAAAGTAATTCAGAGAGCTCATCTAGAATCTTCTATAGATATACCGGTAGCAATGTTGTATGCAGGAATAATAACTTTTGTACTGTTGTTGTTGAGGTTCCTATGGGTGCTTCTAATGTACAGTAACGACAATCGCAGAGATAAGGAAATGAGAAGGCAGACAGCTATAGACAGAGAGAAGAACGATATAGGTATAGTGAATAATAATTTAAGTGGAAATGAATTGGCAGTCGAGTTTGGCATGTTAAACACATGGGAAATTTTGCAAGGTGAGAATAGATTTGAAGCGAGTGAAACTTCAGATGATAAGAAATCTCAAGAAGTCGGAAAAAATACTGTGGATAAAAAATCTGCAGTAGCGAGTGAAACTCAGTCAGAAGTCGAAGAACTTGGCTGGTTTGACGCATTGTTGACGACATTGGCGGGGGTAAGAGGTTCGGTGACATTGGCAACCGTGATGTCTATACCGCTTACAATGGATAATGGGATGATATTTCCAAATAGAGATTTAATATTGTTTTTGGCAGTCTGTGTAATACTTATAACACTTATGATAGCGACATTTGTACTTCCGATCATAGCGAAGAAAGACGAGCAAAAAGAAAACGACTACGACAAAAAATTAAAGAGAATTCAGATAAAAATTTGGGAAAAAACAATAGATGCATTGAATGAAAGCGAGTCAAAAAACCCGTATAGAGGTATGGCGATTGCAGAATACAGATACCAGATCAACCAGTTAAATAAGGATAACGCCTACTATAAGAGTTGGGAGTTTAGAGGTAAGGAAGAAAAGAAGCTCTTAGTTCAATGTTTCAAAATGGAAATTGCATATATAAACAAGATGGTCGAGAGTGGAGATATAGACGAGGACATAGCAGAAGAATGTGAAAATATTCTTAGAACGAAGATAAAACAGGAATCTAGGGGAGATGGTCTAAGCCTTAGGGTTAGAAAATTTATCAGGGCAAGGAAGCTTCCATTTAAAAAGCTCATCGACAGAAGTATGATAAATGAAGATGTAAGCAGGCAGATAAAGATACAGACTATACATCTAGCGACTGCGGACCATGTAATAGGGTATTTGAGTTCCAATATGGACGATTCAAATAAGGAACTGTATGGTAAGGTCATAGGTTACTACAATGGAATTCGCCTTATGTCTAGAAGGCCTATAGGTACGAAGGCAAGCAAAAAAGATAAGAAGATAATAAACGTAAAAGCGCTTGAAATAGAGAGAAAGATAATTCAAGAGATGTTTGAGAGCGGTTCGATTGGCTGGACAATGGCAACCGAGCTCAGGAAAAATCTAAACTACATCGAGAGTGATACGTTAAAATAAATAAAAAGATAGTTAAAACAGATAAAAAGATAGCCAAAATAAAAAGTATGCCATCCACCAATGTAGGTAGATGGCATATTTTTTATTTTACAATATCGCTGACAACAGCCTAGAAACAGATTGTTTCATCCTCATTGTTAGAGGTCTGTTGTTGTACATATCAATGGTTATTTCTTCACAGTACTTCAAATCGTCCTCAAAAATATTTCTTAACTCAGTAGACTTATTTACAGAATATATAAATGCGTTGACTTCGAAATCCAGCTCAAAACTCCTTATATCCATGTTTGCAGTACCGATAGAGCAGACTGCATCGTCTGATACCATGGTCTTTGCGTGAAGGAATGCATTGCCACTGCCTCCGTTGTAGATGTATATCTTAGCACCGTATTTCAAGAGTTCGCCGGCGTACGAATACGTAGCCCAGTATACAAATGGGTGATCCGGTTTTTGAGGTATCATTATCCTCACATCGACACCTGATAGGCAGGCGATTTTAAGCGTGTCTAAAAATGATGAATCGAGTATGAGGTAAGGCGTCTGAATATATACGTACTTCTTGGATTTTTGTATCATCTTAAGGTAGCCGTATTTTATTTCGCTCCAACCAAATATATCAGGTCCACATGAAACTATCTGCATTCCTACATTTGAGTCAGCCGGAGGATTTATTTTAGAGTAAGTTTTATAGTACGAAGATAAAGTATTATCCACTGCTATATCATCTAGTATATTTTGTCTGTGTTCAGAAGTCGCTAAATTTTCATCTAGAGTGAGCAGTGCCTCGCCTTCAACTTGTGACTCAGAGACGATAGAGTTTTTTATATTTTCAGCGTTGACGCAGTTTTCAACCTGTATGCCTCGACCAGCTACAACGCAGTTTTCAATAGTGCATTCGCAACCTGGATAATCCTGACCGAAGAACTCACAAAAATGTATACTTTCTTTTGAGCTATATCTCCAGTCTAGGAGGAACCTCATGTTTAAATCCTTAACAGAGTCACCCGTGAGCTTGATATGTGTATCCCTCCACTCGCCGAATACGCAGTTCCTGCTTAGGTACTCATCTCCCACATTGAATCCTCCGACGTAGCCGATTTCATTGTCGATTACAACTATCTTTCTATGATTTCTATAGTTTGCATTTATATTTATATATTTTAGAATAGAGGGGAAGAAACTAGATGTCTTGATTCCAGCGGATTTAAGTTTTTGGATCCCCTTATCGCTGAGAGTCCTACTACCCATAGCATCGTACAAGAATCTGACTTCTACTCCAGCGTTTGCCCTTTCAACCAATATATCTATGATTTCCTTGCCAATATCGTCATCTCTAAAGATATAAAAGAGCATGTTGATATTTTTCTCAGCATTTCTCAATGAATCTTTCAATGAATTAAAAAATTCCTCTGGTTTTGTCTGAATATCAACAGTATTATTCGAGGTATAATGGGCGTTGTTTGAGTTTGACAGAGAGGTTATCATGTCAGAGTACTCCCTTGCACAGCGGTCCATATTCTTGTCTACCTCGAGGAAGAGCTGGGTCTTAAGTATATTGTCCTTAAATACCTTGTCATCCCTCTCCTTGAGCTTGAAGATATTACTCTTTGTGAAATTTCTGCCAAAGATAATGTATGCAACTATGCCAAAGGCGGGCATAAGCATGAGTATTACTATCCAAGCTAGGGTGGAGTTTATATTTCTATTTTCCCTAAATACTAAATTCATTATCACTAAGAAGTTGATAGTATATATAATAGCAAAGTAAATTTCTGAAAAAGTAGGTCTAATATTGAATATTTGCATTGCCCCTCCTTAAATCTGTGTTTTTAAGCGTTACAATACTATCATACTACAAAAAAATTTTAAAGTACAGATGACATTAACCTAGAAATAGATTCCTTAAATTTAACGTGAGATGATCTGGCGTTGTATACCTCGCTGGTTATTTCATCGCAAAATTCAAGATCCCTCTGAAATATCTCTCTTAGTTCAACTGCCTTCTTATCGGAGTAGATAAAGGCATTGACTTCGAAATTAAGTTCGAAACTTCGTATATCCATATTAGCAGTACCAATAGATGCGATAGAATCGTCTGCTACCATAGTCTTGGCATGAAGGAATGCATTACCGCTCTCGCCATTGTAGGTGTACACCCTAGCACCGTACTTCAAGAGTTCTCCAGCGTAGGATATTGTAGCCCAGTATACAAAGGGATGGTCAGGTTTTTGAGGCAGCATGATTCTGACATCGACACCAGAGAGACAGGCGATTTTGAGTGTATCGACGAGCGATGAATCTAGGATCAAATACGGAGTTTGAATATATACGTAATGTCTTGCCTTTTGAATGATTTTAATATATCCGTATTTTACCTCGTCTAGGTCGATTATGTCTGGTCCACTCGATACTATTTGAACGCCGACACCTTCCTTATAGCTTGTACACGATTCAGAACTGCAGTTTGCGCAGGTACCGGAGTTACTATTTTTACAAGAGTCGTATTCAAATTTCTTACTGATTTCATTGTAGTGGTCAGGCTTATATCCATCTAATTCTAAATCTAATAAGCCGTCTACGTCCTCTAAATCAGGGTATTCATAGTCGAAGAGGGTTGAAAAATCCAAGTTTTCATTTGAACTGTACCTCCAGTCGAGGAAGAAACGCATATTAAGATCCATCACAGCGTCACCGGTCAACTTGACATGGGTGTCCCTCCACTCTCCAAATTTTGTATCCCTTCCGAGATACTCGTCTCCAATATTGTATCCACCTACAAACCCGACCCTGTTGTCAATTACGACGATTTTTCTGTGGTTTCTGTAGTTGAGGTTTATATTGAAGTACTTGAGAAACGATGGGAAGAAACTCGCCATCTTAACTCCACTTGCCTTTAGTTTTTCAATTGATTCCTTGTGGAAGCGCCTGCCTCCAACAGCGTCGTACAGGAATCGAACCTCGACGCCTTCCTTGGCCTTTGCAATTAGTATATCTATTATCTCACGACCGATCATATCGTCCTTAAAAATATAGAACTGAAAGTTTATGTATTTTTGTGCTTTTTTCAGTTCATCTTTAAGATTTGTAAAAAATTCTTCTGATTTTGGATATATGTCCACTGTATTGTTTCTCGTGTAATGGGCGTTGTTTGAATTAGCCAAAGTGGATATCATATCCATGTGATCGAGCGCTGAATTATCCAGACCAGTCTCATTTTGTAACATAAACTGGGTCTTTAGAATATTTCTTTTTAAGACCTTATCGTCCATATTCTTGAGTTTGAAGATGTTTTTTTTCGAAAAATCTCTCCCAAAACATATAAACATTATGAACCCAACTACTGGAACCAAGAATAAAATTAAAATCCAAGTAAGAGTAGTGTTTATGTTTCTTTTTTCCCTAAAAATAAGATTAAATATTACAGTGAAATTTATCAAGTATATCACAGCGAAGAGAAATCCTTCGAAATCCGAGTTAAAACTGATAAAATTTAGCATTGGTCCCTCCTAATGACATGACTTAAAATTACTACCAATAATTATAGTAGTATTATTACGTATTTTAACATATATACCCTCTAAAAATTGTATTCAATCAACAATAAAGGGTATAAGTATAATTATACGCAAAAAATAATACAATAATAATAGATACGAATAGAAAATTTCACATTTGTTTTCAAATCACAAGGCAATAATGATATAATTGTTATAGATAAGAACATAAAGCAAGTTGTCAACGCAAAACGAGAAAGATTTTGGAGGATACATTAATGAATAAGCAGTACTTATATGAAAAATTATCAAAAATAATAGATAAAGATGATATTAAAATAGATGAACCTATGAAGAAACATATATCTTTCAGAGTCGGAGGTCCAGCTGATGTACTTGTGAGGCCGAGAACCGAGGAGCAGATAGGTGAGATATTAAAAGTAGTAAAGGAAGAAAACATACCATTTTTGATAATTGGAAATGGATCAAATCTACTTGTCAAGGACGGTGGATTGAGAGGTCTAGTGATAGAGATAGCAGATAATTTCAATTCTGTAAATGTAGAAGGAAATATAGTAGAAGTACAATCTGGGGCGCTTCTGTCGTCTATAGGCAAGGAAGTACTAAGAAATTCTCTAAAGGGATTCGAGTTCGCTACAGGTATACCAGGTACAATTGGTGGAGCTGTGAGTATGAATGCGGGTGCATACGGAGGCGAAATAAAGGATATAGTAAAATCGGTGAGAGTAGTGGATATGGAAGGAAATGTAAGTGAACTTTCAAACGAAGAGATGAACTTCGGATATAGACATAGCTACGTAACAGACAATAGATGTCTAGTTCTATCTTGCAAGATTGAGCTAGGAAGTGGAAATTATGATGAAATAAAGGCACATATAGACGACCTAACAAATAGGAGAACTACTAAACAACCACTGGAACTAGCAAGTGCTGGAAGTACATTTAAAAGACCAGAAGGACATTACGCAAGTCAGCTTATAGATGAGAGTGGACTAAGAGGTCTCTCTCTCAGAGGAGCTCAAGTTTCTGAAAAACACTGTGGGTTTGTAGTAAATCTAGGAAATGCTAGAGCTAAGGATATATTAGATCTAATATTTGTAGTAAAAAGCACAGTCTTCAATAAATTTGGGGTGATGTTGGAAGAAGAGGTAAAGATTCTAGGCGAAGATCTAGAAGACTAGAGTGTAAAGATTTAAGAGACTAGAGTATATAGATCTAGATGCTATATTTATATAATTTTAGAAGTTTAGTAGCCTAGGTAGAATTACTAGCAAGAAGAAATAAGTATCTAAAGATGGAGTTTGATTAACTGGGAGACGATAAAATGAAGATATTAGCTGATTATCACACACATACTGTCTTTAGTCATGGGAAGGGCAGTATCGAGGATAACGTGAGAGTCGCAATAGAAAAGGGAATACCGAAGATAGGTATAGCAGATCACGGGTATAGACATCTGACTTATGGTGTCAAATACAAGGATATCCCGCGAATGCGAGAAGAAGTCGATAGATTAAATGAAAAATACCCAGAGATAGAGATAATTTTGGGAATGGAGTGCAATATCCTCGACGATAGGGGAAATATCGACATCGACGATAAGATAAGGGGATATCTCGACTATGTAATGGCAGGATATCATTTTGGATCTATGCCGACCTCGTTTAGAGGAGCGTACAACCATTTTGAAAACTACACCTACAAGGGTGAGAGAGCTAGGGCATACAATACCAGAGCGGTGGTGAACGCCATGAAAAACAATGATATTTTTGTAATCACACATCCGGGAGATAAGGGTGAGGTGGATATAGAAGAGGTGGCAAAGGAGGCAATACAGACAGATACGAAACTTGAGATAAACAGCAGCCACAGTTTTTTAAATATAGAGCAGTTAAAAATTATCCTGAGTACATGCACTTATTCTGACCTCGTGAATAGATTTATAATGGGGTCGGACGCACATATTTCGAGAAGGGTTGGAGATTTCAACCTCGCCTTGGAAAATGCATCGAAGGCAGGATTGGACATAAATACAATAGCTAACATCACCGAATAGATGTAGGTGTGATGGATATGTTAGTGAATGAGTATATTATGGAATGAGTATATTATGGAATGAGTATCTTAAGTATACTATATTCTACAATCAGATAGTGAACATCAAAGTACAGCAATTGATTAACAGAAGACAAAGGGGTGGGTAAGAGTGAAGTTTTTAATAGTAACAGGATTGTCAGGGTCAGGTAAGAGCGAAACAATGAACGCCTTAGAAGACGTAGGCTTTTATTGCGTAGACAACTTGCCGCCAGCCCTAATAGGCAAATTCGCAGAGTTATGCTTTAAACCCGATGACAGCTTAGACAAGGTTGCAATTGGGGTGGACATCAGAGGAATTCAGTACTTCAAGGATTTCGACGAAAGCTTAAAGCATTTAAGAGAACAGAACTATCCCTTTGAGATGTTGTTTTTGGATTGCAATGACGATATTCTCCTAAAGAGGTATAAGATGACTAGGAGAAATCATCCGCTTGCTAAAGATGTCCAGATACCAGAGGGTATAAAGAGAGAAAGAAAGATAATGAAACAATTTATGGCTCAGGCCGATTCTGTGATAGATACATCAAATATGAAACCAAAGGATTTACAGAGAGAGATAAAGAAAATTTATCTAAAAGGTGATGAGAGCTTGAACATCACTATATCTGTCGTTTCATTTGGGTTTAAACACGGTATACTCACAGATGCTGACCTTGTGTTTGACGTGAGATTTTTGCCGAATCCCTTTTATATAGAAGAATTGAAATACAGGACTGGCGATGAAGAAGATGTGGCGAGCTACGTCATGAACTCACCAATCAGTACAGAGTTTTATGAAAAATTACTGGATATGATTCATTTCTTGATACCTCAGTACGTAGAAGAGGGTAAACAACATCTGGTAATAGGAATAGGATGTACGGGAGGAAGGCATAGATCAGTGACTATAACCAATCTACTAGCTAAGGATCTCGATGAAAAGGGATATAGAGTCGTGAAGAAACACCGGGATTCTACATTAGCGTAAGAGATTAGGATTCGGAGGCTGCTATGGGATATTTTAAGATAATTATGGGTCTTCTAGGTTGGATAGGTATGATAGTTACTATGCTAGTGTGTTCGAAGTCGAGAAGAAGGCTGAGGAGAAGGAGACATTCTTCATATAGCTCACAGCCGAATGTACAAGATCCAAAGGTAGTTGTAATCGGAGGAGGTACAGGTCAGTCGGTATTTCTAAGAGGGCTTAAGACCGTGACTAAGAATATTACGGCTGTCGTGACAGTTTCAGATGACGGTGGTGGATCAGGAGCACTTAGGGAAGACCTTGGCATGCTGCCACCTGGCGATATCAGAAACTGCCTGCTAGCACTAGCCAATATAGAACCGACAATGAGTGAGGTCATGCAGTACAGATTTCCAGATGGATCTTTAAAAGGTCAGAGTTTTGGCAATTTGTTCTTGGCTGCTATGAATGGAATATATGGAAATTTTGAAACAGCTGTATATAAGTTGAGTGAAGTTTTTGCAATTACAGGCAAGGTACTTCCAGCTACACTTCAGGATGTAAATCTAGTGGCCAGATTAAAAGACGGTGAAGTAGTTAGAGGTGAGTCTACAATACCGAAAGTAGCTAGGCATAGAGGAACTTCAATAGATATGGTAAGGTTAGATCCACCGAATGTGAAACCACTCGGCGACGTTTTAAACGCTATATACGATGCAGATGTTGTTGTAATAGGACCTGGAAGTCTGTATACTAGTGTAATACCTAACCTTTTGATAGAAGGGGTTGCAGATGCGATAATAGAGACCAATGCACCCAAAATTTATATATCAAATATAATGACTCAACCGGGTGAAACTGGAGGGTACGACGTTGTGGACCACATCGAGGCAATTGAAAAACACATAGGTGAAAATTACATCGATTGTGTAATTACAAACAATGAGATACTACCAGTGGAAGTATTGGAGCATTATCAGGAAAAGGGAGCTGAGCAAGTCTTTTTAGACAAAAAACAAGCCGACAAGCTCGACAAAATGGGAATCAAGCATATTGAAAAAAACATGGTCGATATAAAGAATAACTATATCAGGCATGATGCAAAATATATTTCAAATATAATAGTGGAAATAGCATCAAATTTGTTTTATTGAGAGCAAGGATTTTTGTATATGAGAAAGATGTATTCAACAAAAGATTAGTCTGGCATTTAACAGTTAAGATATAGAAACTATCAGTATTAGATACGAGTCAACGAGTATTGGGGAAGAGAAGACAGCAATTGAATTTGGACGCAAATAAAGGATTATAGGTGTAAAATGTAGAAAATCTTATTATATTAGGTGATATTGAGGAGTGAAAAATGTCAATGAGAGAAGAGGTCAGTGCAGGAGGGGTTGTCTTGTTCGGCAACGCAGTGCTTCTACTGAGGAAATTTAATGGCGACTGGGTATTGCCAAAGGGTAAGGTAGAGGCTGGCGAAAGTCACGAAGAAGCAGCTCTTAGAGAAGTAAATGAAGAGACAGGAGTCAAGGCGGATATACTTAAATACTTAGGTGAGATTCACTACACCTTTAAGGAAAACTGGGATGAGAATAAGGCAGTCCACAAGACCGTATTTTGGTATCTGATGCAGGCAAAGAACATGGAGACTGTCCCTCAGAAAGAAGAGGGCTTCATAGAAGCTAAGTTCGTACACCTAGATAGGGTTGTAGACATGGCTAGATACGACGATGAGAAAGAAATCATAAAAGTAGCTTTGGACGAAATCAAGAAAAAAATGAAACGAAATAAGTAGACTAAAAAGGTGATGAAGATGTCATTTTCGACTGACACTAAAAACGAACTAACGAGAATAATGCCCGAGGATAGAGAAGTTGCCGTTTCCGAATTAGCTGGAATAGTAAAGTTGTCAGGAAGTATCCAGATAGTTGGATTTGGCAAGGTGAATATAAAAATAACCACTGAACTAAACTCCATAGCAAGGAAGGTATTTAAACTCCTAAAGGAGCATTTTGGAATCAATACTACGATTTCTGTAAACAAAAATCAGATGCTGAAAAGAAACAATAGCTACGTCCTAACTGTTAAAGACGAGATGGGGGCTATGTCCCTACTCCGAGATCTAGGAATGATAGAGGATGGAGATGGGTTTTACACCGTCAACACAGTTCCGATGCAATTGATTAAAAACAGCGAGTGTAAGAGGGCGTACATAAGAGGAGCGTTCTTAGGAGGAGGCTCGATAAGCGCACCGAGCAAGAGTTATCATATGGAATTTGTGACAAACTCGGATGAATTTGCCACCTCACTTAAGGAACTCGTAAATACTCTAGATTTAAATAGCAAGACAGTACCTAGAAAGAATAACTTCATAGTCTACCTAAAAGAGAGCGAACAAATATCTGATATGCTCAGTATAATAGGGGCTAGCAATGCGGTTATGAGTCTTCAGAATACAAAAGTACTAAAAGAGATGAGAAATAACGTAAACAGGCTTGTAAACTGCGAGACGGCGAATTTATCAAAGACTGTAAACGCATCTGTGAGGCTTGTAGAGGATATAAACCTAATCCAAAACGAAATGGGTATATCAAAACTTCCAAAGAATCTTCAGGAAATTGCGATAGCCAGAATGGAGTACGAGGACTTATCCCTAAAGGAACTTGGAGAGATGCTGGATCCGCCGATCGGAAAATCTGGCGTAAACCACAGATTGAGAAGAGTTACAGAGATAGCGAACAGGTTAAGAAGTGAAAAATACCATCAAGAGCACGAAGACAGTGCCAAAGACAACGATGAAGACGATAAGTGATGAAGATGATAAGGGATCAGAATAGATGACTATTTTGTTCTCTTTTTTTATTTAATAGATTTAGGATTAGGCTGAGCTTTGCACCATCTTAAATCGTTGAATCACCATTTGAGTTTTTGTGGTAAAATAAAGTGATAAGGGAAGGAGTGAAGGTATGGGAGACAATTTTGTGCATCTTCACGTGCATACGGAATATAGTTTGCTCGATGGCTTCTCAAGACTCGACAAACTTATGAAACGAGCTAAAGAAATTGGTCAAAATACAATAGCTATCACCGACCATGGAAACATGTTCGGGGCGATAGATTTCTATAAAAAAGCAAAAAAAGAGGGGATAAAGCCAATAATCGGCTGTGAGATATACACAGCGCCGAGGTCGCTTAGAGACAAGGACTCAAACCTAGATAAGAGGATGGGGCATCTAGTTCTTTTGGCAGAAAACATGCTCGGATACAAAAATCTAATTAAATTGGTATCCATATCCTATACAGAAGGATTTTATTACAAGCCTAGAGTGGACCTAGAAGAATTAAAAAAATACAGCGAGGGCATAATAGCCTGCTCAGCCTGCCTAGCAGGAGATGTTTCCAGGAATCTGATGGATAGAAACTACGACGGAGCAAAGAGATACGCACTCAAATACAATGAAATATTTGGACAAGGCAATTTCTACCTAGAAATCCAGGACCACGGAATACCAGAGCAGAAAGAAGTAAATGCAGGAATGATAAAACTATCAAAGGAGACTGGAATTCCGCTAGTTGCTACAAATGACGTCCACTATGTAGACAAGGGCGACGCAAAGACACACGATGTACTAATGTGTATTCAAATGGGAAAGACCTTGGACGACCCTACTAGGATGAGGTTTGCAAGCGATGAATTCTATCTAAAATCGAGGGCTGAAATGGAAGAAAATTTCTCATATGTTCAAGAGGCATTGGACAATACGGTAAAAATCGCCGATAGATGTGAGATAGAGTTTGACTTTAACACCTACCACCTTCCAAAGTACGATGTTCCAGATGGGAAGACAGCATATGCGTATCTCAGGGAGTTGTGTGAGAAGGGATTGAGAGAAAGGTATGGAGAGCCGAGTCAGGAGATAATAGATAGACTCGACTACGAGTTAGATGTCATAAACACAATGGGATATGTGGAATACTTTCTGATAGTTTGGGATTTTATCAACTATTCCAAGGAAAATGGGATAGTGGTTGGACCTGGAAGGGGTAGTGCGGCAGGCTCTATAGTATCGTACACGCTTAAAATAACCGACATAGACCCTATTAAATATTCACTACTCTTTGAGCGTTTCCTAAATCCAGAGCGTGTATCTATGCCGGATATAGATATCGACTTCTGCTATGAAAGACGTGAAGAAGTCATAGATTATGTAAAGAGAAAGTACGGAGAGGATCACGTTGCACAGATAATTACCTTTGGAACAATGGGGGCAAAGGCAGCTATAAGGGACGTTGGAAGAGTGTTAGACATAGCCTACAGCAAGGTCGACAAGATTGCAAAAGAGATACCATTTGCTATTGGAATGACAATCGACAAGGCTCTAGACACCAATCCGAACCTCAAGGAGATGTATGATGAAGACGAGGAGAGCAAGGAGATAATCGACATCTCAAAGCAGATGGAGGGAATGCTGAGACATGCTTCCACCCATGCTGCAGGTGTTGTAATATCTAAGGATCCAGTTGACAACTACGTACCGCTTTATAAGAACCAGGACTCAATTACAACACAGTACGGTATGACGACCCTCGAAGAACTAGGACTTTTGAAAATGGACTTCTTGGGACTTAGGACTTTGACAGTTATCAACGACACCTTAGAATTGATTGAGAAAAACAGGGAAGCCAAGGGATACACAGAGAAGATTGACTTCTCGAGCATGGACTACGACGATTCAGAGGTATACGAAATGCTTTCATCTGGAAATACACTAGGGGTGTTCCAGCTGGAAAGTTCAGGTATGAGAAGCTTTATGAAGCAGCTTAAACCGAGCATGATCGAGGACGTAATAGCCGGAATATCACTATACAGACCGGGCCCAATGGACTCAATACCTAAATATATTGAAAATAAGAACCATCCAGAAAAAGTAACATACGCCCATGAGAAACTAAAGCCGATACTAGAGGTGACATACGGATGCCTAGTCTACCAAGAACAGGTAATGCAGGTGGTTAGGGATCTAGGTGGATATAGCTACGGAAGAAGTGACCTAGTTAGAAGGGCGATGAGCAAGAAGAAAATGGACGTGATGGAAGAGGAAAGACAGTACTTCATCCATGGAAAATACGACGACAACGGCGAGATAGAAATCATGGGTTGTGTAAGAAATGGAGTTCCAGAAGAAGCTGCAAACGTAATATTCGACGATATGATAGACTTTGCCAAATACGCTTTCAACAAGTCGCACGCTGCATGCTACGGGGTACTAGCATATGAGACAGCGTATTTAAAGACGCATTATCCAGTTGAATTCATGGCGGCATTGATTACCAGCATAATGGGCAATACAGACAAGGTAGTCGAATACATCAGAGAATGTAAATCAATGGATATTCAAGTCCTTCCACCGGATATAAACAAGAGTTTTACAAAATTCTCAGTTGAAGAAAACAATATAAGATTTGGATTAGCAGCCGTAAAAAACGTGGGTGTAAATATAATCCAAAATATAATAGAGGAAAGAGAAGCCACGGGCAAATTCAAGGACTTCATAGATTTTGTAAAAAGAATAGACCCAAAGGACACGAACAAGAGAGTAATAGAAAGCCTTATAAAATGCGGGGCCTTCGATGGAATAAGCGAAAACAGGGCGAGCATGATGTCGGGGTACGAGCCAGTGGTAAACAGCATAGCCATGGACAGAAAGAAAAATGTAAAGGGACAGATATCCCTATTTGATATGATGGGATCAATGGACGAACCAAGCGGCTCCGAGCAAAATATCGGCTTGCAAGATGGAGCTGACTCTAATATTTCAACGGCAAATGCTGGAGGAACAATGATGGGGGATATATATTCGATCCCGAGTATAAAAGAGTACAATGAAAAATACAAACTATCTCTAGAAAAAGAGGTCCTAGGAATGTATGTAAGCGGGCATCCTCTATCAGAATACGAAGAATTGCTTATGGAAAGGACTTCGATAGACATAGGAAAGATACACGAAGCCAGTGAAGATATGGAGACCTACCTAAACCTAAACGACAAAGAAGTAATAATGGGTGGAATGATATCTAAAAAGACGATAAAGACGACGAGAAGAAACGACATGATGGCATTTATAGAACTAGAAGATTTATTTGGGAATATAGAGGTCATAGTCTTCCCTCAGATGTTGACTAAGTTTAAAAACTTGCTAGGCGAGGATGAAATCATCCTAATCAAGGGAAGTTTGACAGCAAAAGAAGATGAAGAGGCGAAGTTGATCGCAAGAGAGATAAAAAACATCGCAGACCATAGCGAGTTTGAGGAAAACAGCTATAGGAAAAATGGATACGGTGGCAATGGTTACAACGGCGGAGGATACAACGGCTCAAATAGATATAATAATGGCGGTGTGCACAATGATGCTAGTAGATACAACAATGGCGAAAATATGGGCAATAAGAATATATCCACGAATGAAAATTTTAAAGAAGGAAAAAGGATATATATAAAAATAGATAGCCTAAAAAATGCTGTTATGACGTACGAAATAACTGAAATCGCCAAGACACAAAGAGGTAACGACGTAATCTACCTCTGTCCAGAAGATGAAAGCAAAAATGGTTCTAAAAAATCGTACAGGATGACAGGACTTGGAACAATCGCAAACGATGAATTAATTTCAGGGCTAGAGCGAATACTACCAAGTGAAAATATAAAGGTTAGGTAAAAAGGTTGAGTACAAAGTTAATTACAGAGTTTAATTACAGAGGTTAAGCATAAAGGTAAGTACAAAGTTTAAATATGACTTGAGATAAATGTCCACACCTATATAGGTGTCGGGCATAAATCTCATTTTATGTTTGGTCAAATTCACCATCATAAATAATCACCATTGTAGGGATTGTCATTTAATCAAGGGAGGTCAATGAATGAAGCGTATAGGTGTTCTAACAAGCGGTGGAGATGCGCCTGGAATGAATGCAGCAATCAGGGCGGTAGTAAGAGCGGGAATATACTACGGATGCAAGGTATACGGAATAAATCGTGGATACTGTGGATTACTAGAAGAAGATTTCGAAGAAATGGAGCTATCTTCAGTCGGCGATATAATTCAAAAAGGCGGTACAATATTAAAATCATCGAGATGTGAAGAATTCAGGACAGACTCGGGGCTAAAAAAAGCGAGTGAAATACTAAAAAAACACCAGATAGATTATTTAATAGCAATAGGTGGGGATGGAACTTTCAAAGGGCTAGAAAAGCTAAGCGCATATGGAATCCCTTCGATAGGCATACCAGCCACAATCGACAACGACCTAGCTTACACAGACTACACAATAGGATTCGACACGGCAATATCAACGGCAACAGATGCAATAAGCAAGATAAGAGATACCTCAGCATCACATGAAAGAATTCATATAGTAGAGGTAATGGGACGCGAATGTGGAGACCTAGCATTGTATACAGGATTGGCAGGAGGCGCTGAAGCAGTTCTAATACCAGAAGAAGAGATGACAGTTGAAGATATAGCCTTTAGATTAAAAACAACACAGCTGAGGGGTAAAAAGCACAGCATAATAATCCTATCAGAAGGGGTACACGATATAACGGCGCTCAAACAAAATGTAGAAAAAGAAACGGGATTTGACCTTAGGCTCACAATCCTAGGACATGTCCAAAGAGGTGGGAACCCAACGGCATTTGACAGAATCCTAGCCAGCAGACTGGGAATACGAGCTATAGAATTAATAATGGAAGGCTCGTCAACCAAGGTAGTCGGAATAGCAAGAAATGAAATTGTAGATGTCGAAATACAGGAAGCTTTAGACATGAAAAAAGAAATTAGAAAAGACTTCTACGAAATGATTAAAATACTGTCGATATAACTCGAGAATATCTAACATAAAATTTACATTTTTAATGAAACTTTGCTTTTACTCCTCTACATTTAGTGGTAAACTAACAGTGTAGAATAGAATAAGGTAAGTTCTACAAAATACATGGTTAAATAAGATATAAAATAAAAAGTGATTTATATTATTAAGATAACCTGCAAATTTATATAAAAACTGGTGAGGGGAGAGAAGTAATGTTAAATAAATTAAACAAAACAAAAATAGTTTGTACGCTGGGACCAGCATCAGACAGCGAAGAAACTTTGACAAACATGATGTTGTCAGGGTTAAACGTATGTAGATTCAACTTTTCACACGGTACACACGAGGAACAGAAGGCGAGATTTGACCTTGCGAAAAAGGTAAGTGCAAAGATAAATAAACCAGTAGCGATACTTTTAGATACAAAAGGACCTGAAATAAGAACGGGAAACTTCAAAGATCCAGAAGTTCTACTAGAGCAAGGGCAAGATTTCACTATTACAATGGATGAGGTTCTAGGTGATAAAACTAGGTGTACAGTGAGCTATAAAGGATTGATAAACGACGTGGAAGCAGGTGCGCAAATTCTTATAGACGACGGTCTAGTTGGACTCAGAGTCAAAGAAATTTCAGGGCAAGAAATAAGATGCACGGTTGAAAATGCAGGTATAGTAAAGAATCACAAGGGAATCAACGTACCAGGCATAAAAATAAACCTTCCAGCCCTAACTCAAAAAGATATAGACGATATTGAATTTGGAGTTAGAGAAGGAATAGACTACATCGCAGCGTCATTTGTGAGAAAAGTATCCGATGTACTAGCCATAAGAGAAGTACTTGAAAACAACAATGCAACAGATGTAAAGATAATATCAAAGATAGAGAACCAAGAGGGTATAGAAAATCTAGAGGAAATACTAAAGGTTTCTGATGGACTCATGGTTGCAAGGGGAGATTTAGGCGTTGAAATTCCAACAGAGGAAATGCCTATAGTCCAAAAAATGATGATAAAAAAATGCAATGAACTAGGAAAACCAGTTATCACAGCAACTCAAATGTTGGATTCTATGATAAGAAATCCTAGACCTACGAGGGCTGAGGCTACAGATGTGGCAAATGCAATTTACGATGGAACAGATGCGATAATGTTATCAGGCGAAACTGCATCAGGAAAATACCCAGTAGAAGCGGTAAAAATGATGGCGACAATAGCTAAAAGAACAGAGGAAACCTTAGATTATACAAAGGCTCTAGGTACAATAGGAGAACAACAAATTGCAGTGACAGACGCAATAAGCCATGCAACCTGCAATATTGCTGAAGAACTCAAGGCGTCTTCGATAATAACGCCTACTTCATCGGGTCACACTGCTAGAATGATATCGAAATTTAGACCACAGTCTCAAATAATAGCGACTACGATAGACGATAGAGTGATGAGACAACTAGCACTTATATGGGGAGTTTACCCACTTAAATCCAGATTTACAAACGATACTGACGAGGTAATCGAATCGGCAATCGCAACAGCACAAGATGCGGGATATATATCTGAAGGAGAATTGGTTGTGGTTACAGCAGGAGTGCCAACCGGTGTAAGTGGAACAACCAACCTTATAAAGGTTCATATAATAAACGAAGAAATTGTAGCTGGGGTAGGAGTAGGCCAACAGACAGTAGAAGGAAGAGTTTGCCTAGTCAAAGACCAAGACAGTTTCAAGGACTTTAAAGACGGAGATATAATAGTTTCAAGCTATATAAATCCGGAAATGAATGAATTCCTAGCTAGGTCAAGTGCGATAGTGACAGAGGTAGGAGGTATGACTTCACACGCTTCTATATTTGGTATAACAAACAATATACCGGTAATACTATCAGCTGATGGAGTGATCGACGATGTGGTTACAGGTGAAACAATTACGGTGGACGCATCTAGAGGTGTAGTGTACAGGGGTTCAACTCGTGTAATCTAGATTAGAATTTTAGTAAATTAGGTTGAGCGTTAAAAGACTAGAGTTAAATTTATGTGAAATAGATTAGAATTTAATAAGGTGAGGTCGCTGTTAATATGCAGTGACCTCATTTTTTATTAAGTGAATAATTTAGCTTGATATAATATTGAGTGATGATTGCATTGTGGGTAGTTCGAGCAGCACTGAAATGAGAATTATGACAGTCGCATGTAGAGGTTTGAGATAAACTACAAGACTTATCAAATTTATACAAAATATCACATAATTATTGAAAAAATGGAAAACGTTTTATATAATAATACTGGGGGGTACTGTATTTTTTTGAACTGAATTACATCTGCTAAATAAGTAAATAACATAAGATCAAAATATAACTTGAGATAAATGCTCTCACCTCTATAGGTGGCGGTCAAAAATTTCATTTCAGTGTGGCAAATCCCACACTGAAAGCATTGAACCAGCATTTAATTATATGATTGAGAGGTCAAAATATGGAAAGAGAAGACTACAGGTGGAAGTTTAACACCGCTGAGAATATAGAAGAATCTATATTCGATAGTAATTTAGAAAAATTCGTAAAGATGGGGATAAATGGTCTGGTAAGGGAAAACTGTCAAAATTCTCTAGATGCGGGGCTACGAAATTCTAGAAATCCAGTAGATGTGAAAATAAAATTAGGAAAGATATCAAAAAATGAAATTCCAGCAATTCATGAAATAGCTGATAGAATTAATCTACTAGTGCCAGGTAATACATATACTAAAGAAACTATTGAGCATATGAAGAAAAAGGCTAGATCAGCGGGAATAAATTACATATCATTCGAAGATTCTAATACAAAGGGATTGTCAGGTGCTAGTAAAGGGCAAAATGGATCTAGAGGTGATACATTTGGTGTGTATGCGTATAACAAGGGTGTTCACTCAATTGAAGAAGACAATGAAAAGGAAAAGGCGAGAGGTGGATCTCACGGTGTTGGAAAAATTGCTAACAACGCAGCCTCCGATTTGAATATAATGTTCTTTGCAAACTGTGATGCAGAAAAAAATATGCACATAGGGGGAACGGTTCATCTTATCGAGCATAAGATGGGGAGTCAAGCATATAGAGCTACGGGATATTTTACTGATAAGATAAATGGTAAATTCTATCCATATAAAAATAAATTTAGGAATATATTCGAAAAAGATACCAGGGGTCTAAAGATAATAATTCCGTATCTAAGAGATGAGTACAACGATGAAGTTGAGATAATCAGAAGTGTATGCAGTAACTTCTTCGTAGCGATCTTAGAAAATAAACTAGAGGTCAGCATAAACGGCCTAAAAATTGATAAGAACACCGTTACCAAGTACATAAAAAATAAAAAGTACTATGAGCAGAATATAGGTGATATGAAAAAAGAGTTCACACCATTATATTTGGATACATATATAAACACAAAACCTAGGACGATAGAGGTAGGTGGAAGTAAAGGCAATAACAAGAAATATAAATTTGATTTGTATTTCAGTTACAACAGCGAAATCACAAAGGCTAGAACAGCAGTAATAAGAAGCGTGGGCATGAAAATTGAGGATAGGAAAATACTAAACAACGCAACAAAACCATTCAATGCAATACTCATGCCAAACAGTGTTAAGGAAGATGATTTTTTAAAGGGTTTGGAAAATGAATCTCATACGGAACTTTCTCATTCCCATATAAAAGATCCTGAGTTGAAAAAAGAAGCTAGAACCGTTATGAAAAGATTAAATGATAAAATAATCGAGATTTTAGATGAAGAAATAAAGAAAAATAATCCTTCATCGGGGATAATAGATACAAGTGATATAATAAACACCGTTGAGTACAGTTTCAAGCAGGAAATTTCAAAAGATACATCTAGAGTCAGTATAAGTAAGGGCAATAAAAAAACATTACAGTTGGTAAAGAAAAACGACAAAGTCAATAAGCCGAAAGCAAAGAAGAAGGTAGAATTTGAATCAGGAAATGAAGAGAAAGAGATTAAAGAAAGAAAACTCAAGAAGGTAAAACCTCCAAAAGACCTGGAAGCAAGTGATAAAGACGATAAAAAAGAAATATACAACACGAGTACTGATATGGTTGAGAGAATTGTCGTAGGAGATAATGAGTACATAAAGTTTGATTTCAAGGGAATAAAAGAGCTGAAGAAGGTTGATAAATTCAATCTAGTATTCAATGTAGTCGACGGAATGGGCAACGAGTATAAGAATGAATTCAATGCAAATAAAAGTTATAATTCAGCAAAAGACGAGGATGGTAAGGAATATAAAATAGAAAAAGATAAGATAGTCGACGTAGGAATAGAAAACGGACAATCAGTTGTAAAATTAAAATTAAGCGAAGATTTCAACAGGACGTTAAAGTTTTTGTACAGCGTGGAGGTATAGGTTATGATCTACAAGAAAAACGCCAGTTTTCCATATCCAATTTTGACAAACGATTCGAGTTACTATAAAGATGGAGAATTCACTTTTGATGTAAATGTGGATGGAAACAGTGAAGGATATAGGTTTGAGATAAGCTACAATATAAGCTCGAATTTTATAAAGAATTTATTGGATGAAGCTAGAGCGAGATTAGTGCTGGTAATACAATCTGTGGACAACCAGTTCTACTATCTAGAAAATGGGGAAACTTTCATAGAAATCCCTAAATCAAAATTATCACTCGACAGAAGGACGAAACTACAACTGTCAATTCAAGTTTTAGAAGAGATTACATTTGCAAAAAATATGGATTTAGAGGGATTCTATAATTATTTTAAGGACGATATAATAGTCAAAAAATCATCTACACTAGGATTTTCAAATGTAGTAACATTTGACGGAAGCGATAAAAAACCATTTGACTTATTTGAAAAACAAGTAGATGAGAAGATGAAACCAAAGATCAAGATAGAACTTGGAACGCATACGATAATAATTAAATACAAGAACGAGGATTTGCAGTTTAGAGAATTAGGAAATTGTAGTTCATACTTAAACAACATCTACGTGTATATGGGACTCCAAAAAGCTTTGTTCAAATTCATAAAAAACTATGGAGACGAAGACGAATTTGTGAACATAGAAGATATGGAGGTGCCAGAGGGTGGACTCGATGAAAAACTGTACACTTTGATGAGTAATAAGCATGTAGAAACACTTGATTACGATCATATTGACGATGTAATAGATAAGATTACGGACAATATAATAGGTAAATACACTCTAGCGATAAGGGGGCTGAGTAAAAATGGAGATTAGGCTATTGGATCCAAGTTATAAAAATAGCAAGGAATTTTATGATGATTTTGTGGATGATAAAATAAAATACAAAGAGGAGTACTTTACGAATGAGATATATCAGGTCGATGAGATACCAGATTTTCCGATATATATGGCTCAAGGATCGCAGGATGAAAAGGATGCAGACTTTTTAGAGGCATTTGAGGTTATATACAGATCGTGTAGGAATATGGATAGAGAGATAATTTTAAACGGGAGATTTTGGCATTCGTTGTTTGCTGTCAACAAGAGGGGGTATATTGTGGATAAATATCCTCAGGTACTAGATAGTGAATCAAAGTTTAAAAATATTGTAGTAAAGAATTTCGACTGGGAGAACTACATATATAAGATTATACTCGCAGTACAGTATATAGCGGAAAAGACTGATCAAATAGGCGACATTGAGATCAGAAAGGCTGAAAGACAGAGATATTACAGGCTTGTAATAGACAATTTAGACTTCTTTAACTACATAATAAAATACGAAATATTTAGAAATTCGAATTTCGTGATAAATATACTTGATATAATAGATGAAAATAATCTAAGTGAAATATTAAAAGCAAAGGTAGATATAGGTTCAGGTGCAGACAGAGACGATAGATGTGGGAGAAGGGTTATTTTTGAATTAAATAAAAGTTACCCAATTGTAATGTTTCAAATGCTAGAGAAGGATGAACTCGCGGAGGTATTCTTTGAATATCTAGGATACTACCATAATGTTAATAAACTAGAAACTATATTAGATGATGAGTATGCAAATGCAGGGACACATTTAAATATAGGTGCAATCTCTCGTAATTTATTTAAAAAGAGAAAGGTAAAAGTAGGATAGGTCTACTACGACGAATATAAAGAAATTTATAAATCGATAATAGGAAAATACGATACGCCGATTATGTATAATTTAAACTTCGGTCACTCACATCCTAGATGTACCCTGCCTTATGGTGCAAGGGTAGAGGTCGATTTAGATAATAAAAAATGACTATAATGGAATCTCTAGTGGATGAATAGAATCCAGTAGAAGAACAGTATCAATAGATATTAGTAGATGAAATAGGACTTAAATATAGATCGAACTATGAAATAAATACCAATAGCAGTATAATTAAACTGTTGGGAGGCGGGAATAATGAGTGAATTAATTACTGTGTATTCGTATTCAGGAAATTCAAAGAAATTAGCTACAGAAGAAGCAAGTAAGAATGGATTAGACATCATAGAAGTATTTGACAAAGAAAAAGTAGGAAAGGCAACGGCGTATTCAAAAGGTTGTCTGTACGCCATGAAGCAAAAAGGGTGGGATATAGATGTCAAAAACATTAGTTTTGACGAGTATTCTAAGATAACTATATACGCACCAAACTGGGCTGGAAGTCTAGCTCCAGCGGCAATCACGTTTTTAAATACGATTCCAGCTGGAAAGGAAATATCTATAAAGTTGGTATCTAAAAGCGGGGTAAGCGGTTGTAAAGATAAGCTAAAGACAATCATCGAACACAATGGAAGCACCATGGTTTCATTTGAAGACATCAAGGCTTGAAACTAATCATATCTAAATAGAGATGATGACTGGCAAGATTTTTCTAACTAAGGATAAGCAGTTGCCAACTTTTACAGGTAGCGTCACAAATATTATTTTAATGGTGGTCGAAATAATAGGGATCGAAATACAACATTAAATCATCGAAGCACCATTTACACGAAGAAAAGGTCTTTCCAAAAGCCACTAAAAATAATGGATAGACCTTTTTTAATATTGTATAGAATTATAACTTGAGAAATATGTCCGATACCTCTATAGCTGTATGGCATTTTTCATTTAAGTGGTGGTCAAATCTCATACCAAGCACTCGCCAGCACAGGCAATTATCATTTGAAATACTAAAATATCTACAGGCTCAGGATTTGATTACTAAAAATTAATTTGCAATGTATTTTTGTCTAAATACTACTATTTAAATCAGCATATCTAAATCCATGAACTATAAATATCGTAGATATCAGAAAATACAACGGAATTATTCACTTCATTAATAATCTCATGTCTACAACCAGGATATAGTTTCATGGAAAACTCACGTACACCTAGGTTTTCAAGTGTATTGAAAAATGTTCTAATACCTTCACCGTAATTTGATACAGGGTCCAATTCACCACTCAAAAGAGAAATCTTCAAATCTAAAGGAATTAACTTTAGATTTTGTGGTTTATAGGTGTTTACTATGCCTCGGAACAGATCGTGGTAAAAGGAAACAGGGCATATATATCCACAGAGGGGGTCGTTTATGTAGTCATCGACAATCGATTGACTGGAAGAAATCCAATCAAATTTAGTTCTTGGATTTTCGTATTTTTTGTTGTAGTCGTCAAATGCAATCTTGTCTATTAAATCACCTCGTCCATGTCTGCCCTTAAAGATCATGCTAACCTTAGAAAGAAGTATACCAGCACTTATAAATTTAGGAGGAGCTCCATTTGTTCCAGATAGAATAATGCCGTCTATCGAATTTCCGTAGAGTTCCATGTATCGCTCGCCTATGAAAGATCCCATACTGTGGGCAAATAAAAATACCTTTAGATTATCATTTTCAGATTTTATATGCTCTATTATTTCTCTTTGATCCTCTACCATGCAGTCGAAACCGTCTTCATCGCTTATATATCCCAGTTCGTCGTAGTTTTGACCATGTCCTCTGTGGTCGTCAGCGTATACCAAAAATCCTTTAGAAGTAAGAAATCTGGCAAATTCGTCATATCTCAATGCGTATTCAGCCATCCCGTGTAAAATATGAACAATAGCTAGAGGTGGGCAGTCAGGTTCCCATTTATAAAGTGAAATCATGTGGTTATCTCTTAAAGTTAAGTTTAATTTTTCCAACTAAATACCTCCCTTAAAAATTTATATTTATTTTAATTAGAGATCTGCTTCTATCATCTGCGAAAACTTATGTACTTCTCGGCGGTTTCTCAAGATAATTAACTCGGCACCAGTTTGTAGTGATTTCATAGCAGGGCGCATATCTCGGTTGAATATCCAGATGAATTTCAAAAAGGCTAAGTAGTCTGTGCCAAATACTTCTTCTTTAAAAGTATTTGGGACATCCGGTCGTGTCGACTTGCCAGAGCCGGGAATGCCAAGTAACACAATTTTATTCATAATGTCTCCTTTTCGTATATAACTTGAGATAAATGTACTATACAACTATTCCCCCACAACGTAATCATCATTACAAGTAATTACCATAACAAGCCATCAGCATCTAATATCAAAGTCTAGAAAGATATCCAAATATCTACATATTCACTAAGCTAATTATCTCATATAATAATAAATTATACTATCACATCATTAGCTGTATTTTTGATAAAATAAAACTCCCGCAAGTTTTTACACCAACAGGAGTTCATCAAAGATTTAAATTTTAAACCCTTCTATTCATTAATCTTAGTAATCAAAGCCACGCTCTCTACATGTGTAGAGTGCGGGAACATATCGACAGGTTGTATCTCAATACATTTGTATCCATGTTCCTCTAGATATCCTAGATCCCTAGCTAGGGTCGATGGATTGCAAGAAACATATACGACCTTCTTAGGCTCCATAGATACAATCGTATTTAAGACTTTTTCATCACAGCCCTTTCTAGGAGGGTCGACTACTACAATATCTGCTATCTTGCCTTCGCTGTAGAGTCTAGGTACGACTACTTCGGCCTTTCCAGCGTGGAATTTCACGTTCTTGATATTATTGTTGTCGGCATTCACCTTTGCGTCGTGAATTGCTTCTTCGACGATTTCGATTCCGTACACCTTTTTAGCGGATTTAGCTAAGAAAAGTGATATTGTTCCTATTCCACAGTAGATATCAAACACGGTTTCAGTTCCGTCAAGGTCTGCGTATTCGAGAGCCTTATTGTATAGAACCTCTGTCTGTGCTGGATTTACTTGGTAGAAAGACTGAGGAGATATGTTGAAAGTCAAATCTTCAATCTTGTCCTTAATTATTCCGTTTCCGTAAATTACGATATTCTCATTTCCAAGTATTACGTTTGTTTTTTTAGTATTTACATTTAGAACCAAGGTCTTAAATCCTGGTATGTTCTGTTTGAGAACTAGGTTTAATTCCTTGAGGTTTGGCAGGTCTCTGCCGTTGACTACTAGGATTACCATTACTTCTTTTGTTGAAAATCCAATCTTTGTAATCAGGTGTCTAAGCGAGCCTCTGCCAGTTTTTTCGTCGTAGATACTTATTTTATAAGCCTTTATATAAGTATTTAAAATTCTAACTATCTTATCGTTTAACTCGTGTTGGATCACACATTTGTCCGTCGGGATTATATCATGACTCTTTTTCTTGTAGAACCCGATCCTTATCTTTCCATCTACCTTTTGGATAGGGAATTGCGCTTTATTTCTATATCTGTATGGGCAGTTCATTCCCAAGGTATCGTTGATCTTGACGTCTTTTATTTTACCTATTCTTTCAACGGCCTGTTTTACTTCATTTTTTTTGAGTTCGAGTTGTTTATTGTAGTCCAGTTCTTGAATCTGGCAACCGCCACATTCTCTGAGTTTATCACTACAAATTCTCTGTACCCTGTCTGGAGATTTTTCGATTATTTCGACGATATCCCCAACTGCATATTTTTTTTTCGATTTATTTATCTTAACTTTTATCTTATCTCCGATAAGTCCCCCGTCGACAAATACAGTGAACCCGTCGTATTTTCCAACTCCTACGCCGCCTTCACCGATGTCGACTATATCAACTATATACTCGCTATTTTCAATTAACATTTTTTTCGTGGTTACCTCCGCACAATCCTATATATATGGACATATAGATACATCCAATTCTGTATATAAATAACATAATAATATTTACTCTGTATAAATTACTTGACAATACTTTATTATATCAAAAAAAGGCTGTGGATAAAATGCTTATAGCAAATATTTTTCAATATATATAAATTTCTATGGATATTGTGTTCAAAATAAGAATTTATTGTGATAAATTGGCAAGGATAAGTTTAGTGAGACCTAAATATTGATTCAATGATTTCAGTAGTGATGAACACGTAATTACTCAATTAAATAAGGGCATTTATTTCATAAAGAGCTTATGACTTATTTCTAAAGTCAAATGTCAAATGCCGAATACTTGTGGTGGTGATATCTTTGTAAACTTATATTAGGTCTGTAGATGGGGAAATTAATACAAATAGAGCGAGTAAATCAATGCCATTTTATTCAGTTTATGTGTTAAAATGATAGAGGAGAAAAATGATAGAAAATCGTGACTACAAGGAGAGATGCCAGTGAATTTAGAAAAAATATTAGAGACTAAGAACATACTCAGTGTACAAGAGATTCTTAGCGACATGAACATTGTAGATATCGCGGAGGAACTAGAAGATCTAGATGAAGACGATGCGATAGATGCGGTGAAAATTTTTAGGATGCTTCCAAAAGACAAGGCAGCAGACGTATTTGCATATTTATCGAGCGATATGCAGGAAAAGATAGTAAACGACATAACAGATAGAGAAATAAGTGGAATTATAGAGGATTTATTTTTGGATGACGCTGTCGATTTCATAGAGGAAATGCCAGCAAACGTAGTGATTAGAGTGCTTGAGAACGTAACTCCAGGTAAGAGGGAGTTGATCAACCAGTTGCTGAAATACCCAGAGGACTCTGCAGGAAGTATAATGACTGTAGAGTATGTTTCGTTGAAGGAAGATTGGTTGGTAAAAGACGCCTTCAAACATATTAGAGAGACTGGCTTGGATAAAGAGACTATATACACGTGTTATGTCACAGATTATCAGAAACATCTTTTGGGATTTGTGACTGCTAGGGCGTTGATGCTTGCAGATCCAGAAGAGTCAATAAAGAGTATTTTACACACAGCTACTGTTTTTGCGAAGACTACAGAGGATAAGGAAAACTTATCAAATGACTTTCGTAAATACGGTATATTGGCTATGCCAGTCGTCGACAATGAAAATAGACTAGTCGGAATTGTTACGATAGATGATGCCATAGTCGTTCAAGAAGAAGAGGCGACAGAAGACTTCGAGATAATGGCTGCGATATCTCCTACGGATGAACCTTATCTAAAGATGGGTGTTTTTGAACTTACGAAAAAGCGTGTAGTGTGGCTTTTGCTATTGATGCTTTCAGCGACTGTTACAGGATCGATTATTTCAAGGTTTGAGGACGCACTCGCGGTCTTACCAGCACTTGTTATATTTATACCTATGTTGATGGACACAGGTGGTAACGCAGGCTCACAGAGTGCCACGCTTATCATACGCGGTATGGCATTAGATGAGATAGAGATATCTGATATTTGGGCTGTAGTTTGGAAAGAGGCTAGGGTAGCAATACTCTGTGGTATAACCTTGTTCGTTGTTAATTTTGCAAGGCTTTTGATTACAGGTCAGTCGGTTACAATGGCACTTACGGTCTCGATTTCCCTGATATGTACAGTTATACTTGCAAAGTCAGTTGGATGTATGCTTCCTATGTTGGCTAAAAAATTTGGAATGGATCCAGCAGTCATGGCATCGCCAGTTATAACGACTGTAGTGGATGCGGGATCGCTTCTTATATACTTTGGACTTGCAAAGATGATACTCAATATATAACTTGAAAAATATATCCCGACACCGCTATAGGTGGCGGGTGTATTTACCATTTAATAAAATAAAAAGGTATCGTCATTCGATGATGCCTTTTAGTTTTTCATATAGACTATTAGAAAGTAATCCATTATGGCGAAATTTAAAAGTATATTTGTATTCGGACTATGGGCTTCAATGTTTTTTTCAATAATGATAAACTGATGTATAATAATAATTAATAAGATAATATTAAACAGAACGAGTATAATATGTATTAATTAAAGTAAAATAGAGATTAGATGGTGGAATTCAAAATGAATAATATGAATATCTATCGAATAAGAGGGTATATATCAAATAGATAGATACTCTCATTTTTTGAGGAAGGAAGTCGGTTAATGTCAGAATATAAAATATATTTTTAACGATAGTTGACACTCATAATATCTTAAGGTATATTGTGGATAACAGAGTATTTTTAATAAGAAAAACATTAGGAACAAATCCTCGAAAAAATCAACAGGGTATATTTCACGCTAGTTCTAGCATTCAGATATACTCTGTTTTAATCCGATTTCTCTAGGCAAAAATCTAAAATAGAGAGTGTCAAATCATTATTTAATAAGGCAACAAATGTATATATTTTATACGTATAACATACAGAAAGAGGGGGAACAAAATGAGTAAACAAACTCCACTACTGGAAGCCCACAAGAAATTATGTGGTAAGATAGTAGAATTTGCTGGTTATTTATTGCCAGAGCAGTACAAGGGATTGACAGTAGAACATAATGCTGTTAGAAATTCTGCAGGGATATTTGATGTCTCGCACATGGGCGAGGTGGATATCAAGGGCAAGGACGCTTTTAAATTCGTTCAAAATCTAGTTACCAATGATGTGGCGACAATCTCGGACGGTGGGGTGATATACTGCTTTATGTGTTACCCAACTGGTGGTTGTGTAGATGATCTTCTAGTCTATAAAATTAACGATGAACATTATTACTTAGTGGTAAATGCATCAAACGTCGACAAAGATTTCGAATGGATGAAGGAAAACTCAGGTGGATACGACATTACGCTAGAAAATCTATCAGATGAGATATCACAGGTTGCAGTTCAAGGCCCTAAGGCTCAGCAAATACTTCAAAGATTAACAGAAACAGATTTAGATCAAATTAAATTCTTTGGTTTTAAACAAGATGTGGATATAGCTGGTAATAAATGCTTGGTATCTAGAACTGGATACACTGGGGAAGACGGATTTGAAGTCTACACCTCAAATAGTGAAATAGTATCTGTTTGGGATGCAGTAATTAAAGAGGGAGAAGAATTTGGTTTAGAGCCATGTGGTTTAGGAGCAAGGGATACATTGAGATTTGAAGCTTGTCTACCACTTTATGGACATGAAATGGATTCAGAAGTATCACCTCTTGAAGCTGGATTTGGATTTGCAGTCAAGCTAGCCAAAGATGAGTTTATAGGAAGGGAAGCCTTGATAGCTCAAAAGGAAGCTGGACTTAAAAGAAAGACAGTTGGAGTTGAAATGATTGGAAGAGGTATTCCAAGAGCTGATTACGAAGTTCAGGTAGATGGAATGAATATAGGACATGTAACAACTGGATACCATTCTCCAACTCTCGGCATAAATATTGCACTTGTAAATATTGCGGCAGAATATTCTGCACTCGATACTGAGCTGGATATAATCATAAGAAACAAACCAGTGAAGGCAAAGGTAATAAGCAAAAAATTCTTAGCAAAAAACTACAAAGAAAAATAAAATAATAATACGACATAGAAGGAATGTGATTGTATACTAAAGACATCGCATAGAAGCAATGGGAGAAGATAAGCAAGTAAAATTACAAAAAATAACCGATATTCAAATATATAAACTGTAAAAGGAGGAATTTTAAATGAAAGTATTAAACGGATTAATGTACACAAAAGACCATGAATGGGTATGCGTAGAGGGTGATAAAGCCAAGGTCGGAATTACAGACTACGCTCAATCACATTTAGGAGATATAGTATTTGTAGAACTTCCAGAAATAGATGGAGAGTTGGGCACAGGGGATACATTGGCAGCTGTTGAATCTGTAAAGGCTGTGTCTGATGCAATCTGCCCAGTAAGCGGAACTGTTGTATCAATAAATGAAGCTCTTGAAGACGATCCACAACTTCTAAACGAAGATGCTTACGAAAATTGGATAGCAGAACTTGAATTATCAGATAAGGAAGAATTAAAGAACTTGATGAGTGCAGAAGAATACGAAGAGTTCATAAAAGAGGAGGAATAACATGTTCCCTTATATACCTACAACACCAGAAGATAAGGAAAAGATGTTAGGTGTAATAGGGGTAGATTCTGTGGAGGATTTATTTTCCGATATACCAGAGAATCTTCGTCTTAAAGACTATCTAAACATCAATCCACCTATGAGTGAATTAGAAGTTTCTAGAAATATAAAATGCCTAGCAAATAAAAACAAATCTACGGATGAGTTGGTGTGTTTCTTAGGGGCAGGCTCTTATGACCACTACATACCATCTATAGTGCACCATATAGCATCTAGATCAGAGTTCTACACAGCGTATACTCCGTATCAACCTGAGATAAGTCAAGGGACTCTACAGAGTATATTTGAATATCAATCGATGATAGCAGAACTTACTGATATGGAAGTGTCTAATGCATCCATGTACGACGAAGGAACAGCTCTTGCAGAAGCTTGTTTGATGTCGGTAGCACAGACAAAAAAGAAAAAAGTAATAATCTCAAATACAATAAATCCAGATACAATGAAGGTTATAGAAACTTACCTCAGAAATAGAGGTATTGAAATCTTAATAGCGGGTTCAGATAACGGAGCGACTTGTAAAAAATCAGTCGAAGAGCTGATAGATAATAAGACTGCCTGCGTAGTCGTTCAAAATCCAAACTTCTTCGGTGTAATCGAGGACCTAGACGAGATTGCAGAAGTTACGCATGAAAACAAGGCGTTGTTTGTGATGTCAGTAGATCCTATCTCGCTTGCAATTCTAAAAACTCCGGGTAAAATAGGAGCAGACATAGTTGTGGGAAGTGCTCAACCACTCGGAAACGCTATGAATTTTGGTGGACCTTATATAGGATTTATGGCAACTACCAAAAAACTTATGAGAAAGATGCCGGGAAGAATAGTAGGAGAAACTGTTGATAAAGACGGAAAGAGGGCGTACGTGCTGACACTTCAGGCGAGGGAACAGCATATAAGGCGTGAAACTGCTACATCTAATATATGTTCTAACCAAGGACTAAATGCCCTTATGGCAGCAATATACATGGCTACAATGGGTAAAGAAGGACTTAGGGAAGTCGCAGAGCAGTGTATTAAAAAATCTCATTACGCAATGAATGAAATTACAAAATCAGGTAAGTATAAACAAGTTTTCGACAGACCGTTTTTCAAGGAGTTTGTGGTAACTTCGGATACATGTCCTTGTGAAATCAACGATTATCTTCTAAATGTCGGAATCCTAGGTGGATATCCGCTCAATAAAGCTTCAGAGGAAGCTGGAAACGGACTTTTACTATGCGTCACTGAGAAGAGAACAAAAAAAGAAATAGATAAACTCGTCGAAGCTATGGAGGTGATGTAAATGAAATTGCTAAAAGAAATTTCCGTAGCAGGACGTAAGGCATACAGACTTCCTGAATTAGAAGTGCCCAATATAGGAATCGATGAATTATTACCAGAAAATTTAAGGAGAACAAGTCCTGCTGAATTGCCAGAACTAAACGAAGTAGACGTCGTTAGGCATTATACAAACCTATCGAATAAAAACTTCGGAGTAGACACTGGGTTTTATCCACTTGGATCTTGTACGATGAAGTACAATCCAAAGATAAATGAAGATATGGCAGCTCTATCTAAGTTTAAAGATATTCACCCATATCAACCAGAGGAAACAGTTCAAGGCGCATTAGAACTGATGTATAAACTAGGTGTTTCTCTTGCAGAAATCACAGGGATGGATAAGGTTACATTACAACCATCGGCTGGAGCTCATGGAGAATTGACTGGGTTAATGTTGATAAAACAGTACCATAACTCTAGAAACGATTCAAAGAGAACAAAGATAATTGTTCCTGACTCAGCCCACGGTACAAATCCAGCGAGTGCAGCAGTAGCTGGGTTCGAAGTAGTTGAGGTAAAATCTCACGATGACGGATCTGTGTGTATAGATTCATTAAAAGAAGCCTTGGGAGACGATGTAGCAGGTCTTATGCTCACAAACCCAAGTACATTGGGAATATTTGAGAGACATATCGAAGAAATAGCGACATTAGTCCATGAAGCAGGTGGACTGCTTTACTACGATGGTGCAAATATGAATGCAATTATGGGAAAAACTAGACCGGGGGATATGGGATTTGATGTAATTCATTTGAATTTACACAAGACTTTTTCAACTCCTCACGGTGGAGGTGGGCCAGGTGCTGGACCAGTTGGAGTAAAAAATATACTCGTGCCGTTCTTACCAGTACCAGTGATTGAAAAAGAAGAGAATGGTTGTTCGAAAAAATCTGAAAAATACGTATTAGACTACAATCTACCACAATCGATAGGAAAAGTTAAAAACTTCTACGGAAACTTTGGAGTTCTGATAAGAGCGTATGCGTACATTTTGACAATGGGCGCACAGGGCTTGAAAGAAGCGAGTGAAGTAGCTGTATTAAATGCAAACTATATAAAAGAGGGACTCAGAGGATATTACGTTCTTCCAATAAGTGAAGGCCCTTGTAAACACGAGGTGCTATTTGATGGATTGGTTGAGCCAAATGGAGTAACAGCACTGGATATAGCTAAAAGACTGCTAGATTTTGGATATCATCCACCAACTATCTACTTCCCACTACTAGTGCACGAAGCGATGATGGTAGAGCCTACTGAGACCGAAAGTGTTGAAACCATAGATAAATTTGTGGAAGCAATGATAACTATAGCAAATGAAGCAAAGGAAACACCGGAAGTAGTTATCTCAGCACCTCACAATACCTATGTAAATAGGCTAGACGAAACTGGTGCAGCGAGAAAACCAATTTTAACATGGAAATGAGCGAGCGAATACTGAGATAAAAAATTGAAATAGGCCCGATTAGATGTCATTTTACATACTTGAATGTCTGAAATCGGGCTAATTTCAGTAATAGCGGCATTTAATTACATTTAGGAGGTATGGCGATAATATGGATAAGGATATAATTGTAATTGGTGGTGGTCCAGGCGGATATACAGCTGCAATAAGGGCGAGCCAATGTGGATATAAAGTTGGATTGGTAGAGAGAGATGCTCTAGGTGGTACCTGCCTAAACAGAGGATGTATTCCTACGAAAGCTTTGTACAAAAATGCAGAAGTTATAAACACATATAAGGAGTTATCCGAGTTTGGAATAAACACAAACTCAGAGTTTACGATAGATGTAGGACAAATCCACGCAAGAAAAGGCAAGGTTATGGACGGACTCAGGTCGGGAATAGAAGAGCTGATCAAGGCAAATAAGATAGAGTTATACAGAGGAAATGCTGGATTTGTGGATAAAAACACCTTAAAAATCGAACTAGAAGACGGCTCAGAGCAAGAAGTTACTGCTGAAAAATTTATCATAGCTACAGGTTCAGCACCTATCATCCCACCTATAGATGGGGCTGACATAGATGGGGTTTACACTAGCGATGAAATCTTGAGTTTTAAAGAAATTCCACAGGAGCTACTCGTAGTCGGCGGTGGGGTAATCGGTATGGAAATAGCCAGCATATTCAACTCATTTGGAAGCAAGGTGACAGTTGTAGAATTCCTTCCAAAAATTCTAGGACAGGTCGATACAGATGTTACGAAACGACTACAACCGATACTCAAGAAAAAAGGGATAAGTATAAACACGTCTACAGGAGTTACTAAGATCGAGAAAGACGGAACGAGATTCAAAATGTACGCCACAAGCAGCAAGACTAAAAAAGACATGGAATTCGAAGGCGATGCAGTCTTGATCTGTACTGGTAGAAAACCTGTTACAGAAGGATTAAACCTAGATGAAATAGGGGTGGAATTCGATAGAAAAGGAATTTCAACAGATGAAAACTTCAAGACATCTGTAGACAATATATTTGCAATAGGGGACGTAAACGGCAAGGGAATGCTTGCACATATTGCATCTAACCAGGGTATAAGGGCAGTAGAGCACATCGCTGGAATCGAGGTTGAATCCAAGGGAGATATAGTTCCAGCCTGCATATTCATCTTCCCAGAAATAGCAACTGTAGGACTTCCAGAAGACGAGGCAAAGGTAAATGGAATAGAATACAGAACTAATAAGTTCATGTTTGCTGGAAACGGCAAGGCGATGACTATGGGTGAAACGGCTGGATACTTGAAGCTAATAGCTTCTAAGGAGCACGAAGATCCAAATAAAGAAGTACTGTTAGGCGCTCAGATAATGGGACCACACGCAAGCGACTTGATACACGAATGTACATTGGCGATTGCGAACAATATTAAGCTTGGCGATATCAAGAACGTAATCCACGCACATCCGACTTTGTCAGAGGTGTTTATCGAAGCCCTTACTGGACTAGTGGGTGAAGGAATTCACTCGCACTAGGTAATGGAAGAGATAATCGGGAAACTAAAATAAAATATAGAAAGTCAAAGAGATATAGCTGATGGGAGTTCAGTTATATCTTTTTTTATGTATAATTTAAAATCCTTATAAAGTCTTTATAAATTCTAGTTATTATAGATTTATAAGATAAAGGAGTGAGGAAAACATGAAAAACTACATTTTAGAAACAAAGGATTTATGCAAGAATTTCAAGGGACAAAAGGCAGTAGATAATATATCGCTTGCAATACCTAAGAACTCAGTCTACGGGTTAATAGGTCCAAATGGAGCAGGTAAATCTACCACACTTAAAATGGTAGTAGGTATGATAAGGCCGACATCAGGAAAAATTCTCTTCAACGGACATCAATGGAAGAGAAAAGATTTATCAAATATTGGCGCACTTATTGAATCACCTCCGCTATACGAAAATCTAACAGCTATTGAAAACCTAAAGGTTCGCACAAACTTACTGGGCTTGCCAGATTCTAGAATAGATGAAGTACTTTCAATCGTAGAATTAAAGGACACAGGCAAAAAACGTGCAGGTAAATTCTCCTTGGGCATGAAACAACGTCTTGGAATTGCAATAGCCTTACTTAACAATCCAGAACTTTTGATACTAGATGAGCCGACAAACGGACTAGACCCAATAGGGGTCCAGGAGTTGAGGGAGTTGATACGCTCTTTCCCAGGGAAGGGGATCACGGTTATACTGTCAAGTCATATATTGTCAGAAGTACAACAGGTAGTGGACGAGGTCGGCATTATAGCTGACGGTAAGTTAAGGTATCAGGGTAAGATTGAAGAGGGCGTAGATTTAGAAGCTCTATTTATGAAAGTAGCTATGAATAGCAGAAAGTAGGTTGATATAGATGTTACAAATTATTAAATCAGAACACTTAAAACTGAAAAGAACTTTTTCATTGAAAATATTATTCTTAATGCCAGTAATAACCGCTGTTGTAGGTATAATTTTGATGACTGGGAGCTATGTACAGACGAGTAGCTACAACTGGTGGTATACGATGTTGTTGCAAGCGACGATAGCTATTATATCGTCAGGAATAGTTCAAAAAGATTCAAAGATTGGATATAGAGCTATAATGGGATTTCCAATAAAACCAGAAAAGATTTGGACTGGAAAAGCACTTACTGGATTGATTTTATTGGCGTTTACAAATTTCATCTTCTTAGTGCTCATGGCAGTGATCGGACTTGTATTTGAGCCAGATTTTACAATCACCACATGTATATTGGCGAGTGTAATTATAACGATTGCATTTGCATGGCAGGTGCCGCTTTGTATGTTCTTGACAGCTAAGATAGGTATGTTTGCTACCTTATTGATAAATATAGTTCTAAGTTTTGTATGCATAGCAATGCTATCTACAAAGGCTGGACTTTGGGCAGTACCGTATGCAATTCCAGGTAGATTGATGGCGGCGGTATTGAAAATACATCCAAACGGAATACCACTAGAAAATATAGAAGGAGCAGCTGCATTGGGTAACACAAATGTAATCTTACCAGGGATAGTTATTTCGGTAGTCCTATGTATAGCCTTGATATTGATTACAGGAGCGGCTTTCAAAAATCAGGAGGCAAAATAGATGACTAGGATTGATTTAGTATTAAAGTCGGGATTTATGAAATTAAGAAGAAGTCATATATCATTGCTCCATATACTTTTGCCTGTACTAGCAGTACTCGCCTTTACGTGGTATGCAGGTGTAACTAAGGTTGATAAGACAGAGATAGCGGTTGGGTATTTCCAAGTCTTATCACTAGGATTTCCAACTATCATAGGTGTAGTCTGTGCGATGGTTGCTGAACGCGATATGAATGCTGGAAAGGGATTTGACCTCCTAACTTCTACAAATCCAAAGGTGATGTCTATTGTAGGCATGTTGATTACCACATTGTTCTTAGGTTTTTTATCAGTAATAATAGCTGTCATGGGATTTGGTGAAAGCATTTCAGCGATATACAGTGAAAATCCATTCACAATGAAATTTTACTTTATAGTAGTTTGTACAATGATTCTTACAAACACATTGTTGTACGCCTTCCATCTATTTGTTTCACTTAGATTTGGAAAGGGTGCTTCTACGGGACTCGGGGTCTTTGGAAGTTTGGTATCTGCGCTTATGATAACAGGACTTGGAGATGGGATATGGATGTTTATACCCTGCTCTTGGAGTATAAGATTTACAACAATGCTTGCATATGCAGAGGTATCACCAGGCTCACTTACAAATCAGCTTGTTGCAGAAGCAAGGCTTGCAACAGTATCTTGTACAGCGATGACTGTCATTGTAATTGTCGGATTATTGATTTGGTTCAACAGATGGGAAGGAAAAACATCGTACGAATAAGATGTAATTCTCAAATATAACTTGAGATAGATGTCCCCACCTCTACAGGTGGCGGGCATAAATCTCATTTCAGTGGGGGTTGAAATCCCCCACTGAAAGCGTTGAATCAACATTTAAGAGCAAGTCAAAAAATGAATTCTTCCTTAAGACTGGACTCGAGTAATAGCAAATGCTATGATGGATATAATGATAATATAGCGACTAATCATTGAAACAACTGAAAATAGCGAAGTAATTACGAGAGTCAAGGAGGTGGTGGATTGTCTAGAATATTGGCAGTAGACGATGAAAATAGTATTTTGGCACTTATTCACAATGCTTTAGCATTAGATGGCCATGATGTTTCGACGATGAATGATCCAAAAGAAGTACTTAAGATGAATCTAAGCAATTTCGATCTAATATTATTAGATATAATGATGTCTGGAATGGATGGGTACGAGCTATGTTCAAATATTAGACAGAAGACAGATGCACCTATTATATTTTTAACTGCAAAATCACTTGAAATTGACATAATGACAGGTCTAAGCATAGGAGCGGACGATTATATACGAAAACCATTTAGCACGGTGGAACTCAGGGCTAGAATCAACGCCCATATCAGAAGAGAGAAAAGAGAGCATAAGAATACTTTAAACGTAGGCAATGTGGCCTTTGATATATCGGGCAAGGAAATATTCGTAAACGGAGAAAAAGTTCCTATGACCAAGAGTGAGTATTTGATTTGCGAGTTTTTAGCTAAGAATAGGGGGCAGGTATTTTCAAAGGAAAATATCTATGTAAAAGTATTTGGTTACGGCGGTGAAAGCGATAGTTCTACTATTGTAGAGCATATAAAAAACGTGCGATCCAAACTGGGGTTGTACGGCGAATCACCAGTCAAGACTGTTTGGGGGATAGGCTACAAGTGGGAAATCTAAAGAACGGGAAAAATCAAAAATTCAGGACAATATTTCTCAGATATATTTGTGTAATATTCGTAATGATTGTCGTTTTAGCTTTATTTATGGTGATTATGTTTAATCGTGCCTTTAACTCCGGAGTATTATTGCCGGCTAACTACGTTGAAAAGCAGATAGAAGAGGCTACACCGGCTATAAGAGAGTCTGAAAAAATAACGCCTGAGATGATACCAGATCTATGTGAGTATGCAATCTTCACAAAAGACGGAAAGTATATTTCTGGGAGTTTGGATGAAAAAGAGGGGCAAGATGCGCTTGAAATGGCGTCCAATAACGTTTATAGCAGAGGTTATTCTTATAGGATAGTCGAATCTAAAAATCAACTTTGTGTATTTAAATACACTATAAAAATGGGATTCAGCTCTCCGGAGCTCAGAAGTATATTTCCGAATATAGAAGTGATTTGGATAGTCGCTACACTTTCTCTATTTGCATTGATTATAGCTATAATATCTATCAGATTCGAGAAATTACTCGACAAGAAGTTGTTATCTGTTTTAGAGGTAACAGAAAAAATTCAAAATCAAGACCTTGAGTTTTCGGTTGAAAGCACAGGTGTCTACGAGATAGATGAGGTACTCGATTCTATAGATAAGATGAAGGACGCCTTGAGGGAATCACTTCAAGAACAGTGGAATATGGAGCAAGAGAGGAAGGATCAAATTCTAGCCTTGGCTCACGATATCAAAACACCTGTAACTGTGATAAAGGGAAATGCAGAACTCCTGTCTATTCCAGATTTACCAAGGGAGTCACACGATGAGTTTGTGAACTATATACTAGAGAGCACTCTTCAAACTGAGAAATACTTGAAACAGTTGATCGAAGTATCTAAGATGCAGGAGATATCATCAATTAATCTCGCTGAGGTAGATGTAGAGAAATTTGTAGATGCAGTATATGAGAATATAAAGGGAATAGCGGTTAAAAAGCAGATTGATGTAATACAGGTAAGGAAGAATGCAATAGAGCAAGGAGATCAGACCTTATCCGAGAGATTGCCGTCTGAGAGTTCAGTTGATGGAAGTTTGGTAAATGAAAATTATATTGCTGAAAGATCACGAGATAAATTTTTTATAGACAGGGATTTGATCTCTAGGGCAATTGTGAATATCGCTGGTAATGCAGTGGCACATACTCCTGAGAATGGAAAAATAGAATTCAAAGTAGAATTGTTAGTCGATTATATAAGGATTACCATATCCGACACGGGAAATGGATTTACCAAGGATGATCTCAGAAATGCGACAAAGCAGTTTTACATGGGCGATGCCAGTAGAATTTCAAATGAACACCATGGAATGGGGCTGTATATCACGGATATGATACTAGCAAAGCATGGAGGGAAGTTGATTATAGGAAACAGCGATAAATACGGTGGAGCAGAGGTGATCGTAGAGATACCGACTTTCCCTATAGTATAACGATAACTTGAGACAAATATCACCAACTAGGTAATAAACATCACAAGTAATTAGAATCACAGGTAATAAGCATTTAATTCGATACATAAAAACCCTGTAGATAGATATTGATAAATCTAACTACAGGGTTTTTTGCTGCGTATAAAAGTTGCCGTAAATTAAAAACTATTTAGTTGGAAGATAAGGTATCAAAGCCTGAGCAAAACTTCCAACAGTGACAGTCTGAAGAATTATATCTCCAGGTCCGGTGATGACAGTATTGAACACGCCTTCACCACCGAATACCATATTTTTAAGACCCTTAACCTGAACTATGTCCATAGTACAAGAATCTTCCATCATAACTAGATTTCCAGTATCGATTATTATACTTTCGCCAGCTTCTAGAGTTTTTGTAACGGCAGATCCGTCAATTTCTATGAATACTGTTCCGCTACCACTCATCTTCTGCATAATAAATCCTTCACCGCCGAATACTGAGGCAGATAATTTCTTTTTAAAGAATACAGAGAGTTCAACGCCCATTTCTGATGCTAAGAAGGATGATTTCTGACATATAACTGAATGACCGGGGCTGATTTCTATAGCCATTATAGATCCAGTAAAGCTTGAGCCAAAAGCGATATAACCGGGAATCTTAGCCGAAGTATAGACGTTTTGGAACATCGATTCCCCTGATACCATTTTCCCGAACATCTTGCCAATTCCACCACCGGTGTTGGTTTCCATATCCATGTTAGGACTCATCCAGACCATAGAACCTTTCTCTGTTTTCATTGATTCACCAGCACTAAGGTAACATTCAACGACTGGCATAGGTTCGCCAAGTATTTTGTATTCCATAAGATCCCTTCTTTCTTCATTTAAATTTATTAAATCTTATTCATATAGATACACTTATTATACCGAGATAAACTCAATCGGTCAATCAGATATGGAAGTGGATAGAATTAAATAAAAATATGCTATTAGGCCTTAGCCAATAGCAGGAGTATGACAGTAGTGAACCCCGCTAGAGAATTGCCAACTATCTTTTGATATACGGATTGAGCTCCGAGTATAAGATAGAATAGAAGGAAGATAACCACAGTAACAGTCACTATTTGTATAGGTGCAGTTGAAAACGATGTTATGTTGTGCAACGCGTATTTCACGAGTGAAAGAGTAGACCATTTTAATTCACCAACTAGCCTCTCTTTGACGTCGTATTCTACATACGCTGTTTTAAATCCAATCCACGAAGAAGTAGCTTTGAAGAACATATGCTTTTCGGGCATTGAAAGCAAGACGTCTACTGCTTTTCTGTCCAAGAGTTTAAAGTCAGAATTCTTTGATATATCTATATTCATAGCGTAACTTATTATAGAATAAAATCCCTTTGAACATAGTTTGTAGAACATGGATTCTTCACCCCTTGATTTTTTAACGCCTTCAACTACCTAATAGCCCTCGAACCACTTATTGTACATTTCTATTAGAGTTTCAGGAGGATGCTGTAAATCGCAGTCCATTACAGCTACGCAGTCACCAATAGCGTTTGCCAAGTCAGCAGAGACAGCTGATTCTTTTCCGAAATTTCTAGAAAAATTCACACCTTCCACGTCGTTGAATTTCTTACATAGATTTTGAATTTCATTCCAAGTCTTGTCCTTAGATCCATCGTTTACAAATATAATTTCATAGTTTATGCCCGCTTTTCTTAAAATTGAAGAAATTGTATTGTATGTAATACGAAGCATCTTTTCCTCGTTATAAAAAGGAATAACTACTGATAGTTTTTTCATATTATCACCCCACAGTTTAAATTGTAATTAGATCATCTGTATATGAAATAAGAGTACGAGAATAATAATTTATATTGTACTCGTTTTGCCTGAATTAATGTTGATTATGTGATTTTAGTGAATTTTGGTAGCACTAAACGAATCTCATCATTAAAACAAATGTCTAATGTAGGGTAGAATGTTCGACTAATAGATATGTTTTTGTTTTTCATTTCGGTGGAGACAAATGCTACACTGAAAAAGTTGAATAATCATAAGTAATATCAGCGGTTTACGCCGATGTAAAATAAAAATATATAAGTGGACAAATCGAGATACCCTCGTTGCCAATCTTTCTCGTTTAAAATAACCGCATACATACGATATGCGATAGTAATGTATACGGTCATTGTACCATAAACAAGGTGAAATATTTATTGTAGTTTATGTTTTTTTAAAAAATTTCTTTAAAAATCTCTGTTGTGAATTTAAGTAGAGAAAGACATCCTCCACCACTGTAGGTGGAGCGCATCGACCTCTAGGTTTCGCTTGGAATGGGTTGTACAGTGGTTTAGAACGTTCGTATCTGTTCATTAATTTTATCGATTTCATTTATGCTTGACTTGTGCTAGATTGTACATATGGTTTAGAGGTCCAGATCCATTTCCAAGGTCTAGTCCGTCTTTGAGAGCTCCAGTCAAATAAATCTTTGCGTTTCTCACGCTATCTTCAAGTGAGTTGCAATCGGCAAGGTTGCAGGCTATTGCAGAGGATAGAGTGCATCCAGTTCCATGTGTATTTGGATTATATACCTTTTCGCAACTGAAACGCAGTGCCTGTCCGTTATAATATAAGCAATCCTGGGAAGAATTTTCAAGATGACCTCCCTTTACCAAAATAGCTCCATCTGTCAGCTTAGATATTATATCAGCGGCTCTAACCATATCATCGTATGTTTTAATTTCTATCCCAGATAAGCTTTCAGCCTCTGGTACATTTGGAGTAATTAGGGTTGCGAGTGGAAGTAGGACTTCCTTTAAGGCTTTATGTGCGCTGTCACATAGGAGTTTCGATTCGCTGGTTGACACCATTACAGGGTCGACTACTATATTTTCGGCATGGTACTCTGTAAGTTTATCTGCAATAACCCTTATTATCTCGGCATTGGAGACCATACCAATTTTTACAGAATCGGGCATTATATCGGAGAAGACGGCATCAAGCTGAGCTCCTACAAACTCAGGTGTGGCGTCCTGTATAGCAAACACACCAGTCGTGTTTTGAGCTGTAAGTGAGGTTATAACGCTCATGGCATACATCTTGTGAGCTGTAATGGTTTTGATATCGGCTTGTATTCCGGCACCTCCACTAGAATCTGAGCCTGCGATTGTCAGTACTTTTTTCATATCGTGAGCAATACATAGATTTGTATGATCGTCGCTCTTATCCTTACTAGAAACCATTTTTTCTGATAAATACCTTAGTTCCTTACATTCAGCTTCGATATCCTCACTGGCAAATATTGCAGACACCAAGGCCACACCAGCGACTCCAGTGCCCGATAGCTCGAGGATATTGCTTTTTTCTATTCCTCCTATGGCGATGACTGGAATAGATACCGAACTAGATATCGTTTTTAAAATTTCTGGGTTTATATGTACGACGTCTGATTTGGTTGAAGTGTTAAAAACCGATCCGACGCCAAGGTAGTCAGCTCCATGTTTTTCGGCAGCTCTAGCCTCTTCGACATTGTGGGCGGTAACCCCTAAAATCATATCGTCTCCAATTAGAGATCTGACCTCACCTGCATTTAAATCATCCTGTCCTACGTGGACGCCGTCGGCACCGCATTTTATTGCCACATCGACATTGTCGTTTATTATTAAAGGAATCGATTTCTCATTACAGACTTTTTTGATCGAGATAGCCTCTATTAAAAATTCTTCCTCGCTTAGATTTTTTTCTCTAAGCTGTACACAGGTAACTCCACCCTGTATAGCTTTTAAAACCTCGTCTACAAGGTTTCTATCACCAAGCCAAGTTCTATCGGTAACAGCGTATAAAGTCATGTCTTCGTTATTTACTCTCATCTCGCACCTCGCAAAATATTTTTTGATATTAAAAATGGATAACACCGATCGGCATTATCCATACTGTAAGCAATAAGATTTACTCTTATAAATTATTCTTCCTACGTTGGCATTATCCAAATCAGGTAATAGGGTCGAAGTAAACTTCCTCTCAGCAGTAGCTCCCCTTTGTCATTATCATTTCTTCGAGTGTAACAGAGCTAGGTTTTTTTGTCAATTGACAATCTAGGACTAAAAAGAAGTAAATAAGTTATAAATTAATAAAAAATTAAAGTTTCTGTGTTATCATGTGTTTATAAGTAGAGCAAATTGTGCAATATCTATATAGATATTCGTAAATAATAAACAAGTGTAGTCATTGATAATAAATATAGATATTGTTGATAATAAACCAAAATAGAATGAAGGTGAGACTATGGAAGAAGAATATAAAATCAAGGGTTTGACATCGAAAGAAGTGAATGAGAGAATTGAATTAGGCGAGGTTAACAAGGGTATGAAACACCTTACAAGAAGTTATAAAAGCATATTCACCAGCAATATATTCACCCTATTCAATTTAATCAACATAGTCGTAGCGGGATTTATAGCATATACAGGAAGTTACGAAAACCTCCTATTTTTAGGAGTTGTTGTGTCTAATATATTTATAGGGATAATTCAAGAAATTAGGGCTAAGAGAAGTATAGATAAGCTGTCGTTGCTGAGCCAGTCGAAGGCAAGGGTGGTCAGGGATGGAGAAGAAATAGTTATCAATCAAGAGGAAATAGTGAGAGACGACCTTCTTGTAACACATAGGGGTGATGAGTTCAGCATAGATGGAATCGTGGAACACAGCGACGGTCTAGAAGTGGACGAGTCTCAAATAACAGGTGAGTCGGATTCGGTTTCAAAAAAAGTCGGCGACAAGGTAATGTCTGGAAGCTTTGCGGTAAGCGGTTCCGCGTATATAAGGGCGAAAAACGTAGGAAGTGATAGCTATGCGTCCAAATTATCGACAGAGGCTACAAAACATAAGGATATAGACAGCGAGTTGATAAGGAGTATGAAAAGGATAATCAAAGGTCTTACAATAGCGATTATACCGATTGGAATACTGCTATTTGCTTCAAATATAAGCAATGGAATAGATGTAAATAAATCTATATTAGGTACTTCGGCGGCTATGATAGGAATGATTCCGTCTGGACTTATGTTGATAACATCGATAGCCTTGGCTGTAGGAGTTGTCAAACTGGCAAAGCGAGGTGTATTGGTAAAGACTATGGGCTCAATAGAAAACCTGGCAAGAGTCGACCTACTATGCCTTGATAAGACGGGTACTATAACGAATGGGAAAATAAGAGTAGTCGATTTAATTCCATACAGCGGTATTGAAACCCAGGAATTGAAGTATTGCATTGAGGATTTAATCTCGAGTTTTAAGGATGAGAACCAGACGAATACAGCCTTAAAGAGATTTTTGAGCGAGGGTGAGAATTTGAACTTCGATGAGAGCTTACATTTAGATAGAGCGCGTAAAAAATCTGTTGTACCATTTTCATCTGCTAGAAAATGGAGTGGAGTTACTTTTGAAGATAGAGGTACATTGGTAATGGGCGCGCCAGAAAGTATATTCAAAAAACTTCCAAAAGAGATAGAGGATAGGGCAAAAGAGGCTACATCACAAGGGAAAAGAGTGATTGTATTTGCCAAGGCATATGGAAATTTCATTGGAAAAGAACTTCCGAATGATTTAAATCCGATTGGAATCTGCATAATGGAAGACGAAATAAGACCTGATGCAGGATTAACACTAGATTTCTTTAGAAAACAGGGCGTAGATGTAAGGATAATTTCGGGAGACAACGCCCAGACAGTATCAAAGATAGCGACTATGGCTGGAGTCGAGGGTTCTGAAAGATATATAGACATGAGCAGTATAGATGATGATGAGGATATGAGCGAGTACGCGAGAGAATACGTCGTATTCGGTAGGGTTAGACCAGAACAGAAGAAAAACCTTGTCAAGGCGTATAAGGAACAGGGACATACAGTAGGTATGACGGGAGATGGAGTAAACGATATCTTGGCTTTGAGAGAGTCGGACTGCTCTATAGCAATGGCTGAGGGAAGTGATGCAGCTAAAGAAGTATCGGACTTCGTTTTATTGCAATCAAATTTTGAAGCCATGATAAGGATTATGGGAGAAGGTAGGAGAGTTGTCAATAATATAGGTCAGGTTGCCTCTCAGTATTTGATGAAGACTATATACTCGATGATACTAGCTGCTATATTTATATTTATGGACTCACCATATCCGTTTAAACCGATCCAACTAATGCCGATAACCGCGTTCGGAGTAGGAATCCCATCATTTTTTCTAGCGCTTAGGCCGAACTACAGTAGGATAAGGGACGGATTTTTGAGAAATGTGATGACATCGGCGTTTTCATCGGGAATTTCGGTAGTATTTTATATAGTGTTGGTGATGATAGTTGGATATTTATTAAGATTTGACTATAAGATGATATCTACACTCTGTGTAATAACTACAGGGTCTGTTTGCTTTACATCGTTATTCAGGGTGGCACATCCTTTAAATAAGAGGATAAGTTTTATGTTAATGACATTAGTCGGGGTGTTTGTTGCGTTGATATTTGCGTTTAGAGGTATACTTTCTCTTGATATTTTGAACTATAGGGTAATACTCGTTGCACTTCCAATGGTAGCAAGTGTGTTGAAGGTGTATAAGTACATTGGTAAAATAGTAGAATTTTTGATAAAGAAATACAAAAGAATAAAAAATAATTTGGTATAGAGCGAATTTTTGACAAATATGTTACTTCTACGTTGATTATTAAGGTATAAATATCAATAAATAGCAAAAATAGTTACAGCCTATTCACAAAATAAATTAAACTTCGACGGCATGTTACAATCGAATTACAGTACTAGTGGAAGTATTTACATAAATTTCATGGTCTGCTAACCTGTACTTACAGGGAGGTGTTAGTTATGAAATTTAGAAAGAAAGCCTTAGCATTGGCGTTGTCGGCATCGTTTATGATCGTTGGTATTCAAAATGTAAATGCATTAGACAATGTCGACAAGATAGCTGGAGCGGATAGGTATGAAACAGCTGGAAAGATTGCGGACACTCAGGATTATAAGACGGCAATACTTGTAAATACAGATAAAAGCCTGTCGGATGGACTTAGTGCAAGCGGGTTGTCTGGAGCACTTAATGCACCAATCTTACTCACAAGGGCAAATGAGATACCTAAGAGCACTACAGCTAGATTAAAGGGTGTAGAAACGGTATATGTAATAGGTGGTAAAACTTCTGTTTCTGATAAGGTAGAGAAATCCATTAAAGCAAATAAGATCAAGTTTGTCAGAATAGAAGGCAAGGATAGAACTAAGACTAGTATAAAAGTTGCTGACAAAGTAAAAACTATCAAAGGAAGTGGCAGTAAGGTATTTTTCGTAAATGGAGTTGCAGGTGAGGCTGATGCTATGAGCGTGTCCTCAGTTGCAGCTAGAGAAAAATCACCTATAATACTTACAGATGGAAAGACAACTACATACAGTACGAGTGGAAAAGAAGCGTATATAATCGGTGGTACTACTAGTATGAGTAATACGGTTGCAAAAAAAGCAATTAGGTTGTCAGGTAAAGATAGATTTGAAACAAATAAAAAGATAATAGGTAAGTTCTACGCAAACAGCAAAGAATTCTACCTAAGCAAGGCTTATGTGTTGGTCGATGCTCTAACGGGATCGTCGATAGCAAAACAGAAACCGATAGTCCTAGTAGACGATAGAAGCGATAAGAGCGTGATCAAAAATGCAGTTAAGTTGACAGCTCTAGGAGGAATAGACGAGGATGTAATAGCTCAATGTTTGAACATTACAAATGGAGTAGGTGACGAACTTACAGGTTTTGACGACAAGACTTTAGATATAGCTCAACAAGCTGGAAAAGACTATCATGATTCTTATTTAGTACTGCATGATTTAAGCGTGAAAGCCCAAGCTGTAGACGGTGGAGTATTAACTGAGTACAGCAATGAAAAACCATATGTAGAAATGTCTAAGACTTGGAAACTACCACAGGTAGGACAGATGGAATCAAATAACTTCACCTTGTCTAGTGCAAATAGGACATATAAATACAATGGAAATAAATATAATATGTATGATTACAGAGATAATAATTTCGATTACGACAAGGATTCAAAAGAATATATCTGCGTAAACCAAAAAGACAACAACGATATCTTGAGGTTGGAAACATACAACAACAATGGTAAATGGACTACAGATGATATCTGGAAACTTGAAACTAAGAATTCTTCACAAGAAAAATATGCATCTGAACTCAGGGCAAATGGAGTAGACTTCGATAGAATTGACGTCAAAACATCACTAGTTCACGGTATGTCTCAAATAGCTGGAGAAAGACATGAAATAGCTTGGTATGTAAGCGCATACAAGGTCGTGGACGGCAAGGATACAAGAGTAGGCTCAAAAGCGTATAACCAAAAAGAACTTTTGGAATGTAATGCTGTAAACCACTATCATTCAGGATATAGAGCAACTGACAATTGCATGTTGGACGCTATGTGGAAATAAAAATATTTATCGACTAACTGACTAACGGGCTAACAAAGACAAGGTATTTTAAAGTGGACCTTTATCGAGGACAGATTAAAATACCTTATTTTTGTATACTTATTTTACATAAATGACATACATTTCAATTCATTCTGAAATTAAACATAACTTGAGGAAGATGTTCACAAGCATTAACTGACTGATGTTTATTTCGATTTCTTTTTTGATGTAAGTCCCATAGCTTTTGCCGCAATTAACTTCTTGGTTGATATGGACATTTATCTCAAGTTATATTACCCCTAAAAAAAGCATATATTTTAACACAGCGAAAATGATTTGAAACGAAGGCGAAATAAATTCACGGGGGGTAAGTAATGAAGAGTTTAAGTCTGTGCATGATAGTAAGGGATGAAGAAGAAGTAATAGGTAGATGCCTAGATTCAGTGAAAGACCTGGTTGATGAAATTATAATAGTAGATACAGGCTCTACAGATAGCACGAAAGAAATAGTATCAAAATATACGGATAAAATATATGATTTCGAATGGATAGATGATTTTGCCGCAGCTAGGAACAGGGCATTTTCAGAGGCTACAAAAGACTTTATAATGTGGTTGGATGCAGACGATGTATTATTTGAAGAAGATAGGGAAGATTTTATGAAATTTAGAGAGAGCCTAGACGATTCAATAGACATGGTAATGTTGAAATACAATGTGGCATTTGATGAACAGGGGGCTCCAACCTACTCGTTTTTCAGAGAGAGAGTATTCAATAGAAAGAACAACTATCAATGGATTGGAAAAATTCACGAGGTAATTGTTCCACAGGGGAACCTGATAAATGTAGATGTTCCAATTGCTCATAAACCTGTAGGTGGAAAGGATCCAAGGAGGAATTTAAAAATATTCCAAAAGATGATTGCCGGCGGCGACGAATTGGTGCCAAGGGAACTGTTCTACTACGCAAGGGAATTGTACTACAACAAGGAGTACGACGAGGCGATAGAGACGTTCAATGAGTTTTTAAACAAGGATTCAGCATGGGTTGAGGATCGCATAAACGCGTGCAAGGATCTGTCCGTCTGCTATTATCAGATAGGAGAAAACACAAAGGCATTGCACGCAATGTATAGGAGTTTTGAATACGACGTACCTAGACCTGAAATTTGCTGCGACATAGGGAAACATTTCTACGACAGAGAAAAATTTGAAATTTCTATATTCTGGTATAAAACAGCTCTCGAAAAAAATATTGAAGATTTTCCACAGGGATTTAAAATAAACGATTGTTACGATTTCTTGCCGTGTATTCAATTGAGCGTTTGTCTAGATAGGTTGGGGCGCACAGAAGAGGCGATATACTACCATGAAAAGGCGAAAAAAATAAAACCTGACAACGAAGCGGTGAAATACAATGAAGAGTATTTCAAAGGGGTCAGGAGGAGTATGGGGAGCGAAAAAATAAAATAGAAATAAAAATAGCTTGGAATTGGGGGATTGCTAGAATGAGCGACATAAGTTTATGTATGATTGTAAAGAATGAAGAACTAGTAATAGGCAGATGTCTGGAGTCGGTAAAGGATCTAGTCGACGAGATAATCATCGTCGATACAGGATCGACTGACAAGACAAAGGAAATAGTAAGCGAGTACACAGATAAGATTTACGATTTCGAATGGGGATATGACTTTTCTGCAGCTAGAAATTTCTCGTTTTCAAAGGCAACTAAGGATTTTATATTCTGGCTAGATGCCGACGATATAATCATGCAGAAAGATAGAAATAAATTTTTAAAATTAAAACAGGTGCTCACAGATGAGATAGATGTGGTAATGTTAAAATACAATGTGGAATTCGATGAAACAGGAAAGCCATCACATATGTTCCAAAGAGAGCGTATCTTTAGAAGAAATATGGACTTCAAATGGGAGGGACGAATTCACGAGGCGATAAAGTTGAGTGGAAATGTTATAAACTCAGATGTGGCGGTATCTCATAAGCCAGTCATGAGTATCAAAGATAGAGGTAGAAATCTAACTATATTTGAAAAGATGATAGAAAATGGAGTTGAGTTTACAGCAAGGGAGCAAAATTACTACGCTGTAGAACTTGAGTACAACAGTAGGTACGAAGATGCGATAGTAGAATTTGAAAAATACTTAGCACGTGAAGACGGATGGTTGGAGCAACAGCTTACATCTTGCCAAGAACTCGGTAAATGCTACAAGGAACTTGGAGATGAAAAAATGGAACTCTACTCGTATTTTAGGAGTTTCGACTACGATGTGCCTAGGTCGGAGATATGTTGTGACATAGGAAAGTATTTCTATGAGAGAGAAAAACATCAACAGTCTATAGAATGGTATAAAATCGCACTAGAAAACGATATAAACGACTTCCAAGATGGATATAGAATATCAGATGCATATGATATAATTCCAGCGATACATCTATGTGCCTCATATGAGAAATTAGGAGAGATAGAAAAATCTATATACTACCACGAGATGACCAAAAAATTCAATCCAAATCATCCAGCAGTAATAAGGAACAACCATTACTTCGAAAGTTTAAAAGCCGCGAAAATCATGGGTAATACCGCTCAAACGGACCTTACTAGTATACTATCAAATATGCAACCAGCAATGCCGATCAATCTACCACCTGGATTGCCACCAGGAGGTCAGTTTATAGATATAAGCAAGATGACAGCTGGGGAATTACAGGCGTTAAAAGAAAATATAGAAAAAAGTGGCGGGCAGATATTCGAGGTGGATAAAATCCCGAAAATAGGGGAATTGGATATTCAGAATGAATTACAGCTAAAAGAGCTGCAAGCTATAGCTCAGTCGGGAAATTCAATGAAGAAGTATAATCAAAGAAGTATAAGGGAGAAAGATGACCCAGTATCTAGAATTCAACAAATTGGAGATAAATATGTTGTAGTAAACGATGAGCTAGGAATACAGCAAAATCAGTTTACTGGAATTCAACAGCTAAGCGATAAGGGTGTACCAAACATCGACAAAGGTATATTGAGAGGTGATGTAGGTTTATCAAATATATATAAAGGCGTATCTAACGTCGACAGCAATATATTTAGCGGAGATGTAGGTCTATTGGGAGGCAACGCTAAAGCGAAAGAAGATGTTTCGCAGGAAACACTAGAGCAAATTCAACAACAGCTTGCAAGAATGAGTGTAGAATTAAATAATTTAAAGTCAGCTAGAAACATAAACAGTGTAGGTAAAATAGATAATGAAAATAAGGACGCTAAGGAGAACAAATCAAAAAAAGAAAATAAGTCTAATAAAAAGAAGAACACGGGGAAAAAGAAAAAGAAGAAAAAATAAATAGTAGCATAAAAAACAATCGAAGAAAGGTTGATAAATTTCCAGTGAGAAAGTATCAGTCAAATATTCGATTATTTTTTATGAAACTTATTATCAAAACGAGGGTAAACCTAGCTAAGAAGCCTATTAAATGATAATATTAATATAGGAGCAATAATTATAACTTAAGATAAATGTCCACCACCTGTAGAGGTGGCAGATATAAATCTCATTTCAGTGGAGGGTATACCTACTGAAATACTTGAATCATCATTTAAAAACTGGAATACATGTTTGCCGAGGAGTAATTAGGGCAATTATATAAGTAACAAAAGCTAAAGGAGGATTAATTATGAGTTTTGAAAAAATAACAAAGACGGATAACGACGACACAAGACCTTGTATGATACTAGTAAATTTCGACAAGAAAGAAATGACAACTATAAAAAGCGTATCTACATTTACAGGGATAAGGGATAGAATAGAATTAAACGGGAAGCATGGAAAATGCATAATAAGCGATATTATAGAAGGAAAAATCGAACCAGGTGATGAAAAAACATTCTCAAATAAGGCAGTGATCTTCAACAATATAGACTCTAGAAAAGTAAGTGGATTCATAGATGGGCTGAAGAAGATGAGGATGAGAAGACCGTATACAGCTATGGTCACAGAAACTTCAAAGAATTGGACTCTAGAAGTTTTAATACAAAATTTAATCCAAGAAAATCAAGCATTAGCTTCAGGAAAGGAAGCTGAACACGGCGAAATATAAACTGAGAAAGATATTATTTAATTGGAGGGAATAGTATGAAGAAAGTATTGTTTACAGTAAGATACGGAGCAGATAGACTAGATAAAGTAAGGGAGTTAGGATATGAAGTGAAATTCATTCCAGAAGGTGATAAACTTACAAATTCCAAAGAAACAGATGATGCGGACGTGCTAGTGACGTATTTCGGTTGCTATAATTTAGACATAGACAAGATGAAAAACTTGAAATACATACAGACTACAAGTGCAGGACTCGACCAATTACCAAAGGATAAAATATCGAAAAACAGTATAATAGTTGCAAACAACAAAGACGGATACAAAGTTCCAATAGGGGAATGGATAGTAAAGTCGATCTTGGACATATATAAAAACACATACAGATTACACGACCAGAAAAACGCAAAAATATGGAAGATGGATACAAGTGTGAAGGAATTAGCAGGGCAAAAAATAGGCTTCTTAGGAACTGGGAATATAGCCAAAGAAGCTGCAAAACGCCTGAAGGGATTCGATGTAGAAATATGGGGCATGAACACAAAAGGAAGAGATGTAGAGTATTTTGACAAATGTTTTTCAACATATGAAAGAGATTGCTTATTCCAAAAATGTGACGTGATAGTTGTATCGATGCCATCTACTGAAGATACAAAGGGTATAGTAAATAAACACACTCTTGGATTGATGAAGGAAGGATCGGCAATAGTAAACATAGGAAGAGGCGATTTAATAGTTGAAAGGGACTTACTCGATTGCATAGATAAGTTCAGGGGAGTTGCTTTGGACGTATTTGAGGAAGAACCTCTGAGTGTTGACAGTGAATTCTGGGAAAAGGAAAATGTATTGATAACACCACATAATTCTTGGTGTTCAGACAAAAACGTCGAAAGAAACTTCAGAATGATATATGAAAACCTCAAGAGGTATATTGAGAATGAGCCTATTAAAAATGTTGTAGATATCGAAAGAGGCTATTGAGAACTAGAGAATCTATTGAGAACTTGAGGAGCTATTGAGAACTAGAGAATCTATTGAGAACTTGAGAGGCTATCGATGACTAAAGAGGTCCCACCTCTTAAGGATGGGGACCTTCTCATTTAAGTAGTAGTTTCATATATGACCGGAATAGTAGAATAAGTATTAATAAATAAACGAAAAAAGAAGGTATTAGCATGGATTTTGAAAATAGAATGAACCACCTTATAGAGGTTATAAATTACCATAATGAAAAGTACTACAATCAAGACAATCCAGAGATCTCCGACTACGATTACGATCAGATGCTGAGGGAACTTAGAACTATCGAGGCAGAACATCCAGAGATCAAGAGGGTGGATTCACCGACTAACAGGGTCGGTGGTACACCACTTGATAAATTTGAGAAGGTGGTTCACAAAAGCCCAATGCTGAGCTTAGACAATGTATTTAACGAGGGAGAAATAAGGGCTTTTGATTCGAAGGTGAGAGAATTGGCTGATTCGGAGATTGAATACGTTGTCGAATTTAAAATTGATGGCTTGTCTGTTGATTTAACTTATCAAAACGGTGAGTTGGTGAGCGGTGCTACTAGGGGAAATGGTGTAGTAGGTGAAAATATCACTAAAAACATAATGACTATAAAGTCTATTCCACTTAAAATAAAGGAAAAGGAAGAACTTATTGTAAGAGGAGAGGTCTATATTTCTAAGGAGGATTTCATCAAGACTAATGAGTCACAGGAGGATAATGGACTTCAGGTGTTTGCAAATCCTAGAAATCTAGCGGCTGGTTCGCTTAGACATTTGGATTCCAAGATGACGGCGAAAAGACCACTTAGCATATTCGTATTTAATTTTGAGAATATAGATGATTTCGAAATCAATACTCATAGTGAGTCTTTGGATTTCTTGAAAAATCAGGGATTTACGGTCAGTGAGGGATATAAGGTATGCAAGAGTATAGATGAGGTCATAGAGCATATAGAGTATTGGACAGAGCATAGAGACAAGCTTGCGTTTGAGATAGATGGAATGGTAATTAAGGTAAACGACATAAGGGAAAGAGAGATTTTAGGAAGTACGGAGAGATCTCCTAGATGGGCGACTTCATATAAGTTCCCAGCTGAAAAGAAGAAGACTAGAATTCGTGAAATAGTGGTCGAAGTCGGCAGGACAGGTACTATCACTCCAAGTGCAGTGCTTGATCCAGTTAGGTTGGCGGGAACTACCGTTTCGAGGGCAACCCTACACAACGCGGATTATATATCAGAAAAAGGCATAAAGATAAATGACATGGTTTTAGTCGAAAAATCAGGTGATGTTATTCCTAAGATTTTGGAAGTTGTAAAGGAAGATAGGACTGGGGATGAGATTGACTTTGAGATGCCTGATACCTGCCCAGCCTGTGGTGAGCCTACTGTAAGGTTAGACGGAGAGGCTGCGATAAAGTGTATAAATATGTCGTGTCCAGCCCAGATAAGAAGGGGTATAATTCACTACGCGTCTAGGGATGCGATGAACATAGACGGACTTGGAGAGCAGATTGTCACTGTCTTACTTGAATCTGGTTTGATAAATGATTTATCTGATTTATACTATTTAAATAAGGATGAAATAGTAGCTCTAGATAGATTTGCAGATAAGTCAGCGGACAACCTTTTAGCGGCTATAGAGGCATCTAAGTCAAATGATTTATGGAGGCTTATAAGTGGACTCGGAATAAAATACATTGGTTCAAAGAGCGCTAAATTGCTGGAAAACCAATACCGAAGCATTGAAAATATAAGAAATACGACTAATGAAGAATTAATGACTGTCGACGAATTTGGTTCAACAATGGCTGATAGTGTGGTAGAATTCTTTAAAGAAGAAAAAAATATGGAAGTTTTAAATAAACTTGCAAGTGCTGGTGTAAATATGGTATCTCATAAGGAAGAAAGCAGCCTTTCACAGGTATTTGAAAAGATGAAGATAGTACTTACAGGTACTCTACCTACTCTCAAGAGGGATGAGGCTAAGGAAATGATAGAAGCAAGGGGCGGAAAGGCAACTTCAAGCGTGAGCAAGTCGACTACATTTGTTCTGGCTGGATCTGAGGCTGGAAGTAAGCTGACGAAGGCAAATGACCTAGGAGTCAAGGTAATTGATGAAGATGAGTTTAAAGCCTTGATGACAATGAATTCAAAGGAAGATGTAGAGGGACGTTTGCAGTAAGCGACGACATACAAGAAATTAAAAAAATATAGTTTGAGAAATATGTCTCCAAATGACAAAGTTGGAGAGCATAATTTCGATTTAAGTGTGGATAAAATCTACAAGATAAAGAGTTGAATTATAGTTAAAAAAATTGTATTTATAGAATGGAGAAAAAATGGATAGAATTGATGGAAGACAGTTTGACGAGATAAGACCCGTAAAGATAACGAGAAATTATACGAAATACGCTCAAGGCTCAATACTAATAGAAATGGGCGATACTAAGGTGATATGCACGGCTACTGTGGAAGATAAGGTACCACCATTTTTGAGAAATACAGGTAAAGGATGGATAAACGCAGAGTACTCAATGTTGCCTATGGCCACTGGAAATAGAAAAATAAGGGATGCTGTGAGGGGTAAAATCGACGGAAGAACTCAGGAAATTCAGAGATTTATCGGAAGAAGCATACGCTCTGTTGTAAACCTAGATAAAATAGGGGAACGCACAATCTGGGTTGACTGCGATGTTATCCAAGCTGACGGCGGAACTAGGACAGCCTCTATTACCGGAGCTTTTATAGCGGTTGCGGATGCAATTCACAAAATGAGAAGAGATGGACTTATAAAAGAGATGCCGATTAAGAGCTTCGTATCAGCAGTCAGCATAGGAGTTGTAGGAGGAGAAATTTTACTAGACCTTTGCTATGAAGAGGACTCTACTGCGATTGTAGACATGAATGTCGTGATGACAAACAGAGGCGAGTTCGTAGAGGTACAGGGGGCAGGAGAAGAGAGACCCTTCTCAAAAGAAGACCTATATCGCATGTTAGACATTGCTGAAAAGGGAAACAGGGATTTAATAAAAATTCAAAAAGAAGCTCTTGGAGAAATCACCGAAGAGATAATAGGTATGGAGTACAGTAGAGAATTGGTTGTAGCTACAGGAAATGCTCATAAAATGCAGGAAATTAAGTCTATAATGTCTGGGCTGGATTTTGAGATTCATTCATTAAAAGATCTCGGGCTTGACAAGATAGAAATAATAGAAGACGGGAAATCTTTCGAACATAATGCTATAATTAAAGCTAAGAGGATTGCTAAGGAAACAAATATGATAGTCATAGCTGACGATTCAGGTTTGGAAGTCGAAGCATTGGGCGGAAAACCAGGAATATTTTCAGCTAGATACTCTGGAGAGAATGCTACAGATGAACAAAATAGAAAAAAACTTCTAGACGCTATGAAAGACGTCAAGGAGGAGGACAGAGGTGCTAGATTTGTAGCAGCTGTGGCGGTTATATTTCCAGATGGCAAGTCGTTCACAGTGAGGGGAACTTGCAATGGACAAATAGCTTTCGAAGAAATTGGCGACCATGGATTCGGATACGACAGCTTATTTTTAGTAAATGGGTTTGGAGAAACATTCGCACAAATACCTTCAGTTGTCAAGAATACGATAAGCCACAGAGCAGAGGCGTTGAGACTTATGAGAGTCGAACTCGAAAAAAGAGTTAATAAATGAAAAAGTTGCCAGATAGAAAGTTGATAAATTAAGTAGATAAAATAAATCTCAAAGGGTCTTACTTGAATTTAAATTGTGCAAACAAAAAACTATATCTTGATAAATTTGCTAATAAATAGTAGTATGAGGGGGTAGAGGTTAATGAGAAAATTAGCAGTAGTTAGTGATACACATAGAGTAGAATTGATAATGGACAAATTTATTGATAGGATTAAAGACTGCGATTTGATACTACATGCGGGTGATAACTTCGAAGACTGCACTTACATACAGCAGTTAACAGGCAAAGAAGTCATAGGGGTTCCAGGGAACTGTGACCACAAGTATGTAGGGATAGCTGAGAGAGAACTTGTATTGGAAGTCGACGGAGTGAATATACTACTTTGTCACGGAGATCAATACAATGTGCAATTTGACACCTACACTCTGGAGTCTCATGCAGAGTTAGCGGGAGTGGATGTGGCAATATTCGGGCATACACATAGACCATATAAGACGGAGTACAATGGAATACTGTACATAAACCCTGGAAGCTTAAGTATACCAAGGGGTGGAACGGATTCGGGATTCATGATTTTAAATATAGAAAATGGAAATTTTGATGTAGAATACATCGTAATTTAGAAAAACAAAAGAGTAAATTAAATGGTGGATATGTAAAAATCTGAAAAATAAAACGATAAACTATATGTCGAGTACTTTTCTATTTGATATATATTCCTCATTTGCTTGTAAATAAAAAAACTTATGTGATATAATTAAATGGTTGAAAAATAATAGAAGGCATCAATCACAGATATATATGTGAATTGTACAATACGGGAGGATTTAAAAGGATGAAAGCAGAATTAATAAAAAAAGAAGGCAATAAAGTAAATCTTAAAATAACAGTAGACAATGCAAATTTCGAAAAAGCAGTAGAAAAAGCATACAAACAAAACAGAGGCAAATACAATGTACCTGGATTCAGAAAGGGAAAAGCACCAAGAGTAATACTTGAAACTCAATTCGGAAAAGGTATATTCTACAACGACGCTGTAGAAATATTATTCCCAGAAGTCTATCCAGAAGCTATTAAAGAATTAGAATTAGATCCAATAGATAGCCCAGATTTAGACATAGAAGAAATAAGCAAAGACAATGGAATAGTAATGATATTAAACGTAGAAGTTAAACCAGAATTCGAATTAGGTAACTACAAAGGTTTAGAAATCAAAAAAGCTGACGATACTGTAAAAGATACAGAGATTGAAGTTGAACTAAACAAGATGTTAGAAAACAATGCTAGAATAATAAGCATGGACGATAAGATAATAGAAAATGGAGATACAGCTGTAATAGACTTCGAAGGATTTGACGGAGACGTAGCGTTCGAAGGTGGAAAAGGCGAAAATCATCACCTAGTAATAGGTTCAGAAGAATTCATACCAGGATTTGAAGAACAATTAGTAGGCAAAAAAGCTGGAGAAGAAGTAGAAGTTAATGTTACTTTCCCAGAACAATACCATGTTGAAGAACTAGCTGGAAAACCAGTAGTATTCAAAGTTGCTATAAAAGACGTAAAAGTTAAAGAATTAGCTGAACTAGATGACGAATTTGCAAAAGACGTAAGTGAATTTGATACATTAGAAGAGCTTAAAAAAGATATAAGCGAAAAACTAGCAGTAAAAGCAAAAGAAAGAGCAGAAATGGAAATTAGAAATGAAGTAGTTATAAAAGCTGCTGAAACAACAGAAGTAGATGTACCAGAAGCTATGGTAAATCGTCAAATAGACAGCATGTTACAAAACCTAAACTATCAATTACAAATGCAGGGATTCGGTTTAGAAATGTTGCTTAATATGACTGGAAAAACTATAGACGATCTTAAAGACGACAGAAGAGAAGAAGCACAGAGAATAGTTAAAAATTCATTAGTACTTGAAGCTATCTCAGATAAAGAGGAAATATCTGCTTCTCAAGAAGAAATAGATGCTGAAATACAGACAATGGCAGATATGTACAAAATGAAAGTTGAAGAAATAAAAGGAATGTTAAGACCAGAAGATATGGACGACGTTGAAAATCAAATAAGGATGAGAAATACTATAGACTTCTTATTAGAAAATGCAAAATTAAACTAATAGAGGGTTAAATCAATTTGAATATAAGGAGATGAGAGCATATGTCATCATTAGTACCAGTAGTTGTTGAACAAACAGCAAGGGGAGAAAGATCTTACGATATCTACTCTAGATTGTTAAAGGATAGAATTATATTCCTTGGAGACCAAGTAAATGATGCTACTGCAGGTCTTATAGTGGCTCAGTTACTATTTTTGGAAGCAGATGACCCAGATAAGGACATTCACCTATATATTAACTCTCCAGGCGGAAGTATAACAGCTGGAATGGCTATATACGATACTATGCAATACATTAAACCTGATGTAAGTACTATTTGTATAGGTATGGCAGCGTCTATGGGAGCATTCTTACTGACTGTAGGAGCAAAGGGCAAGAGATTTGCACTTCCAAACAGTGAAGTAATGATACATCAACCATCGGGCGGATCTCAAGGCCAGGCTACAGATGTTGAGATATACGCAAAGAGGATAGTAAAAACTAGAGAAACAATAAATAGGATAATATCAGAAACTACAGGTCAACCAATAGAAAAAGTAAATGCAGACACTGAGAGAGATAACTTCATGTCAGCAGAAGAAGCGAAGGCATATGGTTTGATTGATGAAGTAATAACAACTAGACCATAGCAAGCTAGAGGTGTAACTCGAGAAATACACCCCCACCTCTCAACAGGTGAGGGAATTTCTCATTTCAGTGGGTAATATCCAAACTGAATCGCGAATCATCATTGAAACTAGGAGGTGCTGTACTATGGCGAAGTTTGATGAAAGAAAGACATTAAAGAAATGCTCGTTCTGTGGAAAGAGCCAAGAACAGGTCAGAAGGTTGATAGCTGGTCCGAATGTTTATATTTGCGACGAGTGTGTAGAGCTTTGCGACGAAATAATACAAGAGGAAATGGAAAGTGTGGTAGATGACGAAGCTATATCACTACCGAAACCTAAAGAGATGATGGAGATACTAAACGACTACGTAATAGGTCAAAATAAGGCAAAAAAATCGTTGTCAGTAGCGGTATACAACCATTATAAGAGAATAACTGGCAAAAAGACTTCAAATAAAGAAGTCGAAATACAAAAGAGTAACGTCCTACTACTAGGGCCAACTGGCTCAGGGAAGACATTACTAGCTCAGACTCTCGCTAAGACATTAAATGTACCATTTGCCATGGCAGATGCGACTTCCCTAACCGAAGCGGGTTACGTAGGAGAAGACGTAGAAAATATACTCTTAAAATTAATCCAATCAGCTGATTTCGATATAGAAAAGGCTGAAAAAGGAATTGTCTACATCGACGAAATAGATAAGATAGCTAGAAAATCAGAAAATCCATCAATTACTAGAGACGTAAGTGGAGAAGGTGTACAGCAGTCACTTCTTAAGATACTTGAAGGAACTGTTGCAAATGTTCCACCACAAGGCGGAAGGAAACATCCTCATCAAGAATTCTTAAAAATCGATACTACTAACATCCTATTCATATTAGGTGGAGCTTTCGATGGAATAGATAAGATAATCCAAAGACGTGGAGGAGATAAAACTCTAGGCTTTGGAGCCAAAATAGAAAGCAAAAACGAAATGGACATCGGAAAAATCTACGCAAAAGTGCTTCCAGAAGATCTGTTGAAATTTGGTATAATTCCGGAATTTATAGGTAGAATACCAGTGATAGCAACACTTGATCTCCTAGATGAAGAAGCTCTAGTGCGTATACTCCAAGAGCCAAAGAACGCTCTAGTAAAACAATATCAAAAACTGTTTGAACTAGACGAGGCTGAGCTAGAGTTTGAAGACGGAGCTTTGAAAGCTATAGCTAAGAAGGCTATTGAGAGAAATACTGGTGCCAGAGGACTTAGAAGTATAGTAGAAGAGGTAATGTTGGATACTATGTTTGACGTACCTTCTAAGGAAAAAGTTAAGAAGGTAATAGTGACTGAAGAAAGTGTTACAGATCCAGACGCTGAACCTATGATAGTTTACGACAATGAGCAAGAAACTGCGTAGACATTTATTTTGAAATTTAAGCTGGTGTGCATGCCACACAATTACTATAAAAAAGAGATAACCAAATAGGTTGTCTCTTTTTGAGGTTTTTGTGAAATTAAATCTCAATTAATAAATTTATGTAAAAAAAAGAAAATAAATGATAAATTGTGTTTACAAAGAATAACATTATAATGTATAATATATACACTAATCAAAATTAAGAATCATAAAGCCTACAGACATACATATCTAAAATTCACTTAATATGTTCAGTACATTCGATTGGTAACAAATAATAAATTATATAAACAGGAGGAAATGCTATGCATTTAAAAGAGAAAGTGATCTCAGTATCACTGGCTTCGATAATGGCTATCCCATTAATATGTCCAGTATTTGCAAGTAGTGGAGATAATGCCAAAATCATCGAAGAAAAACGGGGAGGCGCTGTTATAAATACGGGCTACAATAAGGACAAGACTGAGAGGGGGTATAAAAATCTAAAGCTGGCGAAACTGGATGAAAATATTGAGGATGAGAAAGCAGAGGAAAAGATAAACTTAGAGATAGAATTTCCAGATGAAAAATTTAGGGAATTCGTAGTAGGACGGGTGAAGGATGACGCGAGCTACAACGCAGAAAAAAACGAGGTAATGGCAAATTGTAGAGGTATAAAAAATGTCAGATTAATGAGTTTAGCATCAAAGGGAATAAAGGATCTAACAGGGATAAAACATTTTGAGAACATAACGTATTTAAACTGCGAGGGGAATGAGTTAACAGAAATTAACATATCTGAGAACATCAAATTAGAAGATTTAAATTGTCGAAAAAATAAATTAAAGAAAATTAATGTATCAGGGAATATTAATCTAAGAGCCTTAACCTGTGGTATAAATTCCATAGAAAAATTAGACCTATCAAAAAATAAGAACTTATGGTCTTTAAGTTGTGAAAATAATAGTTTAGTCGAACTTGATTTATCTAAAAACGAGAAGTTAAATACCCTAGAATGTGGAAATAACGAATTAAAAGAAATCGACTTATCTAAAAATACTAATTTAACCGTTTTAAATTGTGAAAATATTAAAGCAGAGGAACTCAATTTAGCTCATCTAACTAAATTAGATCTCTTGTATTGTCAAAATAACAATATCAAAAACTTAAATTTACCAGAAAATAAAACAATAAGAAGATTTTACTGTGAAAATAATCAATTGACATCGGTCGATTTGGAGAAAAATTTAACTGAGACGGCAGTTTATGCATTGGGAGCACAAAATCCAATCGTGAAAGTTCAAAGAGAAGGAAAGAAGTATATAGTACCTATAGGAAAAATACCAAACAATCCAGCTTACGAAATAAAAAATATAAGTCACGGTGGCGTTTACAATATAGATTCAGGGAATATAGAACTAGATAATATAAAAACCGATGCTATAACTTATTCTGAAATAGTTATGAATGTGAGCATGGACGTGAACTTGAGATTAGATAAGAGCGATATATCAGAAGATGATAGTGTAGGCTCAGTAGAAGCAGAAGGCTCAGTAGAAGCAGAAGGCTCAGGAGATGCACAAGGATCAGGAGACGCACAAGGATCAGGAGGCTCACAAGGTTCAGGAGACGCACAAGGCTCGGGAGACGCACAAGGATCAGGAGATACACAAGGATCAGGAGGTTCAGGAGGAACTGGGGGCTCTGGTGGAATTGGAAGACCAGCATTGAAGTTTGATATTATAAAAGGTGAAAATAGATACGAAACAAGTGCAAAAATAAGTGAAGAAGCGTACAAGTCATCAGAGATTGTAGTGCTTATAAACGGGAGAGCAATACCGGATGCACTAGCTGTTACACCATTAGCAAAATTGCTAAATGCACCGATATTGCTTACAGAAAAGGATCTACTTCACAGGACAACAGAAAAAGAAATGGAAAGATTGAAATCAAAAAAAATAATTCTAGTGGGTGGAGAGAACTCAATAAGCAAATTTCAAGAAGAATCTCTGAAATCAAGAGGATACAAGGTGGAGCGAATCGCTGGTTCGAATAGATTTGAAACAGCGTATAAAATATCAGATAAGTTAAATGAAAATAGATACTTCAAAGAGGTAGCAATAGTAAACGGAGAAAGTGGATTAGCAGATGCAGTGAGTATAGGAGGAGTATCAGCACAGATGGGAATACCGATAATACTTACAAGAGAGACAGATGAGGTGGACATAATCAAGGATTATATCAATAAAAACAAAATTTCTAAGGTGTACATCGTAGGTGGAGATACCCAATACAGCGACGATGTATTGTCAATGTCTATAGGGGAAAGAATATACGGAAGTGATAGAAATGAGACAAACGCAAAGGTGATAGATAGATTCTACAAAAACAAGTATTTAGATAATATATACGTAGCAAAGGATGGAAGTAAAAAAGAAGATGAATTGATAGATTCACTGTCGCTAGGAGTGCTAGCTAGTAGCAAAGAATCACCAGTCATGATAGTGGGTAGTAGATTGAGCGAAACTCAGACAAGCGTGGTAAAAAGCAAGATATTCGCAACAGTAACACAGGTTGGAGGGAACGGAAATGAAACCGCCTTTACCCAGATAGTAAATATTTTGAAATAGAAAATAAGCAGCTAAAAAGACACCCCCAACCTTTACAGGTGGGGGATATCTTTATTAAATTATATTAGAAAAGACATAGCAATACCGATTAATCCGTAGACAAATATAATAGAAATAGAGCCAAGCTTTTTCTTATACAGTAATGCGAACGAAGTGACGAACGCAGCAACAGCATACCAATCCCATTCCATGGAGCTACCAGATGAAAATGCAGCAGCAAGTATGAAACCGATCGTGATAGGTCGAAGCACAGTCAAGAGATTGACAACCTTGCCGTTATCCTTGAACTTATCAAACAGATGTGATATTATCGTGAGTCCGATTATTGCGAACAGCGAAACACCGACAGTAGCACAGAACGAACCGAGGACTCCAGCTGTCTTGTAGCCGACGAAGGTAGCACTGTTGATTGCAACTGGACCGGGAGTCGACTGGGATATAGCGAGTAAATCCAAAAATTCCTTATTAGTAATAAGATGAGTCTTATTTATAAATTCCTGTTGAATAAATGGGAGCATGGCGTATCCACCACCGAAGCTAAATGCACCTATCTTGAAAAACATCGTAAAGAGCAGGGCTATTTTTGACATAAGCTGAGCACACCTCCTCCGAGTATTAAATAAATAGGACTTATTTTGAAAACGGCGACGGATATAAATGCTATTCCGACTAGGATTATATTTTTCTTAGTTCTATCAATACCCTTAAACAAGCCTAAGAATGAGTTGAATATCAATGCGATTACAACTGGAGCGACACCTCTGAAAAAACCGTCTAATATCTTAGAGGACGCGTGTGCAAAGTATAGGTATGAAACAACTATAACTATGCAAAAAGACGGTAGAGCAGAGCCTAAGGCACAGATAAGAACTCCTGGTATTTTATATAATCTATATCCCAAGAGCACTGATATATTAATAGCTAGTACGCCTGGATAACTTTGAGCTATTGAAAGGTAGTCTAAAAACTCCTCCTCGGATAGAAGACCTTGTTTTACGACAAGTTCATCCTGGATGAGTGGAATCATAGCGTAACCTCCACCAAAAGTGAAGGCGCCTATTTTAAGAAAAGTGAAAAAAAGTTTTAACATGATTGCCTCCATAAAAATTCACAACTTGAGAAATACGTCTCCACATTTAAAGGTGGCGGCTATTTCTCATTTCAATGTGGGTTCATACATCATTGAAAGCGTTGAATCACCATTTAATATATAATTATTATATCATAATAAATTTCATAGCATACAGAATCGAGTATTTTGGCAAATAAGTTCTGAATAAGTTGATATTTGATTATTTTAAATATATAATATAACTTGAGAATGATGTACCCCCACCACTTATGGTGGGGGAATCTTATTTCAGTGTTGGCAAAATCATCCACTACACAATGAAAATTTACCGAGTATGTCTATGTTATTTAACCTAATTATATAGGAAAAATATTATCATTTTGGGGATAAAAAGGTCTAAACTTGAAAAAAAAGTTTAAACTGCATCCAAAAAGCCAATATTATATAATATATACGTATTTCATATTGATGAGTTAAAAAAGGCAATAGGAATAGACGATAATAAATGCAAAGGAGAAAAATGATGGAAGAAAACAATACTATTGAAAATGATACTATCGAAAGTACGGACATAGAAAAAAATAATGATTATATTGTAGACCAAAAAGAACTGCCATTGATTCCTCTAAGAGGATTATCAATATTTCCTTATATGATATTAAATTTTGATATAGGGAGGGATATTTCTCTTAAAGCACTTGATGAAGCAATGCTTGCCGATGAATTAGTTTTTCTAACAACTCAGAAGGACTCAGAAGTCGATGAACCAACAGAAGATGACTTCTACAAAGTGGGTACTATAAGTAAAATAAAACAGATGATAAAGCTGCCTGGAGACTCAGTTCGCGTGTTAGTGGAAGGCCTATCGAGAGCCAGAGTTCTAGAAGCTAAGATTGAAGATGGATATTACAAAGCTACTATAGAGGAAGTAAAATACAAGAAAAAAGCTGTTGAAGATGATACAGACGTTGAAATCGAAGCATTTGTAAGAAGCGTATTCGACTCATTTGAGGAATACATCAATATAGGAAACAGGGTTTCACCAGAGATACTCGTATCGCTAGCCGAAATTGACGATGTGGATAGATTCATAGACACTATAGCTTCAAATATATACCTTAAGCCAGAACAAAAACAGGAAATATTAGAAGAATTTGATGTGAAAAAGAGACTTGAACTCATTTATACAATACTCTTAGAAGAGATTGAGATACTCAAAATTGAGAAAAAACTTACTCTTAGAGTTAAAAAACAGATGAATAAAGTTCAGAAGGAATACTACCTTAGAGAGCAGCTTAGAGCAATTCAAAAAGAACTCGGCGAAGAGGAAGATGTAAACTCAGAAGCGGATGAATTTAGAATAGCGCTCAAAAAAATAAAGGCACCTAAGGAAACTAAGGAAAAAATAAATAAAGAAATAGATAAGTTCTCAAGAATTTCGCCAATGTCACCGGACAGTGCCGTAAGCAGAAACTATTTAGAGACTATATTCTCACTTCCTTGGACTAAGGAAACTAAGGATAAGCTTGATATAGCAAATGCAAAGGCTATATTAGACGAGGACCATTACGGACTGGAAAAGGTAAAAGAAAGAATACTAGAATACCTAGCAGTTAGAAAATTATCTAAAAATCTCAAGGGACCGATCATCTGTCTAGTCGGACCTCCAGGGGTAGGTAAGACATCTATCTGTAAATCTATAGCTAGAGCCTTAAATAGACATTTCACTAGATTGTCATTAGGTGGAGTTAGAGATGAAGCAGAGATAAGAGGTCATAGAAGAACCTATGTAGGAGCTATACCTGGTAGGATAATAAATGGCGTAAAAGAGGCTGGTACAAAGAACCCAGTCTTCCTATTAGATGAAATTGACAAGATGGCAGCTGACTACAAGGGAGATCCTGCATCAGCTATGCTTGAAGTACTAGATCCAGAACAGAACAAGGATTTTGTAGACCATTATTTAGAAATACCTTTCGATTTATCTAAGATACTGTTTATAACTACGGCAAACAGTTTAAACAATATACCTAGACCATTGCTAGACAGGATGGAAATAATCGAAGTACCAGGGTATATAGAAGAAGAAAAATTAAATATAGCACAGAAATACCTTCTTCCAAAACAATTGAAGGAACATGCGTTGAAGGAGGATTTTATAAAAATGGACGAATCTGCTTTTAGAGAGGTGATAAACCACTATACTAGAGAAGCAGGTGTAAGAACCTTAGAGAGAACAATAGGAAAGATATGCAGAAAGATTGTCAAAAAATACGTTGAAGATCCTAGTATAGAAGGTGTTACAATAAATGCAGAAGATGTAGAACAGTATCTTGGAAAAGACCTGTACAAGTATCAACTTGCAGACAAGGAGCCTAAGGTAGGCCTTGTGACCGGTCTAGCTTGGACTGAGGTAGGCGGAGTTACCCTAGAGGTAGAAGTGAATGTTGTAAAAGGAAAGGGACAAATTGTCCTCACTGGACAACTTGGAGATGTTATGAAGGAATCAGCTAGAACTGGTATTTCATATATAAGGTCTATAGCTGCGAAATACGATATCGACCCTGATTTCTACAAAGACGAGGATATACACATGCATCTGCCAGAAGGAGCAGTGCCTAAGGACGGACCTTCTGCCGGTATAACTATGGCTCTAGCCGTGATTTCAGCTCTTACTAAGAGACCAGTGCCAGGAAATATTGCGATGACTGGTGAGATTACATTGAGAGGTAGAGTCTTAGCAGTCGGTGGAGTAAAAGAAAAGATATTAGCTGCACATAGAGCTGGAATAACTAAGATATTGATTCCTCGCGAATGTGAAAACGACCTAGATGAAATTCCGGAAAACGTGAAAGAAGTGATAGAATTCGTCTTAGTAGATACTATGGAAGATGTTTTGAGAGAAGCCTTGTTAGAAAAATAGTAACTTGAGAAAGATGTCCTCCATCTCTAAAGGTGGTGGGCATAATTCCCATTCAGCTAGGGGAAAATACCACTCTGAAGCGTTGAATCACCATTTAATAAATTGCATTGATAGATAATGCGTCATGCAGCGTATGCATGGAGAGGATAAGTATTATGAAGATAAGAAGTTCAGAAATAACTATGAGCGCTGTTCACAAGCATCAGTACCCAGCAGAGGGAATCCCTGAAATAGCCTTAGCTGGTAGATCTAATGTCGGTAAATCATCGATAGTTAATACCTTGTTAAACAGGAGAAATTTTGCTAGAACTAGCCAGACACCGGGTAAGACAAGGACTATAAATTTCTACTTGATAAACGAAGAATTTTACTTCGTAGACCTACCTGGGTACGGATATGCAAGGGTAGCTAAGTCAGAGAAGGGCAAGTGGGGAGAAATAATGGAGAGATATCTCGAAGATAGAGATGAACTCTGTGCAATCTTCCTATTAGTAGATATAAGACACGAGCCAACTGGCGATGATAAGTTGATGTACGAGTGGATTAAGCATTACGGATACAACTGCGTGGTAGTGGCTACGAAGTCTGACAAGATTTCTAGAGGGCAGTACCAGAAGCATATAAATATAATTAGAAAAAAACTGCAGATGGCGAGTGACGAGAAGGTCATACCGGTTTCTTCACTCAAGAAGACCGGCGTAGATGACCTATGGAACGAAATTGTAGCACAGTACGCAGAACACGGATATACAGTGACAAATGAATAATATTTAAGTTGAGAATACAGGTACTCGTTCATTAAAGAGCGAATACCTGTATTTTTATTTTTGGATGCAATATATATAACTTGAGATAGATGTCCCCCACCACGGAATCAATATTAAAAATGATACAAGCTTTAGGAATAATTAACCCGATTTAAAAATATACATATACTGCAATAGATTTTTAAGGGAGGTTTTTGGATGAAGGGATCAGTAAAAGAAGCATTTCCAGGTGGGAATACAAGCAAGGGCTCATATCCGTTATTTGATAATATAATACCAGAAGGAGTGAACAGGATTTTCTGTATGAAGGGCGGACCTGGTGTAGGAAAGTCGTCGTTTATGAAGTATGTTGGAAAGCATTTCAACAATTTGGGATACAACATAGAATTATACCATTGTCCATCGGATCCGAGTTCCCTAGATGCACTTGTAATTAAAGAACTTGGAGTCGTGATGCTAGACGGTACAGCACCACATATAGTCGATCCAAAGCTACCAGGTGCAGAGGACGAAATAATCAATCTAGGGCAATTCCTCGACACAGAAGCTATGGAGGCAAAAAAGGATTTAATAAGGGAGGCAGATAGACAGATAAGCGAATCTTTTAAGACAGCGTATAAATACTTGGAATCATCTGCACCGATTTACAGGGATATAGAGGAAAAAAACTCTGCCTGCCTTCATTTTGGAAGGGTAAATCAGCTGACAGAAAATTTTATATCTGATATGTTGGACAATGTAGAAAATACAGGTATATACAAAAAAATAATCCATCTCTTCGGTTCAGCTATAAGTCCAATAGGATATGTAGACTATACTGAAAAAATTTTGCCTGAGGATACAAAGGTACATTACTTATCAGGAGCGATTGGAACAGGGAAAAGCACTTTTATGAGGAGGTTTGCGGAATCTGCTCATGTTAAAGGGCTCGAAGTGCAGATATACCATTATCCTTTGATTCCTGAAAAAATAGAGACTGTATACGTGCCAGCACTTGAAATGGCGATTACGACGAGCTATCAATTCCAAGACGTGAATGAAATAGAATTTGATAAATATCTAGATAAGAAAAAACTAACAAAATGTGAGCAGGTTACAAATTCAGATGAGAAGGAACTCTTAAATCTGATGAGTTTAGCGATAGACTCATTTAAGCTAGCTAAGGAAAAACACGATGTCATAGAAGGATATTTTGTGCCTAATATGGATTTTGGAAAGGTAGAAGAACTTAAGAGTGAGATAATAACTAGAATCGAAGCATATATGAAATAGTGCTATAGAAATAAAAGTAAATATACCTAATAATTTGAGAAGATGTACCCAGCCGCTACAGGTGGAGTGCATCTTCTCATTTTAGTGTTAGTAAATACCACCAACACGATAATCTAATATATTCCACCACATAGATAGGTTGAAGAATATTTTATTAGGTGAATAAATCTGAAATTATGTTATCATAATAATTAGCATTGGATATTGAATCACAAGTATGAAAAATTTGGTGAAATTGAATAAAATTATGGGGTGAAAATCAGGTATGAAAAAGATAAATGTGTTTATAATCTTAACAAGTTTAATTCTTGGTATATTTACAGGAAGTTTGATAAGAAATGTCGAAAACACAGATAATATACATGGAAATACGGGAAGGGCAGTCAAAAAACAAGTTAAGGCGACAAAAAAAGAAGTTAAGTCTTTGGAAAAAGAGAAGGAGAAACTAGACGAGGAACTTCAGGAACTGAGTAAGGAAAATGAGGGAACTTCAGGGTATAAAAAAATTATCTCTCTAAAAAAAGAGCTGTCGTACACCGAAGTGAGTGGACCAGGTCTTATAATTTCAATAGACGCTGTTGATGATAAGACTGGAAACATAGCAAACGCAATAGACTACAACAAAGTTCTTCTAAATACTGTAAACGAACTCAAATCATCGGGGGCTAAGTACATAGAGATAAACGAGCAGAGGGTGAATCAGTATTCAGAGATAATTCTTGCTGGAAATCACATTAAGGTAAATGGAACATCTATAGCTCAACCATATCTCATAAGGGCTATAGGAGATGAGGACAAGCTCTCAAAATACATGGAAGGAGGAAGCAATTATTTAGAGGAGGTAAGCCTGTCTCTACCGGTGAAAGTAGAATATAAGTTAAAAAATAAAATAAATCTAAAGCAGATAAATATACCAGATAACTTAAAATACCTAGATGGTGAGTGATGCTATGTTAGGAAGGGATAGAATTTCAAATTTACTAAATGACATTTTATCTAAAGCAGTTGAGATGAAGGCAAGCGATGTGCATATTGAGCCGTTTGATGAGTATGCAGTTATAAGGATGAGGGTGGACGGAGAGTTGATTAAGATTATGGAAATAGACGAGGTCGACTACCTCGAACTGACCACTGTAATCAAATTGAGCGCGAGTATGGATATAGCTGAGAAACGACTGCCACAGGATGGGAGGACTGATATTTCGGTAGAAGAAAAATCTATAGATATAAGGGTATCTACAATGCCTACAATATATGGAGAGAAGGTCGTGCTCAGGATACTCGAGAGAAATTCATTTCTAAAGAAAAAACGTGAGCTAGGACTGACGAACGAGGCTATGGAAGTTGTGGATTCAATGCTAGAGAAAAAATACGGATTGATCCTAGTTACAGGAGCTACTGGATCGGGGAAGACGACAACAGTCTACTCGATGTTAAGCGAGTTGAAAGACGAGAGCAAAAATATCATGACAATAGAGAATCCAGTCGAGTACAAGATGGAGGGAGTTAATCAAATTCAGGTTAACCAAAAGATTGGGCTAACATTTGAGACTGGGCTTAGGTCGATTTTGAGGCAGGATCCAGATATCATAATGGTTGGTGAAATAAGGGATTCAGAAACGGCAAAAATTGCTATTAGAGCAGCGATAACTGGACATCTAGTGATAAGTACATTGCACACGAGCGACGCGGCCTCAGCTATCATCAGACTCGTAGAAATGGGAATAGAACCGTATCTGATAAGGGCATCCATAATAGGGGTCATATCACAGAAGCTTGTTAAAAAGCGAGTAAATAAATCAAAGTACGCTGGAAGGACTGCAATTTTTGAAATCATAATGCTTGGAGAAAAACTAAAATCATATATCGACCAGACATGTGATCTCGCTACACTTAGAAATAAGGCTATGGATGAAGGAATGATAACATTTGAAAGTTGTTTAAAGAATCTTATAGTTGATAATGAAATTGAAATTTCAGAGGAACCGCGTAGATGAAGTCCTCAAGAACAATCCTAAATGACGAATACACAGACAGAAGTAAAAACATACCATCTGGTACTGATAAATTTATACAACCGGACATCGGCAAATCAGAACAAAGTAAGAAGATACCAGCAAAAAGCGAGAAGATATTAGAAAAAAGCAAGAAGATACCGGCGAAGGAACTTCGCGTGATGTGCAAGCAAATAGGAATCTTATTGGAATCTGGCTGCGAAATAATAAAAATACTTACACTAGCTTCAGATGATTCTGGAAAGGGTCTAAAGGAAGCGTTAGAGCAGGTAAAAGACGAGATACGAAGTGGAAGAAACATAACGACAGCGTTTAAGAACACATCTGCGTTTTCAAACTTCTTCGTATATATGATTTCGGCTGCTGAAATAAGTGGGAGCCTAGATTCCGTCATGGATTCACTTTCAAAATACTACGATAAGGAATATAAATTAAAATCAAAAATAATTACGATAATGATATACCCAATTATATTGGTGGCTCTGTCATTTTTATCTATGTTGTTCATACTGATATTCATTGTCCCAAACTTTCAAATTCTGTTTGAAAGCAACGACATAAACCCTCCATTTACAGCTAGGGTGCTAATTTTTTTATCAAAATTTCTAAGAGAAAATACTGTGCTCTGTGCATTTACAATGGTAGTACTCATAGGTGTTGTATACTTTATATTTGGAAGATGCAAACCTATGATCAAACTCATAAAGAGGCGTATATTCGACGTGCCGGCAATAGGATATCTTGAAAAACTCATAGTTGTGACGAAGTTTACGAGTTCATTAAAGATACTTTTTGCCAGTGGAGTACCGATAATAGAAGCTATCAACATTTCATCCAGCGTTGTGGATAATTGGTATGTAGAGGAATGTATTTCAACCTCCGTTGATTGGATAAAAAGGGGAAATTCGATAAGCACCTCCTTGGAGAGGTCGGATATTTTTCCAAAGATGTTTATTTCAATGATCAAGGCTGGGGAAGAGAGTGGACGCTTGGACGAGAGCCTTGAAGTTGTGGATAAATTTTACCAAAATGAATTAGACATCAAGATAGGACAGGCTATCAAATTAATAGAGCCTATGGTAATAGTGGTACTAGGAGTAGGCATAGGATTTTGTATTATATCAGTGGTGACTCCTATACTAGATGTGATATCGAACATGTAGATATTTAAATAAAATATTTGGAGGTAGATATTATGAAGTTGATCGGTTTAAGTAATGAAATAAATGTAGAACCCTTATTTAAGAAATTAGAGAGGAAAAAGAAATGTGGATTTACTATAGTAGAGATGATAGTTGTCATAACCATCATAGGTATACTTTCGAGCATAGCGGTAATAAAATATGGAAAAGTTCAAGAAACTGCGAAACTAAACGCCGATTACTCAAATGCAGCGAATATCGCCACAGCAGCGAGTATTGCAATAGGTGATGGAAAAACCATAAACGATGTTGCTGGACTAGTTACTCAGGGATATTTAAACTCGGCTCCAAGGTCGCAGTCAGAAAATGCAGAGTTTGAAATATCTTTAAATGGAGGAACTGATATAATAGTAAGGGCAAATGAAAAGCAATTTTATCCTAAGCTAGAATAGTTAAATGAGTAAATAGTAGAAGAATAGAATGAGCCACGGTATATAGCAAGTACATGTAGATACCGTGGTTTATTTGTACATATACGATTTGGAAACAAAAAACTTGTGCTTAAGATACATATTTAAAAAGGTAGTTCTCATTTAGATTTATATCCAAAATCGTTGAATCATCATTAAAAAAGAGGATTATTAACGATGTTTGTGGAACAAATAACAATATAGGGCGTAATATGCATAAAATATTGGAATGATTATAAAAACAATGATATAATAATATATTGTAATTCAACGATTTCAGCAATGTGGGGACAAATGCTGTTGGAATACAAATATAATAACTACTCACAAGGGTGAGAGAGATAGAATTTATGCAACGGTTGCATCAATATAGTGGGGAGTGAATTTAACGTGATAGGTAGAAACGAACTATGTCCATGTGGAAGTGGAAAAAAATATAAAAAATGTTGTATGAACAAGGACGTAATTTCAGAAAGAGCGATGAGAGAAGTCGAAACCCTACAGAAGAGGTATTCTGATTTATATACAAAAATCTACAACTTTGCACAGCAAGAAAAATATAGAGGTGAGCTGAAAAAGGTTAGGGAAATATTCTATGTAATGGATGATGAAGATATAAATTCAAAATTCGAAGTATTTTTCAATACTTATTTTCTTCAAGATCATATCATGGAAAATAAAAAAGTCATTACTGTTGAATTCTTTGAGGCAAATAAAGACAATTTAACTCAGTCCGAAATAGATATCCTTACAAATCTATTTGAATCTTATTTGAGTGTATTTGAGATAAAAGAAATAACTGACGGAAAAGTTGTGCTAGAGGATTGTATGACTGGTGTAGAGGTGACTACTGCCGATGTGAATCTGCTTAGAGCGTTTAAATCTGGAAGTTATATTATAGCTAGACCAGTAAAAGTAGGAGATATGCATCTACTTATAGACATTACATTAAGCATAACAGCTGAGGTAAAAGATGTCGTGGTAAATGACTTAAATAACTTGTATTCACAGTACGCTAATGTATATAATGATGTTAAGGTATTTTTGATATACCATACAAATATAATATACAAATACATCCAACAGCTTCTAGACGGAAGGGTTGCTGACTACTTAAGGGCAGAAGGAACTAGAATGGCTCAAGAGATAGAAAAAAAGGCTCAAGATAGGGAAGTTCAATCAAAAGACGTAAGTGGACAGGCTAAGTATAGTGAAGTAGACCCAGCAGTTGAAAATTCTGAAGCCGTGTCAAGCGTATCAGAGTTATTGTTGAGCAGTTCGTCTCAAAATATTACAAGCGACTGCGTAAGTTTCTGGGAGGATTACAGAAACAACAATGAGGATGTAGATAAATACTCAGACAATAGCTGGGCAGCAGCTGTAGAGTACTATATGAAGAAAGAAAACGGAGAAGTGGCCACACAATCAGAAATTGCTAAAAAATACGGAACTAGTGCAGGTACCTTAGGTAAGAGATACAAAGATATAAAAAGTTCAGTACTTGCGAAAATATAAAACAGTATGAGAGGTATGAATATGGAGCTTAATTTAGGAAATGAAATAGCTGTATCAACTAATTTTATAAAGTCTTATCCAGCTGTCCCAATATGTGAAGGTGAGGATGTTCAAGCACTTATCTACCATATTGAAATCGGATACAATGGAAAAGGCGGTTTAGAGACAAAACAATATATAATAATAGACTATAAAGAGTACAAGCTCTCAAATGCAAGAAGAGAGCAATTTATAGAAATCGCGAAAAAATACTGCAAAAATAAAAATATCATGAATGAAAAATCGCTAGAGATAACATTGCTTGACAACGAAGAAGCGGAGAATTTCCTAGAAGAAGTGTTCAGCAATATGAAGGTGATAAAGGGACTTATCACTCAAGGAAGATAGTCATGTTTTGTTCTTTAGAAAAAATAACAGAGTTCAAGGGAGTGTACGAATTCGATTTGTACGCATACGACGACGAAATAAATATAGGCGACGATAAAAGCTTTATCTGTAGTTTGACTGTAATTGCAGTTGAACTTCAGGAAGGCTTTAAAGCGAGGTCTGGAAAAAGCGTGAAGGCTATTGCCTTGGTCGATAAATTCACAGCTCAGAGCCTAGTCAATTTTGAGGAAGAAGATTGCGACTGTTGTGTTGAAAACCACGATAGCCACGGAGAAAACTGTGGAGATCACGGTAAAAACCACAATAGCTACGGAAAAGACTGTAGCGATCGCGGTGAAAACCACGAGTACAGCGATTGGAACTGCTATAATTCAGATATAATCGACAAATTCGCAGCTGAAATCCGAAAATTTGCAACAGAGGAAATCGTCGACTACGATCTAGAGATAGATGATATTGAAGTAAAATTTTTGCAAAGGGTTGGTAGATACTAGTATGATAAATTTCGATTATAAAAAAGCCGATAGATTTGTATCTAGGGAAGATATACTCAGCAAGCAGACTCTTGTAAACGAAGCACATTACGAGCTTCACAATAAGACTGGGATTGGAAAAGAGTATTTAGGATGGATAGACCTACCTATAAACTACGATAAGGGCGAGTTTGAGAGGATACGAAAGGCTGCAGATAAAATTAAATCAAATTCCGATGTCCTACTTGTTATAGGTATAGGTGGATCATATTTAGGAGCTAGAGCTGCTATATCAATGTTTAGCCATACATTTGTAAATGAACTCGACAAAGAGTCTAGAAAATCTCCAAAAGTCTACTTTGTAGGCAATAACCTAAGTGCTACTTACATATCGGATTTGATTGACCTGATATCTAATCAGGATATCTCTATAAACGTGATATCTAAGTCAGGTACTACGACAGAGCCAGCTATTGCGTTTAGGATATTTAGGGAACTATTAGAGAAAAAATACGGCAAGGAAGAAGCCAAGGATAGAATATATGTGACCACTGATGCAAAAGATGGAGCACTCAAAAAAATGGCGGACAAAGAGTGCTACGAAACATTTGTGATACCTGACGACATTGGAGGAAGGTATTCTGTCCTCACCGCAGTAGGACTCCTGCCAATCTGTGCATCTGGTTTTGATATAAATAGTATAATGGATGGTGCAAACGATGCTAGAAAGGCGTATATGACGCCAGAACTTGATAAAAATGATTGCTACCAATATGCAGTCGCTAGAAATATACTATACCATGACGGCAGATCCACAGAACTTCTAGCAAACTACGAACCTAGGCTTTCTTATATGAGTGAGTGGTGGAAACAATTGTTTGGAGAAAGTGAAGGAAAAGGGCACAAGGGGATTTTCCCGGCTTCGGTGAATTACTCGACAGACTTACATTCAATAGGGCAATACATTCAGGACGGTAGGAGATGTCTGTTTGAAACTGTGTTGAACGTCAAGGCAAAAGAAAGAGTGGTAGAAATTCCATACGATGAGGAAAATTTAGACGGTCTTAATTTCCTAGTAGGACGGGATATCGATTACGTAAACTACAAGTCTTACCAAGGTACGGTGCTAGCCCACACAGACGGCGATGTGCCAAACCTTATCATAAATATACCAGAGATAAACGAGTACTACTTTGGGTATTTAGTGTACTTCTTTGAAAAGGCATGTGCACTCAGCGGATACCTCCTAGGGGTAAATCCATTTGATCAGCCCGGAGTGGAAGAATACAAGAAAAATATGTTTGCACTCGTAGGTAAACCTGGATATGAAAAATGCAAGTCAAAGATAGAGGAAAGACTTGACGCACATAGATAAAGATTTTGAAATGCCACTCGCCGCTACAGGTTTGTGGCATTTTTGTATATTTTTAATCAAAAGAGGATTAAGTTTAAATTAAGTTTAGAGGGATATAATCTAAGCTAATGAAAAGAAAATATTACAAGGGCAGGTGCAATTTATATGAAGGGTAAAACATTAAGAACGACAATAGTAGTAGCTATAGTATTTTCAATTTTGAGCTCTGTGACAACTACGTTAGCACTCAAGGCAACAAATTTTATGAACGTAAACAATACAGGGCAGCAGCAGAGCATCAAAATAAATAACGAATCAAAATCAGAGAATGTATACCAAGCTGTTGCTGAAAAAGCGACTCCATCAGTTGTAGGTATAACTACAAAAAGTATAGATAGAAATAATTACTTCAATATGCCGACAGAGGTAGCAGGTGTGGGAACAGGTATAATAGTCGACTCAAATGGGTATATACTCACAAACGCACATGTGATTTCCGATGGACAGGCAACTTCGGTAAAGGTATTATTCAATGACGGTACAGAAGTAGATGGCAAGGTGGCATGGTTTGACGGAGACTTGGACCTAGCCTTAGTCAAGGTTGAAAAACCAGGACTCACACCGGCAGAATTTGGAGATAGCAATCAAGTTAAAGTTGGTGATATAGCAATAGCAATAGGTAATCCACTTGGACTCGAATTCCAAAAGAGCGTAACCCAGGGTATAATAAGTGGATTAAACAGAAGTATACAGACTCAACAGGCGAATATGACTGGACTTATTCAAACAGATGCCAGCATAAATGCAGGTAACAGTGGAGGGCCGCTTCTAAACAGCAAAGGGCAGGTAATTGGTATAAATACGGCAAAGGCATCTCAAGGAGAAGCTATGGGCTTTGCAATCCCTATAAACACTGCTAAAGACATAGTAAAGGGAGTAATAACAAATGGTAAATACGAAAAAGTGACTTTGGGAATTAAGGGCATGGATTTGACAACTTACGAATCGGCTACAGGAGTGGATCTTGAGGCAACTGAGGGAGCTTACGTAGGCGAAGTAGTGACAGGTACAGTAGCGGATAAGGCTGGAATAAAAACAGGAGACGTAATAACTAAGATAGATGATAATAAGGTAGCGACATTTAGCGACTTATCTAAGACTTTGTACAAGTACTCTAAGGGCAGCACTGCAAAGATACAGGTAAATAGGGGTGGAAAAACAGTTGACTGTACAGTTAAGTTCTAAGCTAAAGTTTAACTTTAGCTCTAACGCTAGCTTAGCCTTAGCCTAGGAATATTTCCTAATTGAGATAACCAGGAAGTGAAAACACTTAATAGCGTAATCAAGTTCTAATTTTAAGTCAGAAAAAGAAGCAAAAAGAGATGGCGGGAAGAGGTATGAATATGAAAATAGGAATAATCGGGTCAGGTAACATGGGAACTGCGATACTAGGTGGAATTGTAAAATCCGGCTTAGTAGCACCTGGAGAAGTAATAGTATCTAACAGGACACAGCCAAAGCTGGATAGGGTAAGGGCTGATTACGGAGTAAATACGACTTTGGACGCAAAAGAAGTAGTATTAAATTCAGATATAGTAATTGTAGCCGTTAAACCGCATATATACGATTCTGTTCTCACAGAAGTTAGAGAACTTATAGACTCAGATAAAATAATAGTAAATATAGCGGCTGGGAAGACGATTGAATCTATAGAAGCTGTAATAGGAGACGATAAAAAAATCGTAAGGACTATGCCGAATACTCCAGCCTTAGTAGGTGAGGGTATGACGGCTATCTGCCCAAATAGGAACATCAATGAGGAAGATTTGGAAAAGGCTATAAGCGTATTTGAATCTTTTGGAAAGGCAGAGGTCGTATCAGAAAGTATGATAGATGCAGTGATAGGTGCTAGTGGATCGTCACCTGCCTACGTATTTATGTTTATCGAAGCTATAGCCGATGCAGTGGTAATACATGGAATGCCTAGGGACAAGGCTTATAAATTCGTAGCTCAAGCAGTCCTAGGATCGGCAAAGATGGTACTTGAAACAGGTAAGCATCCAGGTGAGTTAAAAGATATGGTCTGCTCTCCTTCGGGAACAACAATCGAGGCTGTTAGGGCCTTAGAAGAAGCTGGAATGAGGGGCGCTGTAATCAAGGGCGTAAATGCGTGTATAGAGAAATCAATTGAAATGAGCAAATAGATTAGTTATGTGAGAACAGGTAATTAAATTAAAAAACATAGGTTTAAGGCAAGAGAAAAGCGAACTTGAAATAAATATTTTATTTCGAGTTCGCTTCTTTTGATCCAAGATTGAGTTTTTCTTGATTTTCGTTGTTGACTTTAGCGCCTTCGTGCTGTGTAGCCTTTTGAAGTTCCATATATTTATTCATAAGTTTGTCGATTTTTTTACTGGTTTCAACTAGCTCGTCTTTAAATATCTCTGGGTATTCTATGTACTTGTTGAGCCTATCTCTAACTGACTCAATTTCGGTGCTAAGTTTTTCCATTTGATTAGTTATCATAGTATTCTTCCCCCAATATAAAAATTATGTACAAAAATGTCTTAAATTGTCTTATTAATATACTATCAAAGAATACGGTTTCATGTCAATGGAACAATTTTTGAATTTTTGAAAGTTTAGGCTCTGCAAAATGTACGACAATACCGATAAACGCTCCTGTGACTAGTGAAGCTATGAGCATAAATGGAAGATATCCAACCATTTTAATATTATTTATTATCAAGCTGGCGACGAGTAACTGTCCTATATTGTGAAACACTGCACCAGAGAGGCTGATTCCAATTGTAGAAAATCCAGGTATCTTACTTGTCAAGTACATGGCAAATAAGCTTAGGTATCCACCAGCTACACTAAAGAGGAGGTAGGACATCGGCCCGGCAAATATCGACGAGAGCAAAATTCTTATGCTCAGTATTACAAAGGTATCCTTAAACCCGAGAGTAAGCAGGGCAAGCAATGTCACGATGTTGCTAAGTCCGAGTTTAGCGCCTGGAAATATTGCGATCAACGGGTTTGGTATGTAGGTTTCAATTATATACAAAATCAAGCTATATCCAACCATGAGTCCGAGGTAGGTTATTTTTTTTGTTTTCATTAAATCTCCTCCGCATATTTTAGATAGACTAAGCCTAATATATTTTAGGTAAACTAAGTATGTAGATACTTATATTTATGTATGTATATATTTAGCTTTACAACTAAGTCTAATAATAGCCTAACATAAAAATTAAAAACTTCAATAAAAATAAACTTATTTTTATATATCGGACTTATTATGTTGACATCGAAGTAGATACTTGTTATAATTTAGTTGGATGATAATGAGTATCACTCGAAGATATTAATGTTAATTATTTACACTGAATCCAGTGAAAATTATACAGATTATATTTAACATAGGGTGATAGATTTTTACAAAATCAAACGAGTGAATTTATAGATAAATTTTAGCGGGAGGTAATCGATATGACTGTCAGCGATTTAAGAGTAGGCCAAAAAGGAATTATCAACAATGTCATAGGAAACGAGAAATTGGCAAAGAGATTACTTGCTTTAGGATGTATAAACAACACTGAAGTCGAAGTCAGAAAAGTTGCACCTTTGGGAGATCCAATCGTAATTAGATTTAGAGGATTTGACCTCGCAATTAGAAAAGTCGATGCAAAAAACATTTCGTTACAACAGTAGTTATTGAGATTGTAATACACAATCACGTTGAACTATATAGAGGGAAGCGATATTTAATAAGATAAGAGATATTTAATTAGGAATAATACTTAAGATATATACACCCACCTACGTAGGTGGGTGTACGTCCGCGTTTGAACTTAAAACATTGCGGCAGCGTCTGATGAAGCGGACGAATAGATAAGAAAAGGCTGTTTAAACTTAAAACATTGCTGTAGCGTCTGATGAAGCGGACTACAGACAAGCAAATTAATATAATTATACAATTACAATCCGCAGTCAAAATTTTGCGGTGAGGAGGAGCAACGTGACAAATGTAGCATTGTTGGGGAATCCCAACGTCGGAAAGACCACAGTATTTAACCTTTTGACAGGATCAAATCAATATGTGGGGAACTGGCCTGGGGTCACGATAGATAGAAAAGAAGGATACATAAATAAGAATATTAAGGTAACAGACCTTCCAGGTATTTATGCTATGGATACATTTTCAAATGAGGAAAAGGTATCGAAAGAGTATCTTGAGAGCGGAGAGGTCGGAGTTATTATAAATGTTGTGGACACTAGCAACTTGACGAGAAACCTATACCTGACTACACAGCTTATGGAATACGATATTCCAATAATTCTCTGTCTGAACATGTTAGATATAGCGAGCGGCAGAGGTATAAAAATAGATACGGAGAAACTTTCAAACGAATTGGGAGTGGAAGTATTCCTCCTTGAGAAAAAGAATAAAGAAGAGGTCGAGCAGATAGCTGAGTCGATTGAGAATATCAAGGGAAAGTCCACGAACTACAGAAAAAACTTTGGCGATGAGACCCAGACTTATGGGGAATTGGAGTCTATATTGTCAAATTGTATGATAGAGAAACATCAACAGGAGAGAAGCATAAGCGAGAAAATAGACAATGTAATCTTAAACCCTATTCTTGCATATCCGATATTTTTAGGAGTATTGTTTCTGCTATTTGAATTTACATTCAACTGGATTGGAGGTCCTCTACAGGAGATATGTGAGAGTATAATAGCTCAGTTCATCGAAGCTCCAGTTGCAGGTATGCTTGCGAATTCGAGTCCTTGGTTTAAGTCGCTTATAGTGGACGGAATTATAGGTGGAATCGGTGGAACGCTGCCGTTCTTCCCGTTGATATTCACCTTGTTTTTGGGGATATCGGTGTTTGAAGACAGTGGATACATGTCTAGGACAGCTTTTTTGATGGACAACATTATGAAAAAGGTTGGACTTTCTGGAAAAGCGTTTATACCTATGGTGATGGGTATGGGGTGTTCATCTCCTGCCATCATGGCGACGAGGACGCTTGAAAGTGAAAAAGATAGAAGGTTGACAGCTTTGATTGCACCTTTGATGACCTGTGGTGCTAAGCTTCCAATTTACGCAGTGTTCGTAGCTATATTCTTCCCGAAAAACGAGGTATTAGTGACTATGTCGTTATATCTACTGGGTATAGTAATGGCGATAGCGGTAGCCTTGTTCCTGAACAAGACGGTGTTTAGGGCGGATGTAGAGCCGTTTATTCTGGAACTGCCAGAATATAAAATCCCTAAAGTTAAATCTTTATTTAAGAACGCCTGGACTAAGTCAAAAGGTTTCTTGATAAGGGTAGTTACGATAATGTTTGCTCTATCAGTTTTGATATGGGCGCTATCATCGTTTAATACACATGGATTTACAGAAGAAATAAATACTACCTTCTTGGCATATATAGGAAAGATATTATTGCCTATATTTAGACCTCTAGGATTTGAAGACTGGAGGATTTCAGTTTCAATACTCACTGGTATCAGTGGTAAGGAGATAGTTGTAAATACATTAAATGTTCTTTATGGAAATTTGGGAAGAGCTCTTCCAGGAGTGTTCAATGGAGTCAGTGCCTATACCTTCTTGGTATTTACAGCACTATATACTCCATGCATAGCGGCACTTGCCACTATGAAGAAGGAATATGGGACTAAGATGATGATGATTTCATTCATCTACCAATGGATCTTGGCTTGGGTATCAGCGCTTCTTGTAAGTAAGATAGGAGGTCTAATGTTTATGGGCGGTTCAGCTGTGGAACTTTTAGTTACCGTAGTAATAGTAGTGATAGCCTTGATGTTATTGTACAGGAGTCTTAAATCTGTCAAGACAGGAAAGGGTGGATGTAACGGATGTGCTGGTTGTCCTTCGAGTAGTTCGGGATGTCCAAGTGCGGATAAAAAAGACGAAAGAAGATAATATGTATAGATACGAAATCTATAAAAATATATAGTCTTAGAAAGCAATAAATTTTAATATGTAAATACAGTTACGTAAAAATAAAATATATAAAATGAAATAAATGCCCGCAACCTTTATAGGTGGTGGGCATTTAGCTCATTTTAATTGGGCGAAATACACAATTGAAATAGTTGAATCAGCATTTAATATAGAAAAGGGTAAGTTTCATGAAACATATATTGATAATAAACTAACTTTAGAAAACAGCCCTTATTCTATCACAAAATCAAAAGACTTAGAATAAATATATACTAAGGAAGACGACACAGAGGTGTGTCTGTCCGCGTTTCACTAAAAGATGTCTTTGGTGGAGCGATAGAATTGAGGGTGATGGTATGAATACAACTGACATTATAATAAAACTATTGGTAAGTCTAGTGTTAGGCGGACTTGTAGGTATGGAGAGAGAGAAAAGGCATCAGTTTGCCGGTTTTAGAACTCATATATTAATAGCCCTCGGAGCGTGTATATCGTCTATTGTATCAATTCAGTTAGTTCATCAGTTTTCATCAGGTGATCCGACGAGAATTCCAGGTCAAGTGCTCACAGGTATAGGTTTCTTAGGAGCGGGAACAATATTAAAAACCAAGACGGGCATAAAAGGATTGACTACAGCTGCAGGTGTGTGGACGACAGCGTGTATAGGGATTGCAATAGGATGCGGATTTTACAAATTGGCCGTCTTGGGCTGCATATCAATAATGTTAACTCTGCACGTTCTGAGGTTTGCCTGTGTACTATTAGACAAGCGAGAGAGGGATATCTTGAGGGTTAAATGCGATAGAATCGATATGGCAGGAGTATTAGATGAAAAGCTAAAATTAAACCAGATAGCCGTAAAAGATATTCACATCGAATACGATGAGCGAGGGTACTGGAATATAGATTTCTGTGTGATTTACGATAAGAGGATAGCTTTAGATTCGTTAATTAGCGAGATTAGAAGTATAAATGGCGTTATAAGCGCATATTATGTTGAGGAACAAATAGAGTAAAATATATTAAATTTCTAAAAAAACAACGTTACCATATATATTTATGGTATTATTAGAGTAAGTTTAAAAACTTGCTCTAATGGGTATTTATTGGAATAGGCTTAATATTGTGATAAAATATCCGGTCAGAACTGACAGAAATCAGTTATCATTAAAGTGTAAATGATTTCAAATAAATGAATCACGACATGCAGATGGAAAATAAAAAATAATTTTATAGAGGTGGCACATTTGAAAAAAGATATAAAAATAGTAACAGATGGATCTTGTGATTTTCCACAAGAAATACTAGACAGAATAGATGTAGACATCGTATCTTTGAATGTATCGTTTGAGGACGAAACGTTCGTAGCAGGAGTGGAAATCGACGATACAGCATTCTATGAAAAAATGAGAAAAAGTCCAAAACTACCACACACGTCTAGTCCTTCACCAGATAGATTTATGGAAACATTTAGAAATGAAAACCATGAAGAACTTTTGGTAATTACACTCTCGGAAAAATTATCGAGCACGTATTCAAACGCGGTACTTGCAAAACAATTGTTTGAAGAAGAAGACGATTCAAAGAGAATAGAGGTAGTAGACTGCAAGACTGGTTCAGTTGCAGCAGCGCTAATAGTGTTGAAATGCAGTGAGATGATTCAAGAAGGAAAGAGCCTAGATGAAATATTAGTAGAACTTGAGAGGATGAAGGAACACGTCGTATTATACGGAGTTCTGGATACTATAGAAAATGCTGTAAAAGGCGGAAGAATAAATCCAATTGCAGGGCAACTTATAAATGTCTTAAACTACAAAGTCCTGGTAAAAGTTGAAGACGGTTTAGTAAAACCTTTTGACAAGGCTAGGGGAGATGTAAATAGTATAAAAAAATTAATGTCTCATGTAGGAAAGGCTATAGGGGATTCAACTTCTAGAAGGATCGCAATAGCACATTCTAACTGTCCAGAAAAAGTCGAAAGAGTGAAAAAATACATTGAAGAGCAATTCAAGGTAAAAGAGACATTTGTAACTAAAATAGGGCCTATTATGGGTACTTATGCAGCTGAAAGGGCTATACTTATATCTATACTGTAGTTTGAAATGGATTGCCATTGTATATTGATGAATATTAAATGTAAATAATGCTAAGGGTAAAACTGAGGCAAAAATTAAGAATACAATAAAGCTAAAAATAAATTAGATAAAGATGGCGTTCTAGTATAATAGATCGTCATCTTTTATTTTACCTACTCGAGTTTATGGAAAAAATTTCAATACAACCTATTGAAAGATAAGAGGAATTGGTAGATAATAAAAACAGTAAGAGGAAAACTCAATCGAAGTGACGAAATGGTAAGTGAGATGAATAATTTAAAACATGGGAAGGAATAATCCTAGATATCTTAATACGAATCTAGATTTATCAAACAAAAAATATAACTGAGGTGAAAACATGGAAAAGAACACAAATATAAAAGATAGAAAAGCCATCGATGATAAATTCAAATGGAAATTGGACAAAATGTATTCTTCTAAAGAAGCAATGGATAAGGACATAAATTCAGTAAAAAAAATAATAGAAGAAGTGAAGACATATAAGGGTAAATTATCAAACAGTGAAGGTGATTTTCTAAAAGCTTTAAAACTAGATGAAGATGCGTCAAGAATAACTCAAAACCTATACGTATACACACATATGAAACAAAATGAGGACACTAGAATAAGCGAATACCAATCAGATGCATCTAGGACGGAGATGTTGTCGGCAGAACTCAGCATGGCGACTTCGTATATAGTGCCAGAGATAATCGCTATGGAAGAGGAGAAATTAAATAATTTTTTAAAAAACGAAGATATTGCATTTTACAAGAGGATGATAGATGAAATACTGAGGGAAAAACCACATAGACTCAGTGAAAAAGAGGAGGCAATACTGGCTGCTACCTCAGAGCTAAGCGCCGTACCTGAAAATGTATACGACATGTTGGCGTACGCTGATATGGAGTTTCCAGAAATAGAGGATGAAAAAGGACAGAAGGTAAGGTTGAGCCATGCAAATTATTCTCTATACCTCATGAGTAAGGATAGAAGGGTGAGAGAAGAAGCATTTGAGGCAGAGTTTGGAACATATGAAAAATACAAAAATACATTTGCGACAACCTTGTACGGGGCTATAAAGTCGGAGATATTTTACTCAAAGGTAAGAAATTACAGCTCAGCGCTAGAAGGATCGCTCTTCTCTGACGATATAAGCGTCGATGTCTACGATAATTTGATAAAGGCGGTCGACGATAGTCTTCCAGCACTCAATAAATACATCGACCTAAAGAGGCGTTTCTTAGGAGTAGATGAGGTTCACATGTGGGATTTATACGTTCCATTAGCATCTGATTACGAGGTGAAAATCCCTTATGAAGAGGCTCAGGATATAATATTAAATGCCTTGGCACCAATGGGTGAAGAATATTTAGAGATAATCAAAAAGGCATTTTCAGAAGGATGGATAGATGTCTACGAGAATGCAGGAAAAAAAGCGGGAGCGTATTCATGGGGAAGTTACGATTCTCATCCATATATACTCACAAACTACAACGACGATTTGAATTCTCTGTTTACATTGATACACGAGTTAGGTCACTCGGTGCATAGCTATTACTCAAAGAAGACTCAGCCGTTTATATACTCTAGTTACAAGATATTTGTAGCAGAGGTAGCATCTACTTTGAACGAATTACTTCTTATAAACTACTTACTTGGTAAGTCTGAGTCAAAACAGGAGAGAATTTACCTGTTAAATTACTACCTAGAACAGTTTAGGACGACTGTTTACAGGCAGACTATGTTTGCCGAGTTTGAAAAGATAGCTCATTCTAAGATGGAGGCTGAAGAGCCGCTTACAGCTGAAGAATTTACGGCTATATACTACGGTTTAAATAAAAAATACTACGGCGAATCAACTGCCTGCGATGAGATAATAGGGCTTGAATGGGCGAGAATACCTCATTTCTACTCTAACTTCTACGTCTACAAGTACGCGACAGGATTTTCAGCGGCGTCTGCGCTAAGCCAGAAGATACTTTCAAAAGAAGAAGGCGCGAGGGATAGATATATCAATTTCTTAAAGAGTGGTGGTTCTGATTACCCTCTAAATGAACTTAGGGACGCTGGAGTCGATATGGAGAAGAAGGAATCCATAGAAGGAGCTTTGAAGGTGTTTGAAAGTTTGGTGGAAAAATTAGAAAAAGAAATAAACTAAATTTGACGATTTAAATGAGGAATTGTTATTTAGAAAAAATAATCAAGCTTAGACAATTATTTACATGTATTTAACAATTGTATAATACTGAGTTAACAAAGAAAAGCTATCATTGTAGTTGAGATAAAATCTCTTATGATAGCTTTTTTTATTTTATAAATTTTGTTTTTAATGAGTGATTTAGGCGATAATTGTTTAAATTAATAATATATATCAAATAATAAGTATCACAGAAGTGTAGAAACTAATCGATACATAAGGTCGCAAAATTAGGAGGATTGATTCAATAATGCTAAAGGTTAAAAAGATACTGGCAATCACGATTGCATGTACATTGGGATTATCAGCAGTCGGTTGTGGAAAAGACGGCAAAGCGGGTTCAGATAAGGAAGAGTCAAAAATTACGATATCTGGATCCACATCAGTAGGCGCGGTAATGGAGCCGCTGGTTGAAGAGTACACTAAGGCGAATAATGGGGTAAACATCCAAGTACAACAGGTAGGTTCTTCAGCTGGAATCAAGGATGCCATAGAGGGCATAGCAGAAATAGGGATGTCTTCAAGGGATTTAAAAGACAAAGAGAAGGAAGCTGGGTTAAATCAAGATGAGATAGCTTTAGATGCAATAGCAGTAGTTACAAATAACAAGAATAAAGTAAATAATTTGACGATGAAACAATTAAAAGAAATATATACAAGAAAGATTAATAACTGGAAAGAAGTCGGTGGAGAGGATGCATCGATAGTAGTAGTTTCAAGGGAAGATGGCTCTGGAACAAGAGAAGGATTCGAGTCGATACTAGGTTACAAATCAGAAGAGCTTGCGGCAGATGCATTAATAAGCGATGGTTCGGGAAATATAAAAACAACCGTTGCGGGATCTGCAAATGCAATAGGATATATATCTCTTGGATACGTCGATAAAGATGTGAAGATGCTTAAAATAGACGGTGTAGAGCCGACTAGGGAAACTGTTAAATCCAAGAAATACCCTATCACTAGAGGATTTCTAGCACTGTACAAGAAGGACAGACTGGGAAGTGGAGGACAGAAGTTCATGGATTATATAATGAGCGAAGAAGGTCAGAAAATAGTGGTAAAAAGTGGATTTGTAGATGTTAAATAATATTTCAGGAGCGACGGAGGGAGAATATGAGTTCGAAAAGCGAGAGTGTTGAGATGAAAAATACAGTTGGAGTAGATAATGGCGAGAGTTCGGAAAGAAGAAAAAGAAAGAAAAAAGACAATAGAATGAAGTATAAGCTAGATACTATTTCCGAGAACGTATTTATGTTCAGTGCATTGCTGGGGGTGGCATGTCTATTCATAATCATAGGCTTTGTATTCTATAATGGTTTAAAACCATTTGTATTTGAAGGATATTCATTTGTAGATTTTATTACGGGTACTAAATGGGTGCCATCAGCTAATTTATTTGGAATTCTACCTATGATACTTACTTCTGCGGTTGGTACTTTTGGGGCATTGATTGTAGGAGTTCCGATTGGTGTTCTTACAGCCGTGTACATAGCGGAATTAGCGCCAAAGAAAGTGGCTAGTCTACTTACGCCGGCAATAGAAGTTCTGGCTGGGATACCTTCAGTCCTTTACGGGATATTTGGAGTTGCAGTGATTGTACCAGCGATAGTCAATATACTAAACGCACCTAAGGGACAGTCGCTGTTAGCAGTGATAATAGTCCTATCGATCATGGTTTTGCCTACAATAATTTCAGTATCCGTTACAGCGATAAAATCAGTTCCAGATATTTATAGAGAAGGTTCGCTTGCACTCGGGGCGACGCATATAGAGACAATATTTAAAGTAGTTATACCAGCTGCGAAATCTGGGATAATGTCAGCGGTGGTATTGGGACTAGGTAGAGCCTTGGGCGAAACTATGGCGATAATACTAGTTGCAGGAAATTCAGCTATAATACCAAAATCGATTTTAGACAGTGTGAGACCTCTAACAACTAATATAGCATTGGAGATGGGATATGCCTCTGGGGTACATCAGGAAATGTTGTTTGCCTCAGGCGTTGTACTGTTCGCATTCATATTGATTCTAAACTTTATATTAGGAAGAATAACTCGTAGGGTGGTTAAATAGATGAGAAAATTTAATGAAGCATTATTAAAATGGTTAATAGGTATATCGGTATTCCTCACAGTAGGATTTTTGTTTACAATAGTAGGATTTATAGTAGTAAAGGGAATTGGAACGATCAGCCTTGGATTTTTGACTGAAGAATACTCTAGCATGGATGGAGGAGGGATCCTTCCTATGATAGTCACAACTCTTTACACAGTAGTACTTTCAATAGTAATAGCTACACCACTGGGCATATTAAGTGCGATCTATCTACAGGAGTACGCTAAAAAAGGCAGGATGGTTTCGATGATAAGATTTGCTATAGAAGCACTCGCAGGTATACCATCGATTATATACGGTCTCTTCGGAGGAATATTTTTCGTAGCGACACTTCACATGGGTTATTCGATAGTTGCAGGATCTTTGACACTTGCAATCATCATACTTCCGGTTATAATACGTACTACAGAGGAAGCTCTAAAGACGGTTCCTATGGCTTACAAAGAAGCCTCGCTGGCACTTGGAGCGACTAGATTCCAGACGCTTTACAAGGTGATATTGCCAAGCGCTATGCCTGGGATACTGTCAGGTGTAATACTTTCAATAGGTAGGGTAATAGGTGAATCAGCGCCTGTACTTCTAACTGCAGGTACAGTGGCAGGCATGCCAGGTGGAGTATTTGACAGTGCGAGGACTTTAACCGTTCACGCCTACCTACTTACAAAAGAACGCGGGGATATAAGTGGAGCGGCTGCAGTCGGAATAGTGCTCCTAGTAATTGTGTTGATTCTAAACATACTTACAAAAATAGTAGCTAAGAAATTCAGCAAGGTGGAGGGATAAATACAAATGAGTGATAATATCAATAAAAACAATATAGATTCGAACGGCGTGGATCTCAAAAATAATGTGAATACAGACAATAAGAGCATTGACGAGAAGAGAATTGCCATCGATAGCATAAGAAAAGAATATACAGATCGAAACCTAGTGGGCAACAGCCTGCCAGGAGATGAAATAAAAATAAGCGTTAGGAATTTAAATCTATTTTACGGGGAAAAGCACGCCTTGAAAGACGTAAATATAGATATGCCAGGAAATAGGGTAATAGCCCTTATAGGACCTTCAGGATGCGGAAAATCCACCTTCCTGAGGACGTTGAACAGGATGAACGATCTAATAGAAGGGGTTACGATAAAGGGAGAAATACGCATCAACGCAGAAGACATATACAAGACCACAGACGTTATTGACCTTAGAACTAGAGTCGGAATGGTATTTCAAAAGGCGAATCTATTCCCTATGAGCATATACGATAATATAGTGTACGGACCTCGTATACAGGGTCAGAGGGATAAGAAAAAACTAGATGAAATAGTTGAAAAAAGCTTGAGGGGAGCGGCTATCTGGGATGAGGTCAAGGATAATCTCAAAGGAGCTGCACTTGGGCTTTCAGGTGGTCAACAACAGCGTGTGTGTATAGCTAGAACAATAGCTATGGATCCGGATATAATATTAATGGACGAACCGACATCAGCGCTAGACCCTATATCGACATTGAAGGTAGAAGAGTTAATCGAAAGTCTAAAGGGTGCTTATACCATAGTGATAGTAACTCATAACATGCAGCAGGCAGCACGTATCTCAGACTACACAGCATTCTTCTTGAATGGCGAGATAGTCGAGTTCGATGAGACTAAGAATATATTTGAAAATCCAAAGGACAAGAGGACAGAGGACTACATAAACGGTAGATTTGGTTAAAAGCTATTTTCTGAATCGCACCTTAGGTTGATATGTATTGGAGAACCCACTCTCATCACAGGACTGCACCAGTGATGAGAGTGGGTTCTTGTAGTTTAAATACCCTCAGTGAACTGCTACATTCTTGTGAAAATGGAACATTAAATTCTGTAAAAAGTGGTATAATAAACTAGAGAGAGATTCCCTAGCTCCACAGATGGGGACGGATAGGATAATTATCTGCTAGAAATTAAATATTGGATTGTGGAGGTGAAGTTTTGGATCGGATACAAAGTATAAAAAATAAATTCAAAGAAATGAATATACCGACCTTGGGTATGCGAACTATAAAAACGGGTATAGCCGTATTTTTATGTGTATTGCTCGGAGATTATTTGGTTCAAAATCCATTCTTCTCAGTAACCGCGTGTATAATATCACTACAGGACACTGTAAAGGGTTCTCTAAAGACTGGAATCAATAGGGTGACTGCAACTATGGTAGGTGGTGTAACTGGATACTTGCTCGCTCTTATACATCCAGGAGGGGCCTTGCTCTGTGGCATAGGTGTAATAATAACAATATACATGTGTAACCTGCTGAGATTCAAATCGGTAGTGGTGGCATGTGTTACCTTCTTGGCAATACATCTAGGAGTAGGTACGAGTGATCCTATGAGTTATTCAATACACAGGGTATTGGATACATCTGTAGGTGTAGTATTCGGTATAGTGGTCAACTACGCATTGGCTAGACCGGATTACTTCAACAGCACAATAGGAATATTTAAAAAGATAGAAGATGTAAGTCTTAGGTGGTTAAAGCTTAGAATAATAAAAAAAACAGATGCAGATGCATCGGAATTGAAGACTGTAATCAAAAAACTAGACGATGTCTATTCAAAATACTTAGACGAAATAGACTACAGCCTAGGACATCAAGACATAGAGTTTTTAGAACAGACAATAGATGTATGTAGGGAGATATACTTCCATATGCAGTCCATATGCCTGCTTCAAGATAAATTGTATTTAAGCCAAAGCAATTACGATAGGTTGGCTGTGATGTTTAAGGTTAAAAAGTTAGACTGGCCGGTGGACGAGGAAGAAAGCCCAGTGTTTAACTTCCACCTAATGAAAATTCTCGAGGAAGAAGAATATCTGAGGATATTAAATAAATCGATCAATCCTGAATAGGAATGCATCAATGTGCATTCTTATTTTTTTGTAATAATCAACTGCCATTATAAATATAATTGAGTATAGAGTTGAAATACAGAATATAAGTTAAAGGGAGTTATCGGTGATGTTCTTTAAGAGGAAAAAAGCAATTGTGGGAGCGGCATTAGGGCTTGCCATTGTAGTCACCGTGTCTGGAATATTGGGTATGAAGGTACGAAGAGACGCGGGAGTACAAGCTACTAGGATCGAGACCAGAAATCAAATGGACGTAGATCAGTTACTACAGGAGAGTACATTAAACGAAATAGTCAAAGCATCATCAAAGGGAGTGGTATCCTCAGAAACAACAAAGGTTGCGTACATTACAATTGATGATGGACCTAGCAAATACACAAATCGATTATTGAATATACTTAAGAAAAATCATGTCAAAGCGACTTTCTTTGTAATAGGACCCAATATGGAGAAAAACAAACAAGAGTTTAGAAATATTTACAACTCTGGAAACAGTATCGGATATCACAGTATGTCACACGATATCAAAAAACTATATAAGTCGCCACAGGCTACCTTAGCCGAGTTTGACGATTGTAAGGCTATAATGCAGAAATTAGTTGGGGATTCATCCAATCTGATCAGGATACCTTATGGAAGTAAGCCATATACACCTCCAGCATCGTACAATGCATTGGTGTCAAATGGATATCATATTTGGGATTGGAATGTCGATACACTGGACTGGAAGTCAACTTCGGAACAAATAGTCAACAACGTGATGTACTACGGAAAGAATTCAGATGAGTTGATAGTTTTGATACATGAAAAGGAGCAGAGCGTGAGAGCTCTCGATACAATTATAAGAATACTGGAAAATAGAGGGTATGACATAAGGGCTATAAGTCAAGAACAGACTCCGAAGAACTTTTGGGAGGGCAATATAAAATGATGGTAAAATACTCCACCACGCAATCACCATTTAAAGTGATGGGATTATCAGACTTGTAGTCGAGCTAGTTCGAAGTGTAATTGTCGAAATTTGAAGTATGTTATACTGGATACATTTGCCTTGTGCATTGCTAATTACTTGGATAGATTATAAAATTAGGTTAGATGCAAATCTTACATATTACTTGAAAAGACGTTCATCACTTCTGCAGGTGGTGGACATCTTTTATTTATGAGAAACTTTTTGAAAACTAGAGAAAAATTAGATTTAACAAAATAAATCACAAGAAAATCGATTTACATTGAATATTCTTAAAAATTCTTGACAAAATAAAAAGGAGCTGTATAATAGAATTACTAACATATTTGGCTATGATGAAGAGGAGTAGACAAAATACTGCCGCAAGAGAGGGAGATTCGCCGGCTGAAAGGTTTCCCAGGTGTGAATTGTCGAAGGTAGCTTCGGAGCTTCCAAGTTGAACTAAGAGTAGGTTTGGACGGGTGGAATCGTTAAATTCTTTTGAGAGCTGAGGTCTTAGACCTTGGAATTAAGGTGGTAACGCGAGTATTTCGTCCTTTTGTGGATGAAGTGCTCTTTTTTAATTTTGCAGAAAAATATATAATGCGATTGGATATTTGATTTTGAAAGCATTAAATTAGCTTGGGAGGTAGACTATGAAAGAAATTGATATGGCAAAAACGTATAGTCCTAAAGAGTTTGAGAGAAGGATATACAAGGAATGGAAGGAAAACGGGTATTTTAAGAGTTCACCGAATCCAGATAAGAAACCTTTTACAATTGTGATGCCGCCACCAAACATAACAGGACAGCTTCACATGGGTCACGCTCTAGACCATACGCTACAAGACATACTTATTAGATGGAAACGTATGGACGGTTTTGAGACACTTTGGGTGCCTGGTACGGACCATGCATCTATTGCGACAGAGGTTAAGGTTGTCGATAGGATCAAGAAGGAAGAGGGAAAGACTAAGTATGAACTAGGTAGAGATGAGTTTATGAAGAGGGCTTGGTCTTGGAAGGAAGAGTTCGGTGGAATTATAGTCAATCAAGTTGAGCAACTTGGAGATTCTTGTGACTGGGATAGAGAGAGATTTACGATGGATGAAGGCTGCAATGAGGCGGTTAAGGAGTTCTTCGTAAGACTATACGAGAAGGGACAGATATATAGAGGAAATAGGATAATCAACTGGTGTCCTGATTGTAAGACTACTCTTTCTGATGCTGAGGTTGAGCATGAGGATCAGGAAGGCAATTTCTATCATATTAAATACTTTATCAAGGATAGCGATGATTTCCTTGAAATAGCGACTACTAGACCTGAGACTATGATCGGAGATTCTGGGATTGCGGTCAACCCTAATGACGAAAGATATACTAAGTACGTTGGAAAGACAGCTGTTCTTCCTCTATTTGGAAGAGAACTTCCTATAGTTGCAGATGAGTATGTTGATTTAGACTTTGGTACTGGTGCAGTTAAGATGACTCCAGCTCACGACCCAAATGACTTCGAGGTTGGTCAGAGACATGATTTAGAGCAGATCAATGTTATGAATGAAGACGGTACTATGAATGAACTCTGCGGTAAGTATGAGGGTATGGATAGATTTGAATGTAGAAAGGCTATAATAAAAGATCTTGAGACAGAGGGATATTTGATTAAGATACAACCTCACGACCATAGTGTAGGTACCTGCTATAGATGTCATACTGTAATAGAGCCAAGGCTTTCTCTACAGTGGTTTGTCAAGATGGATGAATTAGCTAAACCAGCTATAGATATTTTGAAGAATGGCGACCTCGAATTGGTTCCCGATAAATTTGAGAAGACGTATCTTCAATGGCTTGAAAATATAAGAGATTGGTGCATTTCTCGTCAGTTGTGGTGGGGTCATCAAATACCTGCTTACTATTGTCAAGAATGTGGCGAGGTCGTAGTAGCCAGAGATGAGCCGGATACTTGTCCTAAATGTGGATCACATGATTTTAAACAGGATGAGGATGCTCTTGATACTTGGTTTTCATCGGCACTTTGGCCTTTCTCAGTACTTGGATGGCCTAATAAGACCGAGGAACTTGAGTACTATTACCCAACTGATGTTCTTGTAACCGGTTACGATATAATATTCTTCTGGGTAGTTAGAATGGCATTTGCAGGTATGTTCTGTATGGAGGAGAAACCATTTAGCCATGTTCTTATACACGGACTTGTAAGAGATTCTCAAGGAAGAAAGATGAGTAAGTCTCTCGGAAACGGAATAAATCCATTGGATGTAATCGACGAATTTGGTGCAGATGCGCTAAGATATACTCTTATCACAGGAAATTCCCCGGGAAATGATATGAGGTTCTACATGGAAAGAGTAGAATACGCTAGAAACTTCGCAAATAAACTCTGGAATGCTTCTAGATTCGTATTTATGAATATAGATGATGACGCTTATAATAACTTAAATAGAAGCGATGTAGAGTCGGAATTAACTCTTGCCGACAAGTGGATAATATCAAGAGTGAATAATTTGATCAAGGATGCAACTTACAATATGGATAAGTTTGACCTTGGTATAGCGCTTCAGAAAATTTCTGATTTCACTTGGTCTGAGTACTGCGACTGGTATATCGAGATTGTAAAACCTAGACTCTACAGCGATAATTTAGAGACTAAAAAAGCTGCTATATACACATTGACATATGTTCTAGAAACTACGCTTAAATTGCTTCATCCATTCATGCCTTTTATCACAGAGGAGATATACACAAATATACCTACTGTAGAAGGTGCGATAATAATTTCTGCTTGGCCTAAGTACAGTGAAGAAGACAATATGGCAGAAGAAGAAAACATGATGGAAATAGTTATGTCAGGTATCAAGAGCATAAGAAATGTAAGATCTGAAAGAAATGTTCCACCTTCTAAGAAGGCTAACCTGATTATAATACCTACAAGTGATGAAGCTAGGGAGGCTATTGAATACGGTAAAAATTACTTCACAACCTTGGCTTCGGCATCTTCTGTTGAGATAAAAGACGAGAAGATAGGTATACCTGAGGATGCTGTAACAATAGTAAACGACGGAATGGAGATATATATACCTCTTGCAGAGTTGGTGGATTTTGAAAAAGAAATCGAAAGACTTGAAAAGGAAAAGAAGACTATAGAGGGTGAGATAAAAAGAGCTGCTGGAAAACTTTCAAATCAAGGTTTCCTAGCTAAGGCACCTCAGAATTTAGTTGACGAAGAAAAAGCTAAAAAAGAAAAATTCGAAGAGATGTTGTCTTCGGTTGTAGAAAGACTTGAAGGTCTAAAAGGCAAGATGAAATAAGTAAAATAATTTAAATATATTAAAGTACAATAATTTAAATATATAAAGTACAATGAGTATTTAATATTAATAGCATGAATCTCCTTAGGTTTGTTTTTTGTAAGAAGCAAGCTCACTAAAAAGGAAAGATTCATGCTATTTTTTATTATTCAAAAATACAAAAATTAGGAGAAGTATAAAAATATAGGCAGTAAATACCTTTAAAATCATATCTTGGCGAAGAATAATTATACATAAATGAGGGATAAATTAGGACTTTATTTTCAAATCTTGAAGATATAGGCTCTGTTTTTATAATAGATGGAGAGCTGGATAGATTTCTTACAAAACAATTTAATCCGCTATTTCTATTGCACCTATAATATCAGCCATATTCTTGATTGTAGGTTACAATATGTGGAAATCGGGATTGAAAAAGTACGAGAGCGTAGGAAGCTAGTAAATTGCGAATTTTAGCAAGATAATTTAAAAAATAAAGAGGATATTGAAGAAGCAAACATAAAATATTTTATGTCTAGAGTTTTCGACAGTATTCTCTTTATTTTTGTGGAAAGATACCAAAATATGTTATAATATCAACGGAGGGTATTAATTATACAAGAATACAAATAAATGCTAGATAAATTTAAATAGATAGGGGGAGATAAAAATAATTACAATAGCTATATGCGATGACGAAGCTGTTGCCAGAAAAGTACTTAGAGATCTAACTGAACGAGTATTAGATGAAAGAAACCTTAAGTATGATATATTAGAGTTTTCGTCTGGTGAAGAGTTAATTAAATATTATCCAAAAGACGTGGAATTAATATTTTTAGATGTACATATGCAAGAAGGGCTGGATGGAATAGAAACGGCAAAGAGAATCAGAGAATTTAATGAAAAAGTTGAAATCATTTTTATGACAGCCCTAATTGAGTATGCTAGATATGGTTATGAGGTCAATGCGAGAAGATATCTCATGAAATGTCTGAGTTATGATGAGTTTAAAGCAAATTTGAATCCTTGTATAGATTTACTTCTCAACAAAAAGGACGTATATGTTATTTTGAACACAAAGCAAGAAACAAATAGAATATTTGTCGATGATATACTGTATATAGAAACCGATAACAGGGATATACTAATACATACAGTTAAAACAGATTACCGGTACAACATGAGTATGAAGCAGATTGAGAAAATTTTGAACCAAGAGAGATTCTACAGATGTCATACAAGTTATATCGTAAACTTAACGAAAATCGACATGATAGAAAACAATATGATTACAATAGGAAAGCAGTCTATACCAGTGAGTAAGTATAGGATCAAGGAATTGAAAGTAAAACTTGCAGGACTATTGGGAATGGCATTTTAAGGAGGTTTAAATGGAGTACAGCGAGGCACTTGAATATATTTCAAGTACAAACAGGTTTGGAGTTAAGCTAGGATTAGAGACAGTGGCAGAACTTTTGAAACTTCTCGGAAACCCTCAAGATGATCTTAAAATCATCCATGTCGCAGGAACAAATGGGAAGGGCTCTGTGTGTTCGTTTATATCTAATATCATTAAAGAGGGTGGTTACAATGTGGGACTCTACACATCGCCATACCTCGAAAGATTCACAGAGCGAATCAGGGTAAATGGAGAGGAAATACCAGATAAAGATGTTGCTGATATAGTGGGGATAATAAAGGAAAAAATAGAAATAATGACGTCGAGAGGACTTGCAAATCCTACTGAATTTGAAATAGTAACTGCAATGGCTTTTTACTACTTCAAGATGAAAGAAACCGATTACGTAGTGTTAGAAGTTGGACTAGGTGGAAGGTACGATGCCACAAATGTCATTGAAAAACCATTGGTCAGCGTTATAACATCTATAAGTATGGATCACGTAGCTATACTTGGAGATACCTTGGGCAAGATAGCCTACGAGAAAGCAGGCATAGTTAAAAAAGACGGAAGCGTGGTAGTTTACAAGCAAAAACCAGAGGCAGAAAATGTTATAAGAACTGCCTGCGTAGTCGAAAATGCAGACTACATCGAAGTAAATTCTGAGAATATAAGTATAATAGACTCGGATTTAAGATCTCAGACATTTGATTTTATGGATAGAAATGTCGAGTACAAAGGACTAGAGATAAGACTAATAGGGGAACATCAGGTGAAAAACGCAGCAGTCGCAATAAGGACTGTAGAATTTTTGAAAGTGAACAATCTCATAGAAATAGATGAAACTGTGATTAGAGCAGGCTTGGTAAATACTAGATGGCCTGGTAGGATAGAGATAATGCGCGAAGACCCCTTATTTATCATAGATGGGGCGCATAATTTAGATGGGGCTAAATCTTTAGCTAAGGTATTAGAAGATAATTTCGGCGAAGAGAAACACACGTTGATAATCGGTATGTTAAACGACAAGGACGTAGACGGGGTTATAGAAGTATTATCTCCGCATTTTGACAGGGCAGTAGTTACCCTACCGATAAGCGATAGATCAATGGATGTTGAACCTTTGAAACATGTAATAGGAGATCAGATTCCGGATGTCGAGCTGAGAGCTGATATCGAGGAGGCTGTGAAATTTGCTGTGGATACGGCAGTTGACGGAGAAGTCATAGTAGGTGCGGGTTCGCTCTACATGATTGGTGTTATTAGAAGCTATTTGAAAAAAGGATAAGGAGTCGACATTATTGTCGATTTCCCTATCCTTTTTTAAGTTATTTTAAAGTAGAGCCTTGTTTATCGCTTTAGAAAGTTGGTCTGGGCAAGAAGTCGCCTTGCTTCCACATTTGATTCCATCTAGTCTTTTAGACACATCATTTGCATCCATACCTATAATGAGGCTCTTGAGTCCAAGTAGATTACCTGAACATCCGCCGATAAATTCAGCATCAGTGATTATATTATTATCATCTACATCAAATCTCATCTCTTTGCAACATACTCCGCTTGGTTGAAAAACTATTTTCATACAGAAAACATCTCCTATCTAATTTTCATTACAAAGAATATCATACCAAAATAATGTGATTTTGAAAAGACTAGGATAGAATTCGGTGTATATTGACTCAACACCACCGTTTATTTCTAAATTTTCGACTGCCTTACACCTGTGCGCGTAATTACAAAAATAAAATAAAAAAAAATTTGCATAAACAATAACATTACATACGGGTAAAACATACTTATAGTTAGAAAGTAAAATCACATCACATGGCGGAGGTGCTTACATGAATTTATATGTATCGAATTACCTATCAAAAAGCATCGGAGTAATAAATCTCGAATCACTTAAACTAGAAGAAATAATTCAAATCGGAGAGAATATCTACCCTCATCATTTTTTCGTAGACATAGGTGAAAGCAGGGCGTATATTCCAAATTCAATTGACGGTATGCTGTTTGTAATAGATATAAGGTCAAAAAAAATAATAGAATCTACTTCTGTCGGAGGAAGTCCTACGAGGATTATACTAAACGATGAAGATATCTACCTTGCAAATCAAGATACCGACAGTATAAATATATTTAATAGAAGGGATTTGTCGCCAGTAGCGCTCATAAAGGTGGGTAGCATGCCTCATGGATTCGACATAAGCGAAGAGAAGAAAAAACTTTACGTACCCTGTAGAGATATGTTGGTGTGTATAGATATTGAGAAAAAGGCAATAGACAGCATAAGAAAATTGGACTACAGACTATGGCATCTAAAAATAGATCCGAAAAAAAGCGAGTTATACGCTACGACTATAGATGGAAAGTTAATCGTGTTCGATCAAGATACATTTGAGATAAAGGCTGTATTAGATGGAATGGTGCTTCCTGTTGAGATTGGAATAGATTACGTAAATAAGCGAGTTTATGTAACGGACCTTGGCTATGGTGGAGTATGGGTGATAGATTACGATACAAAGAAAATCGTCGATTGTATAAAAATATGTGGAACGGCTCAGGGACTGCTTGTGCTGGATGAGATCGGACTTATGTTTGTAACCGACACGGAAAACAACTGCGTAAACGTCTACGGTACTGGAGATTTAAGGTTGAAAAAAAAGATAGACGTAGGAAAGGAGCCTACTTCGATAATCCGAGAGCAGGCTCTGTAGAGCTTAATCCGTATAATTTGCATTGCTGAGCATGTCGATGATGTCGGCATACATCCTAGATGCGTTATTTTCCCAATTGTAGCAGATTTGTTCTGCCTGTTTTTCTGAAGAAACATTCAAATTCAGATCTATGAGGTCGGATTGATTTTCAATGACCCTTAGGTTGACAAGGTATTCATTTTCGCTTTGCTTTACAAAATCAGAGGTTATCTGCGTCTTGTTGAGCAATTCCGAACCCTTGTTTTCAAGGTATGAGTCGACCTTGTCGATTACAGTTTGCGGTATTCTGATGAAGAAACACTCGAGTGTTTCAAGACCTTTCTGTGTGAGGGCGTAGTACTCCCTCTCATTTTTTTTGTAGATTTTCACAAACTTCGATTCCATAAGCTGAGACAAATTCTGCTGGAGTGAAAAGTAATTCAACATTTCCGTTTCCAGTACAACCTGCGTTATTTGAGAATTAGTCAAATCCATTTCCATTTTTTCTAATATATATAAAATCAAAATCTTGTGATAAGCTAATTGCTCAGATGAGTTTTCAAACATTTTATCATTCCTCCAAAGCTTTCTATATATTTCAATACAATTAAATATATTTAAATATACTTCTGTATACTTCTATATTAAACTAAATTGATGAAAATTAAAAGCTTAGAATAGTTAATCTAGATAAAAATAGAGGATGTGCTATGCACATCCTCTATTTTATACATCTATTAAGTGATAACTACTTACCAGCGAGTTGTCTTTCTGCTAATTCGACTAACTTTTTAGTCATGTAACCACCAACGTACCCATTCTGTCTAGATGTAAGGTTACCCTTATCTGCTGAGTTGTAGTTAGCTATACCAAGTTCGTTAGCTATTTCTAACTTCATTTGGTTTAAAGCTGCTTTAGCTTCAGGTACTGCTGTTGAATTTGAATTTGTCATTTTAAATTCCTCCTCTATGGTAGTTTCAACACTTATGTCAGTTTATGATATATGTGCTCAACTTCTGTTTGTTTTAGTTGAACCTTGTTTATATCTTGTGTTGATAATCTTAATTTGTCCATATAGGGAGAATATATGCTGAAAAATACTGGAAACTGAATTTCGAGATAGTATAAAAAATAAATTTTTAAGAGCAATCTATTCAAAATAGTAATTTTTTGTGTTCGATATAAATAGATTTTATTGTGAGACGTAATTAAAAACGGGGAGTTGATGAACTTGAGTTTGAAGAGAATTAAGATTTTGATAAATGGATCTTTTAATTTTTTCGTAATTATAGCTGTGGTATTTTCTCTGGTATATGGGATAAAATATATCTGCAATGTAAATGATAATTCCGAAACGCCGATATGTAGGGTTGATACAAAGGAGAAAAAAGTGGCTATAACCTTTAACGTTGCATGGGGAAGTGACAATATAGAAAAGGTTATGGAAATTTTAGATAAACACGATGCAAAGGCTACATTTTTCTTAGTTGGAGGTTGGATAGAGAACAATCAGGATTATGCTAAAAAAATAAGCGATGGAGGCCATGAAATTGCAAACAACACAGCTACGAACGCCGATTTGATGCAAATATCGAGGGAAAATGTAAAATCGGAACTGGACACTGCAAGACAACAAATAAAAGAGGTATGCAACCAGAATACGGATATAGTGAGACCGCCTTTTGGAAACATAGATAGCAATACGATCAAAGAATGCAACAAGCTAGGGTATAGGATAGTAAAGTGGGATGTAGATTCATCGGATTGGAGAGAGATAGGTCCGAATCACGTGATAGAAAGAGTGATGAAGGATACAAGACCAGGATCTATAGTTTTATTCCACGCAAATGCAGCCAATGTTGAAGATTATTTGGATACAGTGTTGACAGGGCTTGAAGAGAAGGGATATAAGTTTGAAAAAGTATCGAACCTTCTTTATAAAGACAATTATAAGGTAGATCAAACAGGTCTACAGAGCAAAAAATAATATGATTGCAATTTAACTTGAGATAAACGTCCTCACCTCTACAGGTGGCGGCAAACATTGAATTGATTCGCCCGCCGAAGCTACACAAGTAGCTTTTAAGGATAAATTATTTTGCACAACATTCATATCAAAATGGCAATACCGCGCCTTGCGGTATTGCTCCCACTTTCAATATAAAATTTCGGATATTTAATTTCAAATGTAAGCTTTAAATATCCGACTAAAATCGACTTTTCAAGCTAGGTTTTCAAATAATATATGTGGTATAATTAAAATATAAATTGAGATAAATGTCACCCACTTCTACCGGTGGCGGGCATAAATTTCATTTCAGTTGAGGTAAAATCCCCAACTGAAATCGTTGAATCACCATTTAAGAAATGTATATTCACGGAAATCGTTGAATCGTGGTTTAATGAATTAGGGAGACCATATCTATGTTGAAATCGTTATTCAAGGTGGATAATCATATAAGTTGGGAGTGATTTAGTTGTTTTCTATTCCAGAGTCAAAAAAAGTTGAAGAAGTAATGGACTTAGAAATCACCTCCATAGAATCGAATGCCTCGGTTCAAGAGGCGATTAACCTAATGTTTGATACAAATAAAAAAAATATATTCGTAATGGACAAGCCAAAAGAGCTCTTAGGAATTATATCGATGAGCGATATACACAGTCTACTCAAGCGAGATATACAGAAGGATATATCGGTTAAAAAAGTTATGAAGACCGAGCTGATATCGGTGAAGAGAGACGATACCCTGGGCGAGTGCAGGGATATAATGATTAAAAATTCGATTGGAGTGCTGCCGGTAATAGAGGTAGGCAAGATAGTAGGAGTTATAAACCAAGCACATATAAGAGATTACTATTATATGCATCTAGAAGATTACGGAATTACCTTGAGCTATATTATTGGCCAGATAAAAGAGGGTATATGTGCCATCAACAAAGACGGTGTAGTTATATTATGGAATAAATTTATGGAAGATAGATATGAAATAAAATCTGACGATATAGTTGGCAATCCTATGAGTAAGTTTTTGGAAGGTACTATTTCCGAAAAGGTTTTGAATAGAAGAAAGGGGTTGAGTGCGGTTTACTCTACTTATAAGAAGAAGGGTATGTACGGACTTGTGCATGCGGAGCCAATATTCTTTGGTGGAGAATTTGCTGGAGTGGTGTGTACAGAGCTGGACATCACAGATGTAGAGAATTTATCTAGAGAGTTAAAACAGACAAACGACAAGATAAGATACCTAGAAACAGAGGTAAAACATCTATCAAGGGGAAGTTTTGACGATATACTAGGAAACAGCTATAAACTTGAAAAAGCGAAATCAGTTGCAAAGCAGGTTGCAAAGACAAACAGCAGTATATTCATATGCGGAGAAAGCGGTACAGGCAAGGAAGTGTTCGCAAGGGCTATACACGAGTACAGCGAGAGGAAGGGGCAGTTTATTCCAGTAAACTGCAGTGCAATACCGAGTGAATTATTCGAAAGTGAGTTTTTTGGATATGAATCAGGAGCCTTCACAGGAGCTAGCAAAAAAGGAAAGTCTGGTATGTTTGAGCTGGCAAAGGGAGGAACTATATTTCTAGATGAGATAGCTGATCTTCCAATCGGTATGCAGGCAAAACTGCTTAGAGTACTCCAAGAGAAGGAAATAATGAGAGTTGGGGGAGACCAGCCAATTAAAACAAACGTAAGGGTTATTTCAGCGACAAACAAGGATTTAGCTCAAATGGTAAGAGAAGAAAAATTTAGAGAAGACCTCTACTATAGGTTAAATGTGGTAGAGATAAACATCCCACCATTAAGGGATAGAAAAGAAGATATAAATCTTTTGGTACATAGCTTCCTAGAAGAACTATGCGATCAAAATGGAAAACCGATGTTAAACATTAGCAAAGAAGCTTATAAGGTGCTACAAAACTGCAAGTGGAAGGGAAATATAAGGGAACTCAGAAATACGATTGAAAATATAGTGGTGCTATCGAATTCAAGTATGATAGATGTAGAGGATCTACCAAGTTATTTGGTGGAACAGGTAAATGTGATAAACTTCGATGAGCAGTATCCGCTTGACCTCACAAAGGCGACAATGCAACTTGAAATAGGAAATATTGAAAAGGCGTTGGATCTGGCAAAGGGGAATAAAGCCAAGGCGGCAAAGTTCTTAAACATTCCAAGGACAACCCTTTATTATAAATTAGATCAGTATAATATATCGTACGGGGGAGAGTAGGCGTACCTCGAATAGTGATTGATTGTGATCGTAATTATGTGTTGGGTTAATCCCAACAATGTACTCGCCAGCACAAGTACTTACCAGCACAAGCAATTAGCATTTAGAGACTAATGCAAATAAATAAGAGTGTCTAAAAACTGACGTACGTCTGAAAACTGACTATTGTTATGCAAATGTTTACTCGCTGCAAATTTCAACGTTTTAAAATAAATATTCTGGAATTAGATAAATATTACGTTTAAAAATAGTCGAAATACAGACACTATAATTGAAGAAAACGATAGTTTGAGCATTTTTCAAGGACTTTATTCAAGAAAAATACAAATACCAACGTGTGCATTTATCTCAAAAATGCTATAATATACACAACAACTATAGAAAAAACCTTTAAGTAGAATTTTGGCATAGTAATTGCTTATATTAAAAGATAGAAGATAAGTTAAATTGAATAATATTTTAAGGGAGGTGATTAACATAGTAATCAGAATTGAACTTAGACAACATGTAGGTGCTCCATGCAAACCAATTGTTGAAATAGGTAAGTCAGTGAAAAAAGGGGAGCTAATCGCGGTGCCTACAGGACTTGGAGCTAATATCCACTCAAGTGTGTATGGCAAAGTAACATCGATCGACGATACAGCTATAAATATTGAAGCTGATGAACAACAACCAGAAGAATATGTAAAAATTCAAGACACACTCACTTATCTCGAAGCAATTGAACAGGCGGGTGTCGTAGGTGCAGGAGGAGCAGGATTTCCTACACATGTAAAACTGAATACGAAGCTCCCAGGTGGTACTGTAATAGCCAATGCGGCAGAATGTGAACCAATACTAGAACATAATATGAAGTTTATGGAAGAACATCCAGACATCATAGTTAGAGGCTTAAAGTACATGGTTGAAATAACTGGTGCAGCCAAGGGCTATATAGCTATCAAACCACATCATACAAAGGCGGTTGTGGCACTTGGAAAAGCTTGCAAGGGCGAACCTAATATATCTCTAAAATACCTGCCAAATATATATCCAGCAGGTGATGAAAGAGTTATAGTTAGGGAAATACTAGGAGTAGAACTAAAACCAGGTGCGCTGCCACTAGAGGCAAATACTGTAATATCAAATGTCGAAACTATAAAAAATGTGGTTGCGGCAATTGAAGACAGACGACCAGTTATAACAAAAGATATAACTGTAGCAGGAAGGGTTCACGGCGCGGAAAACGTAGGTCGAGTATTTTTGGATGTGCCCATTGGAATGCCTATCGAAAAATATATAGAAGAAGCAGGCGGGATAATCGAACCATATGGGGAGATTGTGCTTGGAGGACCTTTCACAGGGAAACATGGAGAAAAAGATAGCCCAGTTGTAAAAACTCTAGGAGGTATCTTGGTATCTATGCCATTCCCTCAGACCCATAAAAAATTAGGCATAATCGTCTGTGAATGTGGGGCTCAGGAGCAAAGGCTTAAGGAAATAGCAGCCAAGATGGGCGCAGAAGTAGTTGCAGAAGAACGATGTAAGAGAATGGTAGAAGTAAATGGAAGATATAGATGCGACCTACCAGGTATATGTCCTGGGCAAGCATCGACAGTATTAAAGCTAAAAAGTCAAGGCGCTGAGGCTGTACTGATAAGTAACTGCGAGGACTGAACAAACACAGTCATGCAAGTGGCACCTAGGTTAGGATTGCCAGTATACCACAGTACAGACCATACATTAAGAGCGGCTGGACATAGACTATATAGAAGAAAAAAATAACTAGGAGGTATGTATATGTCAATAACTGTAGAAACAGCTAAGGCTCATGAAAACGACCCAGCTGTACTGTGTTGTAGATTTGAAGCAGGAACAATATTAGAACCATCAAACTTAGAGGATCCAGCAATATTCCCTGATTTAGAAGATTCTGGTCTTTTAACAATAGCTGATGATACACTTACAATCGGTCAGGTATTAGGTGGAAAGTTAAAAGTTGTAGTAGACGCTTTGACACCTTTAACTGCAGCGACTGTAGATGGATTCAAAGCAGCTGTAGGTGAAGAGGCAGAAGAATCAAAGGAAGAAGTTTCAGTAGAACAGGAAGTAGCTCCAGTTGCACCTGTTGCAAGCGTTGCTCCAGTGATGGGAGTAGCTCCAATAGGTGGTGGTCAGTCAGTGAGAATTCATATAGGTGAAGGAAGAGATATAGACCTTGAAATACCTCTAGGAATAGCTACTGGAATGGGAATAGTAGCACCTCAAACTACAGAAGCAGCAGTACCAGCAATAGGAATGGCTCCAGCAGTAGAATCACCAGCGCAAGTTGAAGAAGTCGCTGAAGCTAAATTAGTAAGAAGTTTAACTAAGAGACATTTCAAAATAGAAAAAGTAGAATTTGCTGAAAAAACTAAGATAGAAGGTACTACTCTATTCCTTAGACACAGCGATGAATTAGATAAAGAAGCAACTGATTCAGAAACATTAGTAAAAGATTTCAAATTGGAAATAATAACTCCAGATAAATACAGCATATACAGTGAAACTGTAATGGATATCCAACCAATAGCAACCAAAGAAGAAGGCGAACTTGGAGAAGGTATCACCAGAGTATTAGACGGAGTTGTAATGGTGCTTACAGGTACTGATGAAAACGGTGTTCAGATAGGTGAATTCGGTTCTTCAGAAGGTAACATGGACACAAATATAATGTGGGGTAGACCAGGTGCTGCCGACAAGGGTGAGATATTCATCAAAGGTCAGGTTACGATAGCTGCAGGTACAAACATGGAAAGAAAAGGACCTCTAGCTGCTCATAAGGCATTCGACCACATAACTCAAGAGATAAGAGAAGCGCTTAAAGTAGCTGATGAATCTCTAGTTGTAAACGAAGACATAATAGAACAGTATAGAAGACCAGGAAAGAAAAAAGTAGCTATAGTTAAAGAGATAATGGGTCAAGGAGCTATGCATGATAATCTAATACTACCAGTTGAACCAGTTGGTACATTAGGCGCTCATCCAAACGTAGACCTTGGTAACTTGCCAGTAGTCTTATCTCCACTTGAAGTACTAGACGGTGGTATACACGCTCTAACTTGTATCGGGCCTGCATCTAAAGAAATGTCTAGACATTACTACAGAGAGCCACTAGTACTAAGAGCAATGGCAGACGAAGAAATAGACTTAGTAGGTATTATATTCGTTGGATCTCCACAGGTAAATGCAGAAAAATTCTACGTATCTAAGAGATTGGGTATGACTATAGAAGCTATGGGTGTAGATGGAGCAATAGTAACTACAGAAGGATTTGGTAACAATCATATAGACTTCGCATCTCATATAGAACAAATAGGTATGAGGGGAGTAACTGTAGTTGGTGTAACTTACTCAGCAATGCAGGGAGCTCTAGTTGTCGGAAACAAATATATGACTAACATGGTAGACAACAACAAGTCTAGACAAGGTATAGAAAACGAAATACTTTCAAACAACACATTATCTCCAGAAGATGCAGTAAGAGCTATGTCAATGCTTAAATCTGCGATGGCAGGAGAAGAAATAAAAGCTCCAGAAAGAAAATGGAATCCAAATGTTAAACTAAACAACATAGAAGCCATAGAAAAAGCTACTGGAGAAAAAATAGTACTCGAAGAAAATGAAACTTCTCTTCCAATAAGTAAGAAGAGAAAAGAAATATACGAAAAAGACGAACAATAAGAATTATTTAATATAAACAGCGGTAAGGGGGAAAGACAGTGGATAGACTAAAATATATTTCATCAGAAAGAATGTTTGAAGGTGTAATTGTCGAGATAACTGATGGAAGTGTGACAATAGACCTCAAGGGCAGACTTGGACAATTTAAAATACCCAATAGGATGTTAATCGCCGAGAGCGAGGTTAAATTGGGCCAAGAAGTTGGATTCTTACTGAGCTATCCAGAGGTACTTAGCCCAGAACCAAACGAAGAGTATTTGGCAAACATGGAAAACGAGAGAAAGACAAGAGAAGAAATCAAAAAAAGAATGCAAGAAAAAAGAATGCAAGAAGAGAGCATACAGGAAGAAAAAGCAAGTGAGTAAACGACTACACAAATTAGAGCAACTAGGAAGATAATGCAAACTAGGCAGCTTAAATAAAGAAAAAGCTTTAATATAGAAGGGAGAAATAACAATGAGTCTTACATCAATAAAAGGACTTCAGTCTGAGATATTTGTGCCAATAACACCTCCACCAGTGTGGGCTCCTGTTACTAAAGAATTGAAAGACATGACAATTGCTTTAGCATCAGCAGCGGGTGTGCATATGAAAACTGACAAAAGATTTAATCTAGCGGGGGACACAACATTTAGAATGGTTCCAGATACAGCTGGAGTAGATGAAATGATGGTATCACACGGTGGATATGACAATGGGGATGTAAATAAAGACATCAACTGCATGTTCCCGATAGATAGATTACATGAATTAGCAGAAGCAGGATATATAAAGGGTTCAGCTCCAATGCACTACACATTCATGGGTGGTGGTGGAGACCAATCAGCATTTACTGAAAAAACTGGTCCAGAAATCGCTGAAAAACTCAAAGAAGAAGGCGTAGACGGCGTCGTTATGACAGCTGGCTGAGGTACCTGCCATAGAACTGCCGTGATCGTGCAGAGAGCAATAGAGGAAGCTGGAATACCAACTATAATAATAGCGGCTCTTCCTCCAGTAGTAAGACAAAACGGAACTCCAAGAGCAGTTGCTCCACTAGTTCCGATGGGAGCAAACGCTGGTGAACCACATAACGTAGAAATGCAGACTGGTATCTTGAGAGATACTTTAAAACAACTAGTTGAAATACCATCAGCTGGTAAGATAATATCATTGCCATACGAATACCATGCACAAGTTTAATATACAATTAAACTAGCAATACAAATAGAGATATAGGGAGAAGGGGAAATATATCCCTTTTTCCCAAATATCTTTGAGATTGTAGGTGATTTAGGTGGAAGAAAAAATACTTAGACGACTCGTTATAAGGCCGTTTCATATGAGCAAGGTAGTATTTGGAAACAAGACGAAGATTTCAAAAGACGTTCTGACAATAGAGAAGGATATAGAATCCTTGATGAAAAGCACGAAGGTTATAGAGGAAATAACACTTGATATAATCGAGCCAGGAGACCATGCTAGAAGTATAAACACAATAATGGATATTATACCGATATCGACAAAGGTACTTGGCGAAATAGGTGAAGGCATCACCCATACAATCACCGGTGTATACGTTATGTTGACCGGAATAGACAAAAATGGTAGGCAGATGCATGAATTTGGATCGTCAGAAGGAATTCTAAAAGATAAGATCGTACTCAATAGATATGGAACACCTGGAGAAAACGATTACATCATACACATGGATGTAACCCTCAAGGGAGACCTTCCTTTTTCTAGAGATTTAGCTCTAGATGCCTTTGGAGTATGTGATGAATTCATTCAATCGATAAGGGAAGTCTTAAAGGTTGAAGATCCACGAAACGCGGAAGAAAGTCGTGAATATTTTGACAAGATTAGACATGGAAAGAAAAAAGTCGTAATATTAAAACAAATTGCAGGGCAGGGTGCGATGTACGATAATATGCTGTTCGCCCATGAACCGAGTGGTTTCAAGGGAGGAGTGTCAATCATTGATATGTTAAACATGCCGATGATCATATCTCCAAACGAATACAGGGACGGCGCACTCAGAGCCATGACATAGAAGAGGAGATGGAATTATGGGGATAGGACCTTCTACAAAAGAGACCTCACTTCATCATTTTAGAGATCCGCTTCTAGATGTCGTGTCCGACGACCTAGATGTAGACTTGCTTGGAGTGATGGTAGTTGGATCGCCACAAGAAAATGAATACAAGAACCTAGTCGGAAAGAGGGCTGCAGTCTGGCTAGAAGCGATGAGAGCAGATGGAGTAATCGTGTCCTGTGACGGTTGGGGAAACTCACACGTCGACTTTGCAAATACATTTGAAGAAATAGGAAAGAGGGAAATTCCTTCCGTAGGGGTAACTTTCAATGGTGTGCAGGCAAAATTTGTAGTTTCAAACAAGTATATGGATACCATTGTCGACATGAATAAGAGTGCGGAAGGTATAGAAACCGAAGTAGTCGGGGAGAACAACACCGACGAAATAGATGCTAAGAAGGCTCTAGCATTTTTAAAACTCAAGATGCGCAAGGCGGATAATGAGCAAAAATAGCGGGCGTTCAGATAAAACAAAATAATATAATCTAGGGGGAAATACTATGAAATTCAGCAAAAGTATTCAAGCAATAGACTCTCATACAGCGGGAGAAGCTACAAGAATAGTTGTAGGCGGACTACCTAATATAAAAGGTAACTCAATGCCTGAGAAAAAAGCTTACTTAGAAGAACATTATGATCATATAAGAACAGGAATCATGCTTGAGCCTAGAGGACATAACGATATGTTCGGTTCAGTCATGACTCAACCGACAAACCAAGATGCAGATTTCGGTATCATATTCATGGACGGTGGAGGATATCTAAACATGTGTGGTCACGGTACTATAGGTGCAATGACTGTAGCTGTTGAAAATGGGATAGTGCCAGCTGTTGAGCCTATAACCAACGTATTGATGGAAGCACCAGCAGGAATGATAAAGGGTGAAGTATCTGTTGTAGACGGTAAAGCTAAGAGCGTATCTTTCTTAAACGTGCCAGCCTTCCTGTACAAAGAAGGAGTAGAAGTTGACCTACCAGGTGTTGGTATGGTTAAATTCGACATATCTTTCGGAGGAAGTTTCTTCGCTATAATCCACGCAGACCAACTTGGATTAAAAATACTTCCAGAAAATGCTGCAAAGTTAACTGAATTAACTATGCAACTTAGAGATATAATCAACGAAACTATAGAAATACAACATCCAACACTCGAGCACATAAAAACTGTAGACTTAGTTGAAGTATACGACGAACCTACTAATCCAGAAGCTACTTTTAAAAACGTAGTTATATTCGGTCAAGGACAGGTTGATAGATCTCCATGCGGAACTGGTACTAGTGCAAAACTAGCTACACTTTACTCAAAAGGAAAGATCAAGCTAGGAGAAAAATTCGTATATGAAAGTATACTTGGAACGTTATTCTACGGAGAAATAGTAGAAACTACTAAAGTTGGAGAATACGATGCAGTAATTCCTAAGATAACAGGCTCGGCTTACATCACAGGATTCAACAACTTCATGTTTGACGACGAAGATCCAGTTAAATACGGATTTATATTGAAATAAGAATCTATAAGTTCAAGGTTTGGATAGATTCTAAAATCAAATACAATCGCTTGTACCGATAAAAGAACTGGTACATAGATTGTGTAATAGACGTATATTAAAATAAAAGCTGTTTAGAGATGACTAGGATTTTGGAAATAGAATTAAAATTTGATTGAGTCATCTTTATGCAGCTCTATTTTAAGTACAAAAAAACTAAATATTTGAATATATCGGAATATATATTCGAGAGCGTAAATATACATGAGTGAAACAGAAATTCATAAACTTTTAGGGGATATTAAATTGCAAGTGCAAGTGGGTACAATTTCTCTGAAGTTTTTAATTGTAATAAATCAAACAAGACAGCATACCAATAGGGGTATGAAATAATTTAAAGGGGGCAAGGCTATGATCGTAAACGTAGTACGTGGATTATTTATTTTATTAGCAGCAGTATACGGAGTGGTATTTGGAAAAGACTTTATGCATGCCAAGAAAGAGGGAAAACTTGAAACCGAAGTAAGTACTGGCAAGACCTTATGCACTGGCCTGATAACCGACTTTGCAGATACACTAGGTATAGGCTCATTTGCACCAACAGTAGCTCTTATCAAATTCTTAAAACTAGACATACATGACAGACATATACCTGGTGTTTTAAATGTTGGGCATACTATACCGGTTATATTAGAAGCATTGGTGTTTACACTGGCAATCGATGTAGATGCAGTAACACTTGCGGTTCTAATAGGATCAGCTGTTGTAGGATCATACGTTGGAGCAGGTATCATATCTAAACTGGACGATAAAAAGATACAGTTGATAATGGGGGTTGCTCTTGCGATAACAGCGGTAGTAATGTTCCTAGCTCATCCTTGGATAAATCTAATGCCAGGTGGCGGAGAAGCTACAGCTCTAACAGGTACAGCGCTTATAATAGGTGCTATCGGTAACTTTATACTTGGAGCTCTTATGACAGCTGGAATAGGACTATACGCACCTTGTATGGCTATGGTTTACTTCCTTGGAATGTCACCAGCAGTAGCATTTCCGATAATGATGGGATCTTGCGCAATGCTTATGCCAGTTGCAAGTACTAAGTTCATAAAAGAGGGCGCATATAATAAAAAGGCTTCAATATGTATAACCTTAGGTGGTATAGTTGGGGTATTGGCAGCCGTATTCCTATTTAAGAACTTACCTATGGACATATTAAAGATGTTGGTTGTATTAGTAATAATCTACACATCTATAACAATGCTGATGTCAGCAAAAAAGAAAAGCGTAGAATAAGGATTTATCATATTTGTTATAACTTGAGAATTAGCCCTACACCACACAGGTGTCGGGCTAATTCTCATTTCAGTGGAAAACCCCGCCCACTGAAAACGTTGAATCACCATTTAACTTGAGAATTAGCGATACAGTATACGGGTGTCGGGCTAATTCTCATTTCAGTGGAAAAACCTGCCCACTAAATTGGTAAGCGATAAATTAAAAATATTTAATAGTAATAATAAGAGAGGTTTTTAAATATATTTAAGATATAAGAAAAAAAGCAATAAGATAAACTTACTAATTTGGGGGGATGAAGTTATGGTAGCAGTGAACAGTGAAAATAACATAGTAAATTTAAGAGGTGAGTTGAGCAAGGAACTAGTGTTCAGCCATGAAATATTTGGTGAAAAATTTTACAACATTGATATAAAAATAAAAAGATTGAGTGAGTCCTACGATGTGCTCCCAATAACTATATCCGAGAGATTGATCCAGGATATCAACATGGAAAAGGATAACACAGTGGATGTTTCTGGGCAGTTAAGGTCGTACAATAAGTCTATAGATGAGAAAAATAGGCTGATTCTCACTGTTTTTGCGAGGGAGATTTCTGTGCTCGAAGATGAAGAGTCCAAGGATCCAAACAGTATCTTTTTAGACGGGTATATATGTAAGGAGCCTGTTTATAGACAGACTCCACTTGGAAGGGAGATTACCGACCTGCTTATAGCCATAAACAGACCTTATAACAAGTCAGACTATATACCGTCGATCGTTTGGGGAAGGAATGCTAAGTTTGCGAAGACTCTTAAAGTGGGGGATAGAATTCAACTTTGGGGCAGGGTTCAGAGTAGGGAGTACGAGAAGACGCTTGAGACAGGCGAGGTTTTGAAAAAGGTAGCTTATGAGGTATCGATATCCAAGATAAGAAAGTTAAATGAAAATAATAACGAAGAATAAATGGCGAATAGCGAATAGCAAATAGCAAATTTGGACGGATTGGATTGATTGGTTGACCTTTTCTAGAATTAGGAACTTAGATTTTTATTCTAGGCTGAATTAGTTTCATGATAATAAGCATAATTGTATATGAAAAATATTTTAATTGAGTTAAAATAGAGTTATAAGATAAGGAGATTAGGATTAACCTAATCTCCTTTGATTTGGATGGAGGAGATATTTTGAACGTAAATTTCAATTATATTATGATAGCAGTTGTTATGCTGTTTGTCGTTTTGATTTCAATTCAGTTTACCTTAAATAAGATATTCGTTGTTTTGACGGAGATAAAAAGAATACTGTTGTTGAAGAAAGATAAATAAATACAAATCTTAATGTGTGGTGATTATAATGCAACTAGGAATTATAAAAGATGATATACAAAATATAGCAGAGGCTATCGAGGCTGTTTTGAATATTGATGTTACTATAGTAAATGGGGATTTGGTGAGAATAGCTGGAACAGGGGTTTATTTTGATAAAGTGGGTGAGAGAGTTGGCGAGTACTCAGCTTTTAAAAAATCATATACAGACCAATCAATAATATTTATAGATGACCCAAAGAACAATAGAATATGTAGGGAATGCTATGGAAACAGGAGTTGCAGGGAGTATGGAGAGGTCTGTTGCCCTATTGTGTACGATGACAAGTCTTATGGTGTGATAGGGTTAATTGCTTTTACGGAGGAACAGTCCGTATTTATACAGTCTAAGAAGGGGGACTTAATCAACTTCTTGGGTAAGATGGCAGATCTTATTTCTAGCAAGCTCAAGGCCCAGATTACGACAATTGAGCTTGATTTGGAGAGAAAAAAACTTGAAACCTTGTTTGATAGTATGGACAAGGCTGTCGTGTCTGTCGATATGTCTGGAAAAATCGAAAAGTACAATTCAAAGTTCAGCAAGATGTTTGGACTTCACGGCGATATTTCAGGCAAAAACTTCTTTGATGAATTGAGTATTTTAAAGAAGCCCTTGTCTAGTAATTTCAAGAAACACAGGTCTAATAGTTTTGATTATGAAAATATGGGGCATGTAGTCAAGGGAATATACAATATGAGTAGAATTGATTTAAATGGCGAGTTGAGGGGATACGTTATCGATTTTATAGATAAGAGCGAGGCTATTAAAAACTACAACGAGATGAATAAGGATTATAAGATTAAGCTTGAGAATATAATCGGATGCAGTGAAACTATTATGAGGTCTAAACAAGAGGCATTGGTTGCTTCTAAGTCTACTTCTACAGTTTTGATTACTGGGGAAAGCGGTACTGGGAAGGAACTTTTTGCAAGGGCTATTCACAATCACAGCAATAGGTCAGAAAATCCATTTGTAACTGTAAACTGTGCTGCAATCCCAGATAATCTGCTTGAGAGTGAACTTTTTGGATATGAGGAAGGGGCTTTTACGGGCGCCAAGAAGGGCGGTAAGATAGGGATTTTTGAACTAGCAGACAAGGGAAGTATCTTCCTAGATGAAATAGGGGATATGAGCCTGCACCTACAGGCAAAATTACTTAGGGTACTCCAGGAAAAGGAGTTGAACAAGCTCGGTGGAGGGGCGAATATCCACGTGGACGTAAGGATAATTTCTGCTACTAATAAGGATCTTGAGAAAATGGTGGCCGAGGGTACCTTTAGAGAAGATTTGTTTTACAGATTGAACGTAATGCCGATCAAACTTCCTAGTTTGAGTGACAGAAAGGGCGATATACCCTTGATAATAGATTATATGATAAAAGAGTATTCTGTTAAGCTCAATAAACCTGTAACTGGAGTTGACGCGGAGGTAGTACAGGCTATGAGCGAGTATAAATGGCCGGGTAATATCAGAGAGCTTCAAAATATCATAGAGTACAGCGTAAATATGTCGTCTGGAGGAAATATAAGTATAGACACCCTACCTAAGAAGCTGACTGTGAAACCGGTTGAGAGAAGGAGTGAGGCTACTGACGAGATAATTCCTCTTGAGGAACTCGAGAAGGTGGAAATATTGAAGGCGCTCGAGAAGTACAAGGATTATAAAAAGGACAAGGACTTGTCAGCAAAGGCGCTTGGAATATCTAGATCGACATTATATCGAAAACTAGAGAAATACGAGATTGAAAATTAACAAACGTGGGTATAAAACAGCCGAGAAACTACAAGTGAACGGTCTCAAAATGGGATTAAATCTCATTTTGGGACTTTTTTATTTCTTTTTGAGAAAAAAGTTTTATCTAAAGAAGAGTTTTGATTCTACGCATTTATTTATAGCAATGAATGCATTGCAATTACTGGGTTGTAAAAAAATATTTATTGAATAGATAAGTTGGCATGGAAGTTGCTTTTAAATAAGGTGAAGTGGAGATGTAATATAATTATTTGTGTTCAGGAAAACGTTGATAGTTAAAAGCATGAATCTTCGTATAGTTAAAACGTGAGAAAGATTTACCCCACCTGATTATGTGGGGATGTTCTCATTTCAGTGGAGGTTGAACCCCCCATTGAAACCGTTGAATAACAATTTAAAATGATAAAATTAAAATATTTAAACCTGGAGGTAACTTGTTATGAGAGATATAAGAAACGAATTAATTGAAATGTTGAAAGCTGAGGTTAAACCAGCGGTTGGTTGTACTGAACCAGTTGCTCTTGCCCTTGCTTGTGCTAAGGCGAAGGAACTCTTAGGGGAAGAAGTTCTAGTAAATACAATACATGTGAGCCCTAGTATATATAAAAACGGCATGGGAGTTGGAATTCCAGGATCAAAGAGGGCAGGTCTTAAGATAGCAGCCGCTATGGGTATTGTCGGGGGGCATTCGGAAAATGGGTTAAGTGTGCTCGAAACATTATCAAATGATGAGTCGATAGCTAGTGAAAAATATATGGACGAAAATCCTATAAATATAACACCAGCAGAGACTAGAGAAAAAGTTTTTATAGAAGTAGTACTAGGTGGAGCAACTAAAACTTCAAAGGTAGTAATAAGAACTAAACACGATAATTTCACATATCTAGAATCTAATGGTGAAGTTATACTAGACGATGAGCCTAAGGTTGTAGAAACAGAGTCAACAGATGAGCCAGTTGTAAATAAGGAAAAACTTATGGACACTGTTACAGTTGAAGAGTTGATACAAAATGTTGAAAAAATGGACTTAGCGGAAATATCATTCTTATTAGATGGAATAAAAATGAATGAAGACATGGCTGAGTTCGGATTGGCTAACAAAATAGGTATAGGTGTGGGATACGGAATCAAAAGAAGTATAGAATCTGGACTTCTTACTGATGACTTAATCAACCACGCTATGATGCTTACAGCAGGTGCGTCAGATGCTAGGATGGCAGGAGTTAAAATGCCAGTTATGAGTTCTAATGGAAGTGGTAACCACGGACTTACCGCTATACTTCCAATAGTTGCCTACAATGACAAGTTCCCGCAAACTGATGAAAGATTGGCAAAAGCCCTTGCTATATCTCATCTAATTACAGGATTTATTAAAAACTACACTGGTAGATTATCAGCTGTATGTGGCTGTGGGGTAGCCGCTTCAACTGGAGCTACAGCAGGACTAGCTTGGCTTATGGATGCAACAGAAGCACAGATAGAAGGAGCTATAGAAAACATGATAGCAGACCTAAGCGGAATGATCTGTGATGGTGCAAAACCAGGTTGCGCTTTGAAACTTTCATCTGCAGCTTCTGCAGCTATGCAAAGTGCAATAATAGCTAAACAGGATTGCATAGTGCCTTCTCAAAACGGAATAGTAGGAAGCACTGTTGAAGAGAGTATAAGAAATCTTGGAAGAGTAAGCGATAAGGGTATGTCTATAACTGACGAAGTAATACTAGATGTAATGAACGACATGAACAAAGTAAAGGTTACTTGCTAGTCAAATGTTTTAAATCAAAGTATTGAAGGTGTAGTTGTATCAGCATTTGGGTGTTGATTGTAGGTTGCACGAGAATAATCTATAAATGAGCTATATTAGGTACAGACCTAACGCATGGTTGCGTTGCGGTTCGTACTGATATAGCTTATTTTGTGTTAAGGAAGCAATTGTCACAGTCTATGGCAATGCGAGGAAATGGAATTTGAGTTGAAACATTTATATATTTAAGGTTATAATTAAAATAGTTGAAATATTTATTTATCTAGTAGTTGAATAGTTGAAGAATTTAAGTCTAGTATTCGCTAGATTTATCTTATGTAGGCTGCTGGATTTATTTATAGTACTTGCAAACGATTTTATAATTTAATTGGAGGGGATAATATGTTACTTTTAAACAAAGAGGATATCAAGAAAGTATTTACAATGAGGGATGCTATTGAGGCTGACAAGGAAGCTTTTAGACTATACACAGAAAATAAGACCGTGACTCCTATTAGGACAAATATACAGGCTGAGAAGCAGGGAGGAAGTATGTTGTTTATGCCTGGGTACGTTGAGGATTTGGATTCGGCTGGGGTTAAGATTGTTTCTGTTTTCCCAGAGAATGCTAAGAAGGGTCTACCTGTCACTCCAGCTACGGTCTTACTCTTAGACGGTATAACTGGTGAGGTTTGTGCTATTTTGGACGGTACTTACATAACTCAACTCCGCACTGGTGCCGCTTCTGGAGCTGCATTTGACGTATTAGGAAAGAAGGATGCGAAGATCGGCGCACTTATCGGAACCGGTGGACAGGCTGAGTGTCAACTAGAGGCTATGCTGACAGCCAGAGATCTAGTTGAGGTCAGGGTATTTAATAGGAACTTGGAAAAGGCAGAGGCATTTGCTGAGGAGATGGAGAGTCTAGCAAGAAGTTATGGAGCGAAACTAATAGCAGTAGACAGCTCTGACAAGGCAGTAGACGGCGCTGATTTAGTAATAGCGGTAACAACATCAAACACACCGGTATTTGACGGAAACAGGCTACAAAGAGGTACAACGATCAGTGGAGTAGGATCTTATATGCCTAATATGCAGGAATTAGATGTGACTACTTTAAACAGAGCTAGTAAAATATTTATGGAGTCTAAGGAAGCTGTTCTTTCGGAAGCCGGCGACTTTATCACTCCTATAAAAAATGGAACATTCAAAGAAGAAGATATCACAGGAGAGCTCGGAGGCGTGATAAACGGAAGTTTAGAGGGAAGGGAAGACGACGATGAGATAATTCTGTTTAAGACAGTTGGGATAGGAGTTCAAGACGTAGTGACAGCTAAGAAGATATACGATAAAGCCAAGGAACTTGGAATTGGAACTGAATGGAAATAATTAATTCAAATAAGATAGAAACCCATGAGTCGATTTAACTTGAGAAAGATGCCCGCCACTCCATATATGTGGTGGACATCTTTCTCATTTAAATGGTTGGGAATCAAACCGTGCAATTGATATTTATACTGTTATTTAAATATAATATCTTTCATATCGTACAGTCCACAGTCCTTGTCGACTAAGTATTTGGCAGCTGAGATTGCGCCCTTTGCAAATACGACGTTGGAGTTAGCTTGGTGCATAAGTGTCAAGACCTCGCTGTCGCCAGCGAAGATAACGTCGTGGTCGCTGACTATACTTCCGCCGCGGATTGCGTGTATGCCGATTTCATCGGGGTCGCGCTTTGTGGAGTTGCCGTGCCTTCCATATGTAAAGTATTTTTCTGGACGTACTTCAAGTATCGCGTTTGCCAACATTAAAGACGTTCCACTTGGTGCGTCCTCTTTCCGGTTGTGGTGTTTGTCTACTATTTCGACGTCGAATCCATCTAAGAGCCCAGATGCAAGTTTGACGAGTTCGACTAAAATATTGGCAGTTACAGAGGTATTTGAAGATAAAAGGATAGGGATGTTTTTGGAAGCCTGATCTATTTTCTTCAAATCGTTACAAGAAAAACCAGTTGTTGCAAATACTACAGGTGTAGAATTTTCGAGTGCGTATTCAAGGATTGCATCCAAATTTGAAGGATGGGAGAAATCGATGATTACATCAGCATCTTCTTTTACGTCGGTCATAATTCTGTATACTTTATTCTTTCCATCAAAGCTTCCACTTTCGAGTGATCTCGAGACACCGCAGACAAGGTCGAGGTTCTCGTTTTCGTCTATACATTCTGTCAGGATTTTACCATTTTCGCCAGTGTATCCGCTTACAATTATCTTCATGTTCAAAACACCTCCGAAATAAAATTGAGGATGGTCACGCCGGTATATTCGGCAGATGACCATCCTCTTGTTGTAAATGCAACAGCCGTACATTCAAAATTTTAGTCTAAGTTTCTAAGGTCATCCATCAATTTTGTTTTTTCGGCAGTTTTAGCATCTTTCATCTTTACTAATTTTGCAGGTGAACCAGCTACGACGGCTCCGTCTGGCACGTCTTCTGTGACAACTGAACCAGCTGCTACGACTGCGTCCTTGCCGACTCTAACGCCTTCTAGCACTACTGCATTGGCTCCTATTAGAGCGCCGTCTTCTATTATTACAGGTGTTGCTGAAGGTGGCTCAAGAACTCCTGCCACGACTGCACCAGCACCTACGTGAACGTTTTTACCTATTGTTCCTCTAGCACCGACTACAGCGTTCATGTCTACCATTGAACCTTCACCGATTACAGCTCCTATATTTATTACAGCACCCATCATGACTACTGCATTTTTGTCTATTTGTACCATATCTCTTATGAAAGAGCCTGGTTCTATACGAGCTGATTCGTGTAGAGTATTCTTTAGAGGTATTGCAGAATTTCTTCTATCGAATTCTATGTGCATGTCTTTTTCTTCAACGCCGAATTTAGTTAAGTATTCAGCTATTTTCTCGTAGTCACCTATAAGTGTGAAAGAGCCACAAGCACCAAATACCTTAAAATCGTCGTTTGAAATTTTTTCTAATGAGTCTGAGTTTACATACACCTTAACAGGGGTCTTCTTCTCAGCGTCCTTGATGTATTTTGCTATTTCGTAAGCATCGTTTAAATTTAACATTATTTCCTCCTTGGTTAAATGATTATTCATAAGGCTTGACCGATATTGAAATGAGAAATACACTCCACTGGATCGTGGGGAGCTATTTCTCATTTCTAATATATAATTATACTAAATACTTAGCATATCGTCCATATTGTATAGTCCTGGTTTTTGATTTACTAGGTATTTTGCAGATACTACAGCTCCACTTGCGAATAATCTGCGAGACTCTGATTGATGGGATATAGTTAGGACTTCACTGTCGCCTGCAAAGATGACATCGTGCATACCTACTATAGTTCCACCTCTGACAGCGTGTATTCCTATCTCGTTGGGCTGTCTCTTGGCATTTCGACCATGTCTACCGTAAGTTGCAGTAGACTCGTCTAAGACATCTTGTATTCCTTCAGCTAACATCACAGCAGTACCACTAGGTGCGTCTACTTTTCTGTTGTGGTGCTTTTCGATTATTTCTATATCGAATCCTTTTAGAAGCTCAGCTGCTTGTTTTACTAGTTTCAGCATTATATTTACTCCAAGCGCCATATTGTACGATTGGAAGACAGGAATCTCAAATGATGCCGATTTTATCTTTTCCATTTCTTCGTCGTTGTATCCAGTGGTTGCGATGACTAACGGAGTTTTTGAGCTAATTGCGTAACCCAGTACGTTGTCTAGGTTTAGATGGTGTGAGAAATCTATTATCACATCGGCTTTTTCAGCGATTTCGCTCATGTTTTCGTATATCTTAAATCTGCCGTCAGTAGCTGTTATGCCACGTCCAGATACGCAGACCAATTCTAAATTTTCATCTTCGTCTACGAGGTCGGCTAGGATTTTACCCATTTTACCATCGTAACCTGTTGTTATTACTTTCAAAGTATCTCCTCCTACGTTAACTGTCGTGCAATTTATTTTACTACTTTCAGACCTGCTTTTGTAAGTTCTGATTTAAGAACTTCTAGGTTTTTGTCTTCCATTTCAGCGAGTGGAAGTCTCAAGTCTCCAACTTCGAATCCAATTAGGTTAAGAGCAGTCTTAACTGGAACTGGATTTACCTCTATAAATAGAGCGTCTATAAGCGACATGAGTTTAAGTTGAAGCTCTCTAGAACCGTCTATGTCGCCTTCAAAGAATTTAGCTACAAGGTCGTGTGTTTCCTTAGGGCATACATTGGCTAGTACTGAGATAACTCCGCTACCACCAACTGAAAGAAGTTGTAGTATAGAGTCGTCATTTCCTGAGTATATTGCAAAGTCTTTTGGAACAACGCTTGCGATTCTAGCTACCTGAGCTAAATCTCCACTAGCTTCTTTGACAGCTACTATATTTTCTATTTTCGCTAGGTCTGCTATTACAGCTGGACCCATGTTCATGTTTGTTCTTCCTGGAACATTGTATAAAATTATAGGTAATTTTACGCTGTTTGCTATCGTTTCAAAATGTTTTTTAAGTCCAGATTTATTCGCCTTGTTGTAGTATGGAGTTATAACTAGAAGTCCATCTACACCTAGAGCTTCACATTTTTGGCTCATCACTACAGAGTCCATAGTGTTGTTTGTACCGCTTCCTGCAATTACTGGGACTCTCTTGTTTACTTTGTCTACCGTGTATTTAATTGTATCTAATTTTTCGTCTTTAGTCATAGTAGTGGCTTCACCTGTAGTACCACATACAACGATACCGTCTGTGCCATTTTCAAGTTGGAATTCTATAAGTTCTCCTAGTTTGTCGAAGTTCACCTTGTTGTCGCTTGTGAAGGGTGTTACTATTGCAACTGCTGATCCTTTAAATAACATAATCTTACCTCCTATTTATATTTTATATAGATCGACCTTCTCGTATCGAGTGGCCTATATTTTAAAATCGAGAAGGATTCTCCACTGATTTATGGGGTTTCATTCTCATTGAAATATTAGAACAATCCAATTTCAATAGCTTTTTCAGCTATTTGAACGGCGTTTGTCGCTGCGCCCTTTCTTATGTTGTCGGCTACAACCCATAGGTTGACCCCGTTGTCGACACTGAAGTCCCTTCTGATTCTACCAACGTACACTTCATCAGTGCCAGCTGTTTCTACTGCAGTAGGGTAGATATTCTTTTCTGGCTCGTCTTGTACGATTATACCTTCTGTATCCTTAAGTGTTTGAACTAGATCAGACAATTCAAATTCATTTTTAAATTCTACGTTTATGCATTCACTATGTCCGTTTTTAACTGGTACTCTAACTGTTGTAGCTGTGATCTTAAGATCGTAGTTGTTTAATATCTTCATAGTTTCGTTTACCATCTTCATTTCTTCCTTAGTGTATCCATTTTCTAGGAAGACATCTATATGAGGAAGACAGTTGTATGAAATTTGATGAGGATAGAATCCAGTAGGATTGCCCTCCATGCCTTTTTCTAAATCTTCTACACCCTTTACTCCAGATCCTGATACAGCCTGGTATGTCGAGTAAACTATTCTCTTTATTCCGTATTTCTTATCAAGTGATTTTAGCGGCACCATTGCTTGTATAGTAGAGCAGTTTGGATTCGCTATTATACCCTTGTGTTTTTTGATATCTTCTGGATTTACCTCAGGTACAACTAGTGGAACGTCTGGGTCCATTCTCCATTGACTTGAATTGTCTATGACGAGGATGCCATTGTCTCTAGCTATTGGAGCGAACTTAGCGCTTATTGAGCCTCCTGCAGAGAATAGGGCTATGTGAATATCTCTTCCAGTAAACGAGTCCTCTGTAAGTTCTTCAACCGTGTACTCTTTACCACAATAGTTTATTTTAGTTCCCGCAGATTTAGAAGAAGATAATAGATACAGTTCTTCTATAGGGAAGTTTCTTTCCGCTAGTACTTTTAAAAATGTTCTGCCGACCATTCCAGTGGCACCTACAATTGCAACATTTAGCTTTCTCATGATAATTACCCACCTCTTAATATTTATTTTAAATCTATCTTTTGAATGTTTATTTACCTCGTCAGATGATGATTTACTAACTATTATATGTATAATTATTTGCTATGTAAACAAAAATTAATGCGTATTATATTGCAAAAGATGTTTTAACTTACTAAAGGTTATACTTAATGATAGTATTAAATTAGCTAAAAATCAACATATTGTTCTGACACGTCAGAATATTGACGATACAAGGATTTTTACGATAATTTATATTCTTACGGAGATTATACAAATAATTATTAAAAAAGAAAAGGTTTCCTAGCGTTTGCAGACAATAAATAAGAAATTTTCTTATTTAACGTATGTACTACTTGCGAAATTTATGTATAATTATATGGTAAGGAAATTATTAAATTTATTAATCATAATTTGTTATATTATTATTAAACAAACCAGGAGGGAAAAAAATGGACAGTTTAAAAGAATTATTCAAAATAGGAAATGGACCATCTAGCTCACATACAATGGGGCCACAGAGAGCGGCAGAAAAGTTCAAGAACGAAAATCCAGATGCAGCGAGTTTTAGAGTTTATTTATACGGAAGTTTAGCAGCTACAGGAAAAGGACATTTGACAGATTATATAATCGAAAAAACGATAGCACCTAAACACGTTGAAATAGTATGGCAGGAAGAAGTAGTAAAAGAATTCCATCCAAATGGAATGAAGTTAGAAGCATTAGATAAAGAAGGAAATGTGACAAAGGACTGGACAGTGTTCTCAGTAGGCGGAGGAACATTATCTGAAGAAGGACAGAGAAACAGCAAGACAAACAGCGTTTACGACCTTGAAACTATGGATGATATCACAAAATGGTGTAGTGAAAACGGTAAGACTATAGTGGATTATGTAGTGGAAAACGATGATAAAGATATATTAGATCATTTAGAAAAAATAAGAGAAGCTATGAAAAAAGCAGTAGAAGATGGACTAGCTACTGAAGAATTAATCCCTGGTAAATTAAATCTAAAGAGAAGAGCTGGAACTTTCTACAAACAATATAAGGAAACAAAAGAGTTCTCAGTATTAGTTTACGCATATGCATTAGCGGCTTCTGAACAAAATGCATCAGGAAATATAATAGTAACAGCTCCAACTTGCGGTGCGGCAGGGGTTATACCGGGAGTATTATTCGCTATGCAAGATCATTTCGGATACAGCGACAAACAGCTTATAGAAGCTTTATGCGTTGCAGGAACTATAGGAAATATAATCAAGACAAATGCATCTATATCAGGTGCAGAAGTTGGATGTCAAGGTGAAGTAGGGGCAGCATGTTCAATGGCAGCTGGAGCAGTTGCATACCTAAAGGGCGGAGATGCTACACATATCGAGTACGCAGCTGAAATAGGTCTTGAACATCATTTAGGACTTACTTGTGACCCAGTATACGGATACGTACAAATCCCTTGCATAGAAAGAAATGCAATGGCTGCGAAGAGAGCATACGATGCAGCTGAATACTCTATAATAACTGATGGAGACCATTCTATATCACTAGACCAAGTTGTAGAAACAATGAGGGTCACTGGAATAGACCTTAAAGAAGAGTACAGAGAAACAGCTAAGGGTGGATTGGCAAAATTATTCTTCACTTGCTAATTTGTATTGACTTAAGGTGGACTAAACCACTAAAGCAAAGAGTTATTATCTAAACAAAACATAGTTATTATTTAAATAAAACAATGTGTTTAATTGAATAAATATACGAGACATGACTTGGCGGTCGGTTTGCAAATAAATGTTAAAAACTTTGCATATGGCTGTCAAGTCATTTTTATTGCCTGTATATCATAAACTGTAGTAGAGAATTTATGTGAAAGGATGTGCGATATGGGATTTAAGAGCAATTATAAAATTAAATACGAAAAAAGGTACTCAGAGCTATCTAAGATTGATATAAACTCATCACAGCAGGACTCGACACCGAACCATCAGCAAGTAGATAAAGAGAACCGTCCCACGCAGAATCATCAGCAAGCAGATAAAGAGCGTCGCCCCTCACAGAATCAGCGCCAACTAGATAAACAGCATAGGCCGACACAGGATAAACAGCATCACCAACCACAGCAGCAATACACGAATCCACAATCCACCCAACATGATTACAGTCAAAAAGCTCAAGAGCAAATTATACAACCACAGGAATATCAACAAAAAATAATAAACTCACAGCAGAAGGTACAAAATCTAGGGAAGGGCTTAGGAGGACTAAATAAAGAGGGAGAAATAATTCCCGGTGCACCCGGTCCGATTGGAAGTGGAAATCTAAGAGATGCACATATCTACGTCACAAATTTTTACGATAATACAATATCGGTTATAGACGCCAGAGGAAGGGGGATAATATCGACAATTGCTGTAGGAGAGTGGCCAGAGGATATATACGTCAATCAGCTTACGAAAAAGGCATATGTAGCCAACAGAAAGAGCAATAACGTATCTGTCATCGATCTGATGAGCGATACGGTTATTAAGACTATAGAGGTGGGCGACGACCCACATGAGCTAACTATAAATCCAGTCACGAATAAAATATACATCTCAAATTTTGCAAGCAAGAACATATCAGTAATAGACGGGAATAGTGATTCTGTAATTTCTACGATTTATATGAAGGACAGTCCTCATGGAATAGCGGCAGATTCAAATTTAAACAAGATATACGTCGTAAACGACAGCACCAATTTAAATATCATAGACGGGGTTGACTATACGGTGTCGATGAGGATAAAGATAGGTGAGCTTCCGACCCAGCTTAATATAGACAATGAACAGAAGAAAGTATTTATAAGCAATTCATCAAGTAATTCAATATCGGTTGTAGATATGAATACAAATTCTATAACGAATACAATAATGGTTGGAAGTTTTCCATGGGGTATAGATATAAACTACAGCACGGATAAAATATACGTGACAAATGGAAATAGCAATACTGTAAGCGTAATAGACAGGTTCACCTACGAAATCCTAAAGACTATTAGAGTAGGAAATTCACCAAATGGTGTAATCATAGATCAGGATAGAAATTATATATACGTTGCGAACAGCTTCGACGATACAATCACTGTTATAGATGGGTATGGCGACTCTCCTGAAGATGTGATAAAGGTTGGGAATTACCCGAGTGGCATGGATATATTCTACCTGTATTAATTTAAAAATCACTAACTTGTGGATAAGTAGAGACATATGTCGGTATCCTAGGTGTTGCATTTTGATTTATTTATGATAAAATCAGTGTAATCGGAAATTAAATAGGAGTGATAATATGTTTGATAAATTAGAATTAGAAGGACAGTTGTACAAACACAGACAATGCCTGCACGCGATTCCAGAGCTAGGAAAGAAAGAGTTTGAGACTGCTAAATATATAAGAGATTATCTAGAGAGTTTGGGAGTTGAGTACGAGGCAGTTGCGGATACGGGAACTGTCGGAATAATCAAGGGTAAAAAACCAAAGAAGACAATAGCATTTAGATCGGATATAGACGCCCTATTCAGCATTGAGGGTCCGAAACATCTATGTGGTCACGACGGACATATGTCCGTATTGTTAGGGATAATCGAGTATTTAAAGAAAAATCAAGATAGATTAAACGATAATATAGTATTTATATTTCAACCAGCTGAGGAAGGCCCTGGAGGAGCTCAGGATATAATAAACGCGGGTGTGTTTGAGAAATACAGTATAGACGAAATCTATGGCTTACACATATATCCAGATATACCTGAGGGATATGTAGGAGTTAGAAGTGGTTATTTCATGGCTCAGATAGGTGACGTCGACATAGATATAAAGGCTAAGAGCGGACACGGGGCAATGCCTGAGAACGCAGTAGACGCCATAATTATAGCGGCTAACTTCGTGGAAACTATACAGAGCATAGTTTCTAGAAACATAAGCCCAGTCGACAACGCCGTGCTTACTATAGGAAAGTTCAGCGGAGGAAGTAGAAGAAATATAATCGCTGGCGACGTGAGGTTAGAGGGAACTATGAGGACATTTAAACCAGATGTCTACGAAAAGATGAAAGAAAGAGTTAGAAATATAGCTAAAGGATTTGAGATGGCGTACGGCTGTGAGATAGAAGTGAATATAAAAGATGACTACAAGGCAGTTAACAATGATAAGGATCTCTACCACGAATTCGTATTAGCTGTAGGCAAAGAAAATATTATAGAGCTGGATCCGCTTATGATATCTGAAGACTTTTCATACTACCAAAAGGTAGTTCCAGGACTTTTCTTCATGCTTGGAGCGAAGAATGAGAAAAAGGGATATATAAACGACCTTCACAATATCAACTTCAACTTTGATGAAAAGATATTGATGAACGCTATAGAAGTCTACGTGAAATTATTGAAATATAAAAAATCAATAGATTAGCATAAATTAATAGAAACGCATAGATTCCTTATGTCTGTATAAATTTTACAAGTTTCGTAAAAAATATGGGCATAAGGAGTGATTTTGTGGAGAAAAAAATTTATAATGAAAAGGGTAGGTATATAGGGACAGTGCTAAAAAATACTAGAAGCACTAAGATACTTACGAATAAGGAAATAATGAAGTATGAAATAGCGGATGAACTAGGTCTGATGGACAAGGTAAAGGCTGTGGGATGGCCATACCTAACAGCGAAGGAGGCTGGTAGAATCGGGGGAATACTCACCGCTAGAAATAAAAAAAGGAAGAAACTAGATGAAGATTTTGCCGCTCAAAATGCTGATTTGATAAAGGCATACATGGATAGCGAGGAGAATTAGAAATCTGGATTGAGGAGTAAAAATGGAACAGTACAGTGAATTTGCCTTTGTGTACGATGAATTGATGGACGAGGTAGACTACGATGGATGGGTCGATTACCTAGAGCAATTGATAGCAAACGAGGGGGTCAAGGTCCAAAATATCCTGGAGTTGGCTTGTGGAACCGGAAATATAACCATACCCTTGGCTAAAAAAGGGTATGATATAGCAGGAATAGATATTTCGGATGAAATGCTCGGAGTCGCTAGGGAAAAATCAGAAGAAGATGGAATAGAACTAGTTCTTCTAGAGCAGGACATCACAGAACTTGATTTTGACGTTGAAAACCTAGACTGCGTATTATGTGCCTGTGATGGATTTAACTATATAACAGAAGATAGGGATTTAGAAAAAATCTTTATAAAGGCATATGCACTCTTGAAGGATGGAGGCATGTTCATCTTCGATATAAGTTCTCATTACAAGCTTAGTGAAGTCTTAGGCGACAACACATATGGAGAAAATAGAGAAGACGTAACCTATATGTGGCAGAACTTCTACTGTGAGGAGGACGAGACGGTAGAGATGGAACTGGTGTTCTTCGTAAAGGAGGAAGACGGAAGCTATACAAAATTTGAAGAATTTCACAGACAGAGGGCGTATAAAGAGGGCGAGGTAGCAGATATGCTCGCCAATGCTGGATTTGAAGCTGTAAAGTTGTTTGGAGATTTCGGATTTGAGGCTCCGAGCGAGGATGCAGAGAGAATATTTTTCGTCTGCAAGAAATAAAGAGCCAATACGTGTGCAAGAGAATAAGAATGAATAGGTCTGCAAGGAACAAGAAGACAACATATGTGCAAGATATAAGAATAGAATACGCCTGAGAGAGAAAATGAGGATGGAGGGAAATTTATGAAAGATTACGTAATAAGAGCGATGACAGAAGGCGGAGAAATGAGAGCGTTCTTCGCAGATACAACTGAGTTAGTAGAAAAGGCAAGGAATCTACACAATACGACAAAGGTAGCTACAGCAGCATTAGGAAGGACGTTGACAGCCACATCTATAATGGGGCTAATGATGAAAAACCTCGGGGACAAGCTAACAGTTATCTTAAAGGGTGGAGGACCAATAGGCACTATACTAGTAACTTCGGATGCAAAGGGTATAGTCAAGGGATATGTTACAAATCCAGGTGTCGAAGTAGAGGATTATCCAAATGGAAAATTAAATGTAGCAGGTGCAGTAGGAAACGACGGATTTTTAAAAGTTATAAAGGATTTCGGACTGAAAGAACCGTACAATGGCTCTTACCCAATTCTGAGTGGGGAGATAGCTGAAGACTTTACCAACTACCTAGCCATGTCGGAGCAGACACCTTCAGTAGTTGCATTAGGCGTACTTACAACTGTCGACGAGGTTATTCACTCAGGAGGATTCATCATACAATTGATGCCTGAGTCGACTGACGAGTCTATTACGAAATTAGAAGAAAACCTAAAAGAACTACCGTCTGTAACCCAGATGATGCAAGATGGATTTACACCTGAGGATATGCTAGCCAAGGTATTAGATGGATTTAATCCAAGGGTACTGGAAAAAGACGAGATAGCCTTTGAGTGCGACTGCTCAAGAGAGCGAATGGAACAAGCCCTAATATCTCTGGGAACAAAACACCTTACAGAGATGATTGAAGAAGACCACGGTGCGGAGATAGGTTGCCAGTTTTGCAATAAGAAATATGATTTTACAGAAGATGAATTACAAGAAATGGTAGACAATCTTTAATGAGTATCGGGAATAGACTAGAGTTAAATCAGTCGCAAAAGTTAATTTTAACAACGGAAATAAAACAGTCCCTAAAGATATTAGCTATGAGCAGGACAGAACTGGACGAGTTCATAGACAGTGAATCTCAGGAAAATCCATTGTTGGAAGTAGAAAACGACAGCGAGGTAGACTGGGAGAAATATATTGAAAATCTAGAAAAAACCAGTGGATCGTTTAGGTCTGAAAGCGACTACGACAGCGATAGGGATGTGAATTTCGAAAACCTTGTAAAAGACGTAAAAAGTCTGTACGAGGATTTAAAATATCAGCTCAGGATGTTTAGACTTACTGAAAAACAGGGAGAAATCTGCGAGTATATCGTAGACAATCTCGATAGGGATGGATACCTGAGGGTGAGTAATGAGTTCATTTCCGAACATCTAAGAATAGACGACGACGAGTTAGAAGAATGTATAAAGATAGTTCAACAGTTAGAACCTTCAGGAGTCGGGGCGAGAAATATATCAGAATGTCTGCTTATACAGGTTGTGGCAATGGAACTAGAGGACTTTGCTCTAGTTGATATAATAAAAAACAGCCTAGATCTACTGGCGAGAAACGATTTTAAGTCGATTTGCAAGAAATACCATATAAGCATGGAAAAATGTGTCGAGCTAACTGATATAATTAAGTCCCTAGATCCAAAACCAGGTATTTCAAAATCGGAGGACAGGGTGGTATACGTCCAACCGGACATAATAACTGAAAAGATAGATGGAAAATTTGTATTACAGGTAGTGGAGTCAGGTTCTCCACATCTTAAAATAAACAGCTACTATAGAGAGGTACTCAGGAACTCGAATTCCGATGAATTAGCCAAGGCTTATATAAAAGAAAAGCTAAACTCAGCATCCTACCTTATGAGGAGCATAGAGGACAGGAAGTCGACAGTTCTAAAAATTGCAGAGCAGATACTAAGGCTTCAAGGTGAATTCTTTGAAAATGGAGTGAAATACATAAGGCCGATGACTATGAAAGAAGTTGCAGACAGCTTAGAAATACACGAATCGACTGTAAGCAGGGGTGTAAATGGAAAATACATCCTCACTCCATTTGGCTTGTTTGAATTTAGGTACTTCTTTAGAGGTGGAATAAAAGGCGATTTTGACGAAACTTCTAGTACGAGCATTAAAAAGTTAATCGAAGAAATAATCGAAGGCGAGAACAAGAAAAAACCTATGAGCGATGAGGCTATTTCAAAGATATTAAAAGAGCAGGGAATAGACATCGCGAGAAGGACTGTAGCAAAATACAGAGAATCACTAGGAATTAACTCTTCAAGCAAGAGAAAGATATATGGGTAGAGAATCACCATGGAATGTGATATATTATATATGTTAAATACGCGTTTTTAACCTGCCACACGTGCGTGTTGAAAACATACATAATAATCCTGATTGGAAATTTGAGAGGAGACATGCTTATGTCAATGCTAAACAAAAAAACTATAGAAGATATAGATGTAAGGGGAAAGAAAGTACTACTTAGATGTGATTTCAACGTACCTCTAAAAGACGGACAGATCACTGATGACAACAGATTAAGGGGCGCTATGCCTACAATCCAAAACCTAGTATCGAGGGGAGCTAGAGTAATCCTATGCTCACATCTAGGAAAGCCAAAGGGCGAGGCTAAACCAGAGCTATCACTTGCCCCAGTTGCAAAGAAATTATCTGAAATGCTAGGTCTAGAAGTAGTCTTTGCAAATGACGATACAGTAGTAGGAGAAAATGCAAAAAAAGCTGTATCTGAAATGAAAGACGGAGATGTAGTACTTCTTGAAAATACTAGATATAGAAAAGAAGAAACTAAAAACGAAGAAAATTACTCTAGGGAACTAGCATCTCTAGCTGAAATATACGTAAACGACGCCTTTGGTACAGCTCATAGAGCACATTCTTCAACAGTTGGAGCAGGAGAATTCCTAGAAGCTAGAGTCTGCGGTTACCTAATCCAAAAAGAACTTAAGTTCTTAGGAGAAGCGGTAGCAAACCCAGTGAGACCTTTCACAGCTATACTAGGTGGAGCAAAGGTTTCTGACAAACTAGACGTGATAAACAACCTCTTAGACAAGGTGGACAACCTTATAATAGGTGGAGGAATGGCGTATACCTTCCTAAAAGCTCAAGAATATGAAATAGGAACTTCACTGTTAGAAGAAGATAAGATAGATTATGCAAAAGACATGATGAAAAAGGCTGAAGAAAAGGGCGTTAAACTCCTTCTACCAGTAGATGTAGTCATGGCTGAAAAATTTGCAGAAGACGCAGAGCCAATAGTGACAGAGGGTGCAGACGTGAAGGTTGGATATATGGGACTAGATATAGGGCCAAAGACAGTAGAAAAATTTGTATCGACTGTCAAAGAGTCTAAGACTGTAGTGTGGAACGGACCTATGGGAGTATTTGAGTTTGCAAACTTTGCAAATGGAACTCTAGAGATAGCTAAGGCTATGGCTGAGCTGACAGACGCCACAACTATAATAGGTGGAGGCGACAGTGCAGCAGCGGTGAATCAACTTGGATTTGGAGATAAGATGACACATGTTTCAACAGGAGGGGGAGCCTCATTAGAATTCTTAGAAGGAAAAGAGCTTCCTGGAATAATATCTCTTGACGATAAATAATAAGAAAAAAGGGTAATAAATAAAAAAGAGTATTTAATTGTGAAATTTCAGGTGTGAAGGAGATATTTATGAGAAGACCTATTATAGCGGGAAATTGGAAGATGAATAAGACTATTGCTGAGGCGGTTGAATTTATACAGGATATCAAGGGTGGTTTGGATGAGAGCGTAGAGGCTGTTATTTGCGCTCCATTTACTGTTCTTAGTGAGCTCAGCAAGGCGGCTGAGGGAACTGGTGTGAAGGTTGCTGCTCAGAATATGCATTTTGAGGATGAGGGAGCTTTCACTGGGGAGGTATCTCCTCTCATGCTTAAGGAAATTGGTATGGATTATGTAGTAATTGGACATTCTGAGAGAAGACAGTATTTTGGTGAAACCGACGAGACTGTAAACAAGAAGGTCATAAAAGCTCTATCTGTAGGTATAGATCCTATTGTCTGCTGTGGTGAAACTCTTGAGCAAAGGGAGGCTGATTCAACTAAGGATGTCGTTGGAACTCAGGTAAAGGAAGCTTTGCGCGGAGTAGATAGGGCAGAGCTAGGCAAGGTTGTAGTTGCATACGAGCCTATCTGGGCGATCGGTACTGGAAAGACAGCCACTTCTGAACAGGCCAATGAAGTTATTTCATATATCAGAGATGTTATAAAGGAACACTTTGGCAATTTGGCCGATGAAGTTAGAATTCAGTACGGTGGAAGTGTCAAGCCTTCAAATGTAAAGGAAATAATGGGACAGAGCGATATCGACGGTGCCTTGGTAGGTGGAGCTAGTTTGAAACCAGCTGACTTTATAGCGCTTGTGAACTACCAAAAATAAATAAGAGGAATTGAGAAAAATGAAAAATCCGATTGCGTTAATTATAATGGACGGCTATGGCTACAGTGAGAGTTTAGAAGGAAATGCTATAGCCAGAGCGAACAATGAAAACATTGATAGATTAAAAAGAGAATACCCAAGTACATTGATAAAGGCTAGTGGGCTAGATGTCGGACTTCCGTATCTGCAGATGGGTAACTCGGAAGTCGGTCATACAAATATCGGCGCTGGTAGGATAGTATACCAGGATTTAACCCGTATATCAAAGGCAATACAGGATGGAGATTTCTTTACAAATAAGGTTCTAGTAAATTCTATGGAAAATGCCAAGGGACACGCCCTACATCTTATGGGATTGTTTTCTGACGGAGGAGTGCATTCTCATATAGAGCATCTTGAGGCACTTATACTTATGGCTAAGAAAATAGGGGTCGAAAAACTATATATTCATGCATTCACAGACGGAAGGGATACCGATCCACAGAGTGCTCTCGAGTACATAAAAATGGTGAACACTACCCTAGGAGAGATACAACTAGGAGAATTTGCAAGTGTTTCAGGTAGATATTACGCTATGGATAGGGATATGAGATGGGACAGGGTCGAACTGGCGTACAATGCTTTGGTGAAAGCAGATGGAAATACAGCCGATTCAATTGAAGAAGCTGTATTAAACTCATACGAGGTCGGAAAGAGCGATGAATTTGTGATTCCAACAGTTATTCAAAAAGACGGTAAACCAGTCGGAAAAATAGAGGCGGGAGATTCTGTCGTATTTTTCAACTTTAGACCAGACAGGGCTAGAGAGCTAACAAGGTCTATAGTAGATGTGGATTTCAAAGGATTTGAAAGAGAATATACCAATACTAATTTCGTGTGTTTAACCGAGTACGACAGCACTATAAAAGGAGTACAGGTGGCATTTGGACCTGAGTCTTTGACGAATACTTTGGGCGAATACCTTTCAAAGAATGGAAAGACTCAATTGAGGGCAGCTGAGACTGAAAAATACGCTCACGTTACATTCTTTTTCAATGGAGGTGTAGAACAGCCTAATCCAGGTGAGGACAGGTTACTTATTCCTTCTCCAAAGGTTGCTACCTACGATCTTCAACCAGAGATGTCTGCAGATGAACTAGCATTTAAGACTATACAAAAAATAGATGAGGATAAATACGATTTCATCGCAATTAACTTTGCAAATCCAGACATGGTAGGACATACTGGAAACATAGATGCCACCGTGAAGGCAGTGGAGACAGTGGACAGATGTGTTGGAGAGGTTATAGATAAGATAATCGAAAAGGGAGGATCTGCGTTAATAACAGCAGACCATGGAAATGCAGAGTATATGTCGGATTTAAAAACCGGAAAGGTAGTGACATCTCACTCGACTTACGATGTACCACTTATATTGGTAGGTGAGAAGTACAAGGGTGCGCGTCTTCTAGACGATGGAAGGCTTTCTGATATAGCACCGACATTGCTTGAGATGATAGGTCTTGAGTCACCGGTTGAGATGGATGGTCACTCATTAATTTCAAAATAGGTGACTGGTATTGAAGTAGAAGTTGAGATGGATAGCTACTAGCAGTTTCAAAAGAATACAGGACTTATTTTGAAAAGAGAAGAATATACTCGTTTCGAGTGGAAAAAAAGAGCATAATAGTATAAAATATATTTAGAATAAAATTTTGGAGGACGAAAAATGTCAATAATAGACGATATTTACGCAAGAGAAGTACTAGACTCAAGAGGTAATCCAACTGTAGAGGTTGAAGTAATACTCGAAAGTGGAGCAATCGGTAGGGCAATGGTGCCATCAGGAGCATCGACTGGACAATTTGAAGCAGTTGAACTTAGAGATGGAGATGCATCTAGATACCTTGGAAAGGGTGTTGAAGACGCAGTTGACAATGTAAACACAATATTAGCACCAGAGCTTGAAGGACTTGACGCCTTCGACCAACCTGGTATAGATGGACTTATGATAGAATTAGATGGAACTCACAACAAGGGTAAATTAGGGGCAAATGCAATACTAGGTGTTTCTATGGCAGTAGCTAGAGCTGCAGCTGAAGAAGTTGGCCTTCCTCTATTCCAATACCTAGGTGGAGTGAATGCAAAACAACTTCCAGTTCCTATGATGAACATATTAAACGGTGGACAACACGCTGACAACACTGTCGATGTTCAGGAATTTATGATACTACCTGTTGGAGCAGAATCTTTCAAAGAAGGTCTTAGAATGGGAGCAGAGGTATTCCATGCTCTTAAAAAAGTATTAGCTGACAAAGGTCTAGCTTGTGGTGTGGGCGACGAGGGTGGATTTGCACCAAACCTAGCTACAAATAGAGATGCCTTAGAATTGATAGTAGAAGCTATAGGAAAGGCTGGATACGTTCCTGGCAAAGACGTGATGTTAGGACTTGACGTAGCATCATCAGAACTTTACAACTCAGATACTAAAACATACGTACTAGCTGGAGAAGGAAAAGAACTTACATCAGCTCAGATGGTAGAATTATACGAAGATTGGACAAGCAACTTCCCAATAATTACAATAGAAGACGGACTTGACGAAGAAGACTGGGACGGATGGAAATTGTTAACTGAAAAACTTGGGGATAAGGTTCAACTAGTAGGAGACGACCTATTTGTTACAAACACTGAGAGATTAGAAAGAGGAATCAAATCAGGAGTTGCTAATTCAATACTTGTAAAAGTAAACCAAATAGGTACTTTAACTGAAACTCTAGACGCTATAGAAATGGCTAAAAGAGCTGGTTACACAGCGGTTATATCTCATAGATCAGGCGAAACTGAAGATTCATTCATCGCTGACCTAGCAGTAGCTGTAAATGCAGGACAGATAAAAACAGGAGCTCCTTCAAGAACTGATAGAGTTGCAAAATACAACCAACTTCTAAGAATAGAAGAAATAGTAGGGGAATCAGCTAGATACTGTGGTTTAGATTCATTCTACAACCTAAAAAAATAGTATATTAAAATAAATCGGCTAGGGCAAATCCAATTGTGTAGTCGGTAAATGAATACGATGATATTTTATGCAGGGGCAGATTAGGTATATCTGCCCCTGTTTCGAGTATAACTTGAGAGCCATACAATCAAGAATGAGGTATCGGATGTAATTATCAAGTTATACTTGAAAAATAAATATCGTTATGATACACTGAGGTGTAATGGATACATGAATGTATAGGAGGTCTTAGCATGAAAACCGCATTGATGGTACTTATGATAGTACTAGGAATAATATTGGTCGTAAGCATAATGCCACAGGATACAAAGAGTGCGTTACCAAGCCAATTCGGTGGCGATGGTAATCAAGCGTATTTCAAACCAAAGGGTAAACAGGCGTTTTTAGGAAAAGTCACAAAGATAACTGCAGTTTTGTTTTTCATAAATGCTATAGTTCTACTTTTATTGGACAAGTAATACCGAGTATTTACGAGCAAAATCAAATCAAAGGCCGTGATTTGAGTATAATATTTGAGGATTAAATTTAATTTTTAAATCAGAAGGGAGTCCTTCTAGAGCGAAAGCTTTGGAGGGGCTCCTTTTTAATCTAATTTAATTTAATATATACCTTGACAGGCGAGGTATATATTAATATAATAGGTGTATAAAGATACTTCGATAGATGAGGTATATAAAAATTAAAAGGTATAGCTATGAAATTTTAATTCAGGAAAGATGTTCCACATATCTAAAGTTTGTGGAGATGAATTATTTCGGCTGTAAGATAGGATTATGTCGTAAAGATAAATAATGTAGCAACCTAGAAGTAGGAGGTGATGGAAATGTCGATTGCATCAGATTTAATAAGGGGAAACACAGACACGATAATCCTAGCAAAGCTATTGACAGAAGACAGCTATGGGTATGAAATAAATAAGAATATACAAAAGACAACGGACGGAGAGTACGAACTCAAGGAAGCGACCCTGTATTCTGCATTTAGAAGATTGGAGAAGGCGGGAATGATAGAGTCTTATTGGGGAAACGAAAACCAAGGGGCGAGGAGAAGATACTACAAGATTACAGAACTAGGAAGATTGGTATACGAGCAAAATAAAAAAGATTGGGAAGAAGCAAAAAAAATAATAGACAGCCTTATAAGGTAGAATTGAGGAGAGGGTGAAGGTATGAGATCTGAAATAAAGGCATACGTAGAGGAATTATTCTTAGGAAGTCCTAAGGATGCAAAAGTATTTGAACTAAAAGAGGAGCTATTGTCAAATTCATATGAGAGATACGACGACTTAGTGAAGGCTGGAATAAGTGAAGAAGAGGCGTATAGGGTTGTAGTTGCAAATATATGAGATGTACAAGGGGTAATATCTCAATTTAAAAACGAGGATATAGACTATATGAAAGAAAAGAAAAAGCGTGCACTTATGATTACCATAGCCGTAGCACTTTACATTATGAGCCCCGTGAGCATGATACTTGGAAGTCATCTATCAGGAGAGATAACAATAACTATATTCTTTACAGAAATAGCTTTAGCGACTTCGATACTGATATACAGCGAGATGACAAAATCAAAGTACTACGCTACTAGTGCAAAGAGGGCGGACGATACGATAATAGAGGAAATAAAGGAAAAAAATTATATAGGAAGCAGAAATAGAGCAATACTTAGAAGTGTATCAGCAATAGCTTGGACATTGGGAATATTATTTTTCTTCTTTGTAGATGCGAACCTATTAATATTTATATTGTGTTGGGCGGTTATTAGATTGTTGAAATCATTTATGGAACTAGGGGAGGTTAAATAATGAAAAATATAGATACAAAGACGAGGATCTTGTGTTTAGTAGTGGTTATACTAGTTTTGATAAGCCTGATAGCACATGGAATGATAGGAAAGAATTCATATAAAGCGCCGATATTCGGAAGAAAACCAGCGATTTCTTTCTTTTCTGGAAATCATGAAGAGACAAATGGCAATGGTATGCTATCTAAATATTTAAAAAACTCAGAGCCGTTTGCGAATTCGAAGACATATAAATACAGTGTGAAAGATATAGATAAATTATCAGTGGATGCGAATTTAGCTGATATAAGTGTAAAAATAAGTGATTCTGATGAAATAGTCGTTTTAGAGAGAACGAGCGCAAAATTTAGCAGTTCAAAATATACCCAAAAGCTAACTTATACAAAGAATGGAGGAACTCTAAGACTAGAAGACAGGGGCAAAAACGATTGGAGCTTAAGCAAGAATTTAAATGCTAGGTTGCCACGCAGGGAACTTGAGATAGCTATTCCTAAGGGATACACAGGAAAGTTAAGTATAGATACTGCATTTGGAGATATAAGCGTCAACAGCGATTTATCCCTAGAAGATATCAAGTTTGCAACAGAGTTGGGAAATATAAACGTCGATTCTAAACTTAAATCTAAAAAACTTAAGTTAGAAGCTAATGCAGGTGATATAGATACAAATCAGTTTGAGGCAGGAAGTTACGATATAGCAACGGACATGGGGAATATAAGCATAAGCGCGTCGAGAGGACATGGTAAAATAGAAACATCGATGGGCGACATAGAAGCAAAACTAGGTGGAATAGATGGAAGAGTAAATGTGAGTACATCGATGGGCGACGCAGATGTACAAATAGCTAGGGGATTAAAATTAAATGTAGAGACAGATATCTCCATGGGAGATAACGATGTCAATGTAAGTTTAGATGTAGACAGCAACAACGAACTCAAGGTAGAGTCGTCTATGGGAGATGTGTCGGTAAATTATTTAGACTAGTGATGAGATAAAGATAAAGATGTCCAATGCCTTTGAGATTTGGGACATCTTTTTTATTTTAGAGCGGTAAAATCCACCAGTATTAATCATCATTTAAGCTGCAGAAATACGTATATTCAAATGAATAATTGCTAATAATCAAAAAAACAACTATACTTAAGTAAGAACATAAAATAGAAACAGGAGGGAATACATGAAAGATATTAAAGCAAGTCTACTGGGGTTAGTAAATGACCCATCATATCAACCTCTAAAAAAGAGCGAACTAGCAATCATATTTGATATAGATGAAACTAAAGCCAAATTCTTCAATGAGGTTATAAAAGAACTCACAGAAGAAGGACGTATTTCGGTAACCAAAAAAGGTAGGATAACAAGGCCAAAGAGATCGGGAACTATAGTAGGAAAATTTGTAGCGGGTAAAAGTGGATTCGGGTTCGTCGACGCCGAAGAGGAAGGTGTAGATAGTCTATTCATTCCAGCTGATTCAGTGAACGGTGCAATGAATGGCGATAAGGTCGCTGTGGAACTTATTTCACAATCACGTGGAGACAGAAAGGCTGAGGGAGCGATAGTAGAGATCCTGGAGAGAGGAAACGAAACACTCGTTGGAATGCTTCAGATAAACGGAAACTTCGGGTTTGTAATACCGGATGACAAGAGGTTGAGCGAGCATATATTCGTTCCTAAGAAATTTTTCAGCGGAGCGGTGACTAGAGATAAGGTCGTATGCAGGATAACATCTTGGCCAGAAATAGGTAAGAAGGCTGAGGGTAAAATAATAGAAGTACTCGGACAAAAGGGTACTCGTGGTGTAGAGATAGAATCTATCATAAGAAAGCATAATCTTCCAGAAGAATTTCCTAAAAAGGTGATTAAAGAAGCTAGGGAAGTTGCAATTTCTCCAACAGAAGAAGAGATAAATAGAAGAGTAGACCTAAGGGATTTAAATACATTTACAATAGATGGAGCGGATTCAAAGGATTTAGACGACGCCGTTTCAGTAGAAAAATTAGATAATGGGAATTATAGACTAGGTGTACATATAGCCGATGTAACCCATTACGTAAAGGAAAACAGCCAGCTTGACAAAGAAGCCTTGAAGAGGGGTACATCTGTATATTTAGTGGACAAGGTAATACCTATGTTGCCGACAGAGTTGTCAAATGGAGTCTCTAGCTTAAACCCATATGAGGATAAACTAACTCTATCTGTAATTATGGAAGTAGATAAATACGGCAAGGTGGTAGACTACGATATCGTAGAGAGCGTGATAAACTCAAAGGCTAGGATGACCTATACAGAAGTGTCTGATATACTTGAAAATGATGATGAAAAACTCAAAAAGACATTTGCAGCCCAAGTTGACTCATTTAAGGCAGCTGAGGAACTTGCAAATATTCTTAGGAAAAAGAGAATTCAAAGGGGAGCTATAGACTTTGATTTCCCAGAATCTAAAATAGTATTGGACAGCGAGGGAAATGTAGTTGATATAAAGGAATACGAAAGAAGAATTGCAGACAAAATTATAGAAGAGTTTATGATATTGACGAATGAAACAGTGGCAGAACATTTTGCAAGGATGGAAGTACCTTTCATATACAGGGTGCATGATTATCCATCACTTGAAAAAATGGAGTTATTGAACGAATACATGGCACCATATGGATATTTCATAAGAGGAAATCTAGAAGAAATAAATCCTAAAAAATTACAGGAAATACTTGAGCAACTAGATGGAAAAAAAGAAAAAGACGCTATAAGTACAATAATGCTTCGCTCGTTTAAACACGCTAGTTATTCACCTCAGGAGACAGGGCATTTCGGTCTTGGAGCTGACTACTACAGTCACTTCACTTCACCGATAAGAAGGTATCCAGACTTAGAAATCCACAGAATAATAAAGGATTCTCTAAATGGAAGGCTTACGGAGAAGAGAATAGCTCAACTAGAGCCAATAGTTGCCTATGCGTCAGAACACAGTTCTGAACAGGAAAGAGAGGCTGAATATGCGGAAAGAGAAGTGGATGATTACTACAAGGCTGTATACATGTTAGACAAGGTAGGACAAGAATTTACAGGAAAGGTATCGGGAGTGACATCTTTTGGAATGTTTGTTGAGTTAGACAACAGCGTTGAAGGATTGGTAAGGTTGATCGATATGGGCGACGATTACTATATATTTGATGAAAAACTTCACAGGTTAATCGGTGAGCGCACTCATAAGACTTACGGTCTAGGTGATATGGTCGAAGTCAAGGTCGAAAGTGTAAATCCAGACTTTAGAGAGATAGATTTTTCACTTGTAGGTGTGAGCAACAATAGAAGAAAAGATGGAACTGTAAGGGAATATTCTTCTAAATACGGCGATTCACAAGGAACTACAGGCTCAAATAGAACAAAGGAAACACAAGGAAGAAGCGGAACAAAGGGAACAAAGCGTGGACAAGAAAGAAAAGATACAAAGGCAATAAAGCATACTCAAGGAAGAAAAGATAAAAAAGATAAAAACAGCATAGCTGGAACAAACGACAGACAAGGAATAAACGGTATAAATGCAACAAATGAAAAACATGAAAAAAGGGTTAAATCTAAAACTGGTGAAAAATCATCGGCTAGAGGAAAATCAAAGGATCTAGAGTTGCCAATAGCTAAGAAATCGGCACAAGGTGGAAGAGATCCATTTAAAAAGTTAGAGAATGATTCAAAGGGAAAGAAAGCTAAGAAGAATACCAAGGCAAAGGAAAAAGCCAAGATTAAGCAAAAATCAAAAGGGAAACCGAAGGCAAAAACAAAGACAAAACTAAGTACAAAGGGAAAATCTAAGTTTATACCAAGTAAATAAAATAAAAAACACCCCCAATCGCAGGGCGAAAAAATTGAAATTTCGCATTGATGATTGGGGGTGTAATATTATGTAATTTAATTTTATTTACAACTTAAGAAAGAGGTATAGAACTTCGAAATTACAATTTTCAATCAATAAATATTCTGAAAAAATAAGAATGTGTCGAGCGACTAGATGTCCATATTTTAGATATTATGTTAGTATATTAAGTGGAAGTAAATATTTACAGGTGGTGTAAAACTTTACACTACCTGTCGACAGAGAGGGGATTGACTATGGTATTAAAGTTAAACATGATTCAAACGGTAGCAGTAGCGGTAGTGGTTTTATTGGTGGGAGAAGGGGTTAAAAAGAGGGTGCCATTTTTAGATAAATACTGCATTCCATCACCTGTTGTAGGTGGGGTATTATTCGCTATACTAGCATTAATCCTAAAACAAACAGGAATAATGACTTTTGACATGGATGTGACATTGCAGGAAGTATTTATGACGGCGTTCTTTACGAGTATAGGATTCAAAGCTAGCATGAGGTTATTAAAAAAGGGAGGACTACAGGTATTTATTTTCTTATGTATATCTATACTACTGGTTATATCCCAAAACGTACTTGGTATATCTCTGGCAAAGGTATTCAATCTAGATCCAATATTAGGTCTATGCGTAGGATCAGTACCAATGGTAGGTGGCCATGCAACCTCTGGAGCCTTTGGTGCATTGTTTGAAAAAATGGGAGTGACGGGAGCATCGACTGTTGCAATTGCGGCTGCTACATTCGGACTCGTATCAGGAAGTATGATAGGAGGGCCGCTTGCAAAGACGCTGATAGAGAGAAAACACATAGTTACGCCAAGGGATGAACAAAGGGATATAAATATAAAGGGGGCAAATGAAGCAGGAGAAGAGCTAAGTTGTAAAGAGTCATCTAAAGAAAAACGTTTTACAACTGCATCTTTTGAAATCGTTATAGCTATGGGTCTAGGGACTATTATATCTAGTCTACTCCAAAAAACAGGTGCAACCTTCCCAGTCTACATAGGTGCGATGTTCGCTGCGGCGATAATGAGAAATATACTGGACAACACTTCAATCGTACCTTATCAAGAAGAAGAAATCGAGATAATAGGTAATATATCATTGTCGATATTCCTGTCTATGGCTCTTATCGGACTTAGATTATGGGAACTAGCAGATCTTGCACTACCTTTAATAGTGATGTTGTTAGGACAGACTGTCCTCATGATAGCTTTCGCTTATTTCATAACATTCAATATAATGGGTAGGGACTACGAAGCAGCTGTCATGGCATCGGGTATGTGCGGTTTCGGAATGGGGGCAACTCCAAACGCTATGGCGAATATGCAAGCATTGACTGTAAAATACGGAGATGCAGCCAGGGCATTCTTCGTAATACCACTTGTTGGAAGTCTATTTATAGATTTTTGTAATGTAGGGATAATAACTGCATTTATGAACTTTGTCAAATAAACAAGTAAATCTGATAAAAACAAATAAAGACACTAAAAAAACAAATAAAGACATCAAAAAAACAAATAAAAACGTGATAATATAAAAATGAATCTATTGAATCTATTAAATAACAGGGTGATTAAATTCACCCTGCTTGTTTAATGCAAATTTAATAATAATTGCGAAAATGAGAATTTAACTATATATAAATGAGATATATTCAAAAAAAACTTGTGAAAGTATAGTTTTTATAAATATACTATTATTTGTTATTGAATTTAAAGATATAGTGTGATAATATTAATTTCGTAGGCAAGATTTTACAAAGAATTTAACCATAAGTAAAACGTTTCCTAATCGTGGTTTTAACAGCGATAGAAGCAGTAGTAAAATAGTTATTTTTCTACCAAAATAATGAAATAATACATCTTAATTCTTAAAATTCTTTCACAATCTAATTGTCTGAAATTTTATAAAAATAACTTACGAGGGGCGCTGTGATTCATTGTGTTCTAAATATGGCGTGTAAATAAAATATTCAGAGGATTCTACAGACGAGAAACAAAAAATTTAACAAGGAAAGGATTTGAAAAAATGAGTACAAAAACAGCAAAAAAAGGCGGATACGGCTTAGGCTATTATTTCTGTTGTCTAACTTTTTCATTTGAAAGAGGAGCTTACTACGGTTCTAAATTTCTAATCTACTATTTCTTATTCACAGCAGTTAAAAATGGTGGGTTAGGACTAACTAAAGAATACGCAGCTATGATGCAGGCCAACCTAGTGGCATTCACTTACATAGCTCCAATAATCGGTGGTCTTATATCAGATAGATGGCTTGGAGGTAGATATTGTATTCCAATAGGTCTAATCATAATGGCGGCAGGTTATTACTGTGGTTCTATTGCAACTGGAACTGGTATGGTATGGGCGATGATCGCACTTGTTTCAATAGGTACTGGTCTATTTAAGGGTCAGATATCAGGGGTAAACGGACAGATCATAGCGGATCCAGAGAAGATGGACTCCGGTTTCTCAATACAGTATACCTTCGTAAACATAGGTTCTTTTGTAGCTACAACTGCAGTTCCTTTGTTATATTTAGGATTATTCCAACATGGAGAAATACAAGGTTTCTCTCAATGCTTCTTACTAGCTGCTGCTCTATGCGTGATAGGTGCAGTTTGGTTCGTAATAGGATGGAGATTTATGGGAGATGCTGGTAAGAGACCTTTCAAAGAAGGTGTAGTAGCTGAAAAAGCTGATGCAGAAGAAGATCGTCCTCTTACTAAAATAGAAAAGAAGAGAATGATGGCTATAGTTCTTATATCTATATTCTCAGTTATATTCTGGTTATTCTGGTACTTGACTTACCTAGCAGTTTACGATTACGGTGATGCTCATGTAAACATGATGATAGGTAATATAAAAGTTTATACAGCATGGTTTGATTCACTAAACGCTCTTGTATGTATAGTTATGGGACCAGTGCTTGCAGCACTTTGGACTAAACTAGCAGCTAGACCACAGGGAGATATGAGTTTATTTAAGAAAACTGGTATAGGTCTTGCGTTCCTAGGTATTTCTTTCTTGATGTTCGTATGTGCCGAACTTACAAGAGGTGTTGGAGCTCCTGATACAGTTAAGGCAAGTGTAATCTGGATAATACTATTTGGTATATTCTTAAGCTTTGGAGAAATGTGTTTCTCTCCACTAGGAAACTCATTTGTAAGTAAGTATTCTCCTAAGAAATACTTATCAGTATTCATGGGTGTTTGGACAGTTGCTACATTTATAGCAGCTAAGTCTTATGGACGTATATACGCCTTCACTATGAAGTTCAACTTCATGACAGTTTATATAGTGATACCAATAATACTATTTATAGCTGCAATAATACTATTTGCTTCAGACAAGACTCTAAGCAAACTAGTAGTTGAAGATGATCAACAAGCTAAAATCGACTAGTATACTAAGATATAGTATTAAAAACGCGTATAGAGTAAATACGATTGAACTGCGAAGCATTAAGTAGTAAGTAGTATGTACTCTAAATCGCAGACAAAGAGAAAAAGGAAGAGCGATGGAATTTATATTTCATCGCTCTTCCTTTTTAGGTTACACGGATAATTTGTTTGTATTGATTTTTCCTTAACCCTTGACTATCCTGTGACGTCTAAGTCTGAAAGATAGAATTATAAGAGCATGGAATAATGCTATAAAGCCGAGCAGCATTAGAATGCAGTATTTATATTCATTAAAGCTTATACCACCTGCAATAGCCGTTCTAAAGGCTTTAACAGAGTATGACATAGGTAAGAATCTATTTGCGGTACGGTAGAATTTCGTAGTCAATTCGACTGGGAATATACCCCCGCAGCTAGATACCTGAACTATTAGAAGTATCATAGAAAGAAGTTTTCCGAGATCTCCTAGCAATGCGCCGAGCATACATGTCAAACTAGTGAATGTTATAGATGTCAACCAAGAAGAAAGCAGCAAGTACGACAGATTATAAACTGGTAGACCGACGCATTTTAGCATGATTACATCCATTATAATAGAGTTTGCAGTACTGAATACGAGTATGATAGACGCCTTGCTTATCCACCATGACAAGAATGAGTACTTATGTTCCTCTAGACATTTGAGTCCTTTTTCTGAGACCCTCTGAATAGGGAACATGACGCTAAACGAAAGAGCACCTACAAATAGACCTAGAGGCATGATGTAGTTGGCTAAGCCCTTCCCGTAGTTTGGTACATTAGATATGCTGTCTCCAACTAGATTTACTGGAGAAGAGAACATATCGTAGTTTGCATCCTTTACATTTGCATTTTTAACTTCTTTTGACCCGGATTTTAACTTGCTGTCGAGTTCGTCGACGCCTGAGCCGAGAGTTCCAATTCCCTTGCCGAGGCTTCCAGAGCTACTTGCCAATTTATCTGCACCAGCACTCATCTGAGAAGCTCCACTAGCTAGTTTTTTAGCTCCAGATTTCAATTCTGGTATATTATCTGAAAGCTTGTCGGTACCTGCTTTCAACGATTCAGTTGCTCCAGTGAGCGATGAAGATTTAGAATCGAGTGCAGAGAGACCGCCTTCGACCTGACCTAGTACAGCCCTGTACATAGCAATCTGCTCTTCGGGACTTGCTCCTTCAGCACCTCCACCAGATAAGGCGCCCTGTACTTTAGAGTGAAGTTCGCTTACTCCACCTGTGTACGAATAGGCTGCAGAGTTTACGGCATCTGCGCCAGAGTTAAGACGGCTTACTCCGCTTGAGAGAGAGTCTATTCCAGATAATAGAGAACCTGTACCGTCTTCTAATTTCGAGGCTGATGAAGACATTGTCTCAAGACCGCCTGTTAGTTTTTTATTTCCATCCTCTAAGAGGCTTATTCCGTTTCCTATTTTTTTGGCTCCCTTAGCAGCCTCACCGAGTCCGTCTCCAACCTTATCTAGTTGAGAGAAGACAGCCTTTGAATATTCCTTTGTAACGCTGGCTGCGATCTTTTTATTGATTGATTCAGCACCCTGCTTTGTAATCATCTGACCTGTGAAGCTCCTACTTGGATTTGTCTTATAGGTCAAATTCATCTTTTTAGGTTTCTTGTCCATGAGAGTAGAGGCGTTCTCAGAAAAATCCTTTGGTATTTCGAGCACCATATAGTATTTCCCTGATTTAAGTCCAGATTCAGCATCTTTTTTAGATGTGAACTCCCATTTAAAACTCTTGTCTTTTTCCATTGTTTTTAGATTGTCTACTAGTTCATTGCCGACATCTAGCTTTGAATCGTTGTAAGTGACTTCCTTGTCTTCATTTACAACGGCAACTGGCAGGTTGTCGATTTTTCCGTACGGATCCCAAACTCCTTTTAGGAATATTCCGCTATATAGTATTGGCACAAACGCCAGTGCAAATAGAGTAACCATTAATCTCTTGTTTTTAAATAAATCTTTCCATTCCTGAAGTAACATAATTCCCTCCTATGATTAATAAACACGTGTTGATTATTCTGACACAATCCATTATAATTTAATAGGAAAGTACAATCAATAATCAGATGATCTTTTCATGTTCATTAATGAACATAAATTGAATATATGTCTAATAATTTGAGAAAAATATTTAGAAACAAAATTGTCATCGCGAAATTTGAGGATTAATTAAAGTAAAATCAGGAATTATTGATAGAAATTAAAGAATTGATAAAAAATTAAGAAGAGTTGCGACTTGAGTAAAATACCTTAAATTCCTTTAGTATGAGAGTAATTTTAAAGTTAGTTTAGCGAGCAGCAACTGTGAAATCAAACGCACATCAAATGCGAATAAACTGTGAAATTAAAATATGATTTCGCGTTGGTGGACGTATTAAGGGAGGATAAACGTGAACAAATTTGATAGAAGAACAGCAAAAACAAATAAACTTATAAAAGACAGCCTGCTTTCAATAATGGAAGATAAGCCCTTTGACAAGATCACTATAAAGGAAATCTGTGAGGTGGCAGACCTAAACAGGGGTACCTTCTACCTGCATTTCCAGGATATAAATCAATTGCTAGAGGAAATACACGACGATATATTCAAGAAGCTAGACGAGGCGCTCAGCATGGAGAGCTCCCAGGAAAGATATGTATCGCTTCTGACTATATTCGATTTTCTGCATAAAAACAGGGCTATGGTAGGGGTGATGTTGTTTAAAAATTCGAATACCGCATTTATGAAGAAATTACTAAACACTATAAGGTTGACCTATGAAAATAATTTGAAGGACATTTACGGTATAGAAAATATTGAAGAGTATCAGTATCAGTTTTCGTTCATCATCTACGGTGCAATTGGTATATTTATGACCTGGGCTGAAAATGGAATGGAAGAGGATACTAAGGTGATAGCTAGTAGATTAGATAAAATGCTCGGAGATTTCCAAGCTACCTTCCTTTAGATCATACTGCAATTAATAACAAAAGGGCGTCCAAATCTGGACGCCCTTTAAATATCTAATAACTATAATTTTAGCTAATTAAGCAACTTTATCGTTATTTTTCTTTAAATAATTTTTTTCGTATCTATTGTATAGTAATACAGCTATTATAGAGAAGATTACTGGTCCAGCTATCTGGAATAGAGTAGATTTTAAATCTCCACTTTCTATGAACGGTTGAATTATAGTGAACACATTGGCGAAGGCAACAGTTGCGACAACCAATATAGTACAGAATAATATAGTTCCAGGTCTCTTGTAAACTTCGAAAGGTCTATCAAGTCCTTCTAGTTTCTTAAATGGTACGAACGCCATGGCTACGAACATATAAGGTATAGTCATAGAAACATTTGCCATAAGTATCAAGTAAGTTAAGAATCCTTTACCACCTAAGAATGCAGTAACGCAGATTATTGCTACAACGATAGCGCATTGAATCCACATAGCATTTTGTGGAACACCGTGTTCGTTGTTTTTAGTCATAAATTCTGGCCATATTTCTTTTGGTGTACCTTCTATAAGTGTTTTTATAGGAGAGTAGATAAGTGTGAAGAATGCTCCAGTTAAGGCTAGGAACATTGAAAGTCCAACGAATCTAGAGAAGATGTTAGACAACATTTCACATGTGCCTGTAGTTAATCCGAACCCTTGTCCAAGTGAATATCCAAGGTTACCAACAGTAGAGTATGCTACGTTTGGAAGGTTAACTGTGTCCATAGACATAGTTTTGTCCCAGTTTGCGAAGAAACCAACGCAAAGTATACCTATAGCATAACCGATTGTAACTGTTATAGCAGCTATTTTTATTCCTTTAGGGAATGTCTTACCTGGGTTTTCAGTTTGGTCAACGACACCACCAACGGCCTCTAGACCACCATATGCAAATATTGCAAACACCAAGAAAGAGAATATCGATAAAGTCGATAGATAATCCTTATTAGGTGAAGAAACAAATGAATGTGCATTTATTGGTTGAGCTGGATGGAATCCGTTAAGAGCAAGTACTACTATAGCTCCTACTATTAATAAGGCATTTATTAATAATACGAATGTACCACCGACGTTTGTAACTTTTTGGATCTTGTCAAGTCCTTTAGTACTTAGGAAAGTAACTATTAACATGAATATTATACCTAGTATTCCCAATGATTGAGAAGCGTTTAATCCAAAGAATGCGAATGATTGCGTAGTATCTTGACCGAATATTAGGTTAGTAAATGGTATCCATATACTTGATGAAACATTTACCATCCATATGATATAAGATGTAAACCACATGAAAGTAACTATGAATGCATATTTACCTCCAACAGATTTTTCCATCCAAGAATATATACCACCAGATTCTTTTCTAAAAGTCGCTCCGAATTCTGCGAGCATAAATGCGTATGGTATGAAGAATGTTATAGCTGATATTACATACCAAGGAATTGCTGAATATCCCATTAAGAAGAACCCTCTTACTATGTTTGTGAAACCAAACACAGATGTGAAGATCATAAGTATCAATGGAATTAAAGTAAGTTTTTTCTCGTTTTGATTACTCATTTTGATGATTGCTCCTTTCAATTGCTTGTAAGATTTTATTTGGTTGTACTTAAATGATTAAATAAAATTATGATTGTAAAATGTTTTCCACATTCTACTTTAAGCAAATGATGTATTTAAGTTCAAGATTATTATAACAATTACTAAATAAAATGTAAATATAAATCGAAAAAGCTAAAATATCAAAGCAAAATACCATAATTCACTTTATTATGACAGTTTTCTGAAAACAGGGTATATATATTGTTTTTATTTGTTTTTTAGAAAATGGAGAATATTACAGACTGCATTGGATAAGAAAGATATCAACAACCTCTATAGCATTGGGGACATCTTTGTCAACTTATGATTGAAGGATGAATCATTGTTGGATATTTTACTCATTATTGAATTAGCACATAAAAAAAGATAGGAAGTAGTTTCCTATCTTTTTTGTGGTAATTTAATCATAAATGTAGTGCCCTTATCTAATTGGCTGGTAACGTCTATCGTACCTCCATGTTTTAGTACTATCCAGTTTGCGATAGAAAGGCCGAGTCCAGTGCCTCCAGTTTCTCTGGTCCTAGATCTATCCGCTCTAAAGAATCTGTCAAATACCTTGGGCAAGTCAGCCTTAGATATACCGATACCGCTGTCCTTTATCACTATTGTGACATCGGAGCCTGCAATATAGGAAGAAACAAGTATATCTCCGCCATCTGCAGTGTATTTTATGCTATTATCTATAAATATTCGAACACACTGTCTAATTAAACCTTTGTCGGCGTTTATAATCATCTGGTCGTTTCTGTCTAAAATTATATTGTGTTTATGCTCATCTATAAGTATAGATTCCTTTATAAGATTGTCCATAAAATCGCTTAATTCAAAATCTTCCCGGTTGAAACTCTGGGTGTTTTTATCGCCCCTTGCCAAGAATAGAAGCTGCTCGATTAGAGATTTCATATTTTCCGACTCTGATTCAATTGCTATCAGAGATTCATCGAGCACAGCTTGGTCGCTCTTTCCCCAACGATTTAACATTTTTGAATAGCCTTGGATTACTGCTAGAGGAGTCCTGAGCTCATGTGAGGCATCCGAGACAAATTGGTTTTGGGCTTCGTAGGAGTTTTGGATTCTATCGAGCATCTTGTTAAAGGTGTTTGCTAAGTCCTTCAATTCGTTTTGAGAGCCTTCGATATTTAGTCTTGTGTCTATATTGGTGATGCTTATTGCGTTGATTATCTTGTTCATAGTCTGTATAGGACTTAGAATCTTCTTTATTTTAAGCGAAGATTTTCCTATATTTCTTATTATAATCACGAACTCTACGACCAAAATAAATAAGGAGAAACAAATTAGAAAATTGCCCATGGATTTGATATCGCTGGATAGATTATAGGACATTCCAACCCTTAGCTTATCAACACCATTACTATCGATGACATCCAAAAAATCGGAAGACATAAAATCGCGCTCTACTGTCATATTGATGGTAAAATTGTTTTTTCCAGGAATATTTATGCTGTTCTCGTCTTTGGTCTTAATCAACTGAAGTCCAAATCCATGAAATTTTACAGGGGAAGAGTAGGTATCACCGACTACCTTCCTGGGTGAAGAGTAGATCTCTGCTCCTGTAGAATCGGTTATCTTGACGTAGTTGTCCGCATCCTTGTTTATATAGTTTAATTCATCGCTCAATTTTTTATTCAGTACAGAGTTTGGTGTGGATAATTCAGCTGAATTTTCCTCGATAAAACGAGAGTAGTCAGAGAGTGTATCCCTTAAATACGAGTGATTATTAAAGATAATAAATCCAAATGAGATAAAAATTATCAAGATATTGACTGAAATAAAAATACTTAACAGTCTTTTAAAGTACATTATATTCAGCCTTAGGAGGATGGATAGTCTAAACCTCTCCTTGAGTCTGGAGAAAAATAGATCTAAACCTCCCTTTAACTGCTCTGAAATATATGTCATAAGCTTTCTTAGATTATTTTTAATCAAGTCGTCGTTTTTTTTATTTTTCATCTTTCAGCACATATCCCACCCCTCTTACGGTGAAGATAAATTTCACACCGAATCTGTCGTCTATCTTGCTTCTGATATACCTTACGTACACATCGACTATATTAGTGTCTCCGTAGTAATCAAAGCCCCAGACATGTTCTAAAATCATCTCTCTAGACAATACCCTGCCTATATTTTCCACAAAGTACTTGAGCAGATCAAATTCCTTCTTGGTAAGTTCGACCACCTCGTCTTTGTATGTGACTACATGCCTGTCAATATCTATAGAAAGTCCATTTATAGATAGATGATCGTCAAATCTATTGCTAGAGGAATTAGACCTAGCTCTTCTCTTTAGAAGTCCCCTAATCCTAGCGAGGAGTTCATCTATTTCAAACGGTTTTGTTACATAATCGTCGGCTCCGAGGTCTAGTCCGCTCACCTTGTCAAAGGTATCGTCTCTAGCTGTCAAGAAAATTACAGGTGTATCCTTTTTCTCGCGAAGCCTTCTAAGTACTTCCATTCCATTTAGATGTGGAAGCATTATATCTAGCAGTATCAAATCAAAGTCGCCGTTTAGCGACATTTCAAGTCCATCACGCCCATTTGTGCATTTTTCAGTTGAATAACCCTCGTATGTAAGCTCGAGTTCAAGGTAGCGGGCCAATCTAACCTCGTCTTCAACAATAAGGATATTTCCCTTCATATAAACCTCCGAATGTATTGTTAATATCTAAGTTGTGTATCTATGCATACTTGCCACATAGATAAATGAGGGATACGACACCCAACCACTGGAGTCCGAGCTCAGGTGGAAGGGAATCGTATTTCTCAAGATATAGATAGTTTAACATAAAACGGGTCAATATTTACTTATCCCTTTCTTTTTTATTTAATTCGACCTTAAATTCTTTGACTGCATCCTCGACTTTTTCACTATAGCTATTAGCCTTTGTCTTTGATACATCGATACCTGCAAATTCTATCCTATGTCCGGTGAATACAGCGAGTAGAAGTAGAGGAATTACCACGTAAAAACCTACGACTAGACCAATTACTACTACTGTAAGTGGAACATTCACTAAGATATTTGCCTTCTTTCTAACTATCAACCTGTTGTTGTTACCGAGTTTAAGAATTTTATCAAACCAATTCTTGAAGTCTCGCTTCATATCAGATGTGTCCTGGTTAGTAACTTCTTTGAAGGTGTTTTTCCAAGAAGATGTTTTGCCATTTTTTTCGAGGTAGATAATAGCCTCGAGAACATCGCAGTCGCATTTTTCTAAAGCATCCCTCGCATCCTCAAAACTCACATTCACTCTTTTTCTTAGTTCGTCGATCATTTCTATAGTTACCATAAAACTACCTCCTTATGGGTTAAATTTAGTTTGCATTACGATGAAGATCTTAGTATGTGAAGTCTAGAATATAAGACTCGCTAACATCAATATTCCGACTACCAACAAAATTGTGTTGACGTATTTTCTTTGGAAAAGTTTTTGTGTTGATAGGTATATCAAAAATACCGGAACTGCAATTCTAAGTATTAGGCTGATAGCCATTCCTATAAAACCAGTAACGATGCAGATAACAAGGATTAGGGCAGCTATCTTAAATACGTTTGACAACGACTTCATAAAATCACTTCCTTTCAAGTTAGTATTTCAAATGGATGTTTCAAATTAGCGTTTCAATTCGGGATTACGTCTAAATTATTTATTGTATAAATCAATTGTACTTAAAATTAATTAACCTCAAATTAGGTTGGGATTAGAATTAGATTAAAATAGATAGCATACACTTATAGTATAGAAAAAAGGGGGGATATGTGTGCGTAAAAAAAACAAAAACAATGAATTAAACAGGGAGAACAGCAAAAAAAATTTGGAGCTTCAAGCGGAAGAAATATTGAGAGATACTCAATTCCAAAATACACAAACCGCGAGCGAGGGAATAGTTGATTCAACTTTGTACTACGATGATATGCTATATAATAACAATATAGTTGCCAATTTCAATCCATTCCAGCAGCTAAATCCAAAAGTACAGTATCTAGCACCGTATCCAGAAATAAAAGTGGAGCAGCCAAACCTGTATTATGCCGAGATTTTATTAGATGACTTTGCAGGTTTAACAAGCGAATTTACAGCCACGAATCAATACCTATTCCATGCATTTGAATTTAGCAAGGTATCAGCTGAGTTGGTAGAGAATTGGATACTGATTTCTGAAATAGAAAGAGGGCATATGCAGATACTTGCGATGATAATCGAGTTGCTCGGCGGGAGGCCAGTGTACAGGGGATCTGTGTCTACAGATGCAGATTTTTGGAACGGGAATTTCGTGAGGTATGGATCAAGCCTCTGTGAACAGATAATGACTGATATAGAGACAGAAAAAAATTCTATAACTCAGTACAGAGAACATATATTGAGAATAAAGGACGGGTATATACAGCAGATGCTAGACAGGATAATACGAGATGAAGAGGTTCACCTAAGATGTTTTGAAGAGGCTTTGAAAAAATATTGTGGAAAACCTATGTACTAGATTGATAAAATCACTATCTGTAGTATGGGATAGAGACTTGTCTGTGAAATTAATAGAGTATTTCGAAATATGGTGGAAAATATATTAATTAATACAATATTGCAAAATAAAAACTATCCTGGTATAATTATAGTTAGATAATTAACAATTTATGCCCAAAATTGCTGATTGTCCGGACAAAACAATGAGTGAGGGAAAACTTATGAAAGAAGTAGAAATTTCCAAAAATATCAGGGCCTTTAGAAAGGCTAGAAGGTTCACTATAAGTGAATTAGCGAGTAGAGCGGGAGTGACGCCATCTTTGCTGAGTCAGATAGAAAAGGGAACAGCCAACCCATCACTTAACACTTTAAAGAAAATTTCTTACGCATTAGAGGCGCCTCTGTTTAGTTTTTTCATAAATAATGAGGATAACGAAAACTTGGTCGTGAGGAATGGTAATAGGAACAAACTTTCGTCTAAATCCGATGATTTCTCATATGAACTTTTACTTCCAGATATGAAGGGGAGTATAGAGTTTATATTAATGAAGATACCTCCAGTAAATAATTCTGCAAAAGAAATGAAGGCACATATCGGAGAAGAGGTTTGCTTTGTAGAAAAGGGTAGTGCGGTGCTACACCTTAGAGATTCAATAATAGAACTCGGAGAAGGGGACAGCGTCAAAATACCAGCTAAGTTGGAACATCGATGGGAAAATGTCACGAGCGAAGAGGTAGAAGTTTTATTTGCAGTTACACCTCCTTGTTTTTAAGAGAATAGGTACATAAATTGAGAATGCGTGGCGTAGGTCGAAATCCTCGCCACGCATTAAATGAATCAGAACTTTTTAGTGCGATAGAATCTGTACAAGAAGTCTTTTTCGAGAGACTTGCTGAGTGTAGCACTATCTTGGAAGTCCACGAACCTTATTTCCATAGAGGTCTTATTTAGCGGGATTACCTTGTGAATATGTTTTAAATTTACTATGTAATTTTTATTGCTCATGAAGAAATTCTGTGGAAGTCTAGATATCAGGTTGTCAAATTCCTCATAGAACTTAACGATTTCCTCATCTCGGGTGTACATATTTACAACCCTTGATTTTTTCTCAAACATAACGATATCGTCGAAGTTTACCATGTACATCTGTTTTCTGACCTTGTAGACAAATAAGCCGTTGTCGCTTACTTTAGCCTCGGAGATTTTATGTGAGTTTATATGATCGATGGCTATGTATAGTGAATCCAGAAGTTTTTCATCGGTGAAAGGCTTCACGATAAAATCGACAGGGTGAATTTGAAAGCTCTCAAGGCTGTAGTCGGAGTATCCTGTCACAAAGATAACGTGTACGCTGTTGTCTATTTCTAGTATCTCCCTTGCAGATTCTATTCCATTTTTACCAGGCATATCTATGTCTATAATTAAAAGATCTATTTTTTCATATTTTACAAATTCAATTGCTTCGATACCGTTGTTTACTTTTTTTACAGAGTCGGCGTAGTCTGACTCCTTGAGTATCCTCGCGATATCGTCTCGTACTGCATTATCATCATCACAGACTAAAATGCTTATTATGTTTTTCCCCCTTCTAAAATCAAATGGTAATTGTTTATGCTGTAAAGTACTTGTGCTGGTAAGTACGTGGTTGGGAGTGTACCCAAGTTATATGTATTTTGGAACTAAGATTGTAAATTCAGTCAAATAATCGTCGCTGTCGCTGTCGCTGTCGATACAGATATAGTATCCGTATTTATCGAGTATATTCTTCACGGTGTAAAGGCCGTAGCCCCTGTTTTTACCTTCGTCCTTTGTCGAAAATCAAGTTTTTGATACCTGAATTTTATATAGAACAGGGTGGTAATGGTGGATATCAGGGTTCAGTGCTGAATGGATTAGATGTGAAGGACAACGACAAGCATAATACAGCAGTGGTATATCTACCGTATGTAGTTAGACCATTTGGAGAAAAAGCTCCAAATTATTTCGACGACAGCGATAGCAAAAGCGGTAAACCAGTGGCTGATATCAAGGTCGGGGATACCGTAAGCGTGAAAGTTCCACAGGGAAAATTTGATATGCTGGAGTTTTGGAAAGGAAAAAACATAGCTGAGTTAAAGGAATATCAATTCAAGGTTGGAGCGATAGTGGATTACCCGTATGCCAACGAAGGTCAGTACACCGGTGATAGCGGTATAGACGTAATTATGAGTCAAGAATACCTTAAAAAAACTACAGGTATAGAAAATTCTACGGTAGTATATGTAGATATGTTAAATGGGGCAGATCACAAGAGGATAAATAGGCAAATAGGTAAGATAAGCAGTAAAACCCCAGGGGTATTGGTAGTAGATACAGTACAAGATAAACTAGATGATCAGGCTCAGACCCAAAGGCAAAAAATGTATGAATACGGTATAGTTGCGATAATCCTCTTGATAAGCATGCTAAATATCTTAAACAGCGTAAGTTACAACCTTACATCTAGGACAAGCGAGTTCGGTATGCTGAGGGCTGTAGGGATAGATGAAGAAGATTTTAAGAAGATGACAATATACGAGGGATTTTTATACGGATTGGTATCGAATATAGTGGTGACTGCAATAGGTCTAGCGATGCAGACATATCTTTACCATCATTTGAACTACGATCTATACCAAATTGAATTTTCGGTGAACTACGCGATATACGCCGTTATAATAATCGGAAATATAGCGATTGGAATATTGGCAACGTGGCTGACGTCTAGAAAAATAGGAAAGGTAGATATAGTAGAAGCGATAAATATCATCGAATAGAGCGCAGAATGGGTAAACTAATATTGAAAATTATCTCCACCACTATAAAGTAGGGAGACGGATATCTTAAATTACAAAGGAGGAAAGTTTTGGAAAAGAAATTAAATATATTGTTGGCAGTTATATTTATTACATTCGTAGTTTCAGCTTTGGCGTTTGGTGAAGATCAAAACGTGATGGTGAGTGCAATAAGCAGTATGAAGATAGATAGTAATTTTAAAGGACATGCAGTGTTCTACCCACAACATCAGGATGATGAAACTCTATGGGCTGGGAGTGCGATAGTATCAGCAATTGAGGAATGCGGAAGGGATAATGTTTATGTAGTGATGGTATCCGATGGCTCAGGGGTCAGAGTACTTAGAAATAGGGAATTTAAAGGATTGACAAGGAAAGATAAACGAGTCATGAGAAATCGAGAATTTAAAAATGCAGTATCTCGTTTAGGGGTGAAGTCAGAAAATATAATAATAATACCAAATAATTTAAGTGACAAGGCGAGAGGTAGAGATTACTTCGAGGCAGAGAGAAATACAATCCTAGGTTTTGAGAGTGAATTTCATGGAAATGTCACACATATAGCACATGATTACAAGTTTGACGACCATAGATTCCATAGAATGAACGGCGAGGTATTAAAGAGGCTTAGCGACAACAAACAGGTTTCCGATTCCCTATATTTCATAAAGCCGTGGCTTGCGTCAAAAGTTCCAGTAGAAAATCAGATAATGATTTCCGCTGAGAATGAAGAAGATTATAATAAAATAAAATCCGCCTGTGACGCCTACAATGAGGTTTCAGAAAAAGACGGATTATATGGAATAGGATATAGGTCATCGGGTAGCTATTTTAGAAACTTATTGAAGGATAAAGAACTGAAATCAATACTGTTAAAAGAGTAGACTGTATGTGGTTATTGAATGAGCAGAGCTATTTGATGAATATTCCACAAATGGATTCGTCGGATATGGCTCCGCTCGATATTACAGTCCCACTAAAAGTATTGTCGGTAATAGTTGAACTCATTGAGCAGCCAACTATTCCAGATGTATTGTAAGCACCGTTGACATTGCCTGAAAACAAGTTGTTTTCAACGGTCGATTCTCTAGAGAAGGCACTTATTCCGCCAGAATATTGGGCTCTAGAAGTTATATTTGAGTTAGATGTGTTGTATTCAACGATTCCGTTTAAGGTATAGGCAACGATACCAGCTACAAAGAAACAGCCGCTTATATTTCCAGATGTCGTGTTGTTGTAATAATTTGAGGAATCAGAGTATCCTCCGATTCCGCCTACATAAGATACACCTGTTATATCTGCACAAGACTGGTTATTATCAAAATTTGTCACTCCAGGTAAACCTACCAGACCACCTACATATCCGGGACCAGATATTTTTCCTGAAATTTTGTTGTTATTGAACTGGCAAGAAGCTGACTCGTTGGCTATTGAGCCTAGTTTAGAATAGGATGAGGATATATTCACATCTAGATTTAAGTTTTCAACAGTCGAGTTAAATATAGATATAAACATTGGGTTAACTAAGTTTTCTATTGTATTGCCGTTTCCGTTTAAAGTTATATATTGAATATTCTCCAGAGGGGCGAAATGTCCACTTAGAGTTATATCATGTTGAATTGAATATTCATTTAAATCAGAAGCAGTTCCACTTTCGATCCTTAAAAGATCCTCCTGATTGTAAATATTAAATTTTGCCATTTTATCACCACTTTGATCAAAAATATAGTCTTACAGTCTTATAGTATTCAAAGATGGTGTTTTTTGTTACAAAAAATTATCGTATAGGAGTTACTTTAAAGGGTAATTGCTGAGATGTGATGTATCTAAACTGAAATTGGAAAGATATCCACAATCTAAAGAGGAGTGGACATCTTTCTAAAAATATATTGTAAATAAGAAATTAGACGGTGATGTCAGCTGTTGTAAATCGAATTACCTTCCCGAGGTCCTCGAGGCTGATTTCAACCTGATACCCGATTTTACCAGCGCTGACGATGACGGATCCAAGTCCTTCAGCACTATTGTGAATTACTGTAGAGAAGTACTTCTTCATTCCAATCGGCGAGCATCCACCGTGAATATATCCGGTAAGTCCTAAGAGATCTTTCGACTTAAGCATTTCAATTGATTTTTCTCCGACGCTCTGTGCAGCTTTTTTCAAGTCCAACTCTAGGGCTACTGGAATTACAAAGACGTAATGTTCTTTTGATTTTCCGACTGTCACCAATGTCTTAAATACCTGCGCTGGATCTTGACCGAGAACGGCTGCGACTTCCACACCACTTACGGCATCTGTATCAACATAGCAGTAGTCGTTATATGTAATTTTTTTCTTATCGAGTATTCTCATAACGTTTGTTTTAAATTTCCCCTTAGAACTCATAGAGCACCTCCGCAAAGATTTTTATTATTATACATAAATATATACTTTTGGACGGGTATTTGCAAATGTATAATTTGAGAATTATACCCAATATCTATAGATGACGGCATAAATCTCATTTCAGTGGCATTCAAATCCTAAACGGAAACCGTTGAATCAGCATTTTATTTAAAAAATAATTTGAATAGTCTATTTGTAGCAGATTAATTATGTTAAAATTAGGTAAAGGAGAGTACGACTGAGTTACGAAATACAGTGAATAATGAGTCTTTTATGTAAATAGCGATTAGAACCACAATATAGTGGTATATACTAGAGTAAAGGACTTATTATAGAGTAGAGTTATTAAATATGAAGCAAAACGGAGTGGAAAGAATGAGAAAAAAGACAAACTACAACAGAGTATTGACAATCTTAAAAGGAACTTTAATATTCCTCATAATCCTAGCACTCTGGGAGTTCGTTACAGTTAAAGGGGTGTGGACAAGTTATATTTTACCATCGCCATCCAAGGTATGGAAAGCTTTTCTCAAGATGTCTATTGATGGCTCATTGATTGTGAATATATATACGAGTATGAGGCGGGTGGTAATAGGATTTACGATAAGTTCAGTGCTTGCGATTCCAATGGGAATATTTTTCGGCCTGTCAAAGAGGGTTTACGAGTATTTCAAACCGCTACTAGATTTTCTGAGAAACACTCCTCCATTGGCGTTGATACCGATGCTTATACTTTGGTTTGGTATAGGTGAGAAGTCTAAGATAATAGTAATAATATTGGCGTCTTTTTTCCCAGTGTTTGCGAACACTCTGAAGGGAATAAGGGACTGTGATCCAAAATTGATAGAGGTAGGACGTATATTTGAGCTGTCAAAGATCGAAATTATATTTAAAATAATAATACCGAGCGCAATCTTAGATATCGCTACAGGTCTAAAACTCGCCCTCGGGTACAGTTTCAGGGCGATAATAGGGGCAGAACTTATAGCAGCCTCATCTGGACTTGGATATCTAATTTCAGATGGCAAGGAAATGTCTAGAACAGATGTTGTCATAGTAGGAATAATAGTTATTGGAGTGCTTGGAATAATTACAGACCAGCTCTTCACAATTGTAGTAAAGAGGTTTACAAAGGGAAAGGCTGGAGATTCATACGATTAATTTATTTACACATTCAGCGAAGAAATGAATAAATGGAAGGACTGGCAATACATATGATTAATTCTGGATATATACTTAGAAATATCAATAAATCATTTGAAGTAGAGGATACAAAGCTAGAGGTATTAGAAAATCTGTCTTTAGAGATAGACAGTGACGAAATTACAGTAATGCTTGGGCCGAGCGGTTGCGGAAAGACGACTCTTCTGAGGGTGATAGCGGGTCTTGAGAAGATAGATAGCGGAGTAATAGAATTTAAAAAAAAGGGGAATTTCCAAAAGCCAAAGGTTGGATTCGTGTTTCAAGAAAGTAGGCTTATGTACTGGCTTACAGTAAGTGAGAACATAGGGTTTTACGATAAGAAGGGAAATGTAGACATCGACAAGTACCTAGATATCATGAACCTACAGAAGTTTAAAAATTCATACCCTGATGAATTATCGGGTGGAATGGCTCAAAGGGTGAGTATTGCAAGGGCGTTGTCTTTTGAACCAGATATACTTTTAATGGATGAACCATTTTCATCCCTAGATTATTTTCTAAGGGAAGATATGCAAAATGAGGTCGTCAGAATTCATAAAACAACAAATAAGGGGATAGTGTTTGTTACTCACGATATAGACGAGGCACTTAAAATAGGGAAGAAACTAATCGTGTTCAATGGTAAAAAAATAGTTGAGATAATTGTAGACGACAGCCAAGAGCGAGATTTAAGTTCGGGATACTATTTAGAATTGAAGAGGTTGCTACTTGAGATATTGAGGTCGAGCAGGCAAACTTACATGGAATAATATATTTCGATTCACCATATTAAAGCATTAGATCATTATTTAAAATGTGAACAAGGAATTAAATATAAATATTAAAAATGGAGGTAACACAAGAGATGAGAATGAAAAGAGTACTATCGACAGCAATGATACTAGCATTAACCGTTAGCATGATAGGCTGCTCAAAAACAAGTGGCGACAAGAATGAAAAAGAAGAATCAAAGGCGGCTAATTATCCAAAAGAAATCAACGTAACATACGTAAAATCACCGTTAAACGTACCGTCGATACTTCAGAAAAACGACGATTTATTTGGTAAAGAATTTTCAAAGGAAAAGATAAAGGTCAATTTCCACGAATTAACTACTGGTCCAGAACAGACTCAAGCTTTAGCAGCAGGTGAAATAGATTTTGTACATGCATTAGGTGGAACTTCGGCATTGATAGCTGCATCAAACGGCGTGGACATGAAAATATTAAATACATACAGCAGATCTCCAAAAGGATTTATGATACTCACTAACGATGATTCAATAAAATCAGCAAAGGATCTGGTAGGCAAAAAAGTGGCAGGGCCTAAGGGAACAATACTTCATCAAGTCTTAGTTGCAGCCTTAAACAAAGAAGGAAAGTCAATTGAGGATGTAGAATTTCTAAATCTCGGAATACCTGAATCAGCTTCTGCACTAGCTGATGGTAGCGTAGACGCAGCTCTACTTGCAGGACCAGTTGCCCTAAAAGCAACAAACTCTGGAAGCAAGGTAGTAGCAACAGGTGAAGGTTTAGTAGACGGTATAATAGTAACAGCAGTAAGTACTCAATTTGCAGAAAAATACCCAGACGTAGTAGAAAGATTTGTGAAGGTTGAAAAAGAAACTTTAAAATACGTAGACGGTAACTTCGACGAAGCTATGGAAAAGGTAGCTAAAGAAGTTGGTATAACTACAGAAGAAGCTAAAGAAATGTATAAATGGTATGATTTCAGTATAGATATCACAGATAAGGATATAAAATCACTTGAAGAAACACAAGATTTCTTGATAAAGAATAAGATGCAGGAAAATAAAGTGGATGTAAAATCATTGATTTACAACCAAAAATAGATAAGACACATTCATTTCCAGTAAAAGACATACTCTCGTACAATGGGGATGTCCATAATCGAAAAACGACTTGTTGACGTTGTAATAAGACATGGATTCAATGAGTTAACTATAGTGAAATGGAAGGCCTTCCTTTATTAAAAAGATTATTTCGATGAAAAAGCAGGAGAGAACCTATACAACTTATTGGAAATTAAAATTTAACTTGAGAATTATTCCTCACATCTTTGGTGTGGGGGATAATTCTCATTTTAGTTGGGGCAGAAATAATAAATTGAAATCGTTTAATCACTGTTAAAAAAAGTCTGCAACTCACGTTAAAAAATAGTACATTTTATGCAAGTCCAGGTTTTAGAATGGAAATTTATGATACGATCGTTTTATCGGATATATTAATTAAATACTGATTGTTTGTGATAGTAATTACTCGTGGTAGAGTTGAATAACCATTTAACTTACTACTGAAAATGAAGGGATTTATTGTTAATTTTAGACATTTTCTAATGAGTTCAAATCTATCAATGTACATAAAAAATAAGAATCCGAAATTTTTATTGTTCTTCTCTCAGTACATAACAGATGAGACCTTTGCTGTAAACTATAATAATTTTGAAAACAATGAGTGGTCAGATCAAAACGCTATGATTTTAAATCTTATGGCAAATATTATTTGTGTAGTAAGCAATGGATTGGGTGGATACCTTGGAGAAGTAATAAAAATAAATGATACAATAGCTGGATTTGTTTTAACATCAATGTCCATAGCTCTTTTGATGATGCAGGTGAAGGATAGAGTACATATCGCAGTTGCTGTGAGCACAGTACTAGTATCCATAATTACATACTCGATTTTAAAGAACAGCTTATATGTTGTCATAGCATCTATAATTGGAGCGGCATTAGGCTTTTACATTGATAAGAGGAAGGGGAAAATTACAAATGAGTGATAAATACATATATTTGTTTATTATTGGAATGTGGGTAGTGACGTATTTTCCAAGAGCAATACCATTGATGATTTTTTCAAAATCCGGAGCTTCAGAAAATGTGAATATATTTTTAAAATATGTACCGATAGCTATTTTCAGTTCGCTGATAGCAAAGGATATATTTTTTAGTGGAGATACTTTAAATTTAGCAGCGGGTAATATTAAGATATATGCTGCAGCTATCGTTGTTCTAGTTTCTTGTAAGTTTAAGTCGATGGGGATTTCGATAGCTGTTGGAGTAGTGTCAATTTATTTACTTGGAATGATTTAATAATTTGAGATTTATGCCACCACCTCTACAGGTATGGCATAAATCTTATTTCAGTTAAGGTTGAAATCATTCACTTAAATTCTCGAATTGCAATTTAATATGAATATGGCTATGATCCCTACAACAGCGTAATTGGAAATTCACAAAAGCGCAGTGAGGAGAGATAAATTCGGTTACGTCTATATTTTTCTTTGACATTATGCTATAATATTGGTAATTTTATATCTTAAGATAAATGTCCTAGAGTTATATATGTGGCTGGCATAAATCTCATTTCAGTGAGGGTTGAAATCCCAAACTGAAAACGTTGAATCACCATTTAATGGGACATGGAATTAAAGAAGATAATATTTTAGTCAATTCATTTAATAAATTATAAATAAATTGTAATATGTAGAAAAAAACAAATAAAGAAGGGAACTCGTTATGCTTTCAGAGTTATTAATTAGGGTATTTATAAAAGAGCCACAGGATACTGAGGATTGCAAAATCAGGAATCTATACGGTTATCTAGCTGGCGGGGTAGGCATAGTGGCAAATTTAATACTGTTTGCCTTTAAGCTGACAATCGGTATACTTACATCTAGTATTTCAATTATGGCAGATGCGTTCAACAACTTTTCAGATATGGCGTCGTCAGCGGTTACGATAGTAGGGTTGAAGATGTCGTCGGCTCCACCAGATAAGGAACATCCGTTTGGTCACGGTAGAATTGAATATATTTCAGCCTTGATTGTAGCCTTTATGGTTATGCTTGTTGGTATTGAATTTCTAAAATCATCAGTTGAAAGATTGCTAAATCCAGTAGATGTGAAATTTGATTTAATTTCATTCTCAATCCTGCTCGTTTCTATATTAGTGAAGGTTTGGTTGAGCAAGTTTAATAAGTTAATCGGAAATAGAATAGATTCAAATGCACTTAAGGCAGCAGCTCTAGATGCTATGGGAGACGTGCTTACATCTAGTACAGTTGTATTGTCTTTTTTACTGTCAAGATTTACTAATATACCAATAGACGGTATAGTTGGGGTGATAGTTTCTATCTTGATCTTATATGCGGGATTTAGTTTGGTTAGGGATACGATAAGTCCGCTTCTAGGTGAGGCTCCAGACGAGGATCTAGTAAATGGAATTATAAGTGGGCTGCTCTCTTACAATATAATAATCGGTGTACACGACTTGATTATACACAACTACGGTGTCGGGAAGATAATTGCATCTATACACGTTGAAATTCCATCAAACATAGATGTTATGGATATGCACGAGGTGGTTGACGAGGCTGAGAGAAGAATATCAGAGAAGTTTAAGATTCACTTAGTCATACATATGGACCCGATAAATATAGATGATAAAGAGGGAATGGAGACAAAAGAAGAGGTACAAAAAATATTAATTGAAAAATGTTATATACACTCTATCCACGATTTTAGAATCGTCGGTAAGGGTGATAAGAAGAATTTGATATTCGACGTGGTAGTTCATTCAGATGAGATTGCAGACCTAGGTTTGACGGAGGATGCTATAGCTGAAGATGTGACCTCTGTTATCAAGAACTCACATCCTGACTACGGATGCGTAATACACGTGGATAGAGATTTCACGATTTAAAATTAAGTATAAAGATAACTAAAATTAAGTACAACAATCACAAATAGTTGTAATCAGAAGGGAGCGGAGATCATGCCGTTGATTTTAAAGCATTTGAAAAACTACAAGACATTGATATTCGCAAACATCATCGGATCGCTCAGTTTTGCTTTAGTGGAGTTAGGGATACCGACAATTATGTCTAGTATAATAGACAAGGGGATAGCTACTAAAAATATACCGTATATAAAGATGATGATAATGGTGATGATTATCGTAGCAGTGGTAGGTGGATGTGGGAGTATACTCATAGGTTACTGCTCATCAAAGGTATCGATGGGTGTTGCAAAAGATATTAGAAATGAAATATTTAAGAAGTCACAGAAATTTTCACATACTGAATACAATAAATTTGGTGTATCATCCATGATCGTCAGGACGACGAACGACGTTCAACAACTCCAGATTTTCGTAAACACGATACTAAGGACGGCTCTTCTCACTCCAGTTATGTTTTTGGTCAGTATTACAATGACATTTTTGATGAGTTCAGATTTGTCGCTCGTTATAATTGCGACACTTCCCTTTATAATCATGGGAGTGTATATAATTGCAAAGTTCTCGGGCAGTATTTCTGATAAGCAACAGAAGAGTTTGGATAAGATAAATAGAATACTAAGGGAGAATTTGACTGGAATTAGGGTAATTAGGGCGTTTAGAAAAGACGAGTTTGAGTCAAAAAGATTTGACGAGGCAAATAGCTACTACTCTAGGATGTCACAGATTCTATTCAAGGTGATGTCGGCTACTAATCCAGCGTTTATACTTGTATTGAATGCAGCTGTGTTAGCTGTATTTTGGATATCGAGCAATAAAATAAATATGGGAACATTACAGGTTGGTCAGTTGGTTGCATTTCTAGAGTACTTATTCCACGCTATGTTTTCTATTATGTTGTTTTCAATGGTGTTTGTAATGTATCCAAAGGCAGCAGTTTCTGCACAGAGGATTGAAGAGGTCTTAAAAGAAACGCCTATAATAGAAAATCCTGAAAACGGAGTTAAAGAAACAGATATAAATGGATTAGTAGAATTCGACCACGTGACATTTGCGTATCCAGATGGAGAAAATGCGGTACTAGAAGATATAAGTTTCACTGCAAATGCTGGAGAGACAGTGGCATTTATAGGAAGTACTGGGAGTGGAAAGAGCTCGCTGATCAATTTAATTCCTAGGTTTTACGATGTAACTTCGGGAAGCATAAGGGTAGATGGTGTGGATGTGAGGGATTACGACCTACCGACGCTTAGGGCTAAGATTGGATTTACACCACAGAAGGCTAGGTTGTTCTCTGGAAGTATAAGGATGAACCTACAATTCGGTAGAGATGATGCAACGGAGGAAGAAATCAAGCATTTTGCTAAGGTGGCACAGGCTTATGAATTTATAAAGAAAAAATCAAAACAGTTTGACGACGAGTTGAGCGAAGGTGGGGCAAATGTTTCTGGTGGACAAAAACAGAGGCTGTCAATCGCGAGAGCCTTGGTTAGAAAGGCTGAAATATACGTATTTGACGATAGTTTTTCGGCGCTCGACCTAAAGACAGACGCAAAATTGAGAGCTAGGTTGAAGGAAGAGACCAAAGATTCAGTTGTACTAATCGTTGCACAGAGGATAAGTTCTATAATGGACGCTGGGAAGATTATAGTTTTGGATGAGGGAAGAGCGGTTTCTATTGGAACTCACGAGGAACTTCTGCGCACATCTAAGATCTACCGTGAAATAGCGGTGTCGCAACTAGGCAAGGAGGTGGTTGGCGATGTCGAATAAAAAAGAGAAGGGATATACGAAGGAGAAGACGTGTACGCAAAATGATCGAAATATAAAAAACAATATAAATCAGAGAAATGACAAATCAAAGTCGCCGATTAAGAAGTTTGCACATTTTCTAAAGCCGTACCGCGCAACATATATCATTGCAATACTCAGTATAGTTGTGTACGCAGTGCTAAATGCCATAGACCCAAGTATTGAAGGACTTATAACTACTAGGTTATTAAGGGATGTAATAGATATAAAAAACAAGGTTCCAGGAGCATCTGTAGATTTTTCATACATCATAGGTGTCATGAAAATCTTGGTGTGTATCTACCTTGGAAAATCAGGATTTAACTATTTGGCTGGTTGGATGTTGACGAGTGCAATCCAAAATACAATCAAGGACCTACGTACAGCTGTAGATAAAAAAATACGAAGGCTGCCTATAAGCTATTTTGATAAAAACAACCTTGGAGACACGCTTAGCAAGGTTTCAAACGATATAGACAATATATCTACCGCACTTCAACAGAGTACAATACAAATTGTAAACGGAATCTTAATATTCTCATTTGCGATTGGTTTTATGTTCTATATAAATGTGCAGATGGCGTGGTTCGCAGTTGCAATCATTCCATGTAGCTACGTCGTATCAAAGATAGTAGTTAAAAAATCACAGAGCGAGTTCAATAAGAGCCAGGATGCATTAGGTATGTTAAACGGAACAGTAGAGGAAATGTACTCTGGATTTAATGAGATAAAACTATATGGAAAAGAAGATTTAGCTATTGAGGAATTTGAAGAGGCAAATGATAAATTATATAGATTTGGATTTAAGGCACAATTCATATCGAGCCTTATGAACCCGCTTATTTCGATACTTACGTATTTCGCCATTATAGCCGTTGCTTTTTCAGGTGCTCTAAACGTCGTTTCGGGTAGGCTTACAATAGGTAATTTACAGGCGTTTATCAGGTATATCTGGCAGGTAAATCAACCATTGTCACAGGTTACGCAGTTGTCGAATGTAATTCAATCGGCTTACTCTGCGCTAAAGAGGGTCACTGAGTTTTTAGATGAAGAAGAGATGAGCGAGAATATATGTGAATCAATTGATATTGCTGGGATAAGAGGCGATGTCAGCTTTGAAAATGTAGAGTTCGGGTACAATAAAATTGAGGAATCTAGCGGAAATGCAGCTAAAGAAGAGCTTAAGGAAGTTGATGAAAATAAAATCTACTGCGAAAACTGTAGTGATAGCAATAAAAACTTCAGTGACGATAATAAAAATTGCAAGGATAGAAAGCAAGAGTGCAAGGGTAGTAAGAAAGATTGCTATAATTGCAGTGAGCGCTGTGTAGACAACTATATCATAGATTTAGACAGCAAGGCTGCATCAATAGCAAATTCCACATATGCTTCATTTGAAGATGAAAATGAGGACCACGAAGGCGATCATGGAGGAAAGATAATAGAAAATCTGAATGCAGAGGTAAAGGCAGGTCAGATGGTAGCAATTGTCGGTCCAACCGGGGCGGGTAAGACGACCTTGATCAACCTGCTCATGAGGTTTTACGATGTAGACGGCGGCTCAATTAAGATAGATGGAATCGACATAAGGGATATGAACAGGGAAGAGTTGAGGTCTATTTTTGGAATGGTACTTCAGGATACTTGGTTGTTCAATGGCTCTATCTGCGACAACATAGGCTACGGAAGAGAAGGAGCTAGCAAGCATGAGGTGGTTGAGGCTGCAAAGATGGCGAATATAGACCATTTCATCAAGACACTTCCAGGTGGATACGGAATGTTTATAAATGAAGAGGGTACAAATATTTCGACAGGCGAAAAACAGCTTTTAACGATAGCCCGCGCATTTTTGTCAAATCCTAGGATTTTGATATTAGATGAGGCGACTAGCTCTGTAGATACAAGGCTGGAGTTATTGTTACAAGAGGCTATGAAGAATATAATGCAGGATAGAACCAGCTTCGTGATAGCACATAGACTCTCAACTATAAAAAATGCTGATTTGATTTTAGTGATGAGCGACGGAACTATAGTTGAGCAGGGAACACACGAGGAATTAATGCGAAAGGGTGGACAGTACGAGGATTTGTACAACAGCCAGTTTGCAAATGAATAAGACGAGGTTTTTAAGAATTAGAGACAAGGATAGACGATTAACATCTAGATTACTGGATAGTTTAATCACTAAATAAATAAAAAGATATCCCCAGCATGTAGAGCTTGGGGATATCTTTTTAGGTTATTTCTCAAAACTATCGCAGTATGTTCCGTAGTACATAACTGGATTGTCGGAAAGTGGACTTACCTGTATGTTTTTCAATTCGCATCTATTACCAGCTTGGTTGTGTTTGCAAGTGTCTGCATTACAGGTTACGAAGGTTTGGTCGTTTGAATTTGTGTTGTTTGTCAAATTGCTGTACTGAGCTTTTTCAAGGAAGGTACCGCATTTTGTGTTTTCTGCATTTGAAGCTGATTTCCCTGCTATATTGATTCTTTCGGCACAACATTCATTGCTTTTGTAATAAGAGCAGGTGTCTACGCCACATGATACTTTGTTCATCTAGTTACCTCCAAAAATATTAAAGTTAAGGATTTACCTTACTATTAATTATGTCCAAGTAAAGTTGCTATATACAAAATAAAAAATTTTAGCATTAATTTCAGACTACTGTATAAAACCCTTCTTTTTGGTAAAAATGAAAGAAAAGGAAGGTGAAATACTAAATGCGAGAAAAAAATATATATATGTATAAAAAAATAGCCGTCTTTGTATTGGCTGGAATAGTAGTATTTGCAGGCGGATTCTTCTTAGGAACAGCTATTTCTCCGAACAGCACGGTTGCCAAGGCAACAGCGGCAAAGGTGGAGGTAGAAAAGTCTCAGTCTGTTAAGATAGCGAAAGACTGTGAGGTATGGTTGCAAAACGATTCAGAGACAGAGACAAATTACAAGAGGACTTATATTATGGCTGGTATGGTACCAGCTGAATACGTAGGCAAGAGCGAAAAGGACGTGAAGGAATACATCACTAAGGAATACCCAGCAAAACAGATAAAGAGTATAACTTCATCGGAAATTATCTTAGAAGACCAGGAAATAAAAGAAGAAACTATGGCTACTAATAAGGAAAAGTATGGGAAGTATTCAATAGAGTCTGACGAGGGCAATATCGTGCTGTATAAATACGACGATAAGGGAAAGAAATTAGTGGTTGAGAAGACAAAGATACAGTTGACATCTCTTCCAAAGAGCGCTCAGGATGAAATAAACAAGGGAATCATGGCTGACAACGAAGACGAAGCTTATAACAAACTAGAAGATTTCAGCGGATAGGAAAATAATCACAACTTGAGAAAGATATAGACAAATAAAGCAATCGGCATTTAACTCGAGAAGATATATACAATTAAGCAGTTACCATTTAAATTCATAAAGTCAAATACCCAGATGAGAGCCCTGCGACGACATGTTGTGGGGTTCGCTTATATTTATTTTTATGATATAATGAAATAATATGATTTTGCAAGTGGTCGATTGTAACTTGAGATAAATAATCATGTACAGTCGACAATTAGGGGGTAAAAATGTTAATTTTGGGAATAGACCCGGGAATAGCTATAGTTGGGTATGGGATAGTTGAATACAAAAACAACAAATTCACTCCGATAGACTATGGAGCGGTGACTACACCAGCTCACATGGACAACTGTAGAAGGCTAGAGATGGTCTATAAGGGAATAGATACAATAATAAAAAATTACAATATAGATGAAGTTGGTATAGAGGAACTGTTCTTCAATAAAAACGTGAAGACGGCGATTACAGTGGCACAGGCAAGAGGAGTGACCCTACTCGCCTGCACTCATAACAACAAGCCAGTCTACGAGTACACACCTCTGCAGGTGAAACAGGGGGTAGTCGGATACGGTAGGGCGACAAAGGCACAGGTGCAACAGATGGTCACAGCATTTTTAAATTTAAAGGCTGTTCCAAAGCCTGATGACGTAGCCGACGCATTGGCGATTGCAATATGCCACGCACACGCAAATAGGCTTGAGAAGACGTTGAAAAATATTCATGGAAACAACGCAAGGAGTACGGTGTAATTTAATTATTACTAAAAAATTGCCAGAAAGCCCTTGACTTTAGTCATGGGGATGAAAGGAAAAAATATGTTTAATTATATAAAAGGAAAAGTCGAAGAACTTAATATCAACTACATAGTAATTGAGAACAATGGAATTGGGTATGAAATACACGCATCGACAAATACAATAGCAAATCTCGGAGTAGGAAAGACAGCTAAAATCTACACTAAATTGATAGTGAGAGAAGATGATTTAAGCATTTGTGGATTTGCTACTAAAGAAGAGCTTAGAATGTTTGAACTTCTCACATCTGTTTCTAAGATAGGTCCTAAAGTAGGACTTGCAATACTATCGTTCGCTTCACCAGAAAAGCTAGGTGGATTTATTTTAAGCGATGATATCACAAATCTTTCAAAGGCACCTGGTGTAGGAAAAAAGACAGCTGAAAGAATTATATTAGAGTTAAAGGACAAGGTAGATAAAGAACATGTATTGTTCGAACCGACTTTACTTTCTTCTAACTCGATAATAGGAACACAGAGCGAGGCTGTAGAAGCACTGGTTTCATTGGGATACAGTGCACCGGAAGCTAGGGAAGCAGTCGGAAGGGTAGCGAATAACGGAGATATGACTACTGAACAGATAATCAAAAAATCACTGGGCTACCTTATGACAATGTAGATACTCAGAAAGGAGGATGCAAATGCAAGAATTTGATGAAGAGAGCAGGATAATAACGTCGACTATGCAGTCAGAAGACGTGGATATAGAAAACAGTCTAAGACCTAAAACCCTAGGAGAATACCTAGGTCAGGTAAAGGCGAAAGAACAGCTTAGCATATTCATCCAAGCTGCCAAAAACAGAAGTGAGCAACTAGACCACGTACTTTTGTACGGACCTCCAGGGCTTGGAAAGACAACTCTAGCGGGTATAATTGCAAATGAAATGGGTGTAAGCCTAAGGATCACATCTGGTCCAGCGATCGAAAGAGCTGGGGATTTAGCTGCAATTTTGACAAACTTAAATGAAAACGACGTGCTATTTATAGACGAGATACATAGATTAAATAGAAGTGTTGAGGAAGTATTGTATCCAGCTATGGAGGATTTCTGTCTGGATATAATCATCGGAAAGGGCCCATCAGCTAGAAGTATAAGGCTAGATCTACCTAAATTCACTATGATAGGAGCTACGACAAGGGCTGGTATGCTTACAAATCCACTTAGAGACAGATTTGGGGTAGTCTGTAAGTTAGACTATTACACAGAGCCAGAATTAGCTGAGATAATCATGAGATCGTCAACTATATTGGATGTTGAGATAATGGAGTCAGGGGCTATGGAGCTAGCAAGAAGGTCTAGAGGGACACCTAGAATAGCGAATAGGCTATTAAAAAGGGTCAGGGATTTCGCACAGGTGAAATCAGACGGCGTAATAACCGATGATACAGCGAAATCAGCCTTAGAACTACTCGGGATAGACGCTCTAGGACTGGACGATGTAGATAAAAAACTACTGAACACTATAATTCATAAATTCGACGGCGGTCCAGTAGGTTTAGACACCTTGGCAGCATCGATTGGAGAAGATAGGAACACTATAGAAGATGTATACGAGCCATATCTTCTGCAACTAGGATTTATAAACAGAGGACCTAGGGGAAGAATGGTAATGCCTCTCGCCTACGAACACATGGGCGTGGAAATGCCAAAGCGAAAAAAATAAAATAAAGTATATAAATATTTGAAAAAAATGACAATAATTATTAGATAGACATCAAAAAATAAAAAACATGTGAAGATAAATACAAAATATATGAAAATAAAGAAGTAAATTTGATTTGAAAGGAAAGACGAAATTGAAGACAAGCGATTTTAAATTTGATCTACCACAAGAACTCATAGCACAGGTGCCAATAGAAGACAGGTCTAGCTCTAGACTCATGGTACTAGACAGAGAGACTGGTAATATAGAGCATAAAATATTCAAAGACGTAGTAGACTACCTAAATCCCGGCGATTGTCTAGTGCTAAACGACACAAAGGTAATTCCAGCTAGACTTATAGGTCAGAAGGTTGAAACAGGGGGAAAGATTGAATTTCTACTACTGAAGAGAACAGAGGACGACACTTGGGAAACTCTAGTGAAACCTGGTAAGAGGGCTAAGATCGGAACTAAATTCGAATTTGGAGAAGGAAGGCTAATAGCCGAGGTAGTTGCAATGGGAGAAGACGGATCTAGAATAGTTAAATTCCACTACGACGGGATATTCGAAGAGATTTTAGACGAACTCGGAAGTATGCCACTTCCACCGTACATCACAGAAAAACTAGAAGAAAAAGATAGATACCAAACTGTATATTCGAAACACAGCGGTTCGGCAGCAGCACCTACAGCTGGACTACATTTCACAGAAGAACTACTAGAGCAGATAAGAGCAAAGGGCGTTGAGATAGCATTTATAACACTTCATGTAGGACTTGGCACATTTAGGCCTGTGAAAGTAGACGATGTATTAGAGCATCACATGCATTCAGAATATTACGTGGTCACAAAAGAAGCCAAAGACAAGATAAACAATGCCAAAGAAGCTGGAAAGAGAGTGGTCTGCGTAGGAACTACAAGTTGCAGAACAGTCGAATCAGCAAGCAAGGAAAAGGGAAGAATAGAAGAGACCAGCGGATGGACAGATATATTCATCTATCCAGGGTACGAATTCAAAATTGTGGACAGGTTAATTACAAACTTCCACCTTCCAGAATCAACATTAATCATGTTGGTAAGTGCTTTAAGTGATAAGGACACAATATTAGACGCTTACAAAACTGCAGTTGAAGAAAGATATAGATTCTTCAGTTTCGGGGACGCTATGTTCATAAAATAGTAGCTCTTGAAAACTATATACACATACACGCAGATGTAGGCTTGAGTCTTCATTCGAGTTCTAGACAACCACACACTTAAGGCCCTAATCAGATAAATACTAATTAGAGGGGGAAAGGATATGGCTAAGTCGGAAATAGAACTAGAAGTAAGAAACCAAACGAGCAGGTCGGCAAAAGAATCTGGAGTACTTTTAAAACTTGCATTCTTGCTGGAAAAAACACTAGCACTTGTGGTCTTGATTACCATTTGTTTTGGTATATTTGATCTTTTGAGACTAGTATGGCAGGAATATATAGTAGATTTTAATCATATAGTTCAGTATAATACACTGAATACTATATTAGCGCAGGCATTGCTGTTAGTAATAGGAGTAGAACTCGTCGTGATGCTTTCGCTTCACATTCCAGGTGCATTCATCGAGGCGCTACTCTACGCAATCGCTAGAAAGATGTTACTTCTTCCAAAGGCAGATGGTATGATTGAGGTATTGATGGGTGTGGTAGCCATGGCTGGGTTATTTGCAATCAGAAAGTACTTGATTCCAAATGGGACATACATAAGCGAGGCTGATAAATCGGACTCACATTTGGATAAAAAGACTGCGAATGAAATAAATAAGAAGTACGCTGGGAACTATAAATTCATGGACAATCATGAAGGCGGAAATGAATAAACAAATGAGGAGCATTATATGGAACCATTCAAATTTGAATTAATTAAGACTTGTAAACAAAGTGGTGCTAGACTAGGTAGACTGCATACGCCACACGGCATAATTGAAACACCTATATTTATGCCAGTCGGAACGCAGGCTACAGTCAAGAGCATGACACCAGAGGAACTAAAAGAAATAGGATCACAGATAATCCTAAGCAATACCTACCACCTCTACATGAGACCTGGTCACGAGCTTATCAAAAAAGCTGGTGGACTTCATAAATTCATGAACTGGGACAAACCGATACTTACAGACAGCGGCGGATTCCAAGTATTCAGCCTTGGACCTCTTAGAAAGATAAAAGAAGAAGGCGTTGAATTCAGATCTCATATAGACGGCTCAAAACATTTCTTGAGTCCAGAGAAAGCAGTTGAAATACAAAACGCACTTGGATCTGACATCATGATGGCATTTGATGAATGTGCACCTTATCCGGCTGATAGAGATTATGTAAAAAAATCACTAGAGCGTACTACGAGATGGTTAAAAAGATGTAAAGATGCCCATAATAATACAGATAACCAGGCGTTGTTCGGTATAATCCAAGGCGGAATGTACAAAGATCTAAGAACACAGTCAGCAAAAGAAATAACTGATATAGAATTGCCGGGATATGCTATAGGAGGACTAAGCGTTGGAGAATCAAAACCTTTGATGTATGAGATACTAGAGCATACAACTCCGCTAATGCCGGTAAATAAGCCTAGATACCTTATGGGAGTGGGTAGCCCAGACGACCTTATAGAGGGCGTAATAAGAGGTGTGGATATGTTTGACTGCGTACTTCCAACTCGTATCGCGAGAAATGGTACAGCTATGACGAGCCAGGGAAAGGTAGTTGTGAGAAATGCTACTTACGCAGAAGATTTCACGCCTCTAGACCCAGAATGTGACTGCTATACATGCAAAAATTACACAAAAGCATATTTAAGACATCTTGTAAAAGCAAATGAAATCCTAGGAGCTAGACTGTTGACCATACACAATCTGAACTTCCTATTATCGCTGATGTCACAGATAAGACAGGCGATAATGGACGATAGACTGCTGGACTTTAGAGAAGAATTCTTTGCCAAGTATGGTTACGAATTGTAATCTATAGCTAGGAATTGTAAATTTTTTGATGTATAATACGTAATAGATAGTTAAAAATAAGAAATTAGGGAGTGAATAGAATGCCGCAACAATCTTTAATAACAATGCTTGTTATGTGGGCCGTAATCATCGGTATATTCTGGTTGTTTATAATCAAACCACAGAAGAAAAAAGATAACAACCTTAAAGACATGAGAAACAACCTGAGTGTTGGAGACAAGGTAGTAACAATCGGTGGTATAAAAGCTACTGTAGCCAGAGTTGAAGAAGAACATGTAGTCCTAGAACTAGGACCAAGCAGAACAAAAGTACCTTTCGAAAGATGGGCTATAGGTTCAGTTGAAGCTAAATCTGACAAACCAGAGAGAGCTAAGGCTGAGGTTAAAGAAATTAAAGAAGACAAAAAAGAAGAAGTTAAAGAAGAAAAGACTGTAGAATTAGAAAAGACTACTGAAGATAATTCTAATAGCGATAACGAATAATATACATAATTTAATAAAAATTATGTAATAAAAACCTCCTCGTCGAATATATATATTCAAAAGGAGGTTTTTTTATGGACAAGACGAAATACGTTTTTAAGGGCTTAGGTTTTGCGTACATACTCACATTAGGCATATTATTCATCTATAATGCAGCACTTACATTTACAAGTCTAGGAGCGGATTCGATAGGCATGGTAGCTTCGTTTATTACAACTATATCATCGGCGTTCGGAGGATTTTACGCATCGAAACACATCAAGGAAAGAGGGCTTGTCTACGGTCTATCCGTAGGGGTAATGTATATGATATGTATCTTCCTCACAGTGTTCCTAGTGCAAGAAGCATTTGCATTTCAGATTAGCATGGTATACAAAATTATACTAATGGCAGTGGCAGGAGGAATAGGTGGAGTAATCGGCGTAAACTTCAGTAAGTAAATATTAAATCATAAAGTAAAATTTTACAAATGCAAGCCCAATATGATATAATACAGTTTAGAATAAAATTATATTGGAGGAAGAGTCATGGAAAAAAAACATATACAAACATTATCAGGAGCTACTTTAAAAGAAAGTGCTAAAAGAGGCGGATGTGGAGAATGCCAGACATCATGTCAATCAGCTTGTAAAACTTCTTGCACAGTTGCCAATCAAGAATGCGAAAGATAGTAATTTAATACATATTACTAGCTATGCGTTGAGATTACAGTGAAGACTGTCTGTATGTAAACTATAAAAATCAAATGAGATTTTAGGTAGTTTCCATTTAGATGGTCTTTTTTCAATTTAAAATTGGTTTTCGGGTTTGTTTATGGATTATTCAATTTCAAATGGGGGAGTAGAGCGCTGTGGACAGGATATGTCTGTGGTGTGAAGCTCAGTTTAACGGAGGATAAGATGAGGATAAAAAAACTTGGTTACTCACTAGGTATAGCAATTGCAGTGATATTTTCAATATCGACAAACTCGTTTGCTCTGGATTCGCTAGACCAGATCAAGGGTATCGATAGGTACGAGACTGCTAAGCTAATAGCTGAAAAGCAGTCCTACAACAAGGTAATATTGGTGAATTCAGAGCGAACTCTGGCAGACGGACTAAGTGCTAGTGGTCTGGCGGGTGCAGAGAACGCACCTATACTGCTCGTCAAACAATCAAGTATACCAACTGCTACATTAAGCCGATTAGGTGGTGTAAAAAAAGCATATATAATAGGTACGACGGATTCGATATCGGATTCAATTGAAAATCAAATCAAAAATCTGGGAATAGAGACAGAAAGACTCGGCGGAGCAAATAGAATTGAAACCAGCGAAAAGGTCGCTGAAAAGATCATATCACTTAAGAAAATAAATAAAATAATGGTGGCAAATGGATTTAGAGGTGAGGCTGATGCAATAAGCGCCTCGGCTATAGCGGCTAGGGACGGAGACCCTATAGTTTTAACAGATGGAAATACATTCAATATGAGCGTGGACAAATCACAAATCAACAGGTACGTACTAGGCTCAAGCGACTCAGTGAGCGACAACGTAGCAAATCAACTCAGTGCGATAAGAATAGGTGGAGCGAATAGGTTTGAAACAAATAAAAATATGATATACTACTTCTATAAGGATTTTTCACAGGTACATCTAGCACAGGCATATAACTTAGTAGATTCACTTACAGTTTCGCCAATAGCAAAAAACAAGCCAGTAGTGCTAGTAAGTCAAGGCAGCAACAAGGAAGTCATAAGGAATGCGAAAAAAATGACAGTTGTCGGAGGAGTAGATAAAAACGCGGTGAGAGAGGCTGTAAATGCAGCTACAAACAACAGGCCAAACGACCACGGATTCTACTTTGATGTAACTAACTCACAGTTTGCAGGTTGGATAAGAAGTCAGATGTACTCACAGCTAAATGACTACAGAAAGGCAAATGGAAGGTCAAATCTAAACAATATATCGAGGTTGGAAGGTTTGTCTACAGACTGGTCTAAACTAATGGCGAATAGGAACACCATGTCACATGTAATCGACGGAAAGAATTCGTACTCTACATTTATGAACTACCTAGACTGGACAAAGGTGCCAGATGGATATGCCTTGGTGCAGAGCGAGTACATATACAAGGGGAAACCAGAAGATAAGTACGTGTACAGGAGTACAGATGCAAATGAAATAGCTAAAAGGATAATAGAGGTATGGAAGACTCAGGGGAGTAATGGAGGTGGCGATATCCTACATAAGGGCTACGCTAGTATGGGCTTTGGTTTGAGTGTTAAACCAGACAATACCATATACGCAACTCAGGAATTTCACGGAATATACAAACCATAAATCTATCAATCCCCATAACTTGAGATAAATCTGAGAATTGGTATTAGATAGAATCAATAAATAGTAGTTTCCGTCCTCAAAGTCGTGGACGCTCTATGTACAGTCCATGATGAGTGTGGATAAGTATGGACGAGTTAGGTACAAGCCATGATGAGGTCGGGAATTATTGAAATTTCAATCGGAGGGATAAGATGGAAGAAAAATTGAAGAAGAGGGTCTTGGTCGCAGATGACAGCCCAGATATCATAAAAATAGTCGACATACTTCTCTCGAACGAAGGATTTGAAGTAGTGACGGCTACAAATGGACAAGAGGCTGTAGACCAGGTAGATGAAAGCATAGACCTCATAATACTTGACGTCGTAATGCCAGTAAAAGACGGATTTACAGCCTGTAGTGAAATTAGAAAGAAGACAAATGCACCGATTTTATTTTTGACGGCGAAATCTCAAGAATCGGACAAGGTAATAGGTTTCTCTTGTGGAGGGGACGACTATCTGTCAAAGCCATTCACTTATTCAGAGTTTATCTCAAGGGTAAAATCTCTGATCAGGCGTTATTACGTCTATCAAGGAAGAAATACAGAAGAGGAATCAAATCTTCTAGCTACTAGGGACCTCAGCATAGATCTAGATACACAAAAAGTGACTATCGGCGATAATGACATACAATTGACGTCGATAGAGTACAGTATGCTCGTGCTTATGATGCAAAATAGAAAGAAGATATTTTCATCTCAAAATCTTTACGAGAGTATATGGGAGGAGCCGTACCATTATACAGCCAACAACACTATAATGGTGCATATAAGGAACTTGAGAAAGAAGCTAGAAAAGTCTAAAGACGACCAGTACATCAAAACTGCTTGGGGAAAGGGCTATTACATTGAATAGATTTCATTTTAGGTATTCAAAACTCGGTCTAAAGACGATTTCATACATCATAATCGCAATAATATCAGCCTTCATTCTAAACATACCGTTTTACGATATAGTTGAGAAGATAGTGACACAGGCATCTGAGGGAAAGGCGTATTATGAAACACAACTTGGAATCATTCAAAAAGACCTAAAGGATTTTATAGACTGGAATGAGGTCAAGACGAGTGACAAGGACAAGCTGTCGGAATGGAATCAACAGAACTGGTACGTTAGGTTATCTGTCATAAAGGATGGAAAGGTAGTCTATGATACAGTCAACGAGCCAGAGAGAATAATAAATATAGAAAATGCAGAGGAAAGAAGATTAGAGCATAAAGAAATGGATGGGACAGCTCAATCGACTAACCACTTGATAAACAGGAAGGAAATGAAATTCAAAGACGGAGATGCAACGATCATAATGTCGGCGTTTTTCCAAGCTAAGTTCCAAAATGCAATAAATGCCCTATCCCTCACCTTTATTGCAGCCTCGTTTATAATGGTATTCCTGCTCCTATTCCACAGGAATATGGCGTACATCAAAAAGATAGAAAAGGGTATCAGAATAGCTGAGACGGGAGACCTCGAGTACAGAATACCAGTCAAGGGAAGGGATGAATTAAGTTCTCTAGCGAATAGTATAAACAATATGTGCAGCGAACTGAAAAATAAGATCGAGATAGAGGGCGAGATGCTAAATAAGAACAGGGATATAGTAGCGTCCATATCCCACGATATTAGAACACCGCTCACATCGGTAATTTGCTATCTGGACTTAATATCTGAGAGGAAATTCAAAGATGAAGAAGAACTGCATCAATACATTGAAAACGCCAGAGTAAAGGCGTATCAGATCAAGAACCTATCCGAAAACCTCTTTACGAACTCGGTAGAAAATAAGAAGTACGAGGTCGGATACGAGTTCGAGAAAATAAATGCCAACGAGCTGATATTTCAGATTATACTAGACACTCAATTTGACTTAGAAGAGGCTGGATTTGAAGTAGTTGTAAACAACGAACTCAGAGATCAGATCCACATAAACGTAGACATCACGCAGTTTAGGAGGATATTCACAAATATGATATCCAATATCTTAAAATACGCCGAGCCTGAAGGAGATATTGTATTCGCGACTAAGAAGACGGAAAACTTCCTGATGATAAGGCAGAGCAATGCAGTCAAGAAGTTAGAGCGTGCAGAAGACAGCTTCGGAATAGGTATAAAAAACTGCAAGGAAATAATAAGAAACCACGACGGTTTCATCAATATATACAATGATGAAAAAAACTTTACGATAGAAATAGGAATTCCAATAGTATAACTTGAGAATTACATCCCAATCAATAAAGGTTGCGGACGTAATTCTCATTTCTATGCCAGGAAAATTATAAATTGTATCCTTGAATCACCATTAAAAAAGCTGCGCAGTGTTCATTCGCTCGTGGTTTTTTATTATCTTAAGAACTATTAAGATTTACAGTAGTAATTTCTAAAGATTTAACTAATACAATAGTACTATAGAGAGCACGACTAATACATAGATACGTAGATATATAGACAGATATGAATATGGAAATACAGTCTATTTTACAGAGAAGGGGAGTAATAATATGAAGGTACTGATTCTTACAAGTAAATTCGGAATGGGACATCTTTCAGTATCTAATTCACTAGCAGAAGAAATCAACGATTTCTTTAAATTAAAAGAAGAGGTAGCAATTGGTCCCGATGAAGAAAAAGTAGTGGTAGAGGATATATTTGAATACATGATGCCAGGGTATTCGAGAGGATTGTACAAGGCGTTTGACGTATTTGTAAACAAGGGGACTAAACTATACAATCTATTTTACAGAGCAACAGATACTGGAAAGGTAGATAAGACACCAATGTTATTGGATGTATTTATATATAGATTAAAGAGTCTACTTCAAAAAATTGAACCGACAGTCATAATATCGACATTCCCGTTTTGTTCAAAACTTGTCTCGAGGTACAAGGATAAAACAGGTTCTGATATTCCACTCGTAACTTGCATAACGGATATAAGTTCACATCAAGAGTGGATCTGCAAAAACACAGATTGTTACCTAGTTGCAGATGAGGTAATCAAAGAAGAACTGATCGAAAAGGGAGTAGAAGGTTCGAAAATACTGGTGAACGGGATACCGGTGAGAAGTAAATTTAGAAACATAGAGTTGGGAGAAGTAAATGAAGTAAAAAGCATGAAACGCGGTAAGAACCTGCTTATAATGGGTGGAGGACTTGGAATTCTTCCAAAATCAAATAGATTTTACGAAAGGTTGAACTCTCTGCCAGGAGTTAGGACAACTGTAATCACAGGGCAAAATGTAAAAATGTACGATAAACTATACGGTAGGTATGCAAATATAGACGTAGTGGGATACACAGACCATGTCGATGAATATATGAAAAACGCAGATGTAATAGTTACAAAACCAGGCGGGATAACAATGTTTGAGGCTATTCACGCAGAATTACCACTACTCGTGTTCTGCCCATTCCTACCGAATGAAATCAACAACGCAGAGTTTATACTAGATAACGAAATAGGTAGGGTGCTAAGCAAGGATCCTATTAGGATGATTATGGATATAAAAGAAATGATATACGACGATGAACTCCTAAGAATACTAAGGGAAAATGAGATGGCAATAAAAGGCGAGCTAGACGGAGTGACATTTATGGAAACCTTGGACTATTTAGGAAATGGACAAAAGGGAGGCGCTGAAGTTGTCGCATGTGTTTAATACGGTGATGATAGTTTTTTTACTACTTGTTTTAATGTTTTTAGTGCATTCAGTGATTCCTACATATTATAATAAGGTATACAATAAAAAAGCATTGAAGTGCGTTAATTACAAAATAAAAGCAAGAAACGAAAAAACTGCTACAACAAATAACTATATAAATGACTCGAGCTGTGATAGAATAAGTGAAGAAATACATGAAGAAATAAATGCAGAAACAGAAATTGCAAAAACAGAAAATGCAAAAATAAATCAGCAAGTAAATAAAGCAAAAAAATATATAGATTCGAATACAGTTAATAACTTGAGACAAGTGTCCACCACCTCTATAGATGGAGCTCATGAATCTCATTTGAGTGTGGGATTGAAATCTCACACCACGCAATCACAATTTAAAAGAATCATGCTTACCTTCGACGACGGTCCAGATCCGAGATACACTGGAGAATTACTGGATATCCTGAGGGATAACGGGATAAGGGCTACATTTTTCACAGTGGCAAAGAACGCTCAGAAAAATCCGGAACTTATAAAAAGGATGCAAGACGAGGGGCATGTAATCGGAATTCACTCACTTGAGCATAAGAACGCATTACTGTACAGTTATGCGTACACAAAGAAAGACTTCGCTAAGAGCCTGGAGATAATGAAAGACCTAGGAGTGGATGTACATTACTACAGACCTCCATGGGGACATACGAACATATTTTCAACTGGATTTATAAAAAAATACAACCTAAGACTAGTACTATGGAGTCTTATGATAGAGGACTGGGAAAAGAATACAACAGTAGAATTGCTAAAAACCAGGTTAAAAGACAGATTAAGGGTAAACTCTATTATATGTCTCCACGATGCAGGTGAAAATTCAGGAGGGGCAAAAAATGCTCCAAAGATAATGATACAGACTTTGAAAGAAGTAATACCAGAGCTAAAATCAGAGGGATACGAATTCATAACCCCAGGAGAAGATGAAATTTAGCAAATAGAGAGGAGAGCATATGAAAAATAAAAAATATATATTTAGTATAGCTTTCATGATAGTAGCCATGATACTCACAGGATATTACGTATTCAGCCAGGAATCGCTGAATTCGCTTATAGATATACTATTACAGGTAAAAATAGGATATGTACTAATAGGGTTCTCGATGATGTTTATATACCTAGGCTGTGAAGCTATGGGAATCAAGACAGTCATGAAGTCCTTAGGTAAAAAAGTACCTTTTTTAGAATCATACGGTTATAGCTTTGTAGGATTCTACTTCAGTGCAATCACGCCATCTGCATCAGGTGGTCAGCCAGCACAGGTGTACTATATGACAAAGGACAAATTAAATATCTCGTACTCCTCGCTTACCTTGCTGATACTATCCATATTCCACCAGGCAGTGGCGCTAGTATACGCCATAATAATGGTAGTATCTAGATACTCATTCTTAAAAAGCGATTTAGTGGGAATGAAAATACTCCTAGTCTATGGAGTTGTGTCAAATGTAATTTTAATCGGAGCAATGGTCGGGGCTATGTTTTCAAAGAAGGTACTCGGAAATGTAATCAAGGGTACGGTAAAACTACTCTCAAAGATAAAAATAGTAAAAAATCTAGACAAGACAATGCAGACTGTAGACAGACAGATAGCAGAATACCAAAAAGGAGCAGAACACATCAAGCAAAATCCAACCTTGATATTAAAGGTTCTATTCCTTACAATAGTGCAGATAACAGCCTTGTTCCTAGTTCCATTTTTCGTATACAAGGCGTTTAACCTAACTGGATACAAATTGATAGACCTAGTAGCAATGCAGGCAATCCTTACACTAGCAGTTTCATCATTACCTCTACCGGGCTCGGTTGGAGCATCTGAAACTGGATTTATGACTATGTTTAAAGTTTTCTTCTCAGGAGGATTATTGATACCAGCCATGCTTGTGAGCAGACTGTTAAACTTCTACGCCTTCTTGGTAGTAAGTGCAGTGATAACATTTGTAATACACATAAGACAGGCTAGAAGAGATTTGAAGGACGACAAACCAGATCATCTAGAGCAACATAATATAGAAAGTGGAAAAAAGTTCGGAGAGAAATACGCTCTTGGAGAAAAGCATAAGATTGCAAGGCTAAACCCAAATGGAAAGATAGTTGGAGATGCAAACAACTCACTGCAAAGGTGAAATGGTAAAAATAAAAAAAGAGATGAAAAAGGCAGAGAATCTCAATTGAGATCATCTGTCTTTTTCATTCTCAAGTTATAAAATCAAAATTCATGGTTTTATATATCTGGATTGAAGTTATTATCATCTTCACCAATGTTTATCGGCTCATCATAGGTTTCTGCACCATTATCAATGTCGAGAAGATTGTCTATAGATTCAGCAAACCTATCAGCCTTAGCGTAATTAAGAGCTTCGTTTAAGGTATCAAATCTATTAGCACCTTCAAAAGCCGTAAATCTATCTGGTAAATTTCTAGCCTTAAATTTATTAGTTGCACCACCGCCGACTATATACAGGTTGTGAGTTGAATAAGACTGGTATTCTTCCACAGTTTGAACGACACAGTCGTCTAAATACCAAGAAAAAATATTAGCAGTATTCAAATCTACGCTGCCTTCGTACAATACGCAGTTCTTGTGAACGCTTGTATCTACGTCTGTGATTTTCTTATTTAAAATACCCTCAGCTATGAGCTTAGCAATTTCAGGGTCGCCTACACGTTTAACAGTATTTGTATCTACAACGCTGTCACAGAAGAAAGTTTCTACTATGAGAGCAGGGCAGTCAGTTGAATTTAAGATATAGAGGTTTGGTCTTTCTTTAGATCCTCTGTTGGTGAATATAGTACCTAGTTTTGCAACGATTCTATCTGCGTAAGTTTTACCAGTTTGTGAATAATATAAGACTTCGCTGCCGTGAGCGCTGCCGTCATAACTATTCAGGTGGAGTTCTACCAATAGATCGTATTTTTTGCCGTTTATCCTAGGTATCTTATAAGTTTTTTCCTGAGATGGAGTAGTGAATTCCCTTTCTGGGCATTCAAGTAAATCAACAGTGTTACCTTCTTTTCTAAGAATCTTAACGAGTTCAGGAGCAAGTCCCTTACAATATTTATATTCATTTACAATGCCATTGGCACTTGTAAATGTACCATCTTTTAGTTGGCTGTGGCCAACAGAAACACATATTTTCATGAAATTATCCCCCCACAATCATTATATTTAGGTGGAGGTGTTTTTGTTACAAAATTCGATTTGTAAAATAATGGATTTAAATCTGGATTTAATAGCCCAAGTGTATATCCAGCTACCGCCATCAATATTTAAGTATGATTCGAATTATCTATAAAATAGCAAATGAATTAATAATTATATTTAAGACAATATTATTGACAATTCCAAAAATAGTAATAAAATAATAGTTAGGTAAATAATTACAAAATAGGAAGTGACGTAATGAGGACATCAGAGAGGGTTTTAAAAGCAAAAGAGAATGCTAAAATACTTCTATGTTTAGCATTAGCAGTATCGTGTGCAGGTGTATTTTCATTCACAGTACACGCAGATACAGATTCCAACATTAGAACATTGATCGGTAGAAATCGTTTTCAAACAGCGGTTAAGACCAGCCAGTATACATTTAATACATCAGACAAGGTGGTATTGGTTGATGGATACGACTATCAATCGATGATAACAGCAGTATCGATTTCATCACAGGAGAAAGTTCCAATACTCTACTGGAATAAAAACGACTTATTTAAAGAAGTGATAAGTGAAATAGCAAGACTTGGAGCAAAGGAAGTTGTTGTCATAGGCGATAGCGGTGGACTGTCGATACCAGGGGTAGAGGTAAGCAGTATCACAGCTGACAATGCCTACGATTTGAACTACAAAGTGAGTAGTAAGAATAAAAACGATACAGCTATTCTAGTGGATGGGACCAACTATCCAGATGCCGTTTCAGCCTCGAGTGTATCTTATTTAAAGTCATATCCAATTTTCATAGCGGACAAGGACAATCTTAATTCAGATATTGAAAATGAGCTAAAGACAAAAAAGAAGATTTACATAATAGGTGGAATAAATAGCATATCCGAAAATGTAGTCAAGAATTTACCAAATGTAGAGAGGATTTCTGGAAACAATAGATATGAAACTGCAGAGGCTGTAAAAAATAAATTCTTCCCAGATAGCGAGCAAACTGTGTTAGCAAGTGGAGATGCATACCCAGATTCTCTATGTGGGGGATATGTAGGTTCGCAGTTCAATACATCTATACTCTTGACCAGAGAGGATGACAGAAGAAATATAGAAGACGGGACAATAGCAATCGGTGGAGTACATACATATAAAAACAACGTAATTTACGTAAATCCACATCAAGACGATGAAATTTTGACGATGGGTCTTGAATTAGTAAGGGATATAAAGTCTGGTAAAAACGTATATTTTGTACAAACTACAAGAGGAAACAAAACATCGGTGAGAAACAAGATAAACGGCAAATATCCAGGAAAGTACAATTTGACAGAAAATGATATAGCAGTTGCTAGAAATAAGGAATTGGAGTTATGTCTTAAAAGGCTCGGTTTCTACAACAATCCTAAGAATCATATATATTATTTAAACTATGGAAATTTAAAAGTGAAAAAAGATGAGATTATAAAAAATATAGACGAGATAGAAACAAAGAATAATTTAAATACGCTAAATACTGCTATAAAGACTATGAAACACGATAAATACGATTCAAGTGCAGGTGGATCTGATCACAAGGCGTGTGAAGATAGCGTCATAAATTTTAGGTCAAATGATTTTTACAGTAAAACATATATACCTACAAAATCAAATCTCGCACAGTACCCGAATTCAACAGAAAAAGAAGCCCTAGTCTACGCGTTAAATGCGTATAAAATCTGGGATCCTAACAAAGGATTCTTCTCTATAGGTTATCTGTCGTCTGGCAGGTACTTTGATTCACAGATAAACAACACGGTTTATTATAGATAATTAAATGGTGATTCACGTTTTCAGACCAGCTAGTTAAAGTCAAGCAGTTTTAGAATTTGTTTGTAAAATAATTTTGGGTACACTTAATAAGCCAAACAAACATACGAATTTTGTTCGGTTAATACCTAAAAATGTTC
>JAISJN010000002.1 GCA_031261505.1 Clostridioides sp. | reverse complement strand
GTCGTAGTGGAGCGACACGGCGATTTCCTCCCACGTCTCAAAGCAGAGGTAGCGCATCTCCAGAATGGTCTGGAGTTCGGGTCGCTCCACGCACTTGATGATGGTGACCACCTCGCGCTTCAGGTCGATGAGGGTTTTCAGGTCGGCATTGATGTCCGACTCCAAGTCCAATTTAAGAATACTGTAAACTACAGAATTATGCCACTTTGGTTTTTTAGCTGCTGTAAGTACTCCTAGGCTGTCAAGTTTTTTAATAATAGCACTCACAGGCATATTTATAATAAACATCAGATAAATTGACCTAACAATAACGGCTTCTTTCTCATTAATAACAAACTCTCCATTTTTACCTCTATCGTATCCTAAAAAGCGTGAAAATGGTACTGTTGCTTTTCCATCTGCAAATCGCTTTATTTGTCCACAAGTGCAATTTTCTGAAATGCTTTGGCTTTCCTCTTCTGCTAGGCTTGATAAAAGTGTGATTAGAAATTCGCCTTTTGAATCAAGTGTATTTATATCTTCTTTTTCAAAAAATACTACAACTCCCATAGCCTTTAATTCTCTTATGATTGTAAGTGTATCAACCGTATTTCTAGCAAACCTACTAAAAGATTTAGTTAATATAATATCTATATTGCCTTCTAATGCACTTTCAATCATTTTATTAAAGGCATCTCTATTGTGATAAGCTGTTCCACTAATTCCTTCATCTGCGTATAGTCCAGCATACTCCCATTCAGGCTTACTTTTAATTAACTTAGTGTAATAATTTTTTTGTGCTTCTAGGCTATTTCGTTGCGAATCCTTTTCTGTAGATACTCGTGCATATGCACACACTCGCTTCTTACCACCATTTGACGATGAAATTATGCTAAAACTTACTGGAGCAATCTTTGTGATTTCCGGCTTATTTTCCATACTGTTCCTCCAATATACCAAGTATTGAACCATACCTTTTAACGAGTCTACTTGTGATTGCCTTTCCCTCTCTTTCAGTTAATAGTCCTTCCTGTTCTAAATAATCAAGCATTATCTTTGACAAGCGATAATCTAATTCAGATTGCTTGATTTCTTTAACCTGAACTGGAAGGTCATCTTTTGATCTCTCCTTATCTGTCTTCCCCATCACACCACTAAGATTATTCTTTCTGCAAAATGACTTAATTGTGTTAGGTGAAATACCGAGAATGTTGCTTATTTTTTTGTATCCGTAACCTTCATTTCTTAACTTTACTATATCGTTTTTCTCTTTATCGTTCATTTTTAACCCCCTCCTATTATTTTGGTACCATATTAATCACTCTAAACAGCATAAATGTCAAGGGTTTCATGATTTTAAAACAAACCATATAAGTTAAGTAAGGGTGTCTTAGTTTTAAAGGGTGTCAAAATCCTTAACCCCCTTCTAAAAGCATGACACCCCCTAGATTTAAAGCCCTCAAGTAAACTCTAGTGAAACGGCGTTTTATGCAAAAAAATAATGTCTATGAAGACACCCTGTTAAAAAATCGTTATGTATGTATATTTTATAGTTGATGTATAATTTAATTACACCATGGAGTTTGATTTTGCCAAACCTTTGATGTTACTGGATTTCATGGTATTGAATAAGCTATATACTTGATTTCAAAGCCTAAAAAATACCGATTTTAAAACTTTAAAATCGCTCACAACACCCCACTTTGCTTCGTATCGATTAGGTGGTGAACAGGTCAAAGAATACACCTACTTTTTTATATCTATATTTGTCATATCCTTTCTTATTGTTTGTATACTTTTATAATACCACATACTTACACCTAAATATTATGTAATATTCGATAAATTACTACAATTTAAGATATATGAAATTATATTGATAATCATATTTAATTTTTCAAAATTCAACTTTTAATCATTTGACCTTCTATATGCTATTTTAAGAGATTAATTTATTTAAACTAATTTGATTCTTTGATTTTCCAAGTTGTACCTTCCTTATTATCTAGAACTTCAACATTCATTTCAGCCAACTTACACCTTATCTCATATTATAATGCATAATCTTTTTCAGCTCTTGCAGCGGTCCTTTTTTCTATGAGCGATTCTATCAACCCTAAATCAATATCTGCATCATCTGCTTTTTCTTTAACTTTATCGAGGTATAGAGATAAAACAGAATCAAATTTTTTGATTAGAACTAGTTTTTCTCTTCCGTTTAAGGTTTCATCTTTTATTAGGTCATTTAAAAGAGTGAAGGTATTAGCTGTATTTAAATCATCACAGATAAATGACTCAAACTTTTCTGCATACTTGCTTATGTTTTTATCGTCAATAGTATAGCTGTCATCGATGCTATTGATGATATTTTCAATTTTCTTTTTCAGAAATACCTATAATCTAACGCCGTGAAACCTCACTCAACGATTGATGATAAGGTTAAAAATTCACCTTTAGACTTTGACATCTTCCCTCCGTCTAAAACCAAAAACTCTCCATGCAACCAATAATTTACCCATTTATGTCCAATTGCTGCTTCTGACTGTGCTATCTCATTAGTGTGGTGAACTGGAATATGGTCGACTCCACCACAGTGAATATCTATCCTGTCACCTAGATATTTTATACTCATGGCAGAACATTCTAGATGCCATCCTGGAAATCCAACGCCCCAAGGTGAACTCCACTGCATAATTTGATTGGAGAATTTGGAATTAGTGAACCAAAGTACAAAATCGAGTGGATTTTTCTTATTTGGATCTATTTCAATTCTACTTCCCGCCTCCAACTCATTTATGCTTCTATTTGCAAGTTCCGTGTAATTCTCAAACTTATCTATTTCAAAATACACATTGCCGTTCGCTTCATATGTATACCCTTTCTTCTCTAGCACCTTTATAAATTATATCATGTCCGAAATATGCTCTGTCGCTCTACATACGATAGTCGGTCTTTTGATATTAAGTTCAGCACAATCGTGGAAGAAGGCATCTTCGTAGAATTTTGCAATCTCCCACACAGTCTTGTGTTCACGGCTTGCTCCTAGAGCCATTTTATCCTCGCTCTCATCTGCATCTGATTGAAGATGTCCTACATCGGTAATATTCATTACACGTTTGACATCATATCCTGTAAATTCCAATGTTTTTTGGAGGACATCCTCGAAAATATACGTCCTTAAATTGCCGATATGAGCATAATTATATACTGTAGGTCCACATGTGTACATTGAAACCTTTCCTTCTTCTATTGGTATAAATTTATCTTTTTTTCTGGTGAGCGTGTTATAAAGATCCATATTCTTTTCCCCCTAGCGTTTTTGTAGTATAAATGGTGATTTCGTGGTGTTGTGTATAACTCCACCATGAAACGAAAATTGTAACCGCAGCCTGTATAGGTATGGATATTTTATGCAATTTTTTGACCGTTAATTAAATGCTGGTTCAACGATTTAGGTGGTGGATTTCAACCCCAACTTAAATGAGATTATGTCCGCCACCCATAGAGGTGGCGGAGATTTATCTCAAGTTATATGTCCATTTAAATAGAAACATACTTCCGATTTTACGGGTCTAATTATCTTCTAATTATTTGTCGGTATCGAGCTTATCGTTACAGTTGCTAGCAAAATTGCCATCATCATTTGCTGTTGCATAATTAAATTTGTAATGATATTTGCCATTACTGAATTGCTAGTTTCTTTTTGCATATCATTTGCAAGCGCCATTATAACGATTGATGACGCAAACATAAATGTTATTTGTTTTGCATTATATTTACCAAATTCCTTTTCCGCCTTCAATTCCTCACAACAATCTACTATCTGGTCTACGATTTCTTCTAAACTTATTGGCAACATCACAATTAAGCCAAGAATAGCTACAAATTCAGATCCAACCTTTAGATTCTTAGATTTAAACATTTCTTGAAGTTTTAAAATTTGTTCGATTTTTTGAGAAGCTGATGTTGAATTCTCTGAGGCAACATCACCTAAAACCAGCATTTGAGCCAATGTTTGACTTGAATTAGGCGTCCATTTAAAATGTGGCATTAATTCTTCCATCAATTCGTCCATTTTACTTATAGTATCCTTGACATTTAGCCCTAACATGGCAAATTGGCAAGCATACATATAATCGCTTGAATCCGTCATCCATCTATGTTTTTCTTTCATAGCTTGATAAAATTCACCAGTAAGTACAGCTATCTTTTCATACTCATTTTCTGGAGTGTTCAAAACAATTTGCGTTGCTACTAAAGCTGTGTAATCATCTTTATAAAATTTCTGTTCCTTTAATAACGTTTGAACTTCGTTAATATTTTTCAATACTTCAGCTGGATTCTCAGTTTCTGACAGCAAAGTCGTTATTGTTGTCGCTGAATTATATTTCAAATTCGAGAATATGCTTGTATTCTTGTCGTACATCTTTCGTGTTTCTTTCAGAACGGCTTCATCTGCATGAATCCCCTTAGAAGTCAAAATCAAAGATGATAAAAACACCTTAGATGATTCCTGCCATTTGAAAACTTTTCTAGCTACTGGAATGTTTTCAACGAAAAGCTCTAATTGTTTTTGGTATTTACTCATTAAAATCTCCCCTTATTCTTTTAAATAGTCAAATACCCTAATTATACCATTTTGAAGATTCAATTAACAGTCATCTTCCGTTGAAAATTGTTTATTCCAGTATCTTATTCAATAAATTTATTTCTTAAAGCGTTTTATTCGACAAGAACATATTCCTTTAAATCACGCCTAATCCTTGCACTTTTACCGTAATATTTTGTATAACCAACCCGCAATATCATCTGCACGGTCACCTCAAAATTTAAACACTCTTGTATTTCTTCTTTAAAAGGCGATTCTTCTAAAGCCTGGCTCATACCTTGTACGGAAATGCCCAATTCCGTAGCTTGCAACCAAAAACGCTCTAATGCCATACCCGTTTCTATAAGTTTAGACCTCTGATCTATACCTGTTAATACGAAGAAACCCGCACAGTTATCAAGCTGCTTTTTAACAGTGTTTATACCTTGCTCTGCAAATCTATCTCCACCTGCGTTTTTATGATTAGTGGACAGGTAATACAATGTTTTTTTGATTCCAGTTATTCCCAACTGTTCGGCGGGCAATCCGTCTTTTTTCGAAACTGCCTCATCGTTTGAAAATCGCAACCAGCAAGCAAGTTCGTCTCGCCTTTCCTGAGTTACGGCTTGCACGATATTTGCACCGAGTGTAACTGTTTTTATATATTCAAAATCTTCACTGCCATAAGCAAAATAGTGTAATCCTGATGTTTTTTTCACAATCGATTTAATTATATCTTCGTCGATTTTCGTCATTGCAAATGCCCTTTTATCACTATGTCGTAAAACAATACTGTCGATATTCCCATGTTTTAACTCTCCCTCACAAAGCTTTTTATAGATGATGACAACCAACTCATCGCTACTCGAATAATTGATTTTTAAATTTACATCATAACCATATGCTTCAAAAGCCAGCAGTAGATTTTGCGTGTACGCTCCGATAGAAATAAAGGCTTCACGGTTTGAACTATCTACTTTGTCAAGTGTTCTTTCTTCGTCCAAATGAATCGTTATTCTCTCTGAGCTTGGATGTACCACAACCTTCCACATCTGCGTATTATGGGAATTTGGTGCGAGTGAGGCATAGTATAAAATCTCGGATATCTCTTCTGAAACTCCCACCAATTTACGGTCAGTTTGGACTACTATAGGTTTTCCAATTATAAAATCCAGCATTTATATCACTCCCCGACTTTTATTCTACTGCTTGCCATTTGATAATGCATTATCAACGGCTTTCTTGATAACTTGGCTCGAATTTGTAGCACCGGATACTGCATCGACGTCAATTTTCTGTTCATCTATTATCTTATCGCCTATTTTCTCAGCTGCCTTACCTCGTCCATTCTCGTGTTCGAGTAATTTTATATTGGTAATTTTCTCATTTTCAACTATGACTTCGACTTTCGCATAAATAAGCGAAACATCGTATTCTCCGATATACCTTCCGTTTGCTATACCACTAGCATCATAGTTTTCAAATGAGATACTATCAACTCTATCTTGATAGCTTTTTACAGACTTCATATACTTGAATAGAAATACACCCGAAACTAACGCGAGTAGTAAAACAACGACTAACACGATTTTCTTGAATTTGTTTTTATTTTTCATTTTCATAATCCTCCTCCCAACCTAAGTATGCCGACATAAAGTAATCAATATGTCTTTCTAATAATTCTGTAGCATTACCTTTATCATCCATATCATAGTACAGATTCATCATCAGATGCATTGGGGCAAAATATTCTAAAGATAAAACACGACTGTCTTTTTCCGTATGTCCAGCTAGGTCAAACAGTTCTTTAATCAGATCCTGAGTATAATCCACCACACCACCAGTCAAGTACTTTCTCAATAAATCCGCCATTTTTGGATTTCTAAACTGCTCAAGTATCAACATCTTTCTAAAATTCGATGCAAATTCATCCTCTGTCCAATACTTAAACTGTGAAACAGTAAAACTTTTAATATTGCGTATAACTAAATTTTTGTAGGCTTGTGGATTTTCTAAAAACGCATGCTTTGGTATATCAAATTTTTCTGCTTGCTGAATATCTAATTCTTCCATTCTCGTAACAATACTATCAAATATAGCTTGCTTACTTGAATAATGCTTATATAATGCACCCTTTGTCACTCCAACTGCTTCGGCAATATTTCTCACAGATACACCTTCATATCCGTCTCGGGCGAATAACTTCAGTGATTCTTGTAGTATCTTTTCTTTTGTATCAATCATGAATCCTCCTATGTGTACAATGTTTTTCATAACAATATTTTACCATAATATATTTCAACATAATTATAGTAAACTATCGTTTACTTGTCAAGTTACGAGATAATTATTTTGGAATTAAAAAAATGCTACCACTACTTTTTTGTAGAGATAGCATTTTAGTTGACGTTGTTTAATAGCCCTATGCCAATGCCCCCATAGGGTCCCATGGTGCAAGCAATTTTGGTTCTGCCTCAAATGCAGCTAGCTGTTCACTAGATAAAAATTCTTTGCGAACTACGATCTGGTATGTATATTCGTCCATCCACGCGTCGCTTGCAACAAAGTAGCCTTTTGTGCCAACTTTATCTCCCCATGAATTTTCAACCTTCCATTTAGTAGATTTTCCATCTACTAAATCTACACCTGTTAAGACCATCGCATGTGTCATTAGAGATTCTCCATAATCTAAACGCTCTGCCTTTGTCATCTTAAAGTCTGAATCAAACAATGAATCGACATCGTACATATCAGTGCTCATAATACCCGATTGTCGATTTGAAGATTGACCGACATCGCAGCCGAACCATACAGATTCTCCAGACTTGATTTGCTTAATGGCTAAATCCTTGAAAGTAGACATATCCACGTTTAAATATTTCACTTCCTTGCCTCCGACCACATTTCCTAATAAATCTACAGTGTATGATTTATTGAATGGTTTATCTTCAGTTGGTGAGTTAATTATTGATACATAATCATTTAAATCCACATCTAAGTATTTATTAAAGAACTCCTGAGGTGTTAGATTTCGATCTAAATGATATTTTTTATCTTCATCACGATATTCGAAATCAAATGTTTCCGGTGGAGTTCCAAGAGAAATCGCCAATAAATTATATACGTCTTTTAGCATTCCTTCCCTTACAGTCTGGATTTCATCATGAGATTTGCCACCTCGAACTAAGTCACGTAATATTACAGCATCCCTGCGTAATTTTTTATTTAAATAATTATTTAAAGTACGAGAATTTGATGAACAATTGCTCTCTGGAAATGCTGATTTCGGAACAACACCGTATTTTTGGAAAATCGAGACAATCATATCCCATTGACCACCATCTTGTTGTGGACTCTGAAGCAGGAATGAGACACGGCGTGTGTCGGTATCTTCATTTGCTGTTGCAATAATATTTTCATAGAACCAATTCGCTTTTTCATATTTATCCCAGAAGAAAGTATAGTTTTGAGATAATTCGAAGTCTTTTAGCTTAAAGTTATTCAATATTTTATGACGGAACGTATTTAAGGCAGCAAACATCCAACAACGTCCAGAATGTTTTTGATTTGCAACCTCCCCAGTATCTAAATCTTCGCTAAAGACTGGTGTATTCATAATATAGGTCTCTTGATTTTCCGAACTCTCATTAATTCCATTTTTTACAACTGAACGTTGAGCTAGTAATTGTTTTGAATTTCTATTAAACGATTTACGAAACTCGTTGGTTAATTCTGCTTTAATATCATTTGACATCTTCTTTCCTCCCCAATATTTATAAAATCAGAGTGCATAATGAACTCTCTATAATTATTTTATACTTAAATAAAGGGTTTTACAACTCAATACACTAAAAATACTTAATCTTGTGAAAATAATAAATGGCTGATGACTTTTGTCGTTAACTTTCCATTTGCTTTATGCTGGCAATTATTAATTGCCGGACCTGCAGTGCGCAGTGTTATTAAGGTTATTCCAGCATAATTCTGTTATTTTAATGAGATAGATGCCACAGCTATAGAGGTGTGGTACATTTATCTCAAGTTTTATTCCATACCGATTTTAATATCAAGGTTACAATTCAAAACGTGGCTGGAGAAATTATCACCTTTTTTAAAAATTTGATTTATCACGAATTTACCGTCAATCAATATATACTGAATTATCTGATTCATGATCGTGAACACATTTACTTCCTAACTCCAGATATCATGTAGTCAATTAGTTTTTTATCATAAAACCAACCAAGTGAGTGCTATTCTCTAATTACCTTCCTATCCATAAATCAAGGTTCTCACAATATACATGAGAACCTTGATTTATCTTACATCGTCTTCAAATCAACATCGGTGAGCGTTGCTACCATGACCGACTTTATAGTATGCATCCTATTTTCAGCCTGTTCAAACACCTTGGAGTACTTTGACTTAAACACTTCATCTGTGACCTCCATTGAATCTAGATCAAATTTATCGTTAATATCGCGACCTACCTTTGTATCTAAATCATGAAAGGCTGGTAGGCAGTGTAAGAATATCATATCTTCATTTCCGGTTTTCTTGATCATATCCATGTTTACCTGATAGTCTTTTAACTGGTTTATTCTTTCTTCGTATTTATCTTCTTCACCCATTGATACCCATACATCTGTGTATATTACATCTGCATCTACTACGTCATCTATGTCCTCGCTCAAGGTTATCTCTCCATGGGATTTACTTATTACTTCCTTCATCTCAGCCACTAGATTTTCGTCTGGCCAGAGTTCTTTTGGCGCTAATGCTACAAAATGCATTCCGAGTTTTGCACATCCTATCATGAGCGAGTTACCCATATTGTTTCTAGCGTCGCCGACGTATACGAGCTTTACTTTATTTAAATCTTTCTTTATATTCTCTGTGATGGTTAAAAAATCTGCTAGTATCTGGGTTGGATGGTACATATCTGTTAGTCCATTCCACACAGGCACTCCTGAATAATCGGATAGTCCCTCAACGGTTTCCTGACTAAATCCCCTGTACTCAATTCCGTCGTAGTAACGCCCGAGTACCTTTGCCGTATCTACCACCGATTCTTTTTTACCCATATGGCATTCCCCTGGACCTAGATATGTCGTGTGCCCACCCTCGTCGTAAACTGCGACTTCAAATGAACATCTAGTCCTAGTCGATGATTTTTCAAATAGCAGTGCTATGTTTTTACCCTCAAGCAAATTTCCTTTTATACCTATTTTTTTCTTTGTCTTTAAATAGCTTGCTAATGACAGTAAATATTTTATCTCTTCCTTTGTGAAATCCTTTAACGTCAGGAAGCTTTTACCCTTTAAACTTATCTTATTCATACTCAATCCTCCAATTTTTAATCATGTTAAATGCTGATTCACGCTTTCAGTTTGGGATTTTCCCCACTGAAATGAGATTTATACCCGCCACCTGTAGCGGTGTTGGATATTTATCTCAAGTTATATTTATCGGTACTAAAATAAGTCCCTACTATTTTTAAAAACATCCTTTCAAAATTTCAAGAGCCTCATCTATCTCGTCGTATGTTATCGTTAGCGGTGGCAAGAATCTCACTACATCGTTGTGACCTGCTGTAAGTATCAACAAGCCCTTATCCCTTGCTTTTTTCTGTATTTCATCTGCCCTTCCACTTACCTCTATTCCGATAAATAGCCCGACACCCCTTATATCAACTATTTTATCGCTGTTTAATTTCCCTATGAATTTCTTTATATAGGCTCCTTTTTTGTTTACTTCATCGTAGAACCCTGGACTTTCTATTTTTCCTATAACCACCTCTGCACTAACCATTGCGAGTGGATTTGCACCGAAAGTCGTTCCTTGATCACCTATACTAAGTACTTTTGAGTACTTATCGCTCACAAGTACTGCTCCAACTGGTATTCCAGCTGATAGGCCCTTTGCTGTAGTAACTATATCAGGTTTTACTCCAAGATTCTGATATCCAAATAACTTGCCCGTCCTACCAATGCCTGCCTGCACTTCATCAAATATTATAGCGATATCGTTTTTTCTACATATGTCAACTACCTCGTCTACGTATGATTTATCCAGAGGATTTACACCGCCCTCTCCTTGCACTGACTCTAGTATCACCGCACAAACACTAATGTCTACAGCAGACTTGAAACCTTCAATATCGTTTATCGCTACGTGTCTAAATCCCTCTGGCAGCGGGTAAAAATATGCGTGGTATTTTTCTATACCTGTAGCCATGAGCGACATCATCGTCCTGCCGTGGAATGATTCGCTCAAACTTATTATCACTCCCCTGTTGTTTCCATACTTTTCTGAGCTGTACTTCCTAGCTATTTTAAAAGCGGTCTCATTTGCCTCTGTGCCTGAATTACAGAAATAAACCTTAGACATCTCACTCACCTCGACGAGCTTTGCTCCTGTCTTTAACATTGGCTTGTTGAAAAAAAGGTTTGAGGTGTGAAGTATCTCGTCTATCTGATTTTTTAATGCCTTCTTTATATCTTCGTCACCGTAGCCTAGAGATGATACCCCGTATCCACTGGTGAAATCTATATACTCGTTTCCCTCGACATCGTATACCTTACTGCCATTTCCTCGCTCTATTACAAATTCGGGTTGATTGTAGACATCTATGAAATTTTCCTTCCATATCTCCTTTGCGTTTGTATTTTTAATCTCCAACCTAAATTCACTCCTATTCTTTTAAATGATTATCTATTTTCTAATGCGTTTCATTCTTTAAATTTTCTATCCTATCAACTACGCCCTTGTACTTGTCACTACCCTCGTTTTCTTTACATATCAAAGTTCCTATGCCGCTATCGGTGAACAACTCTGTAATTATCGAGTGAGGTATTCGTCCATCTAGGATATGAATTCTGTTTACACCGCTGTTTAATGCATCTATACATCCGTTTATTTTTGGAATCATACCACCAGTTATAATGCCATTATCCATAAGTTCCTCTACATCTTTTTCGTGGAGCTCTGGTATAAGTGTGTTATCGTCATCCGCTTGAATTAAAATCCCAGGTACATCTGTTAATAGTATCAATTTATCTGCCTTGAGTTTCTTAGCTATCTCACTTGCGGCTATATCACCGTTTACATTGTATGTCTCGCCATTTTCGCCGACTCCAATTGTGGCTATTACTGAAATATATCCAGCCTTTAGACTGTCTTCTATTATCTCTGAATTTACCTCTTCGATTTCTCCAACGTATCCAAGTTTGAAATTTTTGTACGGTGAACATTTTATCATATTGTTGTCGACCCCGCATAATCCGATTGCCTTCCCACCAAATGTATTGATTTTTGCAACTAGGCTCTTATTTATCTTTCCTGCAAGCACCATCTGAACTATTTCCATAGTCTCCTCATCTGTGTATCTTAATCCTTCCACAAATGATGTCTTTATATTTAACTTCTCTAGCATTTGAGTTATCTCCGGTCCGCCGCCATGAACTAAAACTATGTTTATTCCTACGTAACTCATTAGCAGTAGATCTTCTATCACTGAATCCTTTATTCCCTTGTTCTTCATCGCACTTCCACCGTATTTTACAACCATAGTCTTTCCGTTATGTCTCTTGATGTATGGCAATGCTTCAACCAATGTATTTGCCTTTTCTATATTTATCATCTTCAACCTCCACGTATCAATATGAATTTGTAAACTCTGTTTTCTGTAAACTATACTTTCTGCAACTCTAGTTTTTGTAAGCTATGCTTTGTGTAAACTATACTTTCTGCAAGCTGTGCTTTCTGTAATCTCTATTTTCTGTAGTTTCCATTTATCCTTACGTAATCGTAACTCAAATCACAGCCCCAGGCGTTACCGCATTCATCTCCAGATTTTAAGTCAATATTTATATTTATCTCGTCTCCCGATAAAATTACGGCTGCCTTATCTTCGTTGAAATCAACTGCATTTCCATCCTTGCATACCACGACATACCCCTTCATGCTCTCAAATACTATATCTACCTTGCTCTCTACGAACTGCTCTCCTGAATACCCCATAGCGCACATTATTCTTCCCCAGTTTGCATCTGCTCCAAAGACAGCGGTCTTGACAAGAGAGGATGAAATTACCGTCTTTGCTATCTTTACCGCCTTTTCCTCTGTATCCGCTCCAGTTACGTAGCATTCAATCAGCTTTGTAGCACCTTCTCCGTCCTTTGCAACCAACTTAGCCATTTCTATACATACGTATGTCAAGGCGCTCAGGAAGGTATGGTAATCTAGATTCTTTTCTGTGAGTTCTTCGTTTCCAGCTTCTCCATTTGCGAGAATTAAGACCATATCGTTCGTGCTGGTGTCTCCGTCGACGCTTACCCTATTGAAGCTCTTATCGACTGATTTTTGCAATGCCTCTTTTAAAAGCTCGCTCCCTATATTTAGATCCGTCGTGATAAATCCAAGCGTAGTAGCCATATTTGGATGTATCATACCCGAACCCTTTGCCATTGCGCCTAGTTTTATTTTTTTATCGCCACAGATAAAACTCACCGCTATTTCCTTTTTGATTAGGTCAGTCGTCATAATCCCTTCTCTGGCGAATATATGCCCTTCGAGGCTTAGTCCGTCTACTAGTTCATCTATTCCATTTTCTATGAATTCAATCTTTAGAGGCTGCCCGATCACGCCGGTAGATGCAACTAAGACGTCTTCTTTTTTTAAATTTAATTTCTTGGATGTCATCTCAGCCATCTTATACGCCTTTTTTATTCCATCCTCACCGTTTAATGTATTGGCATTTGCACTATTTATTATTATAGCCTGAGCCTTCCCGTCTTCTATATGCTCAGATGTTACGATGACTGGATTTCCCTTGATCTTATTCTGTGTAAACACACCTGCCGACTTGCATATTGTGTCTGAGTATACAAGTGCTAAATCCTTCTTTTCTTTATTTTTTCTCAGTCCACAGTGAATGCCCGAGGCTAAAAAACCCTTTGGTGCGGTGACTCCACCCTTTATTACTTCCATCATTACACCCCTCTCAAAATCTAAAATACTGCTGGTATATACTTAAGTCCCTCTTCCTCGTCAAATCCTAGCATGAGGTTCATATTTTGTATCGCCTGACCTGCTGCTCCCTTTATCATATTGTCTATCGTAGAGCATATAACTAGGCTTCCATTATTTTCGTGTATCGAGATTGCACATTTATTTGAATACCTGGTATTTTTTAATGTAGATACCTGCCCTAGAGGAAGTATCTCAATAAATTTGCAATCGCTATAATATTCGGTTAATTTTTTGTATATATCATCTATACTTACACCGTCTTCTTTGCTACAGTAAATAGTCGAGAGTATTCCCCTGTTCACTGGAATTATAGTCGGTGTAAACACCACCCTGACCTTTGTTCCAGAAGCCTTGCTTAGGTTTTGTTCGATTTCCGGAGTATGTCTATGATTTCCTACCTTGTAGGCAAAGACATTCTCGTTCACCTCTACAAAATGACTCGCTTGAGAAAGTTCTCTACCAGATCCCGTAAGACCGGACTTAGAATCGATTATTATTCCAGAGTCTTTAATCGACCCGAACTCAAGCAGTGGAATAAGTGCAAGCGATATGCTCGTAGGGTAGCACCCTGGATTTGCAACTACATCTGCTCGCCTTATCTTTTCTCTATTTATTTCAGAGAGTCCGTAAATACATTTTTCGTGTAAGCCCTTGTCTATAAAACCTATTCCATACCATTTTTTAAGCTCTTTCTCGTCCTCAAGTCTGAAATCTGCACTTAGGTCGACTACTTTTTTTCCAAGTCTATTTGCAGCTATTACGTATTTTTCGCTGACCCCATGTGGAAGAGCTGTGAATATGAAATCCGACTTTTCTATTACATCTTCATTCGTCATGCACACAAGGTCTGAACTCTCTCCTACACCTTGGTAGATTTCTGAAATCTTACTGCCTACAAATGAGTTTGAACCTATTGCATTTACATGTACTCCACTGTGGTTGGACAAGAGTCTAAGCAGTTCGACCCCGACATATCCTGTAGATCCGATTATTCCTACATTTATTTTCCCCATATTATCCTCCTTAAATTTTAATTGAATTAGCATTTCTTAGTTGCACTGATCTTCTTAAATTCATTAGTATACTTAACTGCATTAAAAAAACCTCTTAGCATAAAACTAAGAGGCGATAATCCGCGGTACCACTCTTTTTGGTGATGCCCCGCAATAAATGATTTCGAAATTACTCTGATGAAACACGGCGTCCACGTAAAACAATAATATCTATATAAATACAGGTATTAAAAAAGTCCCTTGGTTATAAAAACCAAGGGACGAATTGTTATCCGCGTTACCACACTTATTGGCGAGAAAACTCACCCACTCGATCTCTTAAGGCGAGAAACCTACTGCCATACTAATTTCCGGCAATCTCCTCCGAAGTTCTATTCACTAAAGCATCGTTGTCGGGATTCCACCAGCCCCCAACTCTCTATAAACTATCTTTGGCTACTTCTCTTCATCACAGGATTTTATATTTATTATTTTTTTATATTGTAAGCGATTTAAACTACCTTGTCAATACTATTTTAAAAATTTATTCATATATTGAATATTTTTTCCATATCTGCTCTAAATCGTCAAAATGTTGTTTTAAATCCTCTTTCTTCTTCATGCCGACTGATATCGCTAGGGCATTTGCAACACTTAGTGGAGGTACTAGCGAGTCAACAAATGACGCCATATTGCTCTTTACCAGCAATGTATTATCCGACAAAGATGCAACCGGTGCAAATACACTGTCTGTTATCGAGATTACATGTGCTCCCTTTTCCTTTGCATAGCCTACTATTTGGTATGATTTTTTTGAATAACGTGGGAAACTTATAGTTATCATCACGTCGTCTTCTGAAATCCTAACTATTTGTTCAAATGCATCTCCCATGTCCATTCTTATAACATGGACGTTGTCCAAGATCATATCGAGGTAAAATCCTAGGTACTGTGCAATTACAAATGAGCTTCGCGCTCCCAATATGTATATTTTCTTCGCCTTTAACAGCTTTTCAGTTGCGTCCTCAAATGCTTTTTCATCTATTTCTTCAAGTGTAACCTTGATGTTTTCTATATCGCTTTTTAATACCTTGTTGAGTATTGCGTAGTCGTTTGAATACTCGTCCGCCATGTCTACCCTCTGAACTGTAGTCAATTTATTTTTGATAAGTTCTTGTAGCGCCGCCTGTAGTTTTGGATATCCATTGTATCCAAGCACATTTGCAAATCTAACTACTGTAGACTCACTTACTCCGACTGTAGCCCCAAGTTTACAAGCCGTCATAAAGGCAACCTTATCGTAGTTGTCTGTAATGTACTGAGCTATTAACTTTTGCCCCTTGCTAAGTCTCGGATAGTACGATTGTATCGTTGAAATCAAATGTTTACTATCTTTCATTTCATTCTTATCTTCCATGATAAATTTCCCCCTCTAATTTTCGTTATTAAATAATGATTCAACGCCTTCAATATGGTCTTTGCCACATCGAAATGAGAATTTACCACACCTTTTGAGGCGGTGATATCTTTCTCTATCTTAAGTTATTTCAATACTTTGAATTCTAGTATATACGTTCATAAATTAATGTCAAGTACTTACTCAAATATACAATCCCACGATTGCATATTACAGTTTTATCCCGCTTAAATGACTTACATTATACTCAAGTTATATCTTCTCGACAATCAATAATTGCGGTGGATTATTGACCTGATTTACAAAGATGTTTTCCATCACGCTAAATTCATCTTGAGGAAGTTTTTCTAAATAAGAATAGACCATATCTCTCTCTTCCTTGCCTCCGTCGTGTCCTGTGTACATTGCTATACTCATAATTCCATTTTGCTTTAATAGACTTAATGCTCCCTCAACTGCCTTGATTGTTGTCTCTGGTCTAGTCTTTACATTATGATCAGCTCTTGGAAGGTATCCAAGGTTAAATATTACGAAGTCTACTTCCCTGTCTACGTGTTTCAATATATTTTCGTGACCATCTAAGATCAATGATACATTTTCTGTAAATCCGCTTTTCTCAAGCAATCTTGAAGTTTCTTCCAATGCTTGAGGCTGGACGTCAAAGGCGTAGATAAATCCATTTTGACCGACCAATTCTGCTAGAAATTTTGTATCATTGCCATTGCCCATTGTAGCGTCTACTACAATATCTCCATCTTTTATTACGTTCCTCATATATATTTTATTTACATCTGTGACATTTGTCAAAAACTTTGCTCTCTTTTTCATTTTTTACCCCTGCTTAAATGATTGAATCTAAATTTATTTATACCCAAATCAATCCTGAACTATTTTATTTCATCTTGTATTGTCTGTATTTCTTTTAAATATCTTTTAAATATTTTATTTCATCCTCACTTAAATGTCTAAACTCACCAGGTTTTAAATCTTTGAGCCCTATCTTACCCATATTTATCCTCTGTAATCTCAGCACTGGATGTCCTATTGCCTTGCACATCTTCCTTACCTGCCTGTTTCTTCCCTCGTGTATAGTGATGTCTACAACTGAGTAGCCCTTGTCGCGGCTTTCTTTTAATACTTTTAGCCTTGCCTTAGCTGTAACGTAATCCTCTATATGAATCCCCCCTTCAAATCTCGAAATCTCTTCTTCACTGGGCCTTCCCTTTATCTTTGCCCTGTATACCTTGTCTATATTATGCTTTGGATGAGTAAGCTTGTATGTCAAGTCGCCGTCGTTTGTCAAAATTAAAAGTCCACTCGTTTCGTAGTCGAGTCTTCCAACTGGATAGAGTCTCTCATCTATTGATGTCAACAGGTCTAGTACGCTAGGTCTATTGAACTGGTCTTTTACAGTCGTAATATAGCCCTCTGGTTTGTAAAGTGCGATATATACATCCTTTTGGCTGAGGGATATAACCTTGCCATCGACCTGTACCTCGTCGTTTTTTTCGTCTATCTGTAGAGATAGTTCCTCCACTACCTTCCCGTTTACTAAAACTCTCCCTGAGTTTATCAATTCTTCGGCCTTTCTTCTTGAAGCTACTCCGCAGCTTGCTATATATTTATTGATTCTCATTTTTCCGCCTTTCAAAACTTGATGCTGTAATTAAATTTTATTCAATTTTTTAAATAATAACTATTCCACTACATATTATATCATTTTTACGGATTTAAACAATCAATTGTATTTTTTTCTTGAATAATTGAGATACTATATTCATGGACAAAAGGAGCTGATTCCCATGTTATCAAAAAAATACATTAAAAACTACATTGTAATCGCAGTTATATCTATATTAATCTATAAAATCATAGATAATCCCAGAATATTTTTAAATGGTATTGGAAGTATAGCCAAATTTTTCTGTCCATTCTTAATTGCTATATTCCTGTCGTTGATTATTAATCCACTTGTGATGTTCTTCGAAAGACATCTGCATACGAGGCGAATGTTAAATATCTTGTTTGCCTACGTGATAATCGTAGCCGTAGTTTTTATGATTTTTAAAATAATCGTACCTGCTACCATAAATACGCTTACGAACTTGATACACGACGTCCCAAACTACGTCGATTTTGTAAACAGAACTTTGGAAGACAAGGTTGCACAGGAACAGTTTTTCGAGGCTACACTTCCTAGAATTCAGGATAGCTTAAACAATTTTTTAAGTAATGGTCTGTACACCTTGACTAATATATCATCCAACCTAGCAGCCTATATCTTCAGTATAGCCTCGGTTATGCTAGATACAATTATGGGAATTATACTCTCGATCTACATCCTAGCCGACAAGGAAAAGCTGGCAGTGAATTTTAAGAGGCTTATGTACGCCTGCTTTACTAAGGATAGGACTGATAGGACTGTAGAGTTTTTTTTGACTGCACACGATATATTCTACCACTACCTCCTTGGAACGTTTATAGAGGCGAGTATAGTTGGAATTATAGTATTTTTAGGCTTACAGTTCGTATTCAAGGTCGATAACGCATTTTTCTTTGGATTTGTAGCCTTTATCACCGATATGATACCTTATTTCGGACCTTTTATAGGCGCGTTTTTCCCTATTGCAATGACACTTGTATATAGTCCTGTCAAAGCTTTTTGGATAGCTGTATTTATATTGATCCTCCAGCAGGTAGATGGAAATATCATCGGTCCCAAGGTCGTCGGTAACAAAGTCGGACTCAGCCCTCTGTGTATAATCACGGCCGTGCTGGTCGGCGGAGGAATGTTTGGAGTAGTAGGACTTTTTCTTTCAATCCCAACTGCAGCCCTATTAAATATATATCTTAAGAACTTCATAGATAAACGCCTGTTTGGAGAAAAAAATTAACTCAGTCGCAAAAACGCTTAGATAGGACATTCCTAACTAAGCGTTTTTTATCTGATTAAACTTGCCAAGCCACTCGGCTATTAATTTGTTTTTTCACCACTCTGTGTATTGGCTCCACCGTCTGTACTTGGCTGTGTTGGTTGCTGTGGTTGAGACTGACTAGGTTTGGAACTCTGTCCACCACCCTCGTCTTCATCTTCATCGTCTTGAATGTACTTATTGACGCTTTCTTTCTTTTTAGTAGTTGTAGCATGTCTTCTAGCTTCGCTCTCTACCCTCTCTACCTCGCCACTTGCACTGTCCTTTGCCTTTTCCTTACGTTCTTCTCTCGCCCTCTCTTCATCGTTAAGCGATTTCTTTAGAGTATCTTTCCTCTTTGCTGCCTCACTCTTTATAGTAGATGAGCCATTCTTTATCTGAGCAATAAAATCTAGTTCTCTTATTGCACTCTCATAATCTTCCTTAGCTTCATAATCCAAAGCGTTACTCATTCTCATTGCCTGAAGGTACATAGCCTTGGCAGTGTCGTTGTTTTTGTCGTCCTCTAAAATTATAGAAAAGTTCTTCATCGCTTCTGCGTATTCGTGTTTTTCTAACTGTTCCTTGCCTAGTGCTAAATAATCTTCTTCACCCTTATTAAATGAACAGCCTGCAACTAATGAAGATATAAAAACTAATAATACAATTAGTAATTTCCTCATTTAATCCCTCCTCGCTATATAGACTAATTCTATCATACTACAAATTATTTTTAAATAGCGAAAAATAGGTTGTTTTGAATCTTCTTGCATAAATTCCGCTTCAACTATCGTAATTTAAGTATTTTGCTCGGTTTATTCACCTATCTCAAGATACATTAATTCTTCGTAAGATTGTCTCTTGCATATTAGTTTGTCAATACCGTCTTTTACTACGACTACAGCTGATCTAGGTATTTTATTGTAGTTTGAAGACATAGAGTACCCATATGCACCTGTTGAAGTGGTTATCAATATATCTCCACTTTCTATATTCATGACATCGGCATCGGTTATCAGTATATCCCCGCTTTCACAACATTTTCCCGCTATTGTAACCTTGTTGACCTTTTCGTTATTTACCTTATTTACTATGCTGCATTCGTATCCTGCGTGGTATAGAGACGGTCTTACATTGTCTGTCATACCTCCGTCGACGCTTACATACACCCTTACATCCTTGATGTCCTTTATCGATCCAACTGTGTAGAGTGTGCTTCCAGCATTCGCTATTATCGACCTTCCTGGCTCTATTACTAGATTAGGTACATCTATTCCAAGCTCTGAACATGTTTTTTTCGACCTGTCTAATATCTTCTCGCAAAATTCCTTTATCTCCATAGGTTCATCTTCTTTTGTGTAGTAGACGCCGACTCCACCGCCGAGGTCTATATCTTTTAGATGTATATCGTGATTTTTGCCGATATCACTCACTAGTTTCATCATAATGTCTACTGTGTCTAAGAATGGATCTAGATCAAATATCTGAGAGCCAATATGTGCGTGAAGTCCCACAAGCTTGATCCTCTTGTACTCGCTCATTCTCTCTAGGGCCCTCTCTAGATCTCCGTTTACTAGGGCAAAACCAAATTTCGAATCTATCTGACCAGTTTTGATGTACTCGTGCGTATGAGCTTCTATGCCGGGTGTTATTCTAAAATATATCTCCTGGTACCTATCTTTTTCCTCGCATATTTCTTCTATCAAATCTAATTCGTAGAAGTTGTCCACCACAAATCTTCCTACTCCAAATTCTATGCCCATACTTATTTCTTCCCTAGTCTTATTGTTTCCGTGGAAGAAAATTTTATCCATCGGGAAGTTTGCCTTATTTGCCGTATACAGCTCACCTCCAGATACTACGTCTAGACACATATTCTCCTCTTCTATTATTTTACACATATAAAGAGGTAAAAAGGCTTTACCAGCGTAGGCAACCTTATTTCTTCCTCCGATCACTTCAAAGTTTTGGATGTATTCTCTGCATTTTTCTCTAACTAGTTCTTCATCTATTACATATAATGGCGTCTGGTATTTCTTTGCTAATTCCATACACCTAACCCCGCCGATGCTAAGCTCATTTCCTTCTATTTTCATACTTCCATGAAGTTTCATATCTAAAATCTCCTCTTTTTTAAATTGACACTCTCTTAGGTTGCAAATTGAGACAGTCTATAAATTCAAGCATAAGTTATCCAAAATACACCTGCCTTAAATTTAACTACGACTCATCCAAGATATACCTGATTAGATTGAAAACTACTCAAATTTTAATCTATAGATCAAATTCTTTTGCGACTTTTTGTATCGCCGTCATCTTGTCTTTTGAGTTTATAGCACAGGTGATTCTTATCTCTGAGGTAGTTATCATCTTAAGTGCTATATCATTTTCATTAAATATTTTAAACACCTTTGAAGCCACTCCGTATGTATCTCTCATACCTAGGCCGACTAGTGAAAATTTAGTGATTTCGTCGTCTACTACTACATTTTTAGCCTCGATGTATTTATCTATTATTCCTTTTATAAGCCTTACCTCATCTTTTGGAATAGTAAACGAGACATTTACCACTCCGTCTATAGGTGCTGTCTGACTAATCATATCCACATTTATCCCTTTTACAGATATGTCTTCAAATAGCCCCGATATATTTTCAGCCTTGAACTCCTTTAATGTTATCGCGCTGTCCTCGTCGCTTGTAGCTATTCCAGTTATAACTTTTCCCTCTATATTCATCTTTGAATTCCCCCTTATATAAGTTCCTTTTTCTTTGCCCAAGGTACGTCCCACATATAGCTCAATTCCGTATTTTTGAGCTAGCTCTATACTTCTCGAATGCATTACCTGTGCACCTGAACTGGCTAATTCGAGCATTTCTTCGTACTCTATCTCATCTAATTTATGTGCGTCTGAGTATTTTCTAGGGTCTACTGAGTATATTCCGTCTACGTCTGTGTATATTTCACATCTAGCGTCTAATTTCACTGCGAGTGCGACTGCTGACGTATCCGAGCCACCTCTTCCCAAGGTCGTGATATCTCCTATTTCGTCTATTCCTTGGAATCCTGTTACTATTACTATACTTCCGTCTTCTAGTTTTTTCTCGATCTTGCTTACATCTATATCCTTAATTTGAGACTTTCCATGTATGCCGTTTGTCCTTATATCTAATTGGTAGGCATTGTAACTCACTGCCTTTTGACCCTGTTCATTTAAACTTATAGCTAGCAAAGATGCTGATATCATCTCTCCAGTAGACATCAAGACGTCTAGTTCCCTCTTGTCGGGGTCGTCGCTTAGTTTTTTCGCAAGACCTATATAATCGTCTGTAGTGTCCCCCATAGCTGATACAACAACTAGCATCTGCGTATTCTCGCCCTTTGTAGCTATTATATTCTCAGCTATTGCCTCTATTTTTTCAGTAGTCGAAACTGAACTTCCGCCGTATTTTTGAACAATTCTCTCCATACTATTCCTCCGATTTTATTTTATTTTCTAATTAGTATACACACCTTCAGTGTTTTGTGTGTTTCTAAGTGTACACTGTATATCCATACTGGGTTGCTGTGTATACACACTCTATTAATGTACGATAATGATTGCTTCTATTAACTTTATTGTATAACAAAAACGCCCAAAGGTATACTTTGGGCGTAAAATTCACGTGCTCGTTTTACATTATCCAAGTAACCTTGTAGCTCACCACCATTACAGTGACAGCCTTATGCTTGTTATGCGATAAGTCCAGCAAAGCTATCTGCCAATAGCTCAACTTCGGCTGTAGTTCCTTTCCTCAGTTTTTCTCGTCTGCCGACTGATACTGAGTACTGATAAATACAGCGCCTCTACCCTAGGTACATCTTTTTAGTTTGTTACAATAATTTATCATAGATTCTTAATTAATGCAAGTATTTTAATTAAATAGTGATTGCGCGGATGACATTTATCTTATTTCATTGGAGGAAAATTCACCCCATCGATAAGCATTTAATTCAATATTTTCATCTCAGACTTGTCCTAGACCGAACTGAGAACGATGTCCACACCTCTGTAGATGAGGACATTTTTCTCAAGTTAAATCAAGCTGAATAATTTGTTTAGACCAAATTCTATAAAATGAACTTTTGAGGATTTCCTATCGAATAGCTTTTCAGAAGAGTTGCATACCTTTCCAGATGAAACCACCAAAATCTCTGGAACTTCAAAAAACGGTATTGTTGCATTTTTAATCTGTTCTTCTATACCTCTGTACTTCATATAGTCTACATCCGACACCTCAGCATTCTCATCGTAGACATCGCATAGTAGCTGTTTTAAATCCCCGCATCTATTTCTGTAGAGCACATATATATCGTAGTTCTTATCTGCAAACTTCACATTCCTGTAAAATCTCATCAATTCGCTCCCAGAAATGCTTAGCCTGACCAAGAGTTCCGTTCCGACTAGTGCCTTGAACAGTTCCTCTTCTTTATATATGCTAGCTCCGTTTAGGAAGTATATGTTTTCCCCCTTAAACATAGGAAATTCCAAATCTGATTTTATTTTTAATAAGGTAAATTCGTTTACCATTCTCTTAAGTGCTTTTTTAACTGCCTTTCTATTGTATATCTTCTTTGAATTATATAGTTTTCTAACCTGTGTCTCAGTTATACACCTAACACGGCTGATAAAAAATAGGATGTCTTTTTCTAATTTTGTCATTTTTTTATCTCCCTTTGATATTTCTTAAAACAATTCAAAGTTGTATTATATTATATTAGAAAGGCATGTATAAGGTTACAAACTTTTTAAAACGATGCAACCTCTGATTTTAGTATTTTTCCATTGTACATCGAAATTGGTCCCTCGTACTCCAACATCAGGTTTTCTAAATCGTGGTAGTCATCTGGACATACATTATGGGTCGGTTTATCTATAATGGATATTCCGCTATTTTCTAGTATTGACGCCACAAAGGTCGAGCAAACGTATTTATTTGGCCTCTGTCTATTTCTTTTTATCGGTATCATAATAAGAGATCTCACGTCGTAGTTATAAGCATCTCTTGTATTTAACATCTCGTTTAAATTTTTACTCAACCTATTATACTGATTGAGCGTAATATCTAAAGAGTAAACTCTACAAACTGTGTCTTTTTTTATAGCATATAATCCCTGGTCTATCTTCTCCTCCACAAATCCCGCAAATATAGGATTTGTTGGGTTCAACCTACCAAACGAGTACATGGGGCTGAGGTCTTGATTCATAGATATTGATACATGGGAATAGTCTGTATTTCTTACATTCTTTATAATATACGACATTATAGTGCCCGTATAAGTTGTAACTATATAAATTTTTCTCAATTAATTTCCTCCGCTCTTTCAATTAGTACCATATCTTGACAATACATCCTACAATATCTTTGATATTAAGATATATTATCAATTTATCTTACAAAATTGCCTATAAATCGACAACTCTACAGCCTAACCAATTAATTTTACCATAGATTCGCTTATATTAAAATACCACGATATATCAATTTTCTGGTATAAATACGCACTTTTAGAACAATACTTGAATTATACCTTTATTTTTTAGCGATATTGAATTAAAATTAATACTATGGATATTATTGAGATTTTAAATAAATATTTTGAAATTATTATTCTACTAAACCAAAATCAACATAAGGAGGGGTAAATATGCCAAATGAAACATCTACATCTAACTTTATCAAAAATATAGTTATCGATGACTTAGAAACTGGCAAACACAGTGGTATTATAACTCGTTTTCCACCAGAGCCAAATGGATATCTACATATCGGACACGCTAAAAGCATCTGTCTGAACTTTGGTCTTGCGGAGGAATTCAACGGAAAGGTGAACCTGAGATTTGACGACACAAATCCTGTAAAGGAAGATGTCGAGTACGTAAAATCAATTCAAGAGGATATAAAATGGCTTGGATTCAAATGGAGCAATCTTTTCTTTGCATCAAACTACTTCGACGAAATGTACAAAAGAGCCGTTATCCTGATAAACAAAGGAAAAGCTTACGTAGATGATTTAACAGCTGACGAAATAAGAGAATACAGAGGAACTTTGACTGAGCCAGGTAAAAACAGTCCATACAGAGAAAGAAGTATAGAAGAAAACCTAGACTTATTTACAAGGATGAAAGACGGAGAATTTGAAGACGGACAAAAAGTTCTTAGAGCAAAGATAGACATGGCGTCTCCTAATATAAATTTCAGAGACCCAGTAATATATAGAATAGCCCATATAGCTCACCACAACACTGGTGACAAATGGTGTGTCTACCCTATGTATTCATTCGCACATCCTATTGAAGACGCTGTGGAGGGCATCACACACTCTCTATGCTCATTGGAATTCGAAGATCAAAGACCGTTATACGATTGGGTTGTCAGAGAAACTGAAATGGAAAACGTCCCAAGACAGATAGAGTTTGCTAGACTCGATATGAACAACACAGTCATGAGCAAGAGAAAATTAAAACAACTGGTAGACGCTGGCGTGACCGACGGGTGGGACGACCCAAGAATGCCTACTATATCAGGACTTAGAAGAAGAGGATTTACACCTAAGAGCATAAGAAACTTCTGTGAACACATAGGTGTTTCAAAAGTTAACTCTATGGTAGACAGTCAATACCTAGATTTCTTCCTAAGAGATGATTTGCAGCCAAAGGCACCTTTAACACTTGGTGTAATAAAGCCTTTGAAATTGATAATAGACAACTATCCAGAAGATGAAATTGAAATGCTCGAAATCGAAAACAACGCAAAAGACGAGGCTCAGGGCAAGAGATTGGTTCCTTTCTCGAGGGAATTATATATAGAACAGGATGACTTCATGGAAGAACCTATTAAAAAGTACTTTAGACTTTTCCCAGGAAACGAAGTTCGCCTAAAGGGTGGATACTTTGTTAGATGTACGGACTTCGTAAAGGACGAGAGCGGAAATGTAATCGAAGTACACGCTACCTACGACCCTGAAACTAAGAGCGGTTCTGGATTTAATGCTCGTAAGGTCAAATCTACAATACACTGGGTAGAAGCTTCTACAGCTGTCCCTTGTGAATTTAGATTGTTTGAGCCATTGATACTAGACGATGCTCCAGAAAACGAAGGTAAGCATTTCTTAGATCAAATAAATCCTAACTCAATTGAAATCGTCCAAGGTTTCATCGAGCCAACTCAGATAAAGGATGCTAAACCTTTCGATAAGTTCCAACTTGTCAGAAATGGATTCTTCAGTGTCGACGATAAGTACACTACTGAGGATAAATTAGTATTTAATAGGGTTGTATCGTTAAAAAGCTCATTTAAGATGCCTAAATAAATATATAAATAAAAAACTCCTGGGTTGTGCACTAGCACAACTCATGAGTTTTTATCATTTATTTAAGTATATTTATTTTATTATTTCTCTAAGTGCTTCGATCAATTTTTCATTTTGGTATTGAGTACCTATAGTTACACGGGCGAATTTTCCGCTCGGTCTTATTATGATACCGCGTCTCTTGAGAGTTTCAAACAGTTCATCTACATCAGTCTTAACATCAGTAAGTATAAAGTTTGATTGAGAATGAACTACATCGAATCCGAGTTTTTTGAATTCTTCTTCTAGGTAAATTCTACCGTCTTGGTTTATCTTGAAAACTCTGTCTATAAACTCATCATCTTGATACGCAGCCTTTGCTCCTTCTATAGCTATACGATTTGCAGCAAAAGTTTCTTTTACTCTAAATAAACTGTCTATTAATTCTAGAGATGATACAGCGTATCCTATTCTAAGTCCTGCTAGACCGTATATTTTAGAGAATGTTCTAACAACTATAACGTTTGATTTTCCAGCTCTAACGTAGTCTAGTGAATCTTTATATCCATTTTTGTCGATGAACTCTATATAGGCTTCATCTAGTAATATTATTATGTTTTCTGGAACTTTGTTTACAAATTCTTCTAGTTCCTTACTGCATAATAATGTGCCTGATGGATTGTTTGGATTACAAATATAAATAGCTTTTGTCTTGTCTGTTATGTGGTCAAATATTGCGTTCAAATCATTTTTGTATTCGCTGTTCAAAGGTAATTCTATTGGAACACCTTCGTTTTTTACAACTGTAGTTCTAAATGAACCAAATGTAGGAACACATGTTATCGTTTCATCACCTGGATTTATGAAAGCTTCTCCAAATATTGTCAAGAAGTTATCTGCTCCATTAGTTATGATTAAATTTTCTCTTTTCAGACCCATTTTATCTGCCATTAGAGTTCTAAGGTCGTTGGCTTCTGGATCTGGATAGAATTGACACTGGTCTAACATTACCTTCATCGCTTCTATTGCCTTTGGAGACGCACCTATTGGGTTTTCGTTTGATGCAAGTTTTATTATTTCTGTGACACCGTATTTTTCCTTAACTGTTTCTATCGGCTCACCAGCCACGTATGGTACTAAGTCCTTTACAGTAGTTCTAAGTAGTTTATCATTCATAATAAAATTCCTCCATTTTTAATTTATATTTGTATATTAATAAAATTATTAATTAATATCCGAAACTATCATTTAAAAATATCACGTGCATTCTATCCTTGTCGCCCTGTCTTTTTATTAATGTATACTCCCTACAAATTCTATCTGGACTCGAGCAATCCTGACAGACACCTGTAACTACACAAGGAGTCTTTGTATTTAACCTCTTTGTGTTCGCAGGTGCAGATATCGCCATCATCCTTTGAGATGCCTCGTATACGTCTGCAACTATTTTGTTTACACCCACAACTACTACAACCTTATCTGGACCGAACATCATCGCAGCAACCCTGTTTCCAAGACCATCGACGTTAAAAAGTTCACCATCCTCAGTGACGGCATTTGTTCCTGTCAAATAAGCATCTGCGTAGAAGCACTGTCTATGTAGTTCTTTCATTTGCTCTCCAGTAAGTCCCTCTGCATATCTATCTATTAAATTATATCTTTCGTTGGTTCTAAGGTATTCTACAATATCGTTTTCTGCAAGCGTCTGTGAACCACCTAGTCCAACTTTAGAGCCCGGGACAACGATTTCTTCTATCTTGGCTAAGAGGTCATCCCTGTCCTTTACAAGATAGGCGTTTATATTATTCTCTTGTAAAGCCTTAATAGTTTTTTCAATCCTTTTCTCATTTACAAAGCTTAGATTTTTATCCACCTACTCACCTCCATACTACTTAATACAATTATACCATAATTGTAACATAAATTCAGACAGAATAATTGAAATAATGTAAAATTTTTAGATTTATTGTAGAATGAATTGAGTTCTTTGTTCTTTACCGGCTCAATTCATTCTATCTCTTTTAATTATATGTTAGAGCTCGTACTAAGATGACTTCCAAATAATAATTTTTGGATTAATAACATACTCTGCAGGCTCTTGACTTACCTGACTCCGATATGGTTCCCGATTTTATATTCTTACTTTTTTGTAGAGTTTTACAATTCGAGCTGGAGTGGTATACTTTTCCTCCTGGAGTCCAGTACACTGTGTCGGCAGTAGGTGATTGACTATCCCCAGAATTATTGCTGTTGGCTGATTCGCTTCCTACTCTTCCTAAACTCGCTGTGCCAGCTGCCACTGCAGCACTTGAATTAGAAGATTTCTCTTCAGACTTGGATGATTTAATTCCCCTATTGTCACCAGGCTTGAAACTTCCCTTTGCACAATTTACGACTAGTCCTTTTCCTGTTGATTTAAATACTATATCTCCGCACTCGTCGCTCCTGTGTATCTCTACATTATCGCTCTTTAATACATCTAATGATTCCTGGTGTGGATGACCATAGTCGTTGTTTTTGCCAACCAACATTACAGCGTACTTTGGCTGAATCTTGTCTATAAACGATTTACTTGAAGCTGTACGCGATCCATGGTGCCCAACTTTAAGCAAATCCACTTTTCCCACGTTTATTTTACTCTCTATTTCCTTATCCGCATCACCCATCAATAGAATCTTGTCATAGCCATTCGTGTATTCGAGTACTATTGAATTGTTGTTTGGGTCATCTGTATTTGCTACAGATAGCACCTCAAACATAGAAGTTCCAAGTTTGAATTCGCTGTTTAACAGCGGCACACTTGGGTACAAGCCCTTATCAGACATAGCGTATATGAAGTCTCTATAAGTTTTTGTCTTTGCGTCTCCATTGCTTACATATACGTGTTTAACTGGAATCTTTGAAACCACTGCATCCAATCCACCTATATGGTCGGCATGAGGATGAGTCGCAAATACGTACTCTAATTCCTTCACACCCTGATTTTTCAAATAATTTACGACTAATTTTTCGTCGTCGTTGTCGCCACCATCTATCAATGCGGCATTTTCTCCCTGTTTTATGAGGATTGCATCGCTGTTTCCAGTGTTTATAAAATGAAGTTCTGCTTCATTTACATTTTGTACTGCTGAATTGTTTTCAGTCTCGCTCTTCTTATTCTTATTCTCTTTCTCTTCATTTGGAGCTTTTGAATCCTGTAAATCTCCCTTATCGCCTGCGCTCTTGGTATTTTCTGTCTGATTTTCTGTTTTGTTTTCTGAATCCGTAACATCGCTAGACTGTTGTGTACACCCTGTCATAAACAACATCATACATACAACTATCGCCATAGCTTTTGAAAATATCTTCTTCTGATCGTATTTCATTCGACTCTCCCCCAATCGTCTTATTAAACGGTAATAGCTTGTGCTGTAAAGTACCTGTGCTGCAAAGTGCTCGTACTGCAAAGTACCTGTGCTGGCATTTATCTCAAGTTATTTAGTTCACATAAAAATGGAGAGACTAATCGCCTCCCCATCCACGTATCTATTCTAACCATTGAAATCTATTCTATCAATTTAAAAACTATTCTAGAACTGTTTGTCTAGTTATTTATACTTTATTTAACTTCAGCAATGCTATTTAGCAACTCCGTACATTTCCTTTAATTTCGCCTGAATATCAGCGTCTTCAAGGTATTCATCAAAGTTCATCTTTCTGTCCATAAGCCCATTTGGAGTTATTTCTATCATCCTATTGGCTATTGTAGATATGAACTGATGGTCATGTGATGTAAATAAAAGAACTCCTGCAAATTTCTCAAGTCCCTTGTTTACTGAAGTTATACTTTCTAGGTCGAGGTGGTTAGTTGGATCGTCCAATACCAGTACATTCGCATTTGAAAGCATCAGTTTTGACAACATACATCTAACTTTTTCTCCTCCTGAAAGCACGTACGCTTCCTTAAGGGCTTCTTCACCAGAGAATAACATTCTTCCTAGGAATCCTCTTATAAAGCTTTCACTCTTTTCTTCTGAGAACTGTCTCAACCAGTCAACTAGTGAGTACTCTACTCCATCGAAGAATTTATTGTGGTTTTTCGGCATATAGTCCTGAGTAGTTGTGACTCCCCATTTAAATGTACCGCTATCTTGTTCATCTTCTCCCATAAGTATGTTTAATAAGGCTGTAGTCGCCATTTCATCTCCTAAGAAGACCACTTTATCGTCGCTGTCTAGTCTAAATGAAACATCGTCTAATACCTTTACTCCGTCTATTGTCTTTGTAAGGTTGTGAACTTCAAGTACCTCGTTTCCGATATCTCTGGCTGGAGTAAACCCAACGTATGGATATCTTCTTCTTGAAGGCTGAATATCTTCCAATTCCAATTTATCAAGTTGTTTCTTCCTTGAAGTTGCCTGTTTAGCCTTAGATGCATTTGAGCTAAATCTCGCGATGAACTCTTTTAACTGTGCTATTTTTTCCTCAGTCTTTTTATTCTGATCCTTTGCAAGTTGTAATGCCAACTGACTTGATTCGTACCAGAAATCGTAGTTACCTACATACATTTGTATTTTTCCAAAATCGACGTCGACGATGTTAGTACATACCTTATTCAAGAAATGTCTATCGTGCGAAACGATTATTACTATTGAATCTTCCAAATCCATTATGAAGTCGTTTAACCAGTTTATTGATTTGAAATCCAAGTGGTTGGTAGGCTCATCGAGAAGTAGTATCTCTGGTTTTCCGAACAACGCCTGTGCAAGTAACACTTTGACTTTTTCTCCACCGTTTAAATCCTTCATAAGTTTATGGTGCATGTCCTTGTCTATTCCTAGACCCATTAGGATTTTTTCTGCATTTGTCTCAGCATCCCAACCGTCTAACTCGGCAAACTCGCCTTCTAGCTCAGCTGCCTTGATTCCGTCCTCATCGTTGAAATCTTCTTTCATATATAGCGCATCTTTTTCGTGCATTATTTTCCAAAGTCTTTCATGACCTTGAATAACTACGTTTATTACTTCTTCCTCTTCAAATCCATAATGGTCCTGCTTTAATACAGACATTCTTTCTTTATCTGTTATTGAAACATTTCCTGAATTAGGCTCTAAGTCCCCTGATAATATTTTTAAAAAGGTAGATTTACCTGCTCCATTTGCTCCAATTATTCCGTAGCAGTTTCCCTTTGTAAATTTTAAATTAACATCTTTGAAGAGTTCTTTGTCTCCAAATCTTATTCCCACGCCTGTAACTTGTAGCATATATGATTAATTCCTTTCCATTTCTTATTTTTACATACAGTCTCTATGATATCTTAAAATCGACATAAAGTCAATCACCCCTGCTAGTTTTGAATGAAGGTCACCTTTAACCTATTCTGAGTATCATGGGCTTCGTTAAACGAAAATATAGACCAGGCTGGATCTCCCTCTGATTGAGTTATTTTAGTTATAAAATCATTTAACTGCGAAAGTTCTATTTCGCCCTCAAGGAGTATTACATTTGATTTTCCAAGGAATTCACTTCCCTGTGACTCTATAGACTCCTCTATTTCACGGCTAGCAAGGTCTATATCAAATGTTTCCATAGAAAATTCATTGTAAGAATACTTTATACCCTTCTCGCCAGCTATTACCTCTCTCAAGTCCGTAATATCTATATTTATCAAACACTCCATAGATAGAGAATCAGCCATCATTTTCATGATTTTGGCGAACTTAGGTAGTTTACTAGTTTGAATTGCAATTTCCCTGCCAAACTGTACTTCTTCGCCTTCAGCTTCTTTTTTAGACTCGTCTTCCGCTGCGTTTGATTTTGAGTTGAAGTTTGAACCTGCATTTGAGCCTGAATTTAAACTTGGACTTGAACTTGATTTTGTTTCATTTATATTGCCGACTTCTTGTTTTTCAGATGTATCTATTGATATAGTTAGTATTCTTCTAGGTGAAGACATAGCTTCTATAGCCCTTGCTATATTTAGTACGTCCTTATCATCCGAGTTGTAGAGTGTAAACAGTATTTCTATGCCGTCAAATAAGCTCCTTAAGTTTTCTTCGTCTACATCTTGATTCATCTTAAGTGTCTGTATATCGAAAGTACCTTCAAGTTCTTTTTCTATATATTTTAAATTTTCTATGCCCTCGTCTTCTATTGCAATTAATCTCGCTAATTTTTCATTTTCCATGTGTAATCTTTCCCTTCTATATTAAATAATGATTCAACGGTTTAAGTCTGAGATATATCCCAATTGCATAATAGAATTATGTCCGCCACATGTAGAGGTGATGGACATTTATCTCAAGTTATATACAAAATTACGTACTAAATTAATTTTACAACAATTACAGCAGTTTTCAATGTTTTTCTTTTAATTTTGCGAATAAGTTAATAATAATTGCATTATTTTGGATCTCCCCAAATTAAAATGAGAAAGATGCACCCACATAAATAGATGGATACATCTTTCTCTAGTTTAAAACAAGATTTTACTCTATAGCCTCCACGGGCGTCTTCATACCACTCGCTCACTATACCCTATATTTTGACTACGCAATGTACTCTTCGGCGTCTTCGTAAGCATGTTCTCTAACGCCAGTAAGTTTTATTACAAAACCTGATACCAAGCCTCCGATTAATGCAAAGACAACTGTGAATACAATTCCAGCAAACTGCGCTCCTACCATTGTAGGCGCTACTGTCAACGCTGCCAATCCACCTAGGAGACCTGGCATACCGTGTAAGTTGTGTACACCACAAGTGTCCACTATGTTGAATTTTTCTTCCAAGAAAGGTTGAACGTACACATATCCAAATACACATAAGAGTCCCGCTAATAGACCTATTATGAACGCCCCTGTAGGTGCCATTATACTACATGTAGATCCTATAGCGACACCACCTGCTAGAGATGCATTTGCTATATCCGCAATCGATGCCTTTCCACGTCTGAATAAGGCACTCGCTATATAGGCCATAAGCGTTGCACCACAGAGTGCCAATATTGTATTTACAGCAGTTTTTGCTATTAAATCCGTACTTACTATAGCACTGCAAAAACTTGGCCAGAATATCCATAAAACCATAGAACCTATCATAGAAAATCTGTCTGAAGTAGAATCAGATTCAATAGATGTCTCTCTTTGTTTTTTAGATGTCAATATAATTGTAAGTCCTATACCGAAGTACGCACCGAAAGCGTGTATTCCTATAGATCCAGCTACATCGACGAATCCCTTAGTTATTCCTAGACCTCCGTCTGTAACCATCCATTCATTTACCATATAGAATAATACCGATAAAACTCCAAGAATAATATGTTGATAAGTCTTTAACCTACCCAATACAGCACCCATAGATATAAGTGCCGCTGCTGCTGCAAATTCTGCAAATATAACTGCTTCTACAGTATCTGCAGGTATTACCTCCCCTGATATCACCCCTGTGTTTCTAAGTAAGATGTAAACAGGTATTACAGTTGCAACAACTAGATATGTACCAGTAAGAGCGTTGAATCCGTTATTTTTAACAAATACCATTAAAAATCCAAATCCGAGTAGCAACATCGCTAAGATAGCAATTGCAAAATTATACTGCCATAAGATTTCCATTTTTTTAACCCCTTTTATGTAATTTTTTATTTCACATCTATATATATGCATAGGTGTTTGGCAAACGTTATTCTATATCTCGCAAACGATTTCTCACGCGGCAGATTATACATTTAGCCCAAAATAGAGATAATCCTACACAAACCTCGAAAATCGGATATCGTTTGCTGAGAATTATCTGTTAAATATTAGTTTATCATAGTTTCAGCAAAACCTCAAGTTATATGAATTATAATACTCTATTCTGTTAATAATATTAGTAAATATTTTTTTAAGAGGGAGTAACACTATGTTGGTTGTATTGATAAGAAGCATACTTTTATATATTGCGGTTCTCATTGCTATGAGGCTCATGGGTAAGGGTGAAATTGCTGAGATGAACTGTTTCGACCTCGTCATAACCCTACTCATCGCCGAAGTCGCTGCCGTCCCTATGGAGAACAACGATATTCCCATTCTAAAGGGAATAGCTGCCATAGTTGGACTTGTACTCATGCAGACCCTAGTCTCATTTATCAGCCTAAAAAGCAAGACTTTTCACAGGATTCTATCTGGAGGCTCTACCGTTATAATAGACAACGGTACTATCCTCTACAAAGCATTGAAACGAGAGAGAATAAATATAGAAGAACTTATGGAGCAATTGAGAGTACAAGGATATTTTAATCTAAAGGATATACAATACGCTATCCTGGAATCGGACGGTAGTTTGAGCGTCGTTCCAACCACAAACTACAACACCACACCATCAAAGAAATACGTACACCTTCCCATACCTTTAATAGTAGATGGTATAGTTTCTGAAAAGGGGCTTAAATCGGCTGACAAAGATTTCTGTTGGTTGGAAGGGATTCTTAAATCGCACCATATAGATAAGCCAGAACACGTCCTCGTATGTATACTCGACGAGTACGACAAAATATTTATTCAACCAAAACAGATATAGGTGGTGATTGAAATCAAATCGACGATTTTTGCAATAATTTTTACAATTCTATTTGTGACATTTGCTGTATACAATTCTGATAAGGTAAATTCATTTACATCTGAATTCGATGAGCAGATAATAGCTATCGAAGCTGAAATTGAAGCAGATAATTGGGAGGACGCTAACAAGAAGGCAGTTTCTGCATATGAATACTGGAATGCAAATAAAAGAAGGTGGTATCTTACATTGGACCACGGTCCTTTTGAATCTGTGAGTACCTATCTAGAGGTTCTTCAAAGGGCAACCGCTCTAGAGGATAAGCTTTCTGCTTTTGAACAATCTGAGCTGGTCAGAGGTCAGATGAGGGCAATAAGAGGAAATGTCAACTTTGAGTTGGACTATATCCTCTAAATGTGTTGGTTAACCCCAGACTGAATCGTGAACCGACATTTAACTAGAAAAAGATCGTCCCCTATCTAAGAAGGTAGGGGGACAATCTTTTTGTGTGCTCGCCATAGATTCGAACTTAATGATTCATCTACTGCCAAGCAATCACTATTCAACAAATTATCATTTTCTAATTATTATTTAACCAATTATTAAACTACTCATTTTTAAACATTGATTTAGCTCTAATGAAAATAAGAAGCATTCCGATAACCCCAACAGTCGTCGATATGTAGACTGGAAAATTATCCAATAAGATACCGAATATCATAAGCGATACTGGCATTATAATACTTGATAAAGCTTGGGTGAAAGAAGATACTCTACTCAAATACTCTATTGGTACACACTTCTGCCTGACAACGTTATTAGCTATATTATATATAGTTACAACTATGAATATAGATCCGACAATTATTATTGTCATAATATACATAGGCTCTATTCCTATAAATCCACTGTAGCTAAGATAGATGACACCAGTTAGTATTAGAAGAAGGAATGAAATTCCACCTATGAAGATAGGTACAATCTTCTTTTCGTCGTTCTTTTTGATTATATTGAATGCCGCTACTGGCCCTAATAATGCAACCGCCGATATTAGACTTTTGTAGAGGCCGTATTTTGTCGCTTCTAAATTTACAACTGATACTAGAAAATATGTCATTACGATTGTAAGTATCGGTCCTAAAAACATATTACACATAGGTGGTAGAATGGTTATCTTCCTAATCAACGAATTATCCTTAATCAAATACATTCCCTCTTTAAAATCTTTAAATATACTGTTCTTATTTGAGGTAGATAATTTTGCTTCCTCTCTTTCTATGATGATCCTACAGGTCAACACACTTGAGATAAGGGTAAGCACGCTTCCTATTACCATACCGCCCAGTATATCAAATGACTCGTACAGAAATGCAGCTATCAGCGGTCCAATTAAAGACACAACATTATTATCTATTTGCGATACAGAATTTGCCTCTGCCATATGCTCCTCATCTACTATCTGCGGGATTATCGCATCCTGCGGTCCATTGTAAAATACTTCTAATATCTCTAGTATTACAACGAGTAGATAAATCACGATTAGGTTAAAACTCTTACCGTAATACAAAATCGTACCAAATGAAATAAATACAATGGTGTACAGTATGGATATGGTAGATAGAATTTTTCTCTTATTATACCTATCTCCAATAACCCCAGCCATTGGTATCATAACTATATTGGGAATCACAGCTATCGACAATACCGATGCAAATGCAGTTGCTGATCCGGTATTTTTCAAAACATATAAGGACAGCATGAATTGAAAAATATTGCTAGAAGCCATAGTCACTGTTGTGCTTATGAAATAGTACATAAAATTTTTGTTCTTGGTTAAATACTCTATAAAATTACCCCCCTGAGAATAGTTATAAATTCTATGATATTGTTAAACTATTCCGTATATTTTTAATGCGTCCGTGAGAAATATGCCCTACACTCCTTTAGATTGTAGGAATCCTTACAATTACAATATATCATAGATATTATAATATATCACATATATCCCAATAAAATTCTTAAATGGTACAACTTACGGGTAAAATGGTACAACTTACAATCGAGTATGAAGCTAATCATGATTTGATTAACTGACATCTCACACCACCGTGCGTACCGTTTGGTACACAGCGATTATATTAAGACGCTGTCTTTGATACAATGACAATTTGGGTACTCGGGTAAATTGGGTGGGTAGAAATGTTGATATTGTAAGGATTTGAGAACATTAAAAAAACACCCTACCAATTTGGTAGAGTGCTACATTTTTTCATCTTATTATTCCATGCTTAAGCAAAATCTTAATATCAGTAACGTAAATACTTATATTGTAAAAGTCACAACAAATATTTGATTTTTTAGAAAACACTGCATCTCCATTCCAACAGAAGTCAAAATGGTTTTCACAATATAAAGTCCCAACCCATGTCCCTCTTTTGCATTTTCACCTTGGACAAATGGATCACTAAGTTTTTCGATGTCTCCTTCTATTTCCCCTCTATATTCATTGGAAATGGAAAACCTACCGTTTTTTAATTCAATGTTTATGGTTGAGTTATCGGATGCATACTTTAGTGCATTTGATAATAGATTCGACAATACCTTATACAAACTATTTTCTAGTATCTTTATTTCCTTTTGTTTATTATCACAGACAAACAAAATATTACACCCCTTATCTTGTGCAATTATTTCATAAACTGCAATCAACTCATTCATCACTTTATACAAATTTGTTTGCCCAACTTGTAGCTGATTAATTTGAGATAAATCTAGAATTTCATTTACAAGTTTCGACATACTCTCCATTTGTGAATAGCATTCTTGTAGATAATATTCCTTGTTTTCAAATCCAGCCACGTTACAAATCATTCCCTCAAGCATAGAACTCACCGCCATAATTGGCGTTTTTAACTCATGGGTTGCCCCTCGTGTAAAAAATACTCTATCGTCTAATGCTTTTTTTAGTCGGAGATACATCTCATTTAAATTATTTTCCAAATCTACCAATTCATCTCCTACTTGGATTTCCTCGGTTACTTCATACTCCATTTTACTCATTATTTGCATTTTTTGATTCAAGCTACGTATTCTTCTCGAGAAATATAGCGAATATGAAAAAGAAATGATACCTGTTGAAACGAGACCAATTACTAAAAACGATGGTATAAAATTCTTAAATGAATCATATGAATAAGCAAGTTTAGGCATCATCAATTCTACAGTATAATTATGTATCTCAAATTTATCTAATAAATATTCTGTTGAATCTTTTTCATTTATTATATTATTCATAGAAGATGGATCTACATCTGTTTTGAAAAAAAATCCCTCTCCATTTGGTGGATATATGAGTTTCTCATTTTCAAATATCTGAATAAAGCATCCTTGTAAAGGATATTTTAACAACTGTTCTTTTTGAATTCCATTCTTATCTATTTCCATTTTTATATTCTGCTTAAACTCTTGCAATTTAACTGTTTGTGTCTTTTCGTAGCTCATTTGCACAAAATAAGAATAAGAAAAGACAAAAATGAAACCTGCTAGCAAAAGAGAGAAAAAAGTTACAATCCATGTTTTCCAAAATAAATTTATTCTCTTCATTCTATTCTTCCACCTTATAGCCTATTTTCGTAACGGTCGTAATGATTTCAGAGCAAATTTTCTTGCGTATATTCTTTACATGTACATCTATTGTTCGTGAATATCCATCGAAATCGTAGTCCCATAGTAAATTTAGAAGTTGCTCTCTTGTATAAATTCTTCCGATATTTCGCATTAGTATTTCTAATATTTCAAACTCTTTTGCTGTGAGATTAACTTCTTTTCCCTTATAATCCACCTTATAGTTTCCAGCATAGAGTACCACATCTTTCCAGACAAAGCACTCTTCTTGAGAAGAATATGTCCTGCGCAATACAGCCGCAATTTTATATAGTAAAATTTTTAGAGAAAATGGCTTGGAAACATAATCATCAATCTCCTGCATATAAGCTAATTGTTGTGTTTGTTCATCATTTAATGCACTGATCACAATAACTGGAACTTTACTTTCTTTTCTAATTTGTCGTAATACCATCTCGCCACTTAGTTTTGGAATAATCAAGTCTAGCAAAATGAGTTGTATATCATTTTCAGCAAATAAAGCGAGTGCTTCTTCTCCATCGTAAGCACTGCTTACTTGATATCCTTCCTGGACTAAGAATTTTTTTAGAGAATTATGAATAACCTCATCATCTTCAATCAATAAGATGTGTTTTTGCATTAACATTCCTTCTTTCATTAATTAGTATTAGTTATTATCTTTCCATCCTTTAGATGAATAATTTCATTAGCCTTGTTTGCTAAACTTTCATCATGTGTTACACAAATCACACATTTGCCTCTTTTAACGGCAAATTCCTGTAAGATTTCTATAATGTGGTTTGCAGAAACACTATCGAGATTTCCAGTCGGTTCATCCGCAAAAATAATGCACGAATCACAAGCCAATGCACGTGCGATTGCAACTCTTTGTTGCTGTCCTCCTGAAAGTTGACTACATGGTTTTGTCATATCCTCTTTCAAAATCCCAAGTTGCTCAAGATGTTTAATCGCTTGCTTTTTTCTATTCCCCTTATATTTTACTATATCAAGCGCCATTATTACATTTTGAATTGAGTTCATATAGTTAATTAAATTATACGATTGAAATATGATTCCGATGTGTTTTCTATAATCTACAGCTGATTTAGCATTAATCAACCTACCTTCAATAATAATTTGTCCTTGTTGGATATCTTCAATCCCACTCAAAATAGAAAGTAATGTGGTTTTTCCACTGCCTGACTTTCCTAAAATTGCGTACATTTTTCCTTTATCAAATTCAACGCTTATATTTCTTAAAACTTTTTTCTTGCCGTATGAAAACTCTATGTTCTTTGCTTCTATCATATCTTATTCCTCCCTAAGCATTATTTTTTTTGGGTTTTTACGCAAGATCCATATCGTTGGTAACAATGTAGAAATAACTACAACAAATCCATTTAATATGCCCGTTTCAATTAAAATATCTTTACCAATCGGCTTAATTGAAATTTCTTCAATTGGATCGACTTTTTCTTTGCTAACATCATCTGCAAATAAAATTCCTTGCTGCATTTTTTTTTCTGTAGAACTTTCTACATTTGATTGATTTATCATTGCCTTGGATAAACCTGATGCACAAGCGCCACTAACACTGAAGGCTATTCCAAATGCTACAATAGCGACAAGTACCATTTCTAATACCATTTGTAATATTACAGCAGCCTTTCTTTCTCCTAATGATAAAAGTACACCTATTTCGTATTTTCTATTTTTCAACGATAGTATCATAAGCAACCCCAAAATTCCTGTCGCTAAAATAATCACTATAATGGATAGTACTCTCGCCACATCTGCAATCTTTTGTATCGAGCTAGTAAGTGTCTTGTATTTCTCCAAGTCAGAACTAAATCTCAAATATTTTGAATTTATACTCTTATCGTTTTTTACAGATGCAATAAATGCTTGAATATCTCCTGAATTCTTTAATGTAGTCTTAATACTTTTAAGTTCTGCATTTTCCTTCTCGTTCCCTGAAATTTGCACCTCAATAGCGGTTTTTGGCATAGTATAGTACTTATTCCTTTCGGCTACTGCTGGGAAAAAGTCATCCATCTCTGATTGTTTAACATATGTCTTAAAAACGCCGACAATTTCTAAATCAGTTTTGTTTTTTGCACTAATTCCAAGAACTTGGATTTTATCGCCAATCTTAAGATCGTTTTGTTTTACAAATTCATCTGAAACAATTACTGCATTTTTTACGTTGCTATCAAAAGGATATACACCTTTTACAAGCTTATTATCTCCTGTTGCAAAATTGGAGTCTTCTATATTTGCAAGTGACACAACCGTTCCACATAGCGAATCCATATTGACATTTTCAGTTCCGCTTCCCATAATTTGACCATTCATAGGTGATTGATTGCTACCTCCAACTGGTTTATAATCACCATTCACAGTTGATTCAATTTCTTCATGGACCTCTTTTACATATTTATTGTTTTTCAACTTTTCAACTAACTCTGTCGTAAGTGCAACTTCAGATGTTCCTGAGCTCATCATTTCTTGTTCGTTATAACCTATTTCTACTGTTGCCCTTACATCTGTTTTTGCACTTTCCGCTGATTTATCAACGCTGTCTTGAATCATTTTACATGACAGTGAAGTAACAAATAATGCCAACATTATCACTAGCAATAGGATTGATATTCCCTTTTTCCTCCAAATCTTAATACTTGCTCGTTTTAGTACTCTCATTATTACGCCTCCGTTTCGTTTTCTTTTCTATTACGAAAACTATACTACTATTTTCTTATATTTTTGTTATATTGGAATTGTAAAGGAGTTGTAAAGAAAACTTACACCCATTATTTTAAAGTTCTATAGGAAAATAGCAACAATTAGGTGGGTTGAAATGTTGGTATTTCAGGGGGGAGAGCGTAAAAACACCCTACCGATTTGGTAGAGTGCTATAAGTAATTATATTTCTATTTTCATTTTTTGAGTATTCTTTTTAAAGTTGCGACATCTAATAAATTCACCGTCTGAAATTTTCCTTTATAAAACACAGCAAAGTTGTTAAAGACACAGGGCAACTCTTTTGCTTTTTGTAGTGTGTCGACTTGAATTAAAGATATTGGCTCATCATTCATTTCACAGTATTGCTTTATCTTCTCCACACTTTGATAAACATAAGGGCATTGCATATCATAAAATATCGTTAGTTCTTGATTTTCAATTTGATTTTTAACATTTTGTGCGAACTTTGGTTTCGTTCCATCAAAGGAAAGTGCAAGTAATTCATAACCATCATCCGTAGTATCAACTACTTCAAATCCAAACTTTTTAACAAAGGCTTGATCTGATAACCATGCTTTTTGCTTTTTTGCTCCAAGCATGCAAATACCCGATTTGCCCTTTGTTTTTGCATCTTCTATCGCATACTCCATTAGCGATTTGGCATAACCTTTTCCTCTGTATTCACCCAAAACCCATAAGCAGTAAACGTAATAATAATGCTCACCGATAATAGGAACCCATGAGATTTCGAGTGGCGCATATTCAATGAACACAGTACCTTTAACATTAAGCTTTCTAAATACGTGGCCTTCTTTTAACCGTTCAGATAGCCATTCCCGTTTTGCCTCAACGCCCAGATGAGCTTTCTTACTGCGAATAATACAACACAAATGCTCCTCATCAACATTTTCTGCTGTTAAATTTATAAAGTCTGCGTTTAAATCTTCCACTTTATCACCTCGCCTAAACTAGAATTTTATTGTGTGAAAAGAACTACTGTCCCAATTAAAATAGTTACCATTCAAATTCGTTGGCTTGCTCACATCTAAAATTGCAGTTCCATAATTCATTGTACTTTTATCATTGGTGCAATATCTATTAGCCCTAATACAATCCAAACTATTAATACCCACAGTAAAATCATTTTTTTTGCGCCTTCCGTTCTGGCATTTTAAATTCAACTAAAGCCTCATTAAGAAAATCATTAAAGACTTTCATCATTTTAAATTTATTCACCATTGTTCTGCAAACTATGTCAGAGGATTCCAATTCTTTGTCGCTGAAATGATATTCTATGTCCCACGATTTATGTTTTAAGTATTCAGCGAGGATATGTTCTTTATCATATCCTCTAGGGACATTTTTCAATTTCACACCTAGCACCTCAAAATTACCATAAAATTCCTTTGGCTGTATGATATTTAAAAACTTCACTGAATTATTTATTAAATGCTCTCTAACAAGAGTTATTGCCTGGGGGAATTGTGTTGCAAAAACACCACCACCAATAAACGAGTTGTTCGGTTGTATGCATATAAAATATCCTGCTGGTATAGGGAATCTGCCTGCTGATGAAATATGGGCAGAAAATGCCGTTTTATATGGAGGAAGATTCTTTGAAAACCGAGTATCCCTATTCAGTCTAAATATCAGGTCTTTTGGACGTAATCCTATTATTGTAGTATCGGTAAGTGAAAGTTCATCAATTAGGAATTGAAGCAATTTTTCAAATTCTAGCATAGCTAAGTTACGCTCTGATTTGTGAGCGTGATACCATTCTCGGTTATTATTATTTTCTAAATCATTCAAAAAATCTAAAATAAGTTTTATATCAATCATATGAATCCTCCATCATTTGAAATTCTCGTATTTTTTCTATTCGTGGCGATTGCAACAGCCTTTTAATGAATTTTTTCGCTGATACAGGTGAGCGATACATTGGTAATTCAGAAAACACTTCCGATATTTCATCAATTGATTCCATGATTTCCGTATAATCTATAAGTGTGTCCTGATTCATTTCTTCTAAATTCACATATCTTAATTTTTTTGGAGAAATGCGATTATGCTTTATTGCATAACCAATACGCTTTTCACAAGAGCAAAAACCTGTTTCAGTTAAACCACAGTGATACGATAAGAAACCAGCAACTTTTTTTCTCGCTCTTGAGAGTTTTTGGCGATAATTATCTGGTGTCATATCTAAAATATCCCCTGCAATCCTGCTATCAATTTTAAACATTGTTCCCAAGATAAAAATACAACGGGTAGGAGGGTCTAAACATTGAAGCATGACATTTGTACAGGATTGTTTTAATTCCTTCTCAAGTTTGTCTTTGTTAACACCCATTAGCAAGTCATCTGAATTTTCTATATAACCACTCTTTATATCATTGGAGTAATAATCAAAATCCAATGGGTAATGTGCAAACATCGATTTTTTATAATCAATCAAATAGTTTGTGGCAAGCCGATATACCCATGTTTTAAAATTGCTCTCCTTACGGAATGAAGTTAAGTTTGTCATTATACGCACAAGAATATCCTGAGTAGCATCTTCTGCATCTGGCACTGTCCCCAACATTCTAAGCGATAAATTGAAAATCAAATTCTGTACACTTTTTAAAATAGTTTCCAATGCTTGGCTATTCCCAGTAGTTGCTTCTGTAATCAACTGCTCCATTTCTTCTTTATTCATCAATTCCATTCGACTCCTTTCATTAAATTAGACTGGAAAATTGTCCTCGTGTGACAGTTTTTTTATTTTTCTTTCACAGATAAAATATAATAACTTCAACCGATGCGTGACCACTTCTATATCATTGGGTAGTCCTAATCTCAATATCACAATTATAACATTTTCGATATTTTCAAGCTACCAGTCACCTGGTAGCTATTCAATCATCCTATTCTATTTCCTCAACAAACCTAACCTCAGCCTCATCCCAATACTTCCCAAACACCCTCGCATCATCCCAATCAAAATTCACCTGATACATCCGGAAAGTAACCGCAATATCCTTAGGCATCCACTGTTCCTGGTAAGAATACCGATACGTTAACCCAAGCTTCTCCATAACCTTCCCACTCCACGGATTATGCACATCATGCGTCGCTGTAATATACGGAACACCAGCAGCTCGAATACGTTCAACAACGGCACCAGTAGCTTCAACCGCAATCCCCTTATGCCAGAACGCCTTCTTCAATCCATAACCCAAATCAAAACTCGGCGCACCGCTCACGCAAACGTACCCAATCACCTTATTGTCCTCTTTCAAACAAACAGCATATCTATACGCTGAGTCCAACTCGTAATAACGCAAATAATTCGTTTCCAAAAACTGCTCAGCTTCACCCATATACTTCACCGGAAACCACGGCAAAAACTGATTCACTTCCTCATCACTTAACAGTTCAAACAAAGCTTCAGTGTCATCCCAGGTAAACTTCCGCAACACAAGTCGCTCCGTATAAATCGTAGGCGTATTTTCATTCAACATTTTTGTCTCCCCCATTCGCTCATAAACTATATTTTCTTTTCTATATTTACAACCTTATATTTGATTGTCAAATTCCACATAGTAAATTTGTCCCTTTTCAGCTGTTCTTTTGTTATCCCTGCCCACTTCATCATGTTTTGAATGACTAGTTCCATATCCAGAATAGGTGAAACGAACAGAACCTGCATAAGCGGCTCATACCATTTTAGTCTTTTGAACTAGGATATCTTTTAAATGGTGATTCAACGCTTTCAGACCAGCTAGTTAAAGTCAAGCAGTTTTAGAATTTGTTTGTAAAATAATTTTGGGTACACTTAATAAGCCAAACAAACATACGAATTTTGTTCGGTTAATACCTAAAAATGTTC
>JAISJN010000021.1 GCA_031261505.1 Clostridioides sp. | reverse complement strand
CATTATGGGGTCAGCACATGAACCTGTTCAACCTTATATGATTGCACCAAGTATGGAGCAGTTAATGAAAAAATATCATGAGAGTGACGAACATGTTATTCCTCGATTGGCACGATTTCATATTGAATTTGAAAGCATACATCCATTTATTGATGGGAATGGTAGAACAGGTCGATTGCTAGTCAACCTAGAGTTAATGAAAGCAGGGTTTCCGCCAATTGATATTAAGTTTACTGATAGGGTCAATTATTATACAGCTTTTGATGACTATCATGTTAAACACAATCTAGCAGCTATGGAGAAATTATTTGCAGGATATGTAGATGAGAGACTAGATTCATATTTGACAATGCTTTCCGACTAATATATCGTAAATTAATTGAGATAAAATCAAAAATTATTATTAAGTATCTATCAAGTCGATAGGTACTTTTCTTATGCCCAAAATCAGAAAGGAGGTTGATGTGTATGGGGATATTTACAGATTTGTTCAAATCAAGAGACAAACCAAGCGATAGCACAGTAGGTAGTGGCTATCGTTTTTTAATGGGAGGAACAACAGCTGGCAAACCTGTCACAGAACGAAGTGCCATGCAAATGACAGCAGTTCATTCATGCGTAAGGATTTTATCTGAGGCTGTCGCAAGTTTGCCACTTCATTTGTATAAACAAACTGAAACGAGTAAGGAAAAGGCAACTGACCACCCGTTGTATTTACTTTTACATGATGAACCAAATCCAGAGATGACTTCATTCATTTTCAGAGAAACGTTGATGACGCATCTTTTACTTTGGGGTAATGCTTATGCTCAAATCATTAGAAATGGCAAAGGCGAGGTGATAGGACTTTATCCGTTAATGCCAAATCGCATGAGTGTAGATAGGTCAGACACGGGTGAACTCTATTATACCTATACTGTTGCGACGGGGGATGTCGTGAAAGGCAATCAAGTCAAACTTCATTCATCTGAAGTTTTGCATATTCCGGGGTTAGGGTTTGATGGATTAGTTGGCTACTCACCAATTGTGATGACTAAAAATGCGATTGGTATGGCGATTGCCTGTGAGGAATATGGGGCGAAGTTCTTCGCTAATGGTGCAGCACCAAGTGGGGTATTAGAACACCCCGGAACCTTAAGAGACCCAGTTCGAATTCGTGAAAGTTGGCAACAGACATTTGGCGGCTCAAGCAACTCACACAAGGTGGCTGTGTTAGAAGAGGGAATGAAATACACACCAATTTCTATATCCCCAGAACAAGCTCAGTTTTTAGAAACAAGGAAGTTTCAAATCAATGAGATAGCTCGAATTTTCAGAGTACCGCCGCATATGGTTGGCGACCTTGAAAAATCGAGCTTTTCTAATATTGAGCAACAGTCACTAGAATTTGTAAAATACACGCTTGACCCGTGGGTATCTCGCATTGAACAGTCAATGATTCGGTCACTTCTAACCAAAGAGGAAAAGAAGTAATATTTCATCAAGATCAATGTTGATGGACTTTTACGTGGTGATTATCAATCACGAATGAATGGCTATGCCACAGCAAGGTAGAATGGTTGGATGAGTGCAAATGACATACGGGAACTAGAAAATCTCGACCGCATACCTAATAGTGAGGGTGGCGATTTGTATTTAATTAATGGCAACATGCTCCCGTTAAAAGACGCAGGAGCTTATGCAAATAAAACGACTAAGGGAGAGGAGAAAAACGAAAATGAAGAAGTTTTGGAAGTGGAAGAATCAGACAGTGATGAATCAGGAGACACTGGAGGAAGTGCAAGAGAGAACACTGTTCCTAAAGGGCACAATCGCTGAGGACTCATGGTTTGATGATGATGTCACACCTAAGTTGTTTCAGCGTGAACTTATAAGTGGTGAGGGAGACATTACTGTTTGGATTAATTCGCCGGGAGGAGATTGTGTAGCTGCAGCACAGATTTATAACATGCTAATGGACTACAAAGGGAGTGTCACGATAAAGATTGATGGTATTGCGGCAAGTGCAGCAAGTGTGATTGCTATGGCGGGGACAAAGGTTTTAATGTCACCTGTATCCATGCTGATGATTCACAATCCTGCAACAATGGCTTGGGGCGATAGTGCTGAGATGAAAAAGGCAATTTCTATGCTTGATGAAGTCAAGGAAAGTATCATCAACGCTTATGAAATTAAGACAGGACTTAATCGAGTGAAATTATCACATTTGATGGATTCAGAAACGTGGATGGATGCACATAAAGCAGTTGAACTTGGATTTGCAGACGACATTTTGCACAGAGAGACAAACGAAATTGTAGAGGATTTGCTGCCAACATCAAATATGATGTTCTCACAAGTTGCAGTCACAAATTCACTCATGGATAAGATTGCACATCATTGCAAAATTGATAAACCAAAGCCACAAATTCAACAAGAACAAATAAATAGCAACGTCACTAAAGCCGATTCGCTTATGAGTCGGCTTAATTTAATGAAAAATTGGAGGTAACACAAATGGATAAGATTTTAGAATTACGAGAAAAGAGAAACAAAGCATGGGAGGCGACAAAAGCCTTTGTTGAAACGAAAAAGGATAAAGACGGTCTTTTATCTGAAGAAGATGCGAAAGTCTATGCAGAAATGGAGGATAAAGTGAAGGGCACCTCTAAAAAACCCCCTAAAAACAGAAAAAATGAGATAATAGAGTTACCAATAAACCAAGGAACCCTCCATGAAACTATTTAGCGATGAAGATTTGTACTTAGAAAAAATCAGCGCCAAAGGCGACCCACTTGAACGCCTTGATTCAGTTATCAATTGGGAACAGTTTCGCCCAGTTCTTCAACGTCTTTTTCGTGCTGAGCGTAAAGTCGCAAGTCGCGGTGGACGACCGCATTATGATTATGTCATGATGTTCAAACTCTTGATTTTGCAACGCTATAACAATCTTTCAGACGATGCCATGGAATATCAACTGCTAGATAGACTGTCATTCCGCCGATTTTTAGGCATTGACGATAAATCAGTTCCTGATGCCAAAACAATCTGGCTTTACCGAGATAAAATTGCGCAAAGCGGTCATGGTAATGAACTTTTCAAAAGTTTTGAACTTGTTCTTGCAGGCGAAGGGTTACTCGCTCACAAAGGACAAATTGTTGATGCATCATTTGTTGAATCGCCTAAACAACGTAATCATCGTAAGGAAAACGAAGAAATCAAGTCTGGCAAAACGCCTGAGGAGTGGTCAACACCAAAGAAACGCCAGAAAGATACGGAACAATTGTTTTATCTACGAATGGTACTTTTATAAATCCCCAAAATGTTGATCAGCTCGTAAAAATGGTAGATCAATTCGAGATAAGTATAGATGGAATAGATGAAGAAACGTGTTCAGTTGTACGAGGACGAGGAGTTTTCAAAAAAGTCATTAGAAGTATTGAAATACTGAAAAGATATAACGCTAAAGTCATTAACCTATCTATGATTTTTTCAGATAAAACGGAATATCTGTTAGAGCCTTTTTACAAGTTAAACGAAGTATTAGAAACGAATCCTGTTTGTCGATTATTTTCACCAACTGGAAGAGGGGAAGGAAATAAACAATTATTTACAGATAAGACAGAATTTGAAACGTATATACCTTCTGATTATATGGTAGAGCACTCAGATAAGCCGTTGTCAATTTGTTCTTGTACAGCAGGGAAAAAGGAAATTTTTATAGATTATCAAGGGAATGTTTATCCTTGTCCGAGTTATATTCGCAGTGAACTTAAAATGAGAAATATTTTTGAAGTTGACAAACTTACAGATTTAACCGACAATGGAAGTAGCAAAGTTTCCTTCACGTTAGATAAAATAGATCCTAAAAATTCTGAAAATTTTTCTGAGTGCGAGGTTAAACTTTTTTGTTGGACATGCCCTGCTTCTGTAGATGATTTTAAGACAAAAGAAGCTTTGGATGATAATTGTCGACGAATTAAACCAGTGTTAATGAAAAGAGTTTGGAATTCTTAAAAAGAGGTGATGGTTTGTTAGTTAGAAAAATTCTTGTAGTGGAAGACGATATAGACTTAAATGAAGGTATCAAGTTTGTCTTAGAAAATGATACAACAGAGATTTTTCAAGCTTATTCTCTGGTAGATGCAAAAAAACAACTGAATCGAGAATTTGATTTGATTTTACTTGATATCAATTTACCAGACGGGAATGGGATTGAATTTTGCAAAATGGTTAAACTTCGTTCAAAGAATATGCCAGTTATTTTTATTAGTGCAAATGATACAGATATAGATGTTATTCGTGGCTTAGAATTAGGAGGAGATGATTACATAGTCAAACCTTTTAGTTTAATGGTTCTTAGAGCACGAGTGGAGACGGTAATTAAAAGATACCAGACACCTGTTATTGGCGAAAATTATAGGGATAAAAATTATTGTTTTGATTTTGAAGCGATGACTTATACTTATAAAGGACAAGATGTATTTTTAAGTAATGCAGAGCAAAAATTATTGAAAGTGTTAGTGAGTAATAGAGGGCAAATCATGCGAAAAGAAAAGATAATTGAATTTGTCTGGGGAATAGATGGAGAGTATATTGAAGAGAACGCTTTGGCAGTTGTGATTAAACGACTTCGAAAAAAATTGGAAATGGATTCTGGTTCAAAAAATATTAAGAGTATTTATGGTATTGGCTATAAATGGGAGAATTTTGAATGAGTATGAGAAAAAAGATTCTCATTTCGTTGAATGTTGGTATGGTTTTGGTACTTGGCATAGGCATCTACCTTGAGAGCAAAAAATCTATTGTACTTTTAGAATTATTGTGTTTAGTAACTATTCAACTAATCTCTTATTATTGTTTTTCAAAAAGTGTCTACAATTTATTAGAGGATTTGCATGACTTACTGTCGACTCCGAATCTTAGCCAATTAGATATAGAAAAAGAAACTGAGTTTTCTTCATTGAAAAATAGATTGATTAAGTATACAAAAATAGAAAATTTAAAGCGTATTGAGAATGAACAATCAAAAAAACAAATTAACAAATTAATTTCTGATATTTCACATCAAACTAAAACTCCGATTACGAATATTATTTTATATAGTGAGTTGTTAGTAGAAAAAGAACTAAAAGAAAAAAAATACGTTCAAACGATTAAGAATCAAGCTGAAAAGTTACAATGGCTGATGCAGAATTTACTACATCTTTCAAGACTAGAAAATGGCATCATACAATGTAGAAAAGAAGTTTATAGGGTTAATGAGATAATTGTCCCTTGTTTAGAGCAATATAGGGTTGCTTTTGAACATAAACATTTAAATTTAATCTATGATCAGCTAAAAAATAGTTCTATATCAATTTTTGCAGACTTAAAATGGATGCAAGAAACCTTGTCAAATATCATTGAGAATAGCTTGAAATACACTGTTGAAGGAAGTGTTCGAGTAGAAGTAGAGGTACAAGAGTTATTTCTTTGTATTATTGTTTCGGATACTGGTATTGGGATTGATGAAATGGATATGGCACACATTTTCCAAAGATTTTATCGAAGTCAGCAAGTCAAACACATTCAAGGTGTTGGCATAGGTTTGAGTTTGGCTAGGGAAATTATAGAAAATCAAGAAGGCTATATGATAATTGAGTCTAAAATTAATAATGGAACAAAAGTTAAATTATTTTTACCAAAAGAGGAATAGTGAGTTCGATTTATAGGGCTTATTATTCCTCTTTATGTCAATTTTGATAGAATTTCAACAGATGCTTGAAAGAATTACTTAGTATAATTATTTTTAGAAGGAGTGAGAAATATGAATTCGGTAAAATTAGTAGATGTATATAAAAAATATGATAATGGTATTTTGGAGGTAAATGCCCTGGAGGATATTAACTTAACGATTCAATCCAGTGAATTTGTCTCAATCGTAGGTACCTCAGGTAGTGGGAAGTCAACCCTTTTAAATTTAATTGGTGGATTAGACTATCCTTCAAGTGGAGATGTTTTTGTTGATGATGTGAATTTTAAAGAAATGAATGAAGAAGAATTAACGATTTTTAGAAGAAGAAATATTGGTTTTATTTTTCAGGATTTTAATTTACTACCATTGCTGAATGTCTATGAAAATATCGTGCTACCTATTCAGTTAGATGGGAAAAAAATTGATGATGAATTTATTGATCAAATTACGAGACAAATTGGTATACAAGATAAACTTGAAAACTATCCAAGTCAATTATCTGGGGGACAACAACAAAGAGTAGCTATTGCACGTGCGATTGCGACGAAACCTGCAATTATTTTAGCAGATGAACCAACTGGGAATTTAGATTCAAAAACAAGTCAAGATGTTTTAGGTTTATTAAAAATGACTGGTAAAAAATATAAGCAAACAATTATGATGATTACTCATGATGAAACAATTGCTCAAATGGCGGATAGGGTTCTAAGAATAGAAGATGGAAGTTTAAGAAAGTGAGGGAAATCGTATGTTTGAAACTAGAAACAAAAAGATAATGAGAAAACTTGCGGTAAAAGATTTCAAGAAAAATTTAAAAAGAAATAGACTGCTGTTGGCATCAATTATCTTGTGTCAAATGATACTGATAATTCTAATCAATGCTGGTACTAATTATAGTTCTGCTATCCAAAAGCAAAAATTAAGTGTAGATGGTATGGATTATCAAGCAGTTCTCACTTCTCCAACAACAAAACAACTTGATATTTTAGAAAATCAGTCTAACGTTAAATTTACTGGTCAACAGATAGCATGTGGGACAGGTATTGCTATTAATGAAAAAACGACGGTTAAACTTGTTCTGAAGTGGAAAGACCCGATTAATTGGGAAAAACAAACAATCCCAGCTTTGGAAGCGTGGGAAGGTAGCTATCCGAAAGAAATGAATGAAATTATGATGTCTAATGCTGCACTTCATGATGCAGCGATAAAAGATGTTAAATTAGGCATGAAAATTTCAATGAAGTATCTTGATAAATATGGTATTAAAGAGAAAGAGTTCATTTTATCAGGTATCTATAAAGATATGACTGAATTGAATGGCAATAGTACACCATCAGTTCTTGTGTCTAAAACTTTTTTGAATAAGAGTGGTTATCAAGGTAGCACAGAAGAATCAAGTAAAGCATATGTAAATTTTAATTCGTTATTTATTAGTAATCAAAAAGTAGAAATGTTGAAGACAAAGTTAAATGTATCAAGTTATCAAGTTTTTTTGTACGATAATGAACTGGCTAAATCGACTTTGATTGTTTTAATCGGCTGTATTTTATTAATCCTACTCGTATTAGTTGCAACATATTTAGTTATATTTAATGTCATGTACATTTCTCTTGTGAAGGACATCAAAATTTTGGGTTTATATCGGGCAATTGGCATGACCTATACGCAAATTAAAAAATTGTTTCTATATCAGCTATTCTTCTTGTTAGTCATTGGGATACCACTTGGTGTGATTTTAGGCATGACTTTTACTCATGTCATTATCCCTAGTGGCGTTATCTCGTTTAGTGTGAGTGATATTGGCTTTAACGAAGTAACGTTCATTTGTTCCTGTCTATTTGTTGCCATTACGACATATATTTCATTACGTTTTCCTATAAAAATAGCTATGGCACGCACGGTAGTTGAAGCTAAAGGCATGAGCTATCAAAAAAATAAACAGTCACACAAACGGTTAAAAGGAACTAGTTTATGGTCAATGGCAAATAAAAATATTTTTAGAGACAAAAGAAGAGCTTTCCTAGTCATTATATCCTTGTTTTTAGCATTTACGACTTTTATGACGATTAATACTTTAATTTATAGCAGAAATGATGAAGATTTTGTAAATGCTCACATGGCAGATGATTTTATTTTAGAAAATCAAACGGGTTTAGGAGAAGAGGAACAGCCAAAGCAGGTATTTACAAACGACCTGCTGAACAAAATAGTTTCTCAGCCTGAAATAAAAGATATTAGTAAAATTTCTTTTACGCCAATGGTCATTAAGTATGAACATCAAAAATATTATCATTATCTGGATCAATACTTTAAAAAGTACATGAGAATTTCAGTAAGTGAAGGAGAGGAACATATTCAAAAAGATGCCAACCAATTTTACGGATTTGTTATTGGTATCGGTAAAGGGGATTTTGAAAAGATTCAAGAAACTCTACCTAGTAAAGTGAACGAAGCTGATTTTTATGCGGGGAAAATCGGAATACTCAATACAGATATTGATGAGACGTCAGAATTTATCAATAAAGTATTGCATTACGATATCTCTGGGAAAAATTTAAATGTTGCAATAGCAGGTGTTACAAATCAGGGTCTTTCAGATAAAGCAGGGATAGCACCAAATATTTATTTATATGAAGATGTTGTGAAACAACTAGGAATCCCCTACACTTATGAAAAAATCCGTTTGAATTTTGATTCTGAAAATGCTCGAGCTGTCAATGAGCGAATAAAAGCTGAAGTAAAGAAAGATAATAGAATAGGTATTGTTAGTAAATTGGATATTCAAGATGAAATGAAAACGAATATTAAAGAAATCACGATTATCTCTAATGCTTTGATTACGTTGTTTGCTTTGATTGCTCTGATTAATTTTGTAAATGTTATAACTGCTGGAATTATGGAGCGAGGGAAAGAGTTTTCTATCTTAGAAAGTATTGGGATGACAAGGAAACAGGTTAGGAAAATGGTGATACTAGAAAGTTTAGAGTATCTTATAATTTCAATTAGTGTAACTTTAATTGTTGGTATCCCTATATCCTACTTGTTATTTAATCTCTTTAAAGAGGAAAGTTATATGCAATTTGTTATTCCTTGGGAGGCTCTTACAGGAATGACAGTGATGATTGGTGTAATAGGTATTTTTATTCCAATTATATCCTTTACAAAAAAGAAAGAAGCAATCAGTGTAAGATTACGAAATAATAATTAAAAATTTGACAGTAATCGCTAAACAAGTCATTGCAGGAAACTTTGGCAATGGTGCAGACCGCAAGCGCAACCTTGAGGCAAAAGGCTACAACTACGACCAAGTTCAAGCCAAGGTCAATGAACTGCTTGGTAGTATACCAGTTTTAAAACCAGCGGTAGATTTGAACGCCATAGCTGATGCGGTCATCCGCGGCGACTATGGCAATGGCGAAAGCAGACGACAACGTATTATAGCAGCGGGTTATGACTACAATGCAGTTCAAGCACTCGTGAATAAAAAATTAGGATAATAAAAATTTAAGTCTGTAAGGATGTAGAATGACATTTTTTACAGGCTTTTTTCTTTTGCCAAAATTTCTGACTACTAGAGGGTTCGATTTCTACTGATTCTTCGCTTATAGATAAGGACGGAAGAAATTTATATTGTGATATGTTCGGCCCAAAGACAGTTATACTATCTTGTACAGCAGTTTATGTCATAGTCATTAGTGTAACCGTACTAAATTCAGAAGTAAGAGGATTTATAAATGGAGATAAATGCTAGTTGCATTTATATTTAGCGACCATTTATCTCATTTTAGTTCTGCTCAAAATACCCACCACGTACTAGCCAGCACAAGCACTTACCAGCACAAGCACTTACCAGCACAAGCACTTACCAGCACAGGCACTCACCTTAAAAAAATTTTAAAATTTACGCAATAATATCAAAAAAATCAGAAATTCCGTTGAAAATTAGAGAAAATACATACATGAAAAGTTTACGTTTAAGCATAATAAAAGTTAGCTTATAATATGAACTTTTTTAGTTTTTGGGTTTGACAGGTTTTGATTATTGTACTATATTATTCTCAATGAAGGATGAGATAGAGAGAGGGTGGAGATATATTTATTCAAAGTAAAAAATCAAAGAGAGATCTGGCGACCGATTATACAGAGAGTAGTGAAGTATTCGTCAAAAAGGACAAGTACTCAAACCTATGCCTAGAAAATTATGTAAAGGTAATGGAAAAGATATACACTAAGAAGGATATGATTCCGATACTCTTAATTGAGATGATGGATAGGGACAATAGAATAAGGATGACATTGGATGAATTATCAGAGAAACTCTCGTATCCAAAGACAAGCTTATCCTCGTATTTTGGAAAGCTAAAGAAGATGGATTTTATCAAAAGGGTAAGAAATGGCGAGTACATGATCAATCCATCGATTTCGTACAAGGGAAGTCGTATGGATAGAGAAAGTCTTTTGACGGAGTATATAGCAGTAGGTGTAAAAAAAGGCGATAAAAAAGATCATAAAAAAGATAATGAAAAGAGATAACCAGAAATACGATAAGAGAAGTGAAAAAGCCAGTGAAAATGATAGGAAACAGATACGGTTGTCAGTGGAGAAGGGAAGTGAAGAAGATGGGTTTGAGGCTAGATAGGAATATTCTACAGTGGTTCGACTACTTTTTTGAAAAAGAGGCAACTACATTTACAAAACAAAATTTCGTATCTAATTTATATCAAGAAAGTAACGCCGGTAGTCAAAATATTGGCGTGACACTTGAAAAACAGGATTCAAAGTACTGGAAATTGTATTTTGAAATACCGAGTGAAGTAGCTATTAAGCTTAGAAAAAATGTACACCCGCTTTTCAATCAATATATATATGAAGGAATTTCTATATACAGCGATGTAGACATATACGAATTTATAAATTCAAATCTTATGAAGGTATTTGACAGTGTATGCTCCTACATATACAATCCGATGTGCGACTTATACGTGGCAGATTTTAAAGATGAGTTTATAGAAAACTGTGGGAAAATAGATATTGGAGATATTAGAATAGTAGCTAAGGATCTCTACATCATGCCAATGTCAAATGATTGTGTTAAGTTTTTCAACTATGATCAATCTTTCATACTGACCTTGAGATACAATCTAAATATGGACGAGGATCTGCTAGACAGTTTGTTGAATTTGAGAAAGTCTATAATCCTAAATAAGTAGGTATAGTGCTAGTAAATAATAAATAAGTAATTGAGAATAACCGAGTAACCATGTATAAATGAGTAACTGGGTATAGTTTGATAATTGAATTAGAAAATGGAGGTATAAAAAATGGATGCAGAAAAAATGACAGTAAGGGTACAGAAGAGTTTAAACGAAGCGTTTACAGAGGCTGTTAAAAATCACAACCAACAGGTAGAATCTATTCACTTGTTATCTGCCTTAATAAACCAAGAGGATGGATTGATTCCAAATATAATAGAAAAGATGAATATTTCAATAGATGCTTTGAAAAATGTAGTAAAAACAGAAGTCGGAAAACTGCCAAAGGTGTATGGTGAGGGAGCAGATTCTCAAGGGGTGACTTCCACTAGAAGGATAAATGAGATACTTACAGAATCCGAAAAATTAGCCGACGATTTCAAAGACGATTACATCAGTGTAGAGCATCTTATGCTGGCTATGATAGATTTAGAAAAAAAATCTCAAGTTGGCAAGGTATTTAATGAATTCGGCATAAAAAAAGACGAGTTCTTAAAGGTATTGAATCAAGTAAGGGGTAACCAGAGGGTTGTGACAAACGATCCAGAGGGTACTTACGACGCTCTTTCGAAATACGGAATTAATCTAGTAGACCTAGCTAAGAAAAACAAAATTGACCCAGTAATAGGTAGGGATGAAGAAATAATAAGGGTAATAAGAATTCTTTCAAGGAAGACTAAAAACAATCCGGTTTTGATAGGTGAACCAGGTGTCGGTAAGACAGCTATAGTAGAAGGTCTGGCAGAAAGAATAGTAAGAGGAGATGTTCCAGAAGGATTAAAGGACAAGATAATATTTTCATTGGATATGGGCTCGCTTATAGCTGGTGCCAAGTACAGAGGTGATTTTGAAGAAAGATTAAAGGCAGTCCTAAAGGAAGTACAGAGCTCAGAGGGAAGGATAATCCTATTTATAGATGAAATACACAATATAGTAGGAGCTGGCAAGACAGAAGGCTCAATGGATGCAGGTAATTTAATAAAACCTATGCTAGCTCGTGGTGAACTAAACTGTATAGGTGCGACAACCTTTGACGAATACAGAAAATATATCGAAAAGGACAAGGCTCTTGAGAGACGTTTCCAACCAGTAATAGTAGAAGAACCTACAGTAGAAGATACGATCTCTATATTGAGAGGACTTAAGGAAAAATTTGAAATACACCATGGGGTTAGAATACACGATAATGCGATAGTCGCCGCTGCAAAATTATCTGATAGATATATACAGGATAGATTCCTACCAGACAAGGCTATTGACTTAATAGATGAAGCTGGAGCCATGATTCGTACAGAGATAGACTCTCTGCCTACAGAATTGGACAGGGTTAGAAGAAAACAATTTATGTACGAAACTGAAAGAGAAGCCTTGCTAAAGGAAAACGACAGTGCAAGCATGGAGAGGCTAGAGATCTTACAGAAAGAAATAGCAGAACTCAAGTCGCAAAACGATGAGATGACAGCACAGTATGAAAAAGAAAAGAGCAAGATTACAAATATTAGAGAACTTAAATCAAAACTCGATATCGCCAAGGGAATGACAGAAAAATACGAAAGAGAGTACGATTTCAACAGGGCAGCAGAAGTGAAATACGGCGAAATACCGAAACTCGAAAGCCAGATAGAAGAGGAAGAAAATAGAATAAAAGACGGATCAGAAAGTGCACTTCTAAAAGAAGAGGTCACAGAAGACGAGATTTCGGACATAGTTTCAAAATGGACTGGAATTCCAGTGACAAGATTGGTAGAAAGCGAAAGACAGAAACTTCTAAAATTAGAAGACGAGCTACACAATAGAGTAATAGGGCAAGACGAGGCGGTAACAGCAGTATCAAATGCGGTGATAAGAGCTCGTGCAGGACTTAAGGACGAGAAAAAACCAATTGGTTCTTTTATATTCCTAGGACCTACAGGAGTTGGTAAGACCGAGCTAGCAAAGACTCTCGCCAAGAATTTATTCGACGATGAAAACAGCATAATAAGAGTCGATATGTCAGAGTACATGGAAAAACAATCGGTGTCTAGACTCGTAGGACCGCCTCCAGGATATGTGGGATATGAAGAGGGTGGACAGTTGACAGAAGCCGTTAGAAGAAACCCGTATTCAGTTCTGCTATTTGATGAGATAGAAAAGGCCCATGAGGACGTATTCAACATGTTCCTACAGATACTCGACGATGGTAGATTAACAGACAACAAGGGCAAGACTGTAGATTTTAAGAATACAATAATAATAATGACATCAAACATTGGAAGCACATATTTACTGGAAGCAGAGGGAAACATCACAGACGAGATTACAGATAGAGTGATGACGGAAATGAAATACAGATTCAAACCAGAGTTCTTAAATAGGGTAGACGATATCATAATGTTTAAACCATTGGATAAGGACAATATTAAAAAAATCATAGATATATTCATGAAGGATTTGAGCAATAGGTTGGAGGATAGAAATATCACAATAGAGATAACAGATAGAGCTAAGGAAGTCATGATAAACGAGGGTTACGACCCAGTATACGGGGCAAGACCACTTAAGAGGTACATCAGCAATGTACTTGAAACCATTATAGCTAAGAAGCTTATCGCCGGTGAAATTAGCGAGGGCAGTAGTGTTGTAGTCAATGGTGAGTCGGATACGATAGTGGTTACAACCAGATAATAATAGTTTAAGTTATAGCTCACAAAAATTCAAACACATCTTAATTTGGGTCGATTTGACTAAGATTAGGATGTGTTTTTTAATAGTGATTTTATGGTGGACAATATATGTTGTCTTAGAATATATCTTGTCTTAGATTGAGAAAATAAAGTATCTCTGCTATAATTATTCTAGGCAAAACTAGAAATTACAGATAGAAAATGAGGGGATAGGAAAATTATGAGCCAAAGAAAGCAAGTCAACCTTCCAATTGAAAAAATAAAGGAACAAGACAAATATATAGAAATAATACACAGTAAAAACGAAAAACACTTTAACCATACTGGTAAACGAAGAAAGGCCTTGATCCAGACGTTCGGATGTCAGATGAACGAGCACGATTCTGAAAAACTGATAGCGATGTTGGATGAAATGGGCTATGCACAGGCGATGAATGCAAGAGAAGCAGACCTTATTATATACAACACTTGTGCAGTGAGAGAGAACGCGGAGTTAAAAGTATATGGAAACCTAGGTCAGCTAAAACGAAACAAAAGGTTAAATCCAAACCTACAGATTGCAGTATGCGGATGTATGATGCAACAGCCACACGTAGTTGAAGAGATCAAAAGAAAATACGACCACGTAGACCTTCTATTTGGAACTCACAACATATATAAGTTCCCAGAGCTACTTGTAAACTCTATGAAATCAAGAAAAGTCCTAGTAGATGTTTGGGATGTAGATGGAGAAGTGATAGAGGGTCTAAAGAGCAATAGAAAATTTGAACTAAAGGCATTTGTAAATATAATGTACGGATGTAATAATTTTTGTACCTACTGTATAGTTCCGTACACAAGGGGTAGGGAGAGAAGCAGGACTCCAGAAGATATAATAGGCGAAATCAAGGAATTAGTTGCAAATGGAACTAAGGAAGTTACCTTGCTTGGACAAAACGTGGATTCTTATGGAAAGACTTTAGAAAATCCTATAGCCTTCAGTGAACTTTTGAGACAGGTGAACGAGGTAGAAGGACTTGAGAGAATTAGATTCATGACATCTCATCCAAAAGACATATCGGACGAGGTCATATATGCAATTAGAGACTGTAATAAAATATGTGAATTCCTTCATCTACCAGTACAATGTGGTAGCACAAGCCTTCTTAAAAAGATGAATCGCCACTACACTAAGGAATACTACCTGGATATAATCGAAAAAGCGAAGAAGGAAGTACCGGGAATAGCATTTTCAACTGATTTAATGGTAGGATTCCCTGGAGAGACAGAGGATGACGTGCAAGACACAATTGATGTGGTTAGAAAGGTTAGATACGACTCAGCCTTTACGTTTATATACTCAAAGAGAACTGGAACTCCAGCTGCGAAGATGGATAATCAGATACCGGAAGATGTAGCTCATGAAAGATTTGAAAAGGTACTAGGGTTTGTAAATGAAATCTCTGGTGAGATAAATGCAGGCTATAAGGATAAGGTCGTAGAGGTACTCGTCGAAGGAAAGAGTAAAAACAACGAGGAAATACTAAGTGGAAGGACTAGACAGAATAAACTAGTGAACTTCTCTGGTGGAAATGAAGACATGATTGGGGAATTAGTTAATGTAAAGATAGTGAGTCCAAAGACGTTCTCACTAGATGGGGTAGTTGTCGACTAATCTCATTTCGGTGGGTGTCAAATACCCACCACGTAATCACCATCACCATTTAAAAATAATAAAAAAAGGAGAGTAATTGATATGTTTAGTTTTAAAAATGATTATAGCGAAATAGCACATCCAAGAATACTACAGAAAATGTTAGACACTGCGTATATTCAGGCAGACGGGTATGGACTTGAAGAATTCACATACGAAGCACAGGACATCATTAAAAAGAAAATAAACGAAGAAAATGTCGATATCCACTTTGTAAGCGGTGGGACTCAGGCTAATTTAATAACTATAAGCGCTTCACTTAGGGCTCATGAGGCTGTAGTAGCAGCTGAGAGCGCACATATTGTCGTTGATGAAACAGGGGCAATCGAAGCTACAGGGCATAGAATATACACAATACCAACCAGCGATGGAAAGATAAGACCGGAGGAAGTGAAAAGCGTATTTGAAGAAAATCACGATACGAACTTTGCACCTTATCCAAAATTAGTGTATATCTCAAATCCAACTGAACTAGGTACGGTATATGACAAAAACGAATTAAAGGCAATTCACGACTGTTGTAAAGAACTTGGGATGTATCTATTTGTAGATGGAGCAAGGCTAGCATGTGCACTTACTTTGGATGATGTAGATATAAAATTTGAAGATCTTCCAAAGGTATGCGACGTCTTCTACATAGGTGGAACTAAGAACGGTGCATTATATGGAGAAGCGATTGTGATATGCAACGACAACCTAAAACCATTTTTCAGCTGGTCGATTAAGCAGAGGGGTGGACTTCTCTCTAAGACTAGGGTTATGGCTCTTCAGTTTACAGAACTTTTGAGGGACGAACTTTATCTAGACTTAGGAAGACATGCAAATGAATTGGCAAAAATCCTGACAGAAGGAATTAAAGAAGCTGGATACTCTTTCTTTGTGGATTCACCTACTAATCAGGTATTCCCTGTGTTCCCTAATGAAATCATGGACAAGATGCTTGAAAAATACAGGTTCCAAACTTGGACAGCCGTGGACGATAAGACTACTGCTATCAGACTAGTGACATCATGGGCAACTCCTAAAGAGGTATGTTGTGAATTTGTAGAAGAACTTATAAGAATTTCAAAATAAATAGAACTGAGAGTATGAAACAAAATCTGTAAATAATATATAACGATCGACCTCCTATGGCTAAATAAAATTAACCTTAGGAGGTCGATTATTATGTCGGATTCGCTCACTGCGCATTTTTGCATTTATTCAGAAAGTACATTCAAGAAATTCTGGAGAATCTTAGCTGTCATTCCCCATATCACATACCCGTCGTATTGGTAAAACAGCACAGTGGATTTACCTCCTAAGAACTTATAATCATCGCAGGGAAGATAGTTAGATGGAATATCCTTGTCTGGATTTACCTCTAAAGTATTGATAAATTCATGGGGTGGATTTTGAAGTAAATATTTAAGTGGAACTAGAAAACAGTGATCTACCTCGTCATTGCTCATACTCAAATCTATATCTTCGTGTATGTAGCCCAGGAATGGATGAACAATGTAGTTAAAAGGAGTAATTATCAAATCGAGTTCTGAAACGAGTTCGATATTAGATTGGTTGGTGCCGAGTTCTTCGTATGTTTCCCTAAGTACTGCATCTATGGGTTGTTCATCAGCCTCGATTTTTCCACCGGGGAATGAAATCTCATTCGGCTGGTGTTTTAAGTTTTTAGACCTAACTTCAAATAATATATACTCTTCACCGGATTTTTCAACTATAGGGACGAGTACAGACGCCCTCTTCATTTGTGAAGATCCATTTATGTATGGTTTGTATCCATCAAATTTGGTTCTTAAATCTCTCATCATATTTCCCACCTCTAAATACTGGATAAATACTAGAGCAATCTAGTTATTTATGCTGAATTTTGTATACATCAACTTTCTTAAAGGGCCTAATTTTTAACCTTAAGCCTAACTCAATTCTAATATATAGCCGTCGATAGGTCAAGATGTTTGATAAAGAGTGCTATACACAATCGGCACTTAAAAAAGAAAGTAGTTTAAATTTGTATTATGCTATATATTGTAGTATAATTGAGATGTAAAATATAGAAATTGTGGGGAGCTTAATTGCTGAGAGGAGATATATCTCGACCCTAGGAACCTGTTTGGATAATGCCAGCGTAGGGACAGAAACTTTGAGGCTTTCCTATGGGGATGCCTTTTTTTAGTCCTAGAATCAAAACGTACCGATGATATTAGTACATAATGTAAAATGTACGAATACAAGTGCATAGCATAGAAATGCAAGGTGTATAACTTGAGATTTATGCGCCATTTAACAAGTACACAATGGAGTACAATACAAATAAAATTAGGAGGAAATACAAAATGATAATAGCAGATATAGCTGTAATGCCTTTAAGACCTTTCGAAGGTGAAGAAGAGATGTACAAGGTGGTAGATGCCTGCATCGAATTAATAGAAAAAAGCGGGTTGAAATGTGAAGTAGGAGCTATGAGCACTACGATCGAAGGTGAATTTGACGAAGTGTTTGAAGTAATCAAAAAAGCACATAAAGTGCCTTTTGAACTTGGTTGTGAAAGAGTTATAACAGTAGCGAGAGTAGATGAAAAAGCTGGAGGATTAACTATTGAAGACAAACTTAGAAACCACAGAAGCGTGGAAGAATAGTCTTTATCCAGTTCTAACTTTTCTTTTGATAATAGTGATCTGGCAGGCCGCAGTGGTCGCTTTGAAAGTTCCCCAATATATTTTACCAGCACCTACTAAGATAGTAGCTGTGTTTTTTAAGGATTACAATAATTTGTTTGCAAATGCCTTTGTGACGTTGTTTGAAGCATTGCTCGGATTTATAGTATCGGTTACACTTTCCCTTATCATCGGGACATTAATGGACTCTGTAGGAATAATTAAAAAATGTTTTTATCCAATTACTCTTATCACGCAGATGATACCTACGATTACTATAGCCCCATTGTTTATGATATGGTTCGGGTTTGGAACTATGCCAAAGGTTCTAATGGTTACACTTACTTGTTTCTTCCCGATACTTATAAGTTTCGTAGACGGGATAGAAAACATAGACAGGGATTATTTAAATCTTTTTAAAACCATGCGAGCTGGAAAGTTAGACACGTTTCTACATCTGAAATTTCCCATGGTTTTAGACAAGCTATTTTCAGGTCTAAAGATTTCGTCTACCTACGCTATCATGGCGGCGACTGTAGCTGAATGGCTAGGTGGAACTAGAGGGTTAGGTGTGTATATGGTAAGGGCAAAGAGTGCATATGCACTAGATAAGGTATTTGCATCGACCATACTCGTTGTAATCTTCAGTATGGCATTTGTCGGTTTTATCGTATTACTTAAGAAGAAAGTCATAAGAAAACATTAGACATTAGGATAAAGAAGATGAAATAATTAGAGTTATTTAATTAGTAAAATGGAGGACATGATGAAAATTAAAAAATTAATAACGCTTGGGTTGGTAACTGCGATTTCACTTACGACTATGGTGGGTTGCTCATCTAAAACTCAAGCTAAGAATGATACCGCTAAAGACGGATTAAAGAAAGTTACTGTAGTACTAGACTGGACTCCAAATACAAACCATACAGGTTTATTTGTAGCCTTGGACAAGGGATATTACAAAGAACAGGGACTTGATGTCACAATAGAGCAACCACCAGAATCTGGAGCGGATACATTGGTTGCTACAGGAAAGGCAGACTTTGCCGTAAGCTACCAAGAACAGGTAACTTACGCCCTTACAAGTGACGATCCACTTCCAATTAAAGCTGTTGCCACTATAATACAGCATAATACATCGGGATTCGCCTCACCTAAGGAAAAGAACATGACTACTCCTAAGGATTTTGAAGGTAAGAGTTATGGAGGCTGGGGCTCTCCATCTGAAGAAGCTGTGTTAAAATCGGTCATGACTAAGTCAGGAGCTGATTTCGATAAGCTTAAGATAGTAAACACAGGTAACGACGATTACTTTGCAGCAATGAAGACTGTGGATTTCTCATGGATATTTGAAGGATGGGATGTTGTAAAGGCTAAACAGACAGGATTTGATTTAAATTATATACCAGTTGCAAGTCTTGACAAGAGATTGGATTACTACACACCACTTCTTGTCACAAACAACAACCTAATTGAAAAAGATCCAGAATTAGTCAAAAAATTCCTTGCAGCTACTTCTAAGGGATATGAAGATTGTGCTAAGAATCCTGAAGAGGCAGCCGATATTCTTGTAAAACATGCACCTGAGACAGATAAGGCATTGGCAAAAGACAGTCAGAAATTCTTGGCGTCTAAGTTTATAGACGATGCTCCAAGATGGGGTGAAATGAAGGACAGTGTTTGGGATAGCTACACATCTTTCATGAAAGAATACAAGCTTATCGATAAGGATATGAAAGCGAGTGAAGCTTACACTAATGAATTCTTACCAGATGCAAAATAATAAAAAAAAGGTATCTATAAACTCGGTCTCAAAGCTTTATGAGAACTCCGAGATACTTCACGATATAAATATGGAAATATACGAGGGTGAATTTGTTTCTATACTAGGTCCGAGTGGTTGTGGTAAGAGCACTATATTTAACATGATTACGGGACTTACTGGTACAGACGGTGGTAATATAGAAGTAGATGGAAAATCGAGCTATATGTACCAAAATGATCTACTCCTACCGTATAAAAATATAATCGATAACGTATCTCTCCCTCTTATTTTAAGAAAAGAAAAGAGAGCTGAGGCGAGAGAGGTTGTAAAGCCATTATTTTCTGAGTTTGGAATAGATGGATATGAGTATAAGTACCCAGATGAACTTTCTGGTGGAATGAGGCAAAGGGCAAACTTCCTTAGGACTTATATAAATTCAGACGATATAATGCTTTTAGATGAGCCGTTTGGATCTTTGGACTCAATTACGAGGGCATCTATGCAACAGTGGTTGGTGGATGTAAAGGAGAAGGTGAATTCGACTATCTTACTCATAACCCATGACATCGACGAGGCATTGATGCTATCTGACAGGATATACGTCTTATCTGGACATCCAGCTGAAATAAAGAGGACTATAGTGGTAGATAAAGATGATGACGCAAGTAAGAACCAAAAGATTAAGAAGGAAATACTAGAATTACTAAAGAATAATTAGAGTGTGGAGTTGATTGAGAAATTTATTCTCAGTCGACTCCATTTTTAATTATTCTTTAAAGAATAAGAAGTCTGATTTCGCGGTATGGGTAATTGTTTACCGAGTATAGAATTGATTTGAGCGTATCTATAATTTGACTAAGTGGCTCAATTAGTTGTAAAATGTAGAAGAATGAATTTAAAAATTGAGAGATATACCCTCGTAAGAGTGGGGAAATTAAATATACTATGAATTGAGGAATGGTGGTAAAAGTGAAGGTAGATAAAACAAAGGTAACACCGATGATGCGACAATACTTAGACGTAAAAGATAAATATCCAGACAGCCTCCTCTTCTTCAGACTAGGAGACTTTTACGAGATGTTTTTTGAAGATGCCCTGGTAGCTTCAAAGGTACTCGAAATAGCACTTACAGGAAAATCCTGTGGACTTGATGAAAGAGCGCCTATGTGTGGTGTTCCTTATCACGCTGCAGATGCATATATATCAAGACTTGTTGAAAATGGATACAAGGTAGCGATTGGAGAACAGCTTGAAGACCCAGCTACTGCTAAGGGGATAGTAAAAAGAGATGTAATAAGGGTGATAACTCCAGGTACGGTACTTGACGGCAATTTACTGGACAACAAGAAAAATAACTATCTCTTATCTATATATAAGGAAGGAAAAGAAGTAGGTCTTTCGTTTGTAGATATAAGTACGGGAGAAACCAGTGCGACATTTATAGATGAGTCTAGATTGATAGAGGAAATATCAAAAATAAGTCCAACAGAAATAATAATAAACGACCTAGGTTACATAGATAACTTAAAGACGATAGCTGCTATTGAAAATATATACGTAAACGAAAATTTTGACGAGGCTTATTTAGACGAGAATATAATCGAAGAGTACTTAGATAAGTCTGAGTTAAGCGGTGTGAAGTTTGACAGTAGGGGATTGATCAAAAAGAGCCTCGCTATAATCTTCAACTATATATTAAGTACCCAAAAACAAATTACGTCGAATATAAACCATATAAATATATACAATTCGAGCGAATATATGGTTCTAGACGTATTTACTAGGACGAACCTAGAGCTTACCGAGACTATAAGAGGTAAGAAAAAGAAGGGATCGCTTCTACACGTCTTGGATAAGACAGCTACGGCAATGGGAGGTAGACTACTTAGAAAATACGTAGAAGAACCTTTAAATAAAAAAGAAAAAATAGAAGCAAGACTCGATTTAATTGAAGAGATAGAAAGAGATTTCTCATTGAGAGAAGATTTAAACTATCTTTTAAAAAACATTTACGATATAGAGAGAATCTGTGGAAAAATAGCCTTTGAGAGGGTTACACCTAAGGAGCTTATCAACCTAAAAAACTCTGTTGAAAAACTGCCAGAGCTTATAGGGCTTATAAATACTTCAACTGCAGCAGGACTCAAAAATTTCTGTTCAGATATGGAAAACTTAGACGATATATACAACCTAGTCGACGAGTCTATTTTAGAAGAGCCATCTCTGACTATAAAAGACGGAAATATAATAAAACCTGGATTTAATGAGGAACTAGACGCGCTCAGAGATATTTCTAAAAATGGGGCTTCCATGATTAGGGATATAGAGACCCGAGAAAAGGAAAAAACGGGCGTGAAATCATTAAAAGTTGGATTCAATAAGGTATTTGGCTATTATATAGAGATAACAAAATCAAATCTAGGATTGGCTAAGTTAGATGAAACCTATGTCAGAAAGCAGACATTAACTGGAGGAGAGAGGTTTATAACCCCAGAGTTAAAGGAAATTGAGGAAAAAATCCTAAATGCCGAGGAAAAGATAAAGAGCCTAGAGTACGAGATATTCTTAAATATAAGGGGAGTTGTATATCAAAATATCGGAAGAATACAAAAAGTAGCTAAGAAAATTGCAAATATAGATGTATTTGTATCGATGGCTATAGTGGCACACGAGAATAGCTACGTCAGACCTAGGATAAACGACGGCGGAGTATTTGAGATAAAAAACGGACGCCACCCTGTAATCGAAAGCATAGTAGGAGAAGAAAACTTCGTTCCAAACGATACATATTTAAAGAACGGAGAAAACATAATAAATATAATCACTGGTCCAAATATGGCAGGTAAATCTACGTATATGAGGCAATGTGCAATAATAGCCTTGATGGCTCATATGGGGTCGTTTGTACCAGCAGAATCAGCTGATATACCAATTATGGACAGGATATTCACCAGAGTTGGGGCGAGTGACGATCTATCTCAAGGTCAGTCTACATTTATGGTAGAGATGACAGAGGTATCACAGATTTTGGAGAAGGCAACTGAAAACAGCTTGGTGATTCTTGATGAAATAGGTAGGGGTACAAGCACATACGACGGAATAAGCTTAGCCTGGTCTATAGTTGAATACATTGAAAACAATGTAAAATGCAAGACTCTATTTGCAACTCACTACCACGAGTTAACCGAGCTTGAAAACGAGTTTGAAGATGTTAAAAACTTCTCTGTGGCTGTAAAAGAAGATGGGGACGACGTAGTGTTCTTAAGAAAAATAGTCCAGGGTGGAGCGGATAAGAGTTACGGAATATACGTAGCTGAACTTGCAAAACTTCCTTTTGGGGTAATAGATAGGGCGAGAGACATATTGACTGGACTTGAAAAGAACCATATGTACAATAAGAATGCATTGAGTAGTTCGGTTATGGAGATTATGCTAACAACTGATATTGATGATGGTAATAACAATAAGCTAAATAGCCGTGACGAGAATCTAATTGCTAATAACGACAAATTGAGATCTAATAACGATAAGCTGGAGAATGAAAATACAGATCTAAAAAAAGAGGTAGCAAAACTAAAGAAAGCCGTTAAAGAAAACAAGATGTCAAAAGAGCAGGCTCAAGCAGGAAGTGTACAGATGTCATTTGGGAATCTGTTTACAGACGAACTAGTCGATGAAATCGCAGAACTGGACATATTAAACATGAACCCACTCGAAGCGATGAATAAGCTCTATGAATTACAGAAAAAAGCAAAAAATAGATAGAAGAGAACTAAAAATAAATAGAATAAAGTTAAAATAGATAATGAAAACGGGAGGTGGATTATGAAGAGAATAAATATACTAGATGATATAACTATAAATAAAATCGCTGCGGGTGAGGTGGTTGAAAGACCGTCATCGGTGTTGAAGGAACTAGTAGAAAACTCAATCGACGCTGGAGCGACGAAGGTTACAATAGAGATAATAGACGGTGGAAAAGAACTAATTAAAATAGTCGACAATGGCGAGGGAATAGCCTCAAGCGAAGTAGATAAAACCTTCATGAGACACGCTACCAGCAAGATAAAAAACGTCGACGACCTATACGAGATATTTTCACTAGGGTTTAGAGGAGAGGCGATGTCTTCTATATCCGCGGTTTCAAAGCTTGAGATGACTACAAAGACTAAGGATGAATTAGTTGGAACGAATATATCTCTGGCAGGTGGAGTGATTGAATCAAAAGAGGCTGTCGGAGCGCCAAATGGCACTACGATAACAGTCAAGGAATTATTTTTCAACACACCTGCTAGGCAGAAGTTTTTGAAATCCGCACATGCAGAGACTATAAATATAAGCGACTGGATAAATAAATTAGCCATAAGTCATCCGGCAATCCAGTTTAAATACATCAACAACGGTAGAAATATGCTCTCAACACCTGGAGATGGGAATTTACTCAATGCTGTAAGAAGTGTCTACGGTAGGGAGGTAGCAGATAATTTAGTCGAGCTAGAGTTCGAATCGAGGTATTTCAAGTTAAATGGCTTTACCAGCGATAATAACCTGTACAGGTCGAATAAGAATTTGCAACATATATATATAAATGGTAGGTTTGTAAAGAGCAAGGTAGTCTTAAATACTGTATACGAGGCGTATAAGTCTTTGATTCCAATTGGAAAACACGCAGTATGCTTCATCTCGTTAGAAGTAGATCCAGCAAAGGTAGATATCAATATCCACCCAAACAAACTAGAGGTGAAGTTTGAGAAGGAACACGAAATTTACATTGAGCTTAGAGACTACATCAAAGAGCGACTATTAAGGTCTAACCTAATTGGAAAATACCAAACATACTCGAGCAAAGGACAGTCGACTAGTTTCAAACCGCCAATATCGCCATTGCAGGAAATTCCAGAAATGCAAGGAATGTCAGGAAGACCGGGAATAAAAGAAGAGAGCAGAAAATACGAACAGCTGGCAAGAGAAGAGGTTGCGTCTGACAAAGAATTTAACTACGATGATCTTAACAAGATACACCCAGAAGTTGAATCGCAAAAAACAAGTATTTCTCAGACTGAATCGGAGCCAGAAGCGGAGTTTAAATCTTTAAAAGATATACTGACGTCTGCGAGCGAAGATAATCAAAATACAAAGGTCTATGATATTCAAAAAGTGGAAGACCCTTTGAAAAATGAAATATCAAAGCTTCTCGATACGAATGAATCAGTTGAAAAGGCGGGAACAGATATATTAAAAGAAGGTGAAGAAACAGTTATACAACAGACTTTTGAAAATCTACATCAGGAGCAAGAGACTGGGAACGATAGCAATGAGAGTAACGAGAATCAAAAAACTAAGTGCGAACATGGCGATAACTTGGAAACTAAGTACAAACGCGATGAGAACTCAGAAAAACTAGGACTCAAGGAATACAGGGTACTCGGAATAATTTTTAGGACATATATCGTGCTCGAAAAGTGTGAATCGATGTATTTACTCGACCAACACGCCGCACATGAAAGAGTATTATTTGAAAAGTACATGAAAAAGTTCCTAGAACAGGATATAAATATGCAGATGTTATTAGAGCCTATAGTTATGGAGGTATCAACGGTAGACATGCTACAGGTAGAAGCGAATCTCGATTTGTTTATGAGATTTGGATTTGAAGTTGAGATATTCGGTTCGAACAATATATTGATAAGAAGCGTTCCAACTATATTTGGAGTTCCAGAAACAGAAAAATTCATCCTTCAGATAATAGATAATATAGATGATATAACAAGCAACTACGAACTCAAGGTAGGTCGTTTCGCTACAATGGCATGTAGGTCGGCGATAAAGGCAAATGATAAAATTGGAGAGATAGAGGTAGATGCTCTATTTGAGCAACTTGAAAAATGCGACAATCCATTTACCTGCCCACACGGCAGACCTATAATCGTAGAAATATCAAAATACGAGATAGAAAAGATGTTCAAGAGGGTACAATAATATAGGAGTAGAATATGAAAAAAATACCGCTTATAATACTGACGGGTCCAACAGCTGTTGGAAAGACAGACCTGTCTATAGAACTGGCAAAAAAACTAAATGCAGAGATAATTTCTGCGGATTCAATGCAGATATACAGATATATGGATATAGGAAGTGCGAAGGTAACAACAGAGGAAATGGACTCGGTTGTCCACCACATGATAGATGAGGTGGACCCAGACTTTCCTTTTTCAGTGTCGGAGTTTCAACAAAGGGCTAAGAACTACATCGAGGAGATAGAAGGCAGGGGAAAATCTATTATAGTCACAGGTGGGACGGGTCTGTACCTAAGTTCACTTATATACGAGATGGATTTTGCTAAGTCAGATGCAGATAATGAGCTTAGAAAAGAATTAGAAGCTGAATTAAGCTTACATGGTCCAGAATTTATGTACGAAAAATTAAGAGGACTTGACTTGTCATCAGCAGAGAGGATTCATCCAAACAACACCAAGAGAGTGATCAGGGCAATTGAGGTAGCATTAAATGGAAACAAGATGAACGATTTTTCAAATGACCTGAGATACAATCAAAATTTCGAACCTATAATAGTAGTATTGAACAGGGATAGAGAAAAATTATACGAAAGAATAAACCTTAGGGTGGATATAATGCTTGAAAATGGACTTGTAGACGAGGTCAAAAAACTACTTGAGATGGGGTACACAAAAGAGCTCATCTCGATGCAGGGTATCGGCTACAAGGAAATCATAAAATATATCAATGGAGAGTATAGCTTTGAAGAAGCTGTTGACATAATAAAAAGAGATTCAAGGCGTTATGCAAAACGTCAGATCACTTGGTTTAAAAGATACGATGAAGCAAGGTGGTTTGATGTTGGAGAAATGGACAAAAAAACACTCCTCGAAGAGATTTATGACTATATTTTAGGAAAATTGGGGCATTAATCAAAAAGAAAAGGCTATTATTGTTGAAACTTTGCAGTATTTTAGGTAGAATAAGGTATATAGTAATATTTTTTAGTGAATAAATTTCTGCATTAAGTATTATAGAAAATATCATGGGGGTAAGTTAATTATGGTTAAAAGTACATTGAATTTACAGGACTTATTTTTGAACACTTCGAGAAAAGAAAGAGTAATGGTTACAGTTTCATTGTTAGACGGAACATCTTTAGAAGGTACGGTAAAGGGATTTGATAGTTACATTGTATTATTAGAAAAAAGTGATAAATCACAACATCTTATATACAAACATGCAATATCACAGATAAAGCCAAGTAAGGCTGTAGTAGTTAGTAATAACCAAGGCAACAACCAAAACAGATAGTGTTAAATTAGGGCAGAACGAGTTTAACTCGACTGCTCTAATTTATGGGCATAATCAACAGCAATCATAATTAATTGAAATAAAAAAACAGAAAGCATCAGGTGAAATAATGTTAAACGAGACAAAAGAATTTATAAAAGAAATGTATCAAATAGGAGACAAGGTGTTTGATTTGTCTGAAGAGGTAATCGGAGAGATAGGCCATAAGTTCGACGAATTAAAGGAAATAAGGGAATACAACCAATACAAAGTGCTAAGCGCAATGCAGGAGGCAAAACTCTCAGATATGCATTTTAACTGGACGACTGGATATGGCTACAACGATATAGGTAGGGAAAAGGTAGAGGAGATATACTCAAAGGTATTTCACACTGAAGACGCTATAGTTAGACCGATAATAGTAAATGGAACTCACGCACTCACACTATGTATTCAAGGATTGGTTAGACCTGGTGACGAAATACTATCTATAACATCTGCACCTTACGACACGCTTCAAGGTGTAATAGGTATAAGAGAAGAAAAGGGATCTTTAAAAGAATACGGAGTTACCTATAAACAAGTAGAGTTCTTAGAAAACGGGAATGTTGACTTAGACGGTATAAAAGAAAAGATCAACGAAAAGACCAAGCTTGTCATGATTCAAAGGTCTAAGGGGTACGCTTGGAGAAAATCACTATCGATAGACGATATAAAAGAGGCTATAGACGTAGTCAAGTCTATAAATCCAGAATTAATAGTTATGGTAGATAATTGCTACGGTGAATTTTTAGATACAAAAGAACCTACAGATGTGGGAGCTGATGTCATGGCTGGATCGCTAATTAAAAACCCAGGTGGAGGACTAGCTCTAACAGGAGGATATATAGTTGGTAAAAGGGATTTAATAGAACTTATATCATATAGGATGACATCTCCTGGAATAGGAAAAGAATGTGGTCTTACCTTTGGAACAACTAGAAGCGTATTGCAGGGATTTTTCATGGCTCCGTACGTAGTTTCTCAAGCTCTTATGGGTGCTATGTTTTGTTCTAGACTTTTTGAAAAACTGGGGTATGAGGTACTTCCTAAGTTCGATGATATAAGAAGTGATATAATTCAATGTATCAAACTAAACGATGCAGATGAGGTTGTCCATTTCTGTGAGGGAGTTCAGGCTGCAGCACCGGTGGATTCATTTGTAAAACCAGTACCTTGGGACATGCCTGGATACGACAGCGAGGTAATAATGGCAGCTGGGGCATTCGTTCAAGGTTCGTCAATCGAGCTAAGTGCAGATGCACCTATAAGACCACCTTATAATGTATATTTCCAAGGTGGACTCACATTTGACCACTCAAAGATGGGCGTAATGAAGGCAGCACAGTTTGTACTTGATAATAAGTTGAAATAGATAGCTATCGTATTTTTAGGCAGTGAAGAATAATTTTCATTTCAGCTGGAAATCAACTCAGCGGAAAAGCTCTCTTCAGTGAGGAATCCATCCAGTGGAAATCGAACCTGAATGCGTGAATAGCTATTTAAAAAAATTTGATGAAATGGAGTTGATTGTAATGAGTAACGATGATAAATTAAATGAAAACAACAACGAAAATGTTTCACAGAATCAAGTTTCTAATGCGCAGATGCTAGAAAGAGAACAAAGGGTATACGATATGTTGGATGAACTAGGCGTGAAGTACAATGTAATAGAGCATAATCCTCTATACACTGCAGATGACCTCATATGTCTTAAGGATCCAAGCCAGGAAAGTTATTGCCGTGGAAATCATTGCAAGAATTTATTCTTAAGGAATGCTAAGGGAAATAAGTACTACCTCATCGTAGTAAAAGACGATAGACAGGTAAATCTAAAAGAGTTGAAAAATAGAATCGGTTCGACCAATCTATCATTTGCATCTCCAGAGAGATTGTACAAGGTATTGGGGCTCTTACCGGGAAGTGTAAATCCATTTTCACTAGTTAATGACGAGAGCCACGGTGTAGAATTATATATAGACTCAGAAGTGTTAAATGGCGAAAATATGAACTTCCATCCAAATATAAACACTAAGACGGTGAATTTGACTTTGGACGGATTTAAGGAGTTTTTGAACTCGCTAGAAAATTCAATTGAAATAATCGATTTCGATTTTTAAAAGTTTAACTTGAGATAAATGTCCCTAACCTCTACAGGTGGCGGGCATAAATATCATTTCAGTGGTGGCAAATCCCCCACAGAAAGCGTTGAATTAACATTTAACTTAAAATCGAAATCTCACGGAAGGAATGGACGTAATAGATGTTATTAATAGGAACAATAGTCGATAGTTTAGCCATCGTGGCAGGATGTGTCATCGGTTTGCTAATAAAAAAGGGGCTCCCTGAGAGAGTTAGCAGCACCATTATGAATGGTATAGTATTAACAGTTTTGTATATAGGAATCTCAGGAAGCTTAGAGATAAAAAACACATTGATAGCCATAATTTCAATGGCATTAGGTGGATTAATAGGTGAAGTCATAGATTTTGACAAAAGAATAAACCAGTTTGGAGATTTTATACAGGAGAAGTTAACCAAGGGTGACGGCGGAGGAAATATATCAAAGGCGTTTGTAACTAGCAGTCTGGTATTTTGCGTCGGAGCTATGTCTGTAGTCGGAGGTTTAGAAAGCGGACTTAGCGGTACAAACCACACCCTATTTGCAAAGAGCGTAATGGACGGTGTCGCCTCGATTATATTTGCAGCTTCTCTAGGACCAGGTGTACTTCTTTCTGCAGTAGCAGTATTTGTATATCAAGCGCTTATTACGATTTGCGCTCAATCTCTATCTGGGATACTGGTTACACCCGTTGTCACTGCAATGTCTGGGATAGGAAGTCTCCTTATAATTGGACTAGCGCTCAATATGCTTGGTGCTACGAAGGTAAAGGTGGCAAATTTACTACCGGCGATGTTTTTACCGATCTTATTCGGTGTATTTAACCTGCTATAACTTGAGAAAAAATGGGGAATTAATCGAAAATCAGAATGACCTATTTTAAAGGAATAGCACCATTTATATCAAACTAATTATATATAAGAGCTTTTAGGAGGGAATTATATGGATGTGTTTGATATAAATGGTGCTATTATTAAATTTGACTCACAGATGGAAAATTACAATGGGGTAAGAAAGATGTTTGAAATACGTGCTAGAGAGGCTAAGATGGATTTTGTAAGAGAGTGTATGAAAAGCTATAACTCTGTCAAACAAATAGCTGACAAGGCGTATAGCTTAGCTGAAAAGTACATAGAACCTGCATTTAAGCTTGGGGTTGAAGAGATTGTAGAGTTTGAAGTCATGACTATAGATGTATACACTTTTAAGAGTAGGTACTGCGATAAGTATATAGATTCTAAAAGGTTGTTTTCAAATTACAACAAGAGGTATCTTACACAAAACAAGGGAAAAAACAATTACTGTCAAAATTCAATAGATATAAAATCCGTGGCATCGGTGTTTGGTGAATATGTTTACGAAGATTTTTTCAGAATACATCTTGCAGTTATAGATGCTTTGATCGACAACGGCGTATTCAGAGTAAAACCAAATATCGACGAGGAGACCATAGCAAAGTCTAATGCAATCTACAACAACTACCGAGATGGATTTATAAAGAAGACGGACGAGCCTACGGTTATTAAACAGATAATAGAACTAAACCCCTATAGGGAGGATTTGTACAAGTTTTTGATCGAGGAGAACGGCGATCTATTCATGGAGATTGAAGGGTTGACAGACTACCTGGGCATACCGATAGCCTGGTACAAGGAAGAACTAATGGATAAGTACGTAGACGAGTTATTAGCTGAGCGACAAAAGAAGAACGATAGCTATGGAAAAATGGTAGAGAAGATAGAGAAGTACGCAAGGTATATAGGTTTTAGGGATTCAAATATTTATCTGGCAAAACTAGAGGCAGCCTGTGAATTTGCGAACGCTTAGATAAGAATTATCATTGAGGAGCAAACCACTCGCAATATTAGTGGTTTGCTCCTCATTACTTATGAGTTGTCAACTTTTTGACTCACTCATATACAATAGAAAAATCAACCTACATATGCTATAATACAAATATTGAATTAAATCTTGTATAGGGAAGGCATGGCATGCAGTATTTAAAAGTATTTTTTTTATCAATGTTACCGATTATCGAATTGAAGGGTGCGATACCACTGGGAATCGCAATGGATTTAAATCCAATAGGGGTGCTTGTTGTCAGTGTAATTGGCTCAAGTCTTGTTTCAATTCCACTTGTCTTAACATTTAGACATATACTACATTTTCTAAAAAGCAAAAATATTTTCCCAGGTATAGTGGAAAAACTCGACCAGAAGTTGAGTAGAGGGACGAAGAAGCTATATAAGGTATCTGTCCTAGGGTTATTGCTGTTTGTAGCAGTTCCACTTCCTACTACAGGGAGTTGGTCTGCGTCGATGATAGCTTCAATTCTTAGAATGAGGCTTAAAGACGCCTTGTTTGGAGTGTTCGCAGGAAATCTTATATGTGGATTGTTAGTATTGTTTTTATCACATCAGTTGTTATAATTAAATAATATTGTAATTAAATAATATTGTAATTAGAGAAATACATGGAGAATTATCACTAAAGAAGGTGCGTTATGAATAAACTAAAATCTTATTACGATAAATACAGCGAGATACTTCTGTATTTAATCTTCGGAGTCCTGACTACAGTTGTGAGTATAGCCAGCTACTTTTTATTCAGCCAATTATTACATGTAAATTACCTCATAAGCAATGTATTATCGTGGATATTTGCTGTGGCATTTGCGTATTTAAGCAATAGAAAATGGGTGTTCAAAAGTACGGCTCATAGAAATATAGAAATTTTTAAGGAAATTTCTTCTTTTGTAAGCTGTAGATTATTATCTGGAGTAATAGATATGCTTACGCTCTGGATATTGGTCGAACTCGTTGGAATCGGTGATATGTACGCAAAACTAGCAACTCAAGTAATAGTTACCGTACTCAACTACGCCTTTAGCAAGCTATTTGTGTTTAGGAAATCGAATAGCAATAAGGTGAATAATTAGAAAATAAATAAGAAGATAAAAAAGCCCTATTCCTGTAGGGCTTTTTTATCTTTGTTCGGATTTGCGGGAAACCAACCTTTTTCAACTCTTTTTTCTTGGTCGACGAGTTCCTGTATACTCCAGAGTAGAGTAAATCCTAGGATTGCTAAAAGGGAAGCTGTGAAAAATCCCTTTGACAAACCTGCTGCTATTATACAAAAAACACCTAGCACCAGGAATGCTGGCCAACATTTCTTTCCTATATAGTATTCAGCTTTTATAACTATAGGATGAAATAATCCTATTATTAAAAATGAACAAAGTCCAATCAAAATTCCAGTATAATTCATTTCAACTCTCCACTTCCTTATATTATTTTTGCTTAGGTCTAGTTGCTTCCATAAGATCTTTATGTGAAAGCTTGGATAGATCCTTTACCTTATTTAAATCTAGTTTCATAGCGGTTGATATTCTAGTTCCATAGTCTTCATCAGCCATGTAACAATGTGCGGCATGTCTATACCTTACGTCGTCTGTTACGCTGATTCCATTTTGAAACATATTTGCGTTTGTATTATCTACAAGGGCCTGTTTCTGTTTTTCGCTCATGAGGTTGTATAGTTTTCCAGATTGATAGAAGCAGTCGTCTGTGTAGTCTGCCTTAGGATCGTAGTGAGATATATCACCATGTCCAGCTAGAGGTGGTTCAGCGTATTCAGGCTGTTCAGACCACTCATCCTCGCTGTTTGGCTGATAAGTAACGGTAGAGCCGTAATTTCCATCAACCCTCATAAATCCATCTCTATGATACGAGTGTTTATCGCAATGTTTAGGTCTATTTACTGGAATTTGCTCTGAATTTACACCAAGTCTGTATCTATGAGCATCTCCATATGAGAATAGCCTGCCTTGGAGAAGTTTATCTGGAGAAAAACCTATACCTGGAACTATATGAGCAGGTGCGAAGGCAACCTGTTCTACTTCTGCAAAATAATTTTCTGGATTTCTATTTAATTCTAGTACTCCGACTTCCATAAGTGGATATTCATCGTGGAACCATACTTTTGTTATGTCAAATGGATTTTCACGGTGATTTTTAGCCTGTTCCTCTGTCATTATTTGAATGTACATAGTCCATTTAGGATAGTCGCCCTTTTCGATTGAATTGAATAGATCCATCTGGTGGCTATCTCTAGTATTCGAATTGATTTCTGCAGCTTCTTTATCAGTCAAATTCTTGATTCCTTGTTGAGTTAGTAGGTGGAATTTACACCAATGGCGCTCATTTTTGTCATTGTAGAAACTAAATGTATGACTTCCAAATCCGTGCATATTTCTGTAGCTTGCTGGAATACCACGGTCTGACATAGTTATAGTAACCTGGTGAAATGCTTCAGGTAAAGAAGACCAGAAGTCCCATCTAGCCTGTGGTGAGTTTAGATTACTTGCAGGGTCTCTCTTGATAGCGTGGTTTAGATCTGAAAATCTAAGAGCGTCCCTCAAGAAGAATACAGGTGTGTTGTTTCCTACTAAATCCCAGTTCCCCTCTTCAGTGTAGAATTTAATTGCAAAACCTCTGATATCTCGATCTACGTCAGAACCTCCACGCTCAGCTGCAACCAATGAGAACCTCAAGAATAAATCGGTTTTCTTTCCTATTTCAGAAAATATATCAGCCTTAGTGTATCTTGTTATATCTTTAGTAACAGTGAATGTGCCGTAAGCGCCACTGCCTTTTGCGTGCATACGCCTTTCTGGTATGACTTCGCGGTCGAAATGCGCTAGTTTTTCCATAAGCCATATATCTTGCATAACGACAGGACCACGTCTACCTGCAGTCAGCGAATTGGTATTGTCGGCGACAGGTGCTCCGTTTTCACTGGTTAATTTCTTTTCTTTATCGTCCAAATATAACACTCCTTTGTTATCGTTTTTCTATATTATTGACGTATTAGAAAATTCTATAACATAAATTTAGAAATTTTCTCCAGTTACCTTAAATCAGTCACATAATGTATACATCTTAAATATAGTAGAGTAACTAAAACTTTAATCAACTGGAGGTAAGAATATGTTAAAAAAGTTAATATCAGCAGGAGGAGCTTTGGTACTAGGACTTGCTCTGCTTACAGGATGTAGCTCAGACCAATCAAAGGAAACGAGCGCTAAGAAACTCGATAAGGTAACGTTAGCTGAGGTAACTCATTCCGTATTTTACGCGCCTCAGTACGTTGCTATGAACAAGGGTTTTTTTGAAGATGAAGGAATAAAAATCGATATAATAAATACAGACGGAGCGGATAAAACGATGGCTGCGCTTTTGTCTGGCGAGGCTCAGGTTGGACTTATGGGTCCTGAGGCATCCATATACGTACACCAGAGCAATAAAAATAATTACTCAGTCGTATTTGCCCAACTTACCAAGAGAGATGGCAGTTTTCTAATGTCTAGAAATGCATATCCAAACTTCACCTACAACGATATGAAGGGAGCAGAGGTACTAGGTGGAAGAAAAGGTGGAATGCCAGAGATGACATTTGAATACGTATTGAAACAACAAGGACTTAAACTCGGCAAAGATAAGGCAAAGGGAGAAGTAAACGTGAGGACAGACGTTGCATATGGAGTGATGGCAGGTGCATTTGCGGGAGGAGAAGCAGATTTCACAACTGTATTTGAACCGACAGCTACTACTATGGAGAAAGACGGACAGGGGTATATAGTTGCGTCTATAGGCAAAGACTCTGGTGAAATACCTTATACAGCATATGCTACAACAAGATCGTACCTAAATGGAAACAAAGATTTAATCCAGCGATTTACAAATGCTACTTATAAAGGTCAGCTTTGGGTTCAAAAAGAATCTGCTGAAAATATAGCAACAGAAATACAACCGTACTTTAACGATATAAGCCACGATGATTTAGTCTCTGTAGTAAATAGATACAAGAGTATAGATGCCTGGTCTTCTGATCCAGTCTTAAAGGAAGAGTCTTTGAATAGACTTGTAAGTGTAATGAAAGAGGCTGGAGAATTAGAAGGAAGCGTTTCGTACAAAGATATAGTTAATGTAGATTTTGCTGAAAATGCTATAAAGAATATAAAATAAGCATAAACAAAAAAACGTAAAATATAAATAATATAAAGAACATAGAATAAATATGTAAATGCCCCAAACCTTAGTAGGTGAGGGGCATTTACATATTTCCCGACTATTAATTACATATATCTGTCTATTAATTACATATGTCCGTTAAAGTATCATTTACGTCAACAGTCAATGATAATGCTCTATCGAGATCCTTAGCTATAAAGGCATCGTTCAAACTTATAATCTGAGTCATGAGTTTACTTACCTTATCGTAGTATTCATTGTCTACAGAGTTTATCATAAGGTGGTTGTTGTATAACTCTTGTAGAGTAGTCTGATAAGATTTAGCACGCTCGCTGGTTCCGTCGATTCCGATATCTTCTATTGGTATCATTTCAAGTATGTAACTATCGATTTGCGACATCTCAGAATTAAAAGCATTTTGATCGTATAAATCTTGTGGCTCAGTAGCGTTTATACATCTTTTAGTTGTAACATTGTCCAATCCACCAAGAGTAGTAAGGTTAGTAGCACCGTTTAAGATACTCTTATCAGAGAATGTGTCTACAAGTACAATAGGTTTGTTCTTAGCTATTGGCGATCCAGTGAGTGCATCTACTAAAACATGTGATTTAGTGATGAAAAACTCATTTGGCGCTGAATAGAATTTTTGGATTATCTTTTTGTTTGTATCAAATCTATTAATTCCACCAATACGCTCAGAGTTTGTCGAGCTTACTAGGTTGTCGCTCATAGATCCAGAGCCACCAATTACATAACTCTTAAGTCCTTTAGTCTTATAACTTGTACTAGAACCATCTGTAAGCACTATAGGTGCACCGTCTCTAGCTGAAACTGGTGCGATGCTCATTGCATCTGCCTCACCCTTAAATCCATTGGCAAATACTACAGATTCTACTTTTTTCACTTCATTTACCTTAGTAGCCACGTTTAAACTGGTCTGGATTCTATCGTTACCCTGTATTCTCTCAACCTGGATATTCTTTTTAGAAAGTTGCTTTTCAATTGATGAACTAATTGATGAAGTACCTCCTATCAAGTAGATTTTTTTCGCCTTCTCTATTCTTGCGAGTGTAGAGGCGGGAATAGCATCTTTCTTGACAAGTAAAATCGGAGCGTTTTCGACACCGGCAAGTCCGCTGGCGCTTAAACCATCCGCGATAGAATTATCCGCATTTACGAGTATTGCAGTGTCATACGTCTGTAAATCTGCAATTTTTGCAGCTGTTTCATATCTATCACTTCCGGATATATCTGATTTGGTAGCCTCAGCATTTACGGAAATTACGCTCCCAGCTATCAAGGAAACGGAAAGTCCAAAAGCTAATATTCTTTTCTTCATTTTTTTCTCCTTTCGTAATGGAATTGAATATTGTTTCCATTTTGTAACAATTAAGGCTGAAATACGCCTAAAAGGTTACAAAATGATTACAACTAGATTATACATTATATTGGTTCATACTACAATGATTTTCCTATTTTAGTTTAATTTTTTTTAATTTCTATGTATAATTTTTTCATAAATGGAGATAATAGACTGCAAATACTAGGTTTACAAGGCTGTGTTTCAATAATCTAGAAGTAATTAACATACTTGGCGAATATAGAAAGTCACATTTACACTTGCAAAAGATTTCAAAGTATTATATAATAAAAACCAATTAACCAATAATTAGAAATGGCGTTGACGAAAGCTACGATTTATAAGTTTCTTCAGAGAGCTGGTGTTCGGTGCGAACCAGTGAAATGTTAAATCTCTCCACTTTTTGAGCTGTCAGTGATGAACTGAAAGGGTAGTATCCTTTAACATACATGTCGAGAGGCAAATCATACGTTGATTTGCAATTTGGGTGGCAACGCGGAACCTTCCGTCCCATGTGTAGTATTACACTTGGGCTGGGAGGTTTTTTGCATTCTAATTAGTTAAACTAACACTAAAATTATATATTCATAGGAGGATATTATGTTAGATTTAAGATTTGTAAGAGAAAATCCAGAAATAGTAAAAGAAAATATCAAGAAGAAATTCCAGGATAAAAAACTTCCATTAGTTGACGAAGTAATAGAACTAGACAAGGAATTTAGAGCTGTTAAGACAGAAGCAGATGCATTGAGAGCTGATAGAAATAAATTCTCAAAAGAAATCGGTGGACTTATGGCTCAAGGTAAAACTGACGAGGCAGAGGCTATGAAGGTTAAGGTAACAGATGCTTCTAATCACCTAGCAGAATTAGAAACAAAAGAAAACGATTATGAAGGTAGAATCAAAGAGATAATGATGACAATACCTAATATAATAGCTGACTCTGTGCCAATAGGTAAGGACGACAGCGAAAACGTGGAAGTAGAAAGATTTGGAGAGCCAGTAGTACCAGATTTCGAAGTACCTTACCACGCAGAAATAATGGAAAGATTAGCTGGGTTAGACCTAGACAGCGCTAGAAAAGTTGCAGGTAGCGGATTCTACTATCTTGTTGGAGATGTAGCTAGACTTCATTCAGCAGTACTTTCTTACGCTAGAGATTTCATGATCGATAGAGGTTTCACTTACTGTATACCTCCTTACATGATACGTAGCGAAGTAGTTACAGGAGTTATGAGTTTTGATGAAATGGACGCTATGATGTACAAGATAGAAGGGGAAGACCTCTATCTAATAGGAACAAGTGAACACTCTATGATAGGTAAATTCATAGACACAATACTTCCTGAAGAAACTTTACCACAAACTCTTACAAGTTTCTCTCCATGTTTCAGAAAAGAAAGAGGAGCTCATGGTATAGAAGAAAGAGGGGTTTACAGAATACATCAATTTGAAAAACAAGAGATGATAGTTGTTTGCGAACCAAAAGACAGTGAAATGTGGTACGATAAATTATGGCAAAACACAGTAGATTTCTTCCGTACATTAGATGTACCAGTTAGAACTCTAGAATGTTGCTCAGGGGATTTAGCTGATCTTAAAGTTAAATCTGTAGATGTTGAAGCTTGGTCTCCAAGACAACAGAAGTACTTTGAAGTAGGTAGTTGCTCAAACCTAGGCGATGCACAGGCTAGACGTCTTAGAATACGTGTGAACGGCGAAAACGGCAAATATTTTGCACATACTTTAAACAACACTTGTGTCGCTCCACCTAGAATGCTTATCGCCTTCCTTGAAAATAACTTAAACGAAGACGGCAGCGTAAATATACCAGTAGCATTAAGACCATATATGGGAATGAAAGAAAAAATCGAGCCACAAGCGTAAATTACGAATAAATTTTAAAAGCAGACCTTTAATATAAGAAGGTCTGCTTTATTTAATTTTTGTGAAATTAATGTATTAAGATGGTTAATAAGAATTTGCTGGTGCCTGGGACATTGTGATCCATGGACATTTATTAGTTAAATAAGCCAAATACGTTCCTGATTGAACAGTTGCCGTAATTTGATTAGTAGAGGTATCTACAACACTTATACTGTTTGAATTAGAATTACTTACATACAGTAATTTTTTATAAGGATTAGCAGTTATATCTATCGGAAGAGATGGAACTGGAATTTTGTCTATAACCTTATTACTAGTAGTATCAATTATACTTATATTGCTATCTACGTTATTAGCTACATACACTAAATTTCTGTTAGGCTCTATATCTATGCCAAAAGGATTAACTCCAACAGGAATGGTAGCGATGACTTTATTAGTAGCACCGTTGATAACGCTGATATTATCAGAGGCATTGTTTAGTATATATATTAAATTTGTATGAGGATTTAATGTTATACCATATGGATTATTGCCAACTTCTATAGTTGCGATAACTTTGTTAGTATTTCCATCAATGACACTTACGTTATTAGAATTAAAATTAGGTACATATGCTAAATGTGTATATAGATTTACGCATACTCCCTGAGGAAACTCTCCAACAGAAATTGTACTGACAATTTGATTAGTTTTTTCATCGATGACACTGATGTCATTGCTGCCTAGATTTGCTACATATAATAATCCCTTATCGGAAGCTATTCCAATGCTGTTTGGATTTTCTCCAACATTGATAGTAGAGACAATCTTATTAGTAGCACCATTGATAACGCTGATATTATTAGAGTTAAAATTAGGTACATAGATTAAATTAGTGGCTGGATTCAAGGCTGGACGTTGAGGATTTTCTCCAACATCTATCACGGATACTACGGTATTTGAATCAGTATCTATGACGCTAATGCTATCTTTACCATCATTGGACATATAATTATACCTTGGACAGAATAACACTACATCGTTCGGGTTTACTGTTTTACCATGTTCAGCTGAGCTATACGCATTTGAATTAGAGGCTCTACTAGGTCTAATAGGTCTTTTAGACTGAGCCTGGCGATTGTTATGCACCTGTTGATTAGGTTGAGCATACGGATTATTCTGAGCATATGGATCGTTCTGAGCGTATGGGTTATTCTGAGCATATGGACCATTTTGAGCGTGTTGATTAACCTTGGCATATGGGTTTTGAGCATACGGGTTATTTTGGGTCTGTTGATTAGGTTGAGCATATTGATTTTGAGCGTTTTGCTTATTCTGCGTAGATTGCGTATATTGATTTTGAGCATGTTGATTATTCTGAGTACGTTGGTTAGCCTGAGCATATTGGTTGTTCTGAGTACGTTGGTTAGCTTGAGCGTACGGGTTACTCTGTCCGTACTGGTTGTTCTGAGCATATGGCTTATTTTGTGAGTACTGGTTAGTCTGAGCATATGGGTTATTTTGTCCGTATGGGTTGTTCTGAGCGTATGGGTTATTTTGTCCGTACTGATTTGGTTGTGCACGCTGATTATTTTGCGTATATCGATCAGATCCCATATATTTATTATCACGATTGTATCTATTATTGTTAAAGTCACTATAATTCATTTCGACATCTCCTATGAAACAAAATATTAATATATACAGGATTGTTCAATATATAAATACAAAAACCTGTATATATTAATATATGCAAGAGTATATAATTTGTTACAAAATTTATCTTTTTTTGCAAATGTAAAGTATATGCTAACTGTATCCGAGTTGATGTTTATCTCCAGAGGTAGAGATAAGAAATCTTATTCTTATACGGAAAAATGTATTTAAAGAAAGATATCCCAACCGTCACGGCTGGGATATACCTATCTTCGCTTCAAATACATTTTTTCTATAATATTTAATACCTCATACATAGCCCAGGCGCAGATTGCGAGTACAATTACTCCCATCATTACTAGGTCTAACTTGAATACTTGGCTTCCATATACTATTAGGTATCCTATGCCGTATCTTGAGACCAAGAACTCGGCTACTATGACACCTACCCACGCCATGCCTATATTGATCTTAGTGAGATTTATCAAATTGCTTATATTTGCTGGTAGGATAAGTTTAGTTAGAATTTGAAATTTAGAAGCACCGAAGCTTTGTAGCATCTTGATTTTTTCCTCGTCAACGCTAGAAAAATAGTTGTACGCGGATAGTATAGTCACGACTATTGAGATTGCAACTGCAGTTACGACTATTCCCTTTACTCCAGCACCTACCCATACTATTATTATTGGAGCGAGTGCTGTCTTTGGAAGGGCATTTAAGACTACTAAGTAAGGATCGAGAATCTGAGATATTTTTTTAGACCACCAAAGCATGATTGAAATTAAGATACCAAATCCAGTTCCAAAGAACAGTCCGACAATTGTTTCATAGCAAGATACTCCTATATGCTTAAAGAGTTGACCTGTAGCTGTGTATTTTATGAGTAGGTTGTATATATCGCTAGGTTTGCTAAATAAAAAGGTATTTATAATGTGTAGGTTTCCGAGTATCTCCCAAAGGGCAATGAATACTACCAGAATTAACACCTGATATAAGAAGACTTTTTTCTTGTCTAGCTTAGCCTTGGATAGGTAATCTTTATATCCTTGTGAATTCTTATCAAACTTCACGATTATCTAACTCCTTCCATAATTTATCGAAATAAAATTGAAACTTAGGTACCTTACGTGATTCAAGAGGTGTTTTTTCAGCTCCCATTTCTAGATTTATATCATATACTTTCTTTATTGTAGCGGGAATTGGAGAGAGAACGGCTACCTGATCAGATATACTTATGGCTTCACTTATATCGTGTGTTACCATAATTGTCGACTTATTCTCGTTTTTTATTATCCTGTAGACATCGTCGCATACCAAAAGTCTAGTCTGGTAATCCAGTGCAGAGAAAGGTTCGTCGAGTAACAATATATCGGGATTTACTGAAAGCGTCCTTATAAGAGCAACCCTCTGTCTCATTCCACCGGAGAGTTCTTTTGGATACATGTTTCTAAAGTCCCATAGATCGTATGTTTTAAGTAGATATTCAATTTTTTCATTTGCCTCTGAGTCGTTTTTTTTACCTTGAATTTCAAGCCCTATCTTTATATTATCGAGGATATTTCTCCAGTCTAGGAGGTTATCTTTTTGAAACATATATCCTATTTTACCTTTTATTTCAACATTTCCTGAAGTAGCCTCCAAGAGATTGGTCAAGATGTTTAATATAGTTGATTTACCACTTCCAGAAGGACCGAGTAGGGTGAGTATTTCGCCTTCATCTAGGTCGAAACTTATATTTTCGAGTACTTTTATCTCGCCTTCTTTGTTGTAGAAGTTCTTACATAGATCTTTGACTTCTACTATTTTTTTTCCCATCTGATCACCTCCAAAAATTTAATAGCTCTATTAATATAGTATTAAATTTACTTGAAAATGTGACAGTTTACAAAAAGAATGTGTAAATCTAAGTTAAGTGGGAATAAAGTCCCTAGCTCGTAATTAACATTGCCTTATAATCACCATTACTCTGAAATCACAAATTAACTTGAGAGAAATGCCATGATATGCAATAATCATTTAATTAAATACGCCTTGTCATTTTTAAGCTTAGTTTAGCGTATACATAAGTATGAGTTAAATGTCGATTGCGATATTAGACCGTTTAGCTCAATCGATAAGTGGACAAACATGATACTGGATTAATGAGATTTAGGGGGGAGGCATTACATGGAAATGATAATAAGTTTTTTTAAGAACGCTAATTCTGGGAGTACATCCGTCATAGGAATTTTATTTGCAATTATAGTTTTCTTGATAATAAAAACTGCAGATAAAAAAATACAGAAGACGTACAACTGCGAAAAATTTGGAGATGAGGATGCAAAATTAGATTTAAATCATTATCAAGAAAAGATGAATCAGGATGACATGAATCAAGAGGGTACTAATCAAGAAAATACAACTAAAGAAGATAGGAATGGTGTAATAGAAGAAAATGCGAATACAAATATAAGAGATAAAAATAAGTATAGCAAATTTATTGAGTTAATAAACTCTGACGAGATCGAGAGATATATACAGCTAAAGACTATGGATTACTTAAAAAATACAAATGCAGGCTTTGAACTTTACGAAAGCGATGCAGAGGAGCTATTAAAGAAGTTACTTAAGAGCGAAGAGGAAATGAATAATCTACAAATGGAGCTTATTCATGAGAAGAGGAAGTTAGATTCTTCTATAAGCGAACTCACAGACAGTATAGCGGAGTTTACGCAAGATATAAGAGCTAAGCTTGATGAGGTATACGATGAGGCTTTTGAGATAAATGACAAGTTCAATATGTATTTCGATTCATTAGTTATGGATGATATATATATTTGTGAAGAGGAATCTGATGGCGATACTTAATTAGCAAGAGATTCCTCATTTAAGTAGAGGATTTTAGTATCTCTTAAATGAGGAATCTCTTATTGGAATTTATGCAGTTGAATTTAAATCCATTACAAAATCAAAATTACATCATGAAACTAAAATTACATCGCAAAATCAAAATATATTAGATTGTAAAATTGAATTCATAGCATTCTAAACATACCTGTCACTACACCCAGTATTTCCACAAGGCGCTCATCTAGGATAACCGGAGATATAGAGTCGTTTTCCGGCTTAAGCTTTACAAAATTGCCTTCCTTTGAGAAGACTCTAACAGAAGCTCCTTTTCCCTTTACAAGAGCCAATACCAATTCTGAGTTATCTGCATTTTTCTTCTCTTCTACAATTAGGTAGTCACCTGTTAAAATACCTTTATTGATTAAACTATCGTCCTTAACCTTTATTAAAAAACTATTTGGTCCGTTTACCATATGTAGAGGAAGGGGAATATAGTCCTTAGCGTTACTCTGTGATAGTATATTTGATTTAGAATTCAGTTTTTCTATAACTGGCAAGTTGATAGTATCTTGCTCAAAACCAAAAGCACTGTCACTGGTTTTACCATCGAGGACCTCTATAGCTCTTGGCCTAGTTGGATCCTTTCTTATATATCCAAGTTTTTCGAGGGTATTTAAATGTCCGTGAACTGTAGAGGTCGACTTAAAACCGACGCCTACACATATATCTCTAACAGAGGGAGGATATCCCTTAGAGACTATTTCAGATTTGATATATTGTAGTATCGCAAGTTGTTTAACGCTCAAATCATCGTACATAATCATCACTCTTTCCTTTAGTTTAATTTAATATCTTACTCATCATCCAGCCATTCGAAATTATTTACGATATCTCGTTTGACGTTCTTTTTATGCGCTGCGTATAATTGAGTAGTAGTAACATTATCGTGGTCCAATAAATTTTGGACATCATATATTGAAAAACCATTTTGTATAAGTGAGGTTGCCGCTGTAGCTCTCAATTTATGCGGACTATATCCCTTATCCCTAGTAGTAAACATACAGATTGAAGTATATTTTTTTACCAAGGTCCTTATTGCCTTAGCAGTCATCCTCTTATTTTGAATGGATAGGAAGAGAGCGTCCTTGTATTCTTCAGCCAGCAGTTCGCTATTTGGCCTCTCATTTGAAATATAGTCTTTTACAACCTTTTCACAGGTGTGGTTAATAGGCATTAAGACTTCCTTGCCTCTTTTTCTGTAGATCATAAACTCGCCCCTTGAAAAGTTAAATGAAGATATATTTAATTCTCTTAGTTCGTTTAATCGAAGTCCATACGTTACAAAGAGGGCGAGAATAGCCTTATCTCTGTATTTTGTCTTTTCCCAATAGATTTTTTCCCTGTCAGTTAGGCCCTCTCCGGTTTCTACAGAGTCGAGCATTCTAGCAACCTCGTCAATTTCCAGCCTTTTTATAGCATCTGGCTGAGGTTTTGGTAGCTTAATTGGGTTAAAAGCGTCTGTGATGTTTTCTTTTAACTGCTCATTTCTATATAGAAACTTAAACAGGGTAGCAATAGACGATTTTTTTCTGGCAAGTGCCCTGTTGTTATTTTCATACAGAACTCTATGCTCTCCGTTATCCCTATAGTATCTTCCACAATAATCTCCCAGGAACATATTGACATCTCTAGCGTTTATATTGTTGAATTCCTCAAGCGTTATTTCACTAATTTTTTGTGCATTTGTAAGTTCCTTTGTCTGTATAAGGTAGTCACAGAAAAAGTGAATGTCATTTAAGTATGCAAGCCTGCTGGTTACAGCGACTGAGCCCTTTAGATAAATAAAGTAATCTCTCATAAATGGGGGTAGTGTATCCTGCAATTCTATGCATTCATCGATCAGTTTATTGTTCTTTTCTACTATGTTATCGGGCTTATCGGATTTATTATTTAACTTTATAATTTTATCATTCATGTTTTACCTCCCGACAAATTTATGTTATCATATTTACTATTATACCACAGAGCTCAAGTTCACAGTAATGAGTTTAAAAACTGGTATGTATGGATATACTACCTATTACCTTGAGAAAGATGTCAACATCGAACAGGTGAGGGTATAATTCTCATTTAAGTTGGATAAAATCCCAACACCACGATTATCATATAATACACATAAGGGGTATATCTTAAGGAACATCATTGAAAATTAACCTAGGAGGAAACGTGATAAAATATAAAAATAGAAACAGTATGCTTGTGTTTGTTCTACTTATGCTTGTCGTAACATTACTTACGACAGACGTCAATGCGATGGACATTTATGCAGATACATCATCTGATAATGTAAAAGGTGAAAACTCGCAGGCAAAAAAAGCAATACAAGAGGCAAAAGCAAGAGAGGACAATAAGCTAGTTCTACTCAGCGATATAAGCGGATTAGAGGTAAAATTATACCGGGAAGTTGAATTTATATGTACAGCGTATTCATCTCTACCAGAGGAAAATGGGGGATATACGATTACATGTAATGGAGAAGAGTTGAAGGGAAATATTGTCGCGAACAATGTGATACCACAAAATACTAAAATTGTGCTAGGCGACAGAGTAGTGAGAGTCGCGGATCGTGGAAGCACTAAGCGATTCTCGACAGAAAACAGGTTAGACGTACTTTTAGAGAGGAATCCCGATGAAAGTATCAAGGAGTACAAGCAAAGAGTATCAGACTACGGAGTTAAACATATCAAAGGATATATATTGCAGTATGATTAGAACACTATAACTTGAGACAATTACAGTAATGTCGATATTTATGGTCGGCGAAAAATAAATATTCAATGATGATGTACTAATGTAAAATGCCACCTATTACGGGTGGTATTTTACTAAATTACAATACATAAATTATAAATATGTAAAATAACAAGTCGGACGGATACCATGTTCTAGAGATTGGGGGACTGTATCGACAAACTAATTTTAAAATAGGGGGAGATGTGTAATATGAACAATGTGGTTGAATTATCAGTAGATGAGCTGCCGTGGGATCTATTGCTTCAAGCGGATCCTGATGAGGATATTATTAAAAGTTATATCTACGAAACCAGGATTTATGTATTTTATGTATCTAAAGAAGAGGGCAACGAAGTTCATGAAGTATACGAAGATGGAAAATTAGAGGAAGTTCGCGAAGTTCATTTAATTCACGAGGATAGTAGCGTAGACAGAGTTAATGGAGTAGATGGAGCTAATGAAGAGGGTAACAAAGTTGTTGGCGTTTTAGCGGTAAAGAAGCTATCAGGAGACGCAAATTACGAGCTTATGAATATAGCTGTAAATAATAGATTTCAAAGGCGAGGCATAGCTAGGAAACTTATACTGAGAGCATTCTCAGATATGGATCTTGAATCTGTAGTTACGGTAAGGACAGGGGATATAAGTACTGAGGCGGTCAATTTATATGAATCATTGGGATTTGTCGTTGTAAAAACAGTTGAAAATTATTTTTTAGATAATTACAGTGAGGTGATATACGAACACGGTGAAGTATTAAAACATCAGCTAATAATGGAAAAAACAATTATTTAAAAAAGATGTTAAACTCTACAGTTCATTATTTGATTAGCTTACACCAAAATACGCCCTAAGACAGAGAAGTCTAAGGACGTATTTTGGTGTAATGTATCTATTTATCTATCTATATTTCACGATGTCTTTCTATTGTAATGCATCTATTTCGGTTATAGTATCAAGTATCATTTGAGATAACTCTGTAGCAGCGTCTAGATCGTCGCGCACAAGAGCGTTGTTAAGGTCTATTTCCTGTGTAATAAGTGTGGTTACTTTGTTGTAGATGACACTATTTGAATTAATCATAAGATGTTCTTCGTAAAGATTTTGTAAAGTACCATTATATGATTTTGCTAAGTCAATGTAGTTGGCATTTTCTTCTTTGCATAGTTCAAAAGATACCTTGTCATTATACTGTAAAAGTATCATCAACTCCTTATTCAATGCATCCTTGTTGTACATATCCTTAGGATCTGTTGCGTTTATAGATCTCTGTAAGGTTACGCGGTCAAGGCTTCCAAGAGTGGTTAAGCTTCTAGCACCCTTTAATATGCTCTTGTCTGACATGGTGTTCACTAGCACGATTGGAGATTCTCCAGCAATCGTAGAACCAGTAAGAGAGTCGACTAGTATATGTGATTTTGTTATATAGAAACTAGTAGGAGATTTGAAAAACTGTTGAATAACCTTTTTATTGGTTTCAAATCTATTAACCCCACCTAAACGTGTAGCATTTGTATCCGCTACTAATGAGTCGGACATTACATCCGCTGAGCCAAGAACATAACTTTCCATGTCTTTTGAATCAAAGCTAGTTGACTGTCCATTAGTAAGTATTATAGGAGCTTGATCTCTAACGGCCACTGGAGAAACACTCATTGCATCGGCCTCACCCTTAAATCCATTGGTAAAGATAACTTTGTCGATCTTTTTTAACTTAGCTATTTCATCTGCAACGTAGAGACTGGTTTTGATCCTATCGTCACCTTCGATTCTTTTTATCTCAATTCCTTGAGCTTTCAAAGAATCTTCAATCTCATGACTGATCATGTCGTAGCCACCTATAATATAGATTTTTTTCACATTGCCTAATCTTGATGAAGTAGCTTTAGGAAGAACATTTTCCTTCGACAAAAGTATCGGAGCTTTTACAACTCCAGCGAGTCCACTTGCACTAAGCCCATCGGCTAAAGTTCTATCTGAGTTCACTAAAATCGCAGTATCATAAGTTAATTTATCAGCTACAAGTCCCGCTGTTTCATACCTATCAGTACCTTCAATCGTCGAGACTGTATCTAATGCATTGATTGAGCCTATATTACCCAACACAATTGAAATAGACAATCCTAAGGCTAGAAATTTCTGTTTTATTTTCAATTCTAATTCCCCCATTTCTATGAAATTTCACTTTATCGTATAAATATACACAATAAGGTTACAAAATAGTTACAATATTAGTATATACCAGTATACTTATATTGTCAATTTTGGATGATGTTATTTTTAATGGAAATTAGGCTCAAGATATAAGAGCTAAGCTTGATGAGGCAATACGATGAGAATTTTGAGATAAATTGCGGTGAAATATATTATTTTAATTAAAGTTGACTAGAGACTTGAATATATTGATATACTAATGAGACAGTTTATCAAGATGAATCTAATAAGATCCATAAACGACACATGTAATTTGACTTTGAGGTTAATCAAGTTTGTTGAATAAAAACACCTTTGTCTACACCTATTTATTAGATAACGAGTTCAAGTAAGAATTAAGAACTAAGAACTAAGTAGATCTAAATTCGTAAAAGAGAAAGAAGTGTGAAATATATAAAGAGAAAGATAATAAATATAAAAAATAAATCGAGTTTATAAACAAAGGCGTAAAATCGAAATTATATCAAAAATACCACTCAATTTGTGAATTATTAGTCATAATCACTTTCGAGGCTTAACTATTCCCTAAATATACATTTAAAGATTAGTTATGTATTAGCCCTATTTACCACAGGTATGGATTTTTCGTATATTTATCCAAGAATTTGTTTATAGTTTATTCGTTTTTGAGTTTTGAATTTTATTTTAAAATTTCTACACGAATTCTTTAGACCAATTATATAGGAATCCTGTACAAATCATTCCTAAATTTCGTATAAAAAAAGAACATCTTAACAACGTCCTTTTTTATACATTTCCCAGATTTACTCAGGATCATTGTCATTTTCCAGTGAATCCGCCTTGTACAATATGTAACCTTCTACATACTTCTCATTTATCAAAACAACCTCAACTTGCTAAATACATACGATATTCCAAGTGTTATCAGTGAAAATATCACTCCAACGCTCATAAATAATATAACCATCACATTTAAGTAAATAAGCCTGCTCACGAAAATGCCATGTCCTAGTACCTTGGATATCACAGAGAGCCCAAATACGAGCCCTAATAAAAGGCCAAATCCAGTCATACTGTTTTCAAAATCTTCCTTGCTCAATGTCATATGAGTGGATATCGAATACATGAGGAATATAAATACGATGAAATTCACGGATAATATATGATCCCTTGAAAACATAGCCTCTAAAATCACTAACATATCTTCCGTAAATGCGTTAAATATACCGGCAATGTCAATTTTAGAAATCAAATCGACGTACATATTAAGTTTGATACTGTCGGCGATCATATTATAGCTTCCAGGCAATAAGAGCTTGAAAATAAAGAATATCGACAGCGTTCCTCCGATAAGCGGTGCGATTCCTATGAAAAAATTGCCTAGATTCTGATAGAAACTTTCTCTATTGTACTTGTGCTTCACATACCCTAAGACACCATCGTACTCGCTTTTTACGGGTCTAAACAGCCTTACTTCAGTGACCTTGTGTCTAAATACCAGACATAATGCGTAATGACTTAGTTCGTGGACGACTGTACCGATAAAACCGGTTACGACTACTCCCCTTCTTCCAAAAGCGTAGTATAGGTGCTCGTTATTCAACTTCTCTATCACGTTAAAGACTACTCCAAAGAATAGAAACGTCAAAGCTATAAATCCCGTATTTAAAAGACTGGATTTTATTATCTCAAATAAATCGATACTATTCACTTCCATTCTTATATAAAAATTAAAATCTACACTTCTCTTCCCTATTGCTGAACCTCTTGATGAGCAATACTTATAAGTATTGCTCATC